>JAPLFL010000018.1 GCA_026390695.1 Candidatus Kapaibacterium sp. | reverse complement strand
TTTTGCCTTGATAGTGGCAATGAAAGTATCTTTTCAATTATTTGCTTAACCGTATTTTCCATCTTTTCTCATTTCTGTATAATCTGTAATTACAAATATACGAATTATTTTTCAATCAACAATATCTTATATCAAAGCCTTTTTTAATTGCGTTAATAGAATTTTGCCAATGTGTTCATCTTTTTTATCAACAAATATTTTAATTTTCTTATTAAAATCATCAGAATTTTCCATTCTATACCTCTAAAATTTTTAAAACAAAAAGGGCATTTTCACAAATTTTGCTCTTGATAGAGGTATCGCAAAACACCCACCTGAGAAACAAAAAAAAGAAAACACCCCGATTTCTCGGAGCGAACTTGTTTTTCGTTCTCAGGTTTTGAATTTGCGATTTTCTATCAAGAACGATAGTAAGACCCGCTTACAATCTATATTTTACTTTTTCTTCCTATTTTTTTACTATATTCACTCTCATTCATTTAAAAAAACAAAATTACTGAATTATTTTCTATCCCCCAAACAATAAAAAACATTTATTTTAATTTTATTTATGGCTTCTATTGTGGTGTTTGGAAGATTTATTTGAAATTTTCGCCAAAAGTGGCGAAAAAATGTCAAATGGAATTTGGACTAATCGAATTTATGGAATGGGTGAAATAAGTAATCTGTCATAGTTTCACCTTTTATATTTCAATTGGTAAATATTCACTATATTTTTTCTTGAGTAATGAAATTCCTTCATTTTCTTCAGTAATCTCAAAGTTTAATTTTTCTTTTAAATATTGATGTCTGGATTTTGCTTCATTTAATAATACTCCCCATTGCTTAACAAAAACATTTACAGAATTATTTGCATAGATATGACCAAATTCACGATTTTCTTGTTTACATTCAAAAAGTGCGTCATCATTTAATTTAGTAGCTAATAAAATAAATGTCCAATTTGTTCTATCTTTAGGAAATATACTGTCGTCAGATACCACTCGTGCATATTTTTTTATTTGAGATAATTCAGTTTGACCAATAGTTTTTGATGGTCTTTTTAATTCAATTACCAAATTTGCAAAGTGTCCAGATTTGCCAAGATTATATTGCTTCCATAAGCAAATATCAGGAATATTTTCATCTAAATCACTATTTGTATTAGATTGGATATTCTCAAGGAAGTCCTCTCTTCCAAGGTCTTTAAGGTATTTTTTTAGAACATTTCTCAGAGACACATCATCAGCACCATAAGTATAATCATCACCAAATATCCAAGTTTCATTTTTCACAATTTTATGTAAATGCTTTCTTTCTAATACTTTTTTATTAATCTCTGTATCAAATAGAATCTGTTCAAGTTCATATAATATTTGTAACCTATCTGTTATTTCTTTAATGACATCAAGTATTGTTGATAAAGAAGTTCTATCTAAGATTTCAACAAGGTCATCCCTTTTATCTTGAGGTAAATCTAAAACTTCCTTTATTATTTTTGAAAAGCCCTTGGGGTCATTTTCTAATGCTTCTTTTATCAACCGAAAAGTTAGTTTTTTATTTACTGAATCTTGCTTTTCAAAACCCGGTAAATGCTCATTAACATTCAATGCTAGAATATCAAAAACTTGTCTTTCAACTTTCTCAGCTTCACTTTTTGGCTCAGAATTAAAAGGGTAAATGTGTTCACTTTTCAGCTCGGTAATAAAATCCTTTGCATTTTGATGCAATTTCAACCTAATAAAATCCTTAATAAATTCATTTGTCTTTTGTATAGCTTTTGATAAAGTTTCGTTAAGCTCTTCGGCTATGTCTAATTGACCTTCTTGATATAAATCTTCTATAAAGCCAGACATAATGTAAACTGTTAAATTAAAATTACTTGTTCTAATTGTAAGTTTATTTTCACCGAGGGCTATACCTGAAATATTGCAAAAGAATATTTTTTTATCACATTTTACACACCATTCTAATATCTTTACTTTAAATTCATGGGGCAAAGAAGAATTATCTAAATTTTGTATTTGAAAATTTATTTCAGCTTCATCGATTATTGAGTCTGCAAAGTTAAGCTGAGTATTATTAACGGTTATGTTGAAATTTTTATAGGAGCTATAATAAACTGCAAATTTCTTTTCCAATTCAAATATTATATTTGTGGAGAAACTTAAACTTACAGTTGGTTTTATGTTGGAAATAATAACTTTTACTCCTGCTGAAGCAGTATTTGATATAGTTTTAATATCATTCAATATTGGTTTTTTTAGTTTATCTTCACTTAAATTAATATCAAATTCTTTAATTAATCCATTTTCAATAAATCTACTAATGAATTGAAAATTGGAACCCAAAGAAAAAGCCTTGTACCTGCCTTTGCCTTCTTTACCATGCAATATCCTGTTTTTTGGGCTACACTTCTTATATTTCTTTGAAGAGCCTCCAAGGCTACTAAATGCAGTCTCAGCATCCTGATAGTTAATACCATGACCATTATCTATGATAGAAATTGAATCATAACCACTCAAAGGATTCAATATAAATTCTATTCTTATTTCTGTAGCATCAGCGTCTAAGCTATTCCAGATTAATTCACATAAGGCATCAATTGGTTTAGTAAGTGTAATGGCTCTTAGATAATCATCTTGTATTTGGACATCAAGAATTTTAGACATAATTTATTCCTATTCTCATTTCGTCAAAAAACTACTTCTATTGTAAACTATATCAAACAGCATTGAGCATACGTAATCTTTAAAAGCATCATCGTCAGAGTATCTCTTATAAAGTTTAGTATGTGAATGAATAAGGTCTTGAAATTTATCATCCAATTTCTGGTCAAAGGTTATTTTGGTATTTTGCTTGTCCGAGCTCATTGTTGCTTTAATGAAATCTAAATCTTTTGCCATTTCGTTTGGAATATCTTCAAATAGGAATCTACGAATTTTATCGTCATCAGTCCATTCGGTGCCGAATCTTTCGTTAAATTCTTTAATTATCGCCTCTAACTCGTCTAACTCTGGCTGATATCCGCCAGCACCTGTTTGTGAAGGGATTGGATTAAGCTCTCTGTTTTCCTCAATTGATATGTTCAACATACTCGGTTCGGATGTTTTATAACTATCAAGGTCTATTCTATCGGTTATTCCTTTTGCCAAATCTTCAAAATCAGAGGGCAATTTATTTAATAAAAATTTCAAAAACCAATATAATTTTTCCCATTCTACATTCGGATAAACCAATATTTGAACCAAAAAATTATAAACCCTTGTGAATGACTTGGCCTGAATTTTAAATTTTGCTTGCTGATCAGAATCCAAATCATTTTTAAAATTTTCAACCGATATATCTAAAATCGGGTCTAACTTCTGTCTATCAATTCCTTTAAGGTATTGGAATGTGAAATTTGTAACTTGTTCATTGTTATAAATTTGAAATTTACTAAGGTCGTCTTTCAAATCGTTTAATTTATTGGGGTCTGTTTCTTTGCTTAATATTGTTGTTTCATAGTAGGGTTTAAATGCTTCTTTAATATCGTCATGTGTATTGTCAAAGTCTAAGATAAAAGTATCTGTTTTATATGGCTTATAAGCTCTGTTAATTCTTGATAGTGTTTGTACTGCCTGAACTCCTTCAAGTTTTTTATGCACATACATTGTATGTAGTAATGGCTGGTCAAAACCTGTTTGAAATTTATTTGCCACAATTAGAAAACGATATTCATTTTTTTTAAATTCTATTGGTATATCTATACTTGGGAAACCATTCATACTTTCTTCCGTATATTCTTTACCTTCATCTTTTTTTGTCCCTGAGAATGCTACTATTGCTTTAAATGGAGATTTTATTTCTGATAAATAGCTATCAAAAGCAATTTTAAATCGTACAGCTTGTTGAATGGAACTCGTAACAAGCATTGCCTTAGCTAAACCTTTTATTTTCTTTTTTCTTATAACGTCATTTAGGAAATGATTTATCATTATCTTGGTTTTCTTCTCTATTGAGTCTGGATGAGACTCAACAAAGAATCTAATTTTCTTTTGTGCTCTATTCTTATCAAAAATCTGCTTATCTTCGTTTGCTTCAGTAGCTTTTTTTATTCTGTAAAAGCTATTGAAGGTAGTGTAATTTTTTAAAACATCTAAAATAAATTCTTCATCAATTGCTTGTTTCATAGAATAAAGATGAAAGGATTCAAATTTCCCATCATCTCTTTTTATGCCGAAAGTTTCAAGTGTTTTATTTTTTGGAGTAGCTGTAAAAGCAAAATAGCTGGCATTCTTTAACATTTTCTTTGATTTAATAGATTTTTCAACTATTCTATTTATCATATCTTCGTAAGTCTCGTTTTCTTCCACTGCTTTTAATTCATTTTTTAAGTCCTTTTTCGACAAGGCAATACTCATTTTGCTTGCCGAAGAACCGCTCTGACTCGAATGAGCTTCATCAATTATTATTGCAAATTTTGACGAACTTAATTCAGAAATTTGTTTGACAATATGAGGAAACTTTTGAATTGTAGTAATTATTATTTGTTTACCTTCTTCAAGTGCATCTTTAAGTTTTGAACTACCACCAGTAATTGGTACAACGACACCCTTAACCTGCGCAAATTGCTTTATATTGTCCCGAATTTGTTTATCTAAAACTTTTCTATCCGTTACAACGATAATCGAATCAAAAACAGGTGTTGAGTTTGTCATATCGAAGAGCCCTACCAACTGGTGTGCAAGCCAACTAATTGAATTACTCTTACCGGAACCAGCAGAATGTTCTATCAAATATCTTTTGCCAGCACCATTTAATTTAACATCTGCCAATAATTTCGTTACCAAATCATATTGATGGAATCTGGGAAAAATTTGTTTTTCTTTCTTGTTCCCGTCATCATCTATTTCTTGAAATACCTGCGCATATTTTTCAACAATATTACTTAAATTCTCTTTTTTTAATATTTTTTTCCAAAGATAATCAGTTTTCAATCCGTTTGGGTTTAGTGGATTACCAGCTCCATTATTATAACCCTTATTGAATGGTAAAAATATTGAATTTTCACCTTGAAGTTTTGTAGTCATGTAAACCAAATCAGTATCAACGGCAAAATGAACTATACATCGCTTAAACTGGAATAGTGGCTCTTTTGGATCTCTGTCATTTTGGTATTGCCTGATAGCATCTTTAATATTTTGATTAGTTAGTTCATTTTTTAATTCAAAAGTTGAAATAGGAATACCATTAATAAATACAACCATATCAAGTGAATTGGAATTTGATAAGCTATATTTCAATTGCCTTGATACCGAAAAAATATTCTTTGAATAATTGCTAATTAAGGTCTGGTTCAGGTCTGATGATGGCAATTTATACAATAGTTCAAATTTTGCATTGTTATCATCCACCCCATTTCTGAGAACATTTATGACTCCATCCTTTTTTATCTTGCCGGAAAGTCTTGAACAGAATTTTTCCTGATATTTGTCGTCGTGATTAGTTTTGAGTTTGGCAATTTCTTTTGGCTGAGAATTTTCCAAAAATTCAAATAATAATTTGGTGTCAAGACAGAATTCTCGGTTATAATTTTGGTTCAACCCTTTTACATAACCAGATTCTTCAATTAAACTTTTCTCAATAATGGATTCGAGCCTTTTTTCAGAAACATCGGAATTTAAAATCATATTTCCCCAATTTACATTATTTCTATTTACCCAATATTATGCCTTACGGCATTGAAACAACAATTTCACTTCTTTAATAAATTCAAAATCATCAATACATCTGACTCCCATATTTTCACATACATTTGGAATTTTTATTTTTGTAGAGTTGGGAGTTGCAATTTTTTCTTCTTTTGTTACCACAGTTGCATGTTCTGACATTGCATGAGCAATTACCCAAGGGTCAGCCTGAGACCTATTCTTTGTATTATCAACTAATCTTATATGAGATTCGTTATAGGCATAAATTTCTTTCAAATGCCTTTGAACATTGCTATCTATGTCTTTGATTAGATATTCTTTGTTTTTCAGCCATTCCTTGAGAGTGTCATCAACTTTGTTGATTTCTTTTTTCACCATCTCCGGTATGAAAATTATTCCTTCTTTGCCGAATTCATCAATAATTTCCCAATAACCACTACAAAAGATAGGAGAATAGTATTTATTCCATCCCTGTACAAAAAAATTTGTATCTAAGCAATATTTAGTTTTCATACAAATAAGTACCGTTCCATTCGTGAAAAATTATTTATTTTAATTTTTAATAAACTACTGGCTTCTGCACCATTGATTCTACCGCTCTTGTAATTCTGATATACATAATTTGAGAATGCTCTACTATTTTTTCTAACTTGTAATAGGAATGGACTTGGAGTACCAGTTTTCTCTTTTGATTCCTCTTTTTTCAAAAATTCGTTGTATCTTTTTTCAAAAATTGATTTAATATGATAGAAAAATTCATTTTTGATTAAATTATTCTTTAATAACCTTACTGCTAAAGCAAAAGAGCTAACATTTATTTCTTTTGAAAAATTCGATATTAAGTCAATCGTAATGTTCTTCCCTTTAAATGCTTCCCTAATTAAACGGATTGGCATTAAAATCTCTGCGGCAACTTCATTACAAAGTATTTCAATTGGGTCGTAGATAGAATTTAAAGATTCTCGAAAGTCGATATTTGAGATACCACTCGAATTCAGCCATAAATGGGCTAATTCGTGCATCAAGGTGAACAATTGCCCATTTTTTGAGTCTGCTGTATTAATAAAAATAAAAGGTGCCAATTTATCACAAATTGCAAAACCTCTAACTTCTGCTGTATTTAAGAGTGAACGACTATGAAAGTTGCTTGATAAACTTACAAATATCCGTTTTTGTTCAACTTTATTAATTAAATCTCTTAATGGTTCTTTTAAATTTTTTAAACTATCAAAACCAATTTCATTTTTAATATCATTCGCAATTTCTATAACCTTTGAATTTAAAGCAAACTTACCAAGAAATTTTAGTTCTTCTTCTCTATCTGATTCTAATTGCTCAATTAACCAGTTCTGTTTTTGTTGCAATTCTCGTATATAAAAAGTTAAAGCTGTTGAAAAGTCTCTTTGTTCATTTTTTCCACGAAAGTCTTTCAAAGTGTCAAAATCTTTCGGTGGAACAGGAAGAAAAAAGACGGCTAAAGCTCTTTTATACATTTCTGATAATTTTTCTGCCTGTTTAATTGTCGGATAATCTGCTTCATTTTCCCAAGCTGCAATAGAAGCTGGGTCTTTCTTCATGGTTCTTGCAACTTGGTCAATAGAGAGCTTGGCAGTTTCTCTTGACCACTTTAACACCGAACCAGTTATATATGCTTTATCTTTCATTGCCATTTTAGTCTAATAATTTTAAAATAGATAATTAATGTTATCCTTTATATTCTTCTATGTTTTCGGCTACTTTTTGATAATGATAATTCTCTTCAAATTTCTCATATTGGACATTTTTATTTCGGATGTCGATTTGACCTGTTACAATTTCACTAATCAATATAGCTGAGAATTTATTAAATAGCTTTTATTCTTTTTCATAAATAGATACTAAATTTTCAAATATCAGGAATTGTTCTTTAAACTTTATTAAATCATCTTCTGATGGTACTGGTAAAATAATATCTTGAAAATCTTTATAATTAATGTTTTTACCATCTCTAATGCCTGTAATTACAGTGTTTAACATTGAGATAAATCTTTCTGATTTTAAAAAATATTTATAAAAGTGGATTAATAAATCATTTCTATATTCAGTTTTTATTCTGATAACTGTGTAAGCAGGGCTAACTAACCCTTGATAATTAGAATGTTCAATACCTCCTTGAAATGACCTTAAACTAATAACAAAATCATCCTTTTTAACTCTTAATAGATTGGTACCATCCCCAGCCGTTGTTGTATAATTATTATCGCATAAATCTTTTGGCAAAACCCCTTTATCTTGTGTAACAGCCAATAATTGCTCATTTAAATTATTTTTATCAACAATATTAAGGAAAATTCTCTTTGATTTTTCAAATTTCCAAGATGAAGGCAATTGTGCCAACCAATTCGCATATTTGACTTTTTTTTGGCTATTGAAACCTGAAAAAGTTTGTAACCCAATTCTTTCTCTGAATAAATCAATTATTTGTTTTTTTGATGATAAATATTTGTCAATATCATTTATCTTTAATTCGATAATGTTTGTTAATATTTCTTGCTCTTTTAATGGAGGAACTGGAGTAAGCATATTTCTGAAGTCTTCATAACGTAAACTATTCATATCATCACAAAGACCATAAGAGAATTTATTCGTTTGAATCAGGTATTTATTAGACTTGAATAAATAGTAAAAATATCTTGAAAAGACATTTTCTTTAGGTTTTAAAACAACATAAGCAGGACTTACTAAACCATTATATTTACTGTGTCCAACAGCTCCCTGCCACATTCTCATTTTGTTGTAAGCCAAATCATTTTTTAGAACAAGTTTGTAATTTGATTTGTCATCATTAGATATATCTTTTTTATCTGTAATCTCAGATTGTTTAATTATACCTCTATCTTGAGTAACGGAAAGAAGCTCATAGTCATTATTGTTCTTCTCTTTACGTTCTATAAAAAGGGCTTTATTTGGAAGTATTTCCCAATGCTCCGGTATTTCTTCGAGCCAGTCAAGACCAGTTTTTTTATATTTAGGATATTTATTGTTCATTAATCTACCTAAATATTAAATGATAAAATTTTAGTCAATAAGCCCTCAGTCTCTTTTTCCAACGTAAGAATATCTTTTGTTATTTCTTCAATACTGCTTAATGGCTGGTATTTATAGAAATATTTATTGAATGATATTTCATAGCCAGTAATAGTTTTAGTTTCATCAATCCAAGCGTCAGGAGTATAAGGCAATACTTCCTTTTTGAAATATTCCTCAATACTGTCCTTCAATGGCACATTTTCATAATCTCTTAATTCCGAATCCGGTTCATATTCGGATAATTCTTTTGTTTTCTTTTTAATTACTGGTTTAGCAGTTTCATCTTTGTAAGAAAAATTATCATAAATAGAATTCAATTCCTTATTTCCGACTTTTAGTTCCTTTTTCTTCAATCCCTTTTCAAATTTCTCTTTAAAAACATTGAAGTCATCATGTATTGAATTACCAAATAGTTCAATTAGTAATTTACTGATTTTATCAAATTCAACAATAGCTTTTACCTGCTTTAATAATTCAAGTTTTTCGGGTGTTATCTGAACTGACAGCCGTAGAGGACGCTCAACAGTAGTTTTATAATACCCAAAATCTGAATTATCAAATATCTTTGAAATTTCACTTTCTTTAAAGTCAAGATAAATCTGCGTAATTTGCTTAATATGTTCTTCGGTAAATGTATTGCTTTTATTTCCAAGACTTTTTCTCATCTTCTCAAATACATCAACTGCATTAATTAATTGAACCTTACCTTTTCTTTTTTCTTTTTTCTTATTTGACAAAATCCAAATAAATGTAGAAATACCAGTATTATAAAACATATTTACAGGCAGAGCAATTATACATTCCAGCCAGTCATTTTCAATAATCCATTTTCTTATTTCACTTTCACCACTTCCGGCATCTCCGGTAAATAAAGCAGAACCATTATGAATAGTAGCAATACGGCTACCTAATTCGGTATCTGTTTTCATTTTAGAAAGCATATTCACTGTAAAAAGTAACTGACCATCACTAATTCTTGGTAAACCTACTTTGAAGCGTGGGTCAAGAATTTCTTTTTTCTTGGTATCAAAGATATACTCTTGGTCAACCTTCCATGACTTACCATAAGGCGGATTGGTCATCATAAAGTCAAATTTAAGATGTGGAAAGCCATCAGTTTTTAAAGTAGAACCAAAAAATGTATGAATATTTTCTTCACCTCTGATTAACATATCTGCCGTACAAATAGCATAAGTCTCAGGATTGACTTCCTGAGCGTACAAGTGCCAGTATGCCTTTGACCTAATTTCGCCTTCATCATCAATAACAAATTTTTCAGATTCGGTCAACATACCACCAGAGCCACCTGCTGGGTCATACATTAAGAATGTTCCATCTTCAATTTTATCTTTTATAGGAAGAAAGATAGTGTGAGCCATTAATTTGATAATATCACGAGGAGTGAAGTGTTCTCCAGCTTCTTCATTATTGTCTTCATTAAAGCGTCTAATCAATTCTTCAAAAACGTATCCCATTCCAAGATTAGATAAACCCTCTTGAAGTATTTCACCATCAGAATTTTTAACTGGTTCAGGACTAAGATTGATTTTATTAGTTGTAAATTTCTCAATCATTTTAAAAAGGATATTACCTTCATGCAATGTTTCTAATTGATTACGGAGTTTGAACTTTGAAATAATTTCCTGAATATTATCACTAAATCCATTCAAATAATCTTCAAAATTCTTTTTTATATGCTCTGGTTCACGTAATAATTTTTTTAATGTATATTCAGATGTGTTATAAAAAACATAACCTGATTCTCTTTTCAGTCCGGGAGCTTGATTAGCAATTTTCTTTTCATCGAAAAACTTGTGCATTTCAAGAACTTTATTCTTGGTAGGTTCGAGCAAACAATCAATTCTTCTAATTACGGTCATTGGTAAAATAACGTCTTTATATTTACCTCTTACATAAACATCTCTTAAAACATCGTCTGCAATGTTCCAAATAAAATTGACAATTGAATTATAAACAGTTAAATTCATGCTCACTCTACAATATTTCAAATACACTTTTCCAACATACAAAATTACGGAATATATTTTACTTTATCACCACTCAAAGCCATTTTGTTGATAAAAAATTAAAAAAAAACTTACGATTGAATATATAAATCTCCTTTCTGTTTTTAAAAGCGATTCGACATCATGTATAAACAATTACTACTGTATATGCTAGTTTATACAACTGCCCCGAAAAACTTTTTCCAAGATTTTTAATTAATAATGAGCCTCTATACATATAGCATCAGATAAAGTAGTGATAGGTAACAGCTCTATACATATATCTCCATCGCATTTGTCGTATATTCCTCAATTACTTCCATATCCTTCAGAGATGTCTTGTTTGTATAAATAAAGCTATTTCAATTTTTCAATTCTGGACAAAATTACTCAAATTATTTTAGAGTTTTTGAAAATACCATTTGTTTGTTATTCGAGATTTTTCACTGCTTATAAATGCCTTAAAAATAATGTATTTAATTGTATTTTTCGCTTGTATCTTTCGGTTATTTTTTGTAAGTTAGAAACAAGTTTTTACTACTTAAAAACACACTTAAACAAATTATTTATAATCATTTAGGAGCATTTATAATGAAAAATGAACCAACAAAACCACTTCAATCCAAATTCAAAAAAGTTGAGATTGAAAAGACAGATGATGCTAATAATTCATCATCAAAAATATCATCTCCAGTTTCTGAACCAAGTAATATTCAAAAACCGGAAGTTACCATGCCAAGCCACAATATTGAAGGCATTGCTGCAACTGAACCTAAGGAAGTAACACCGGAAGATGCAGAGCTAATTTTGAAAAATAAAATTAAAGCTCTCCGCAGAGGTATTGAAAACAAAAAAGCTTCCATAGAACGTGAAAATCTCAAGATTGCGGGATGGAGGAAGGATGCTGCCGACCGTGACTCCAAACATCTGAAGGAATATGAATCCCGAAAATCTGAATTGGAAGAAGCATTAAGAAAAACCGAGGAACGGTATCAGAAGAGAGTTTCGAAAACGGCAAAATTATGGTGGGAATACTGTTCCAACCGAGAGCAGAATCTTGTTAAGAATCTCAATAATGACCTTACCATGATGCAGAACGAATTGGAGAGACTTGAGCGCAAAGAACCGCAAGAAAATCAAGAAACGAAATGAATAATCACCAAAATGGCAGCTCCAAAAAAGCTGCCATTTTAATTTAGAGAGGTATTTATGAATTTCATATATCAGAAAATTACTGACCAGATTCTTGAGCAGTTGAAGCAGAATATAGTTCCGTGGCAGAAAAACTGGTCTTCAGCATTCCCAGAAAATTATATATCGGGTCTGCGCTACCAAGGCATTAATACAATTATGCTTGGTTTGTCCAATTTTGAATCTCATTATTGGTTGACCTTTCGGCAATGCAAGGCACTTGGAGGTTCTGTTAAAAAAGATGAACATGCTTCAATGGTTGTATTTTGGAAGCCAATTGTAAGAATTACCGGAACTGAACTTGATGAATCTACTGCTGATGTCCACTTCCTTTTGAAATATTACAACGTGTTCAATCTTCAGCAGGTTGAACTACCAGATGAAGTATTGAAAAAGAAAAATATCATGTCCAGTTCACCGAAGATAATGGAAGCCGAGCAAATTATTCAGGGGTATAAAAACCCGCCGAAGATAGTTTTCAATAACATGATTCCGAACCCAAGGTACATTCCTTCGAAGGACATGATAGAGATACTTTCAATAGATAAGTTCCACACTCCGGCAGATTATTATTCAAGTTTGTTCCATGAGATGGCACATTCGAGCGGAGCGATTCATCGTTTGAATCGTTCCGGTATAACGGATAAAATTATCTTTGGCTCAAGCTCATACGGGCGTGAAGAACTTGTGGCAGAGATAACAAGTCAGTTCCTCTGCAATGTTTCTGGAATCAATACTAATTTTGAAAATTCCGTTTCATACATTAGTAACTGGCTGCAAGTGCTGCAAAACGACCCTAAAATGATAGTTATTGCAGCCAGTCAGGCACAAAAAGCCACGGCTTATATTTTAAACCATTCATCAACTAATTCATTGGAGGAGTAATGAATATATTCATTGCAGTTATGTTAACCGTTTACGTAATTCTAATTATCGTAACCATTTATGCAAGTATTAAATCAATATAAGGAACTATGAGAAAAGATTATAATGAAGAATTAAGAGATGCAATTGCAGCGGGCTTACTCCCGCTGCTTTTGGTTAAGTGCGAGCACAATGAGCTGTGGCAGATAACAGACCTATGTTATGAGATTGCAGACCTTATGCTTGCTTCAAGAAATAAAAAACAAGATAATTTATTTACTAATTTTAAGGATAAGAAATGAAAACACCGGGACAAATAAAGTCCGAGCTTGAGCAGTTCTGCGGAACAGAAAATTATTATAAATACATGAATATCATGTTCACCGATGGCATTAAACACCTTGCCGACACCTGTGAGTGCTATTGGTTGCTATCTGTCGTTGCCAGTTGGCAGGCAGACTCAAGGGTAAAGCAAGAAGAATTTCAGGTCTTCAAGCTCCAAGTCCATGAAGATAAAACTGCAATTATTACCATTGAAGATGGGAATGGTTCCGTGGTTGCAGTTCAAACTTTGGATTACACTGACTTTTGCCTTGATGAGATAGTCCTGTGGTATTCAAGTGTTGACAGGATACTGTATTTACCTTCCGAACATTAACCAATTTATTTACAAACTGAAAGATTATAAATGAAATGGAAGTTTATATCTCCGGAACTTGTGAATAAAGATATTTTCGGGTTCAATGATAAAGTTATTGCCTGCAAAGTTACCAAATGGCATTGCAAGTCAGATGTCCGGGGCTACCAAAACAAGGGCTGGAGAACTTATGCTGACCTTACTGAATATGACCCAATAACAGATGAAAAATTAAAAGAATCTACTTGGTTTATGTATGCAGCAAAAGGTGAGTAAATGAAAATTAAAGATAAAGAAGTCCAAGTTTATGATAATGGTGGCACAAGTGCTGACCGATATACAATTGTAATTGATGGTTCAGTTTATGCCATGAATAGTTCTCCGTTTCACCCTGCTTATGGAATTAGTCAATACTGCGGTGAAGAAATGGAAGGCTATATCCCGAATGAGCATTGGGGTGTGGAAGTGCATGATATAAATGAACTGAATGAAGATACAATTAAAGCAATTATTCAAAGATTTGAGGATTAACTATGAGATTATTTATTGTTAAATGGGTTAGTATGGATGAGATTCACAATTACTATCCATGCCAACAGATATTTACAGATTACAATTCTGCTCGAAGTTTCAGGGGTGAAATGGACGATGAACTGGTTTTGCAGGAGCTTCGCACGGAAGAGCTTTTTGAAGATAAGATTATGAGTGAAATATATCTTGAAGAAATCGAAATATAACAAACTACCTTGCCGTAGAGATTTAGTTTCCGGTACCTTTGACTGTAACGGCTATATCATGTTCCCCCGAATGTTAGGTAACTGATGAAAGCGAACCGGAGTTTTTTGAAAAAAGTAGTTGAAAATTGAAACGTGTTTTATACTGTCTCAATGTATAAAAACTCAATAGAACACGTTTGGTGAAGAAGGTAGAACATTAAATAAAACATTAGTAAAATTGAATTTCAAAAAATAATGGAATGGTATCTCTGGTTGAACTGATAATAAAATTTTAGAAGGAACTGGCAAGTGAACTATAAAATTAACCAGTCAAATTCAAATTATAAGTTTAGACCTTCAATTCTACATATAAAAAACTCAATAGAGTCATTCAATAAACACTTATTAAAAATAATAACTTTAATTCAGTTATAGAGGTATTCACTTATGAACAACAAAAACAAAGTAGTTTCATACTTGAGATGTAGCACTCAAGAGCAAAATAACGAAAAAAATATTGCAGAAATATTGCGATTTGCCAATGACAAGAAGCTTGGTAATGTAGAATTCATTGAAGAAAAAATTTCTGGTTCGGTTCATTGGAAGGATAGGAAGATATTCAATGTAGTGCAGGAGCTTCAAGCCGGAGATTGTTTAATAATCAGCGAAATCTCCAGAATATCTCGCCGGTCTTATGAAATATTTGAAATTTTGAGCATACTATTGAATAAACAGATAGTTGTTTATTCGATTAAAGAAAATTGGCAATTGGATGATTCACTTCAATCACAAATTATGGCTTTTGCATTTGGACTTTCTGCTACCATTGAAAAAAAACTTCTACAAGAAAGAACCCGTGAGGCTCTTCGTGCTCGTAAGGCTGCTGGTGTTAAATTGGGCAGGAAGCCGGGGACAGGTTCGAGTAAACTTGATAAATATAGAGTAGAAATAGAATCTATGATTAAGAATGGAGTAACCAAACAATTCATAGCCAAGAAATATGGAATATCAGGGCAAGGAGTTTATAACTGGTGTAAGAAGAATATAAAAGAATAAAACTGAAAGTGGCAGCTAAAGCCCCTTTTTTATTACCTAAAATTAATTAAACAAATATAAAGAGCTGCTACTCTACATTGTATGACTTCAACTACATAAATAAAACAAAATAGAACTTGAGCATGATATGCAAATTAGGTTTGGGTTCGAGTTGGTGTTCGGAAATAAGATGAAATATTAGGGTCTTATTACATATATCATTGCTGTGGTAGCCACTGTAGATGGATTATAATGTAGAATTTCGCCACTTTTGGCGAACATTTAGTTTGTTAATTTATCTTTATTTATTCTTTCCCAGTTTTCAATTCCTCCTTCTACTAAATAAAAAAGTGGATGAGTATCGAAAGTTTTTACATTACTGAGTTCTGTATATTTTTTAAAATCTCTAATTTTTAGTTTCCTAAGAAAATGTGCTGATTCATAATTTATTTGTCCAAGTGTAACGGCTATTCTACTTTCTTTAAAATCCCAGTTAATCTTTTCAATATCGAAATTATATCCTATGCGTGCAGCTTCCTTGTATATCTCTGATAAATACTGATTAATTGCATCTAATGGGCTTTCGAAAGATTTGAATCTATCAAGCTGAGGATGATTTCTGTATCCCTTTGTTCTTCCCTCCAGAACATGTTTAGCTAAGAGTGATTCACGCCAGAGAGCAACTAATCCCTTTTGGTCAAGATATTTTGGATGTAAAGACCAGATTCTCATTTAATATCAACACATATTTATTCAACCAATTTTTTAAAATCAGAATCTTGCCAATAATCTTTAAAATCATCATCGGTTTTTGCTTTTTCTTTCCAATTAGTTCCCAGTTCAATAGCTTTTTTGAGGCTAATTAACATTTCCTTCTTATTTTTCATCAAAGATTGAATACAAGACTTATCATACCATACAGAAGAATTATCAGGCTTAACATCAATATCTTTGTTAAAGACCTTCAATGCTTCTTCAAAACACTCATTCGCTTCTTTTGTTCTTCCAATTTTTCCGAGAATCTTTCCTTTTTTTATATTTGAATAAGTATCTTCAGGTTTAATTGTCATTATTTTTTCAAAACACTCATTCGCTTCTTTTGTTCTTCCTAATTTATTTAAAACAGTTACTTTATAATCAATTGCTTGAATAAAATCTGGTTTCAAGAAGATTGCTCTGTTATAATACTCTACTGCTTCTTCATTTTTGCCTAATCCCTCAAGGGCATTACCGATACCAGTCCAAGGGTCTAAATCATTACTGTCCAATTCGATTACTTTTTCAAAACACTTTATTGCTTCTTCGTACTTCCCTAATTCATTTAGGTCAAACCCTTTATTATTCAAAGGCATAATCCAGTTGGATGAGTATTTAATAGCTTTATCGTAATTAATTACAGCAAGCTCTAATTGTTTTGATGTACCATACAACCATGCTATTAAGAAATATGAAAGTGGATTTTCCGGCTCCAAAGCTATACATTCTTTCATTAATCCTATACATTCTTTCCTATTGCCGTCAATGGTAGCTTTTATACTTTTCCATAATAAATATGAAGATTTAATGTGTTTATAAAAAAAATAATTTGAATCAATTAGGTTAAGCGCCGCCTCTAAATCCTTATAAACAATATTACGGGATGAAAAATCCCAATTATTATTCAAGCAATTATTTCTAACAATTTGGGCTTTGTTCTGTAATGCAGCCAGCAGTGCCTCTTTCATAGTATTTATAATAGGTTCGGCATAAATGTTATTCTTTAACGTATGATAGATATAAAGTGCATTCAGACTGTCTTTTCCTTTGTCATTATAGTTTAATAATTTGTTTGTTTCAAGATAATATTGGAATAAATAATACTGGCTTTTAACAAATTTGTCTTTAATTATGGAAATATCAGGCACAAAACCAACATCACCTCTAACTGCTGTAAAATCTTTTTCTTCCTTTTCTGCGAGCAAAGACTGATAAGCATTTTTATCAATATATGATAGTACACAGTCCTCATCACCTGAGTATTTTGGATTTTGCCTGTTCCCAGTTTCTCTGGAAACATTATCTTTTAGATAATTATATAATTGCAAAAGAGTAAGTTTATTATTTGTTAAATCTTTTACTGCCAAGCCTTTTAATCCACGGAGGAGATAATAAGTAAAGACACCCGCACCATCACCCCATTTGTCTCCCTCTTGGGAATTTTCCCCCGGTTTGCACGATAGTATTTTTGTAATTCCTTCCCATTCATTTTGAAGGGCAAGTGCAGTTTGTCTTAATCCTTCTTTACCTCCTGCCAATTTACCAGCCCTGCATGCATCAGCTATCATTATTACTTTAGCTTTCTTTTTGGCAAAAGTTCTTAAACACTCCTGAAGATAATCAATTGGTAGAGAGCCGCCAGAGGCATATACATTCGGAGGTGAGGAATAACAAATCAAATAACCCAATTCCGAATCAGTAATATTTTCAACGTCGCCGTGTCCCGCAAAATAAAAATAAACAAGGTCATTTACCTTAACATTAGCTTTTACATATTGAAAAGCCCGTATGACGTTGTATGAAGTTGCATTTGAATCTAATAATAATTTTATTCTATTTGTATCGGCTCTTCCTCCAGCAGGTGAAAGTAGATAATTGTAGAAAGATATTGCATCCGAATGGGCATAGGTTAATGAGTGAACATTTTGGTATTTGGAAATGCCGACCACAATAGCCCAAATATTTTTTTCCTTCCAATCTGTTTCTGAAGAATTATCGGGATTGCTCTTTAGCAGCTCCACAGAGCCAAAAGTGAAGAGCAAAATCAGGGAAAATAAGGCTATTCCAGTCTTCATTTAATGCTCCTAAGATATAAATAAATTTTTATTATTAAAAAGTTTTTGACCATCTTCAAAAATAACTCAAGCAACCTTGACATTGTTCGTTTCAGTTACGACAGCTTCAAAATTCATTAAATTAGCTTTATGACTTTCTTGAATTTTCAAAAGTTATTCATCATACGATTCTCTTGATTTATCAAGATTCTCTTCATTTTGAATCCTGAATCTACGAATTTCATCTATAATTTCGTCTTTCATGTTAATCCTCCATTAAAGTAATAAGGTCTCTGCTTGGCTTTGAGGCATAATAGCCTATTAAACTTGTCTCAAGATATACTTTAGGTTTCATTTATATGCTCCAGTACAGAGGTTTTAATTTATTTCTTCTATCAATCACAACCTCAAATACAACAAATTTTAAAATCATAACAAATACACAAATTTAAAATACACCAACATACAAATTACTAAATTTATTTAATATAATTAACAGAATTGTAAAAATTAATTACAATCAACAAGAACTGTCTGCCATAGCTGCTTATGAGTGAATTTATCTAAAAGAAAATTATACAGTTTTGAAATATAATATTCTATTCGCAAATCCTTTTCTCCGCTGCCATTGCATTTGCCAAACGTACTCGTCAAAATTTTTCAAAACTCTAAATAAATTTATCGAATTCTGATGGGTTTCGAACCCCTGTTTTAACATTTAATCGGTAAAAGTTAGTGAAATGAAGTCTGCTCCAGCAGCCACTCTAATTTTTCTCCACCAAAGAAAAAATCTTCCATATCCAGCCACCAGTCCATCTTATTCAGCCTTTTTGTCAAAACCCATGAAAAAGATATGTTCTCGCACCCACAGCCATAACACGCCGAATAAGACTTCCACAGCCCATCCTTATTTTGATAGACCAGTCCTGCTATTTCACAGAAAACAGCCAAAAAAAGAAAAAGCCAACGTCTGAAAAGGCTCACCAGAAGTCAGTTTTAAAAAAGTGTCAAAACTTCTGTCAAAACCGTGTTTTCAAGAAGTGAGTTAAGTCGTTGTATAAAATGGGAATTAGTCGAATTTAATGGTACACCCGTAGGGATTCGAACCCCAAACCTTCTGATCCGTAGTCAGATGCTCTATCCAATTGAGCGACGGGTGCAGCTTTCTAAAGATTTTCTTTTTATTAGGCTACTTTTAAACTATGTACATAAGCCGATAATCTGGCTTTACGGTTCGCCGCGTTGTTTTTGTGTAAAATCCCTTTGGCAGCCACTCTGTCAAGAACACTATAAGCTGTCTGTAATTTTACTAACGCTTCTTCGTAAGTTTTTGTTTCGCGTACATCACGGATTACGGATTTATATGTTTTGCGCTTTAAACGATTGTAAAGACGAAGCTTCTTTGTTTGTCTTATTCTTTTGAGTGATGACTTATGATGTGCCATTCTATAAAAACCCTTATTTAATATTTACAAATTAACGAACTACAAATTTAAGTATTTTTTTACAAATGAGCAAATTATTTTTTTCTTTTTTGTTGATAACTTTTTTTGCTGATCTTTTTATTTCACTTCGATATTTGTGAAATTAAGTGCTACAAAAGCCGAATTACGGAATATCAGAACTTCTTTAAGAGTCAATTTATAATTAATCGTTCTTGCAGGAACTTCAATCCTTAAATTTATTTTATCTTTAATATTAACTTCCGATTTTCTGATATTAAAACTGTTTGAAAAATCGACCGGTATTTTAATTGGAGGAAATTTCTGGCTCATTTGTGATAAATTTATTTTTATCAAATTGGAAATAATCTCTTCAGTTAGCGCCAGAACCCCTCCTGCACTTACATCAGGAGCAATATTAAACGGTTCCATTTTAACAAAAAGATCTGATTTCTCAATTTCAAAAACAAGCAAACAATCCATTACTAATTTTAAATCTACATTATATTTATTATTGTGGGCATTCATAAAAATTGTTGCTATGGCAGAGCCATTCTGAAGTTTTAGAAAAACACCAATAATTTCATACTTAGTATCCTTATCAAACAAGCCACGGGAGCCATTATATTGGCTAATGATCTTTGTAAGCAGCTCATCGGATAGATAAAATGAAATATCTGAATTCTCAGGTGGATCGCCATTGATTAAACGATTATATAATTTTTCTGCCGCTGTACTTTCAATTTCTAATACTTTCGCTTTGCGTGACTCATTTAACTTTTCTGTATCTACATCAGCTCCGGCAGCCTTTTTCACGAGTGAACATGCTTGTAGGCTTAGAAGTAAAAAAAATGTTAAAAGTATAAGTATTTTAAAATATTTCATTAATTAGAATTTGTCAATTAAACAGCTTGCAAATTTAACTAAAACTCGGTAATAAATAGTTATGAGTTATGAGTTTGTAATTTGAAAACTTGTAAATGATAAATACTTCCGACCACGCCTTTAAGTGTGTCTGAAAGCCATGGAATCCAAATCCATTCCTTTAATGCTTTCCGTTCTTACTCAGAAAAATATTTTCTGACCAATAAGATAAAAATTGACATTTCGCACAGACTCTAAAGCATTAGAAATAATATAAAATTTACATTTGGAAATTATATAAATTTTTCTTAATTTTAAATTGGATTTTTCTAATTTTGGATATTTAATTATAGATTATTAGTTTACATATATTAATCCTTTCCATAATTCAATAAAGAAGCACAGTGGAGGTTACTATGAAATTTATTCGTTCTTTTGTTATTTTAATTATTATTGTTTTTACATTAAATAATTTAAGCGCTCAAACCGATGAAGATCAAAGGCGAAATGGCGACAAGACCAGTCAAAGAGCCTTTCTACAAACTCAAAAACCTGTTCCCGAATTATCTGCAAACCGGATTTCATGGAAAACTACAAGTGGAGGAGATTTAGATCAGTATATTTATGAATACTCTTCAAGAAATCCTATTACTTTTGAAATACAAATTCCGGTAGATGTTTCGAAGCTATCAAATGTGAAACTGACGCTCAGTGTCTGGGATGTTGACCTCACATCAGGTGAAATTGATGTTGTTTATTTAAACGGACATGCATTGGGTCAGCTTCACGGAGCAAATGACTCTTGGAGCATTAATAATTTTAATGTTAAATCCTCGTGGTTACGCGGTGGTACTGCTGCAAGCCCGGGGATTAATGAAGTAAAGGTCAGGCTAACTGTCAAGGGCTGGGCTGTTACCGTTGACTGGGGCACAATTTCAGCAGATGGTGCCGGATTTTACATAAGTGATTATAAGCCTGGAGCTAATAAACTAACTAAATTTAAAAGATCGGAAATCAATGATCTTAAATTTAAGTTTAGTGATAATGTAGATATGTCAACATTTACCGATCAAAATATCTTTTTAAGATATAAAAAAGCAACAGGCGATTATGCTATTGTTCCTGTGGACCTGTCTCAGGGCACTCCTAATAGCATTGTTGCCTTATCACCTAAAGCTGATTTGTTAGATGGTGTGAAATATTGGATAACTCTGCGTGGACAAGGCAAAGGGCTTAAAAGTATAAACGGAGATACTCTTCAAAAAGACTGGTACCATTTCCCGTTTATTACATCACCCAATATTGAGATTGACAGCATGTTTCCTATTCAGGTTTCGAGATACCCTGTCTATGATAGAAACGGAGCTAAAGGTTCGGAAACAACAAAACTTGTTCCTGATAAAAAAACTATATTAAGAATGTATTATAGCAAATGGGAAAAGAAGGCCTCTGTCGCCGATGATGCTCAATTGGAAGAGGTATATGTGAAATTCAGGCTTAAAGAGTCTGCCGGTGGAACTATTGTACCTGATAAAAAAATTCTTGTTAAAAGATATGATAAGATAAAATCTGATGCAAATGCAAAGAAGAATGGAGTTAATACAATAAATTACACGAGCTTTTGGCCTATCAGTCTGTCAAGCGGAGCACATAGTATAGATGCCGAAATTGAACCTTATGATCAGTCAAGTTCAAGCCCCTTGATATTTAAAAAAACTGCAAATATTACAGTTTCAGCATTTAAATTCAATAGGTTTTATATAAATTATGCTTTTACAAGAACTGATAGCTGGAAAAATTCAGTTCCTGAGGCTGACAGAACTTTTATGACTAACCTGCTCAGTACATGCAAAGCATTTCTAAAAGGAAATTTCCCTATATATGATGTAACTTTTACAAAACAATCCGATCTTGTTTTTCCTGATTTGGGAAGCTTTACATTTACACAACCAAAACCAGCACCACCTACTAACGTTTCGGATACTCCTTTTGATGATTTTATTAATGACAGAGTAATTAGCCATCCTCATTATAGTGCTAAAGCAAACCATGAATATTTTATTTACCTTGTTCCCAATGATTTTGGTTCTCAACCTGCCGCTCAAGGTTATAGTGATGAATTGAATTGGACTGGTACAAATTATGGAGTTCCCGGTAAAAATCCGTCAAGATTAATTTCACTTCGAAGGAACATACCAGATGCAAATGGAAACTCCACAGGTGCAAATCCCTCTACTGTTGTCCATGAATTCGGACATGACCATGGCTTAGCTATTGAATTTCCTAATGAAACAGAAGGAACAGTCAACGGCAGACCAGATAAATTAAAGCAGCATACTACTCGCGCAGTAGCCTCTACTGAAGGATTTTTTGTAGAAAAAAATAAAAATAAATCATTCTCCGAGGGAAATTCCGAATCAGATAATTTATATAGCTTAATGTCAAAATATATTCAAGCTGTTCCGGATAGATGGATTTGGAATTGCAATTATGATAAGTTATATGATTTAATTGCTACTGTACAGCAGCCCTCAAGCGTGGTGTTCCAAGAAAATAATAAAGATGAAATTGCTTTGATGGATTATAGAGAACAGCAAGTAATTCAAGCTGGCACTACTCATTTAGCCATATATGGAACTTTCCCTGATAGGATTGGAAATATATGTGATATTCGTCCTGTTTGGGAATATAATTTAAGCCCGCAGCAATACTCCGGAAGCGGTATCTATACCGCCGAATTAGTAAATAAAAGCGGGACAGTGGCTGCAAGTTATAAATTTCAAGGGTTTTCCGTTACAAGCCATGACGCCTCTGATGATACGAGTTGGAATTTCTATTTATCACTGCCCAAACCATCTGATTTTTGTAAATTGAGAATATTGAAGAATACAACCGTTATCAAAGAAATTATTTGCAATCAAAATGCTCCAGTTGTCAATATCAAATCTCCTGCGTCTGCTGCCAATTTAAATGGTACCCAGACTGTATCGTGGGACTGTACCGACGCCGATGGAGATGTATGTATTTATCAGTTACTAATTTCCACAAATAATGGAATTTCTTGGGAAACCATAGTCAACAATTATAATAAAACGTCAATAGACATTGATTTTAGTGAGTATGCCAGTTCAAAAAACTGTATCCTCAGAGTTTCGGCAAATGACGGGCATTTCAATATTACAAATAAAGATTTAACTTGTTCCAACAGCTCTTATATTCAACTTCTGCTGACAAATCCTTTGTCCGAGGAAAAAGAAGTCGGAGTGAATGTTTCAATTGAAATATCTTTTAATACTGAAATTAATGATTCCACTCTTTCGTCTGAATGTTTTAAAGTATTTAATGCAAATACAAATCAACCAGTATCCGGTAAAATTGAGAATATAAAAGGCTCGAAATCAATAAAATTTACGCCCGATAAGGATTTGGATTATTCTGCGAAATATAGTGTAAGTATCAGTACATCTTTAAAAGATGTTAATGGTTCCATACTTCAAAATCCTTTTACATTTTATTTTTACACAGTAAAAAGTCCGTATCCTTTTGAAATCCGTTCAACAGTTCCAGATGGAGGTGCATTAGGAGTTCCTGTAAATTCCAATATTACATTAATGTTCGATCGGGATGTTAATCCTTCAACAATTATATCATCAAACTTTGCGGTTATCAATCAACAAACCAAAGCTCCGCTAACATTTTCAGTAACTTATAATCCGGCAAATTTTTCTGCTGTTCTAACTGCAGCTAATAAATTTGACTATGATACACCATTTCAAATAACTGCAATTAAGAATATTCAATCCAAAGCGGGTGATACTTTAAAAAATGATTATATCTTTTCTTTTGTAACGAGTAAAGATTCAATTGCAGGAGTAAGAATAACAGATAAATATTCGGATTATGGCATTGATGATAATTCCAATGGTTTATATAATTTTCTTGCAATTGATGTTGAAATTGAAATAACAAGCGACGGAGAGTATTTAATTAACGGACAGCTTGTCGATTCGTCTAATAAAGAGATTGGATGGGCATCTTTTACTAAGAGTTTCACGCGAGGGGTTTATAATGCAACTTTAAAATTTCCCGGTGAAAATATTAATGCTTATAAAGTAAACGGGCCGTATTTTTTAAAGAATCTTCAAGTTTATAACACAAAAAATACCGACCAAAGTGATTACAGAGATAGCGCATTCACTACAAGTATATACAAATTCACTCAATTTGAAAATTCAAATATCCCGGTTGTATTGAAATATAACCCGGAAGATTTATCATTAAATGTTCCTATTACTACTAATATCTCTGCTGTTTTTTCGGCACCAATGAATTCTTCTAATTTAAATGAGACTAATTTTTATGTGCGAGATAAAAATGGAAACAATATTGCTTCAACCATTAATTATGACAAAAATACTTTAACTGCAACTTTGACACCTAAAACTGCTCTCCTTTTAAACTCCCTTTATAACGTTTCGGTTTTACAAGCATGTACCGACACTTCAGGAAATAAATTATTACAGCAATATAACTGGTCATTTACGACTGGATCAAACTCAAGCAGTGAAATGATTTCAGATGTTATCTCCTATCCTAACCCTTTCCCACATTCATCTGTGCCATCAGGAGATATGTTTTTTACATATAATTTAAAATCAGGTTCAGGAAAAGTTGAAATTTATATTTACAATTTAAGCGGAGATTTGGTTAAAGCAATTGAGAAATCTGTCCCCGCCGATCAAGGACTTAATGAGTATCAATGGAATGGAAGAGCAGAAAATGACAAGCTAATTGCAAGTGGTACTTACACTTATTTGATTAAATTCACTGATTCCGATAATAAGGAATACTATGCAAAAGCAAGTTTTACAGTTATCAGATAGGAAAAAAAATGAAAAAAATAATTATTCTATTGATTTTAATTGCTTTTAATACATCAACAGTTTTATTATGTAGCGATATTGGTTTATCAGGAGCTACATTCCTCAGATTTGGTGTAGGAGCAAAATATACGGCATTAGCCGGAGCAGGAATAACAAATTCCACTGATCCGAGCTGCATTTACTGGAACGCTGCTGGATTAGGATTTATCAAATCATACAGCGCAGAACTTAGTTACAACCGCTCATTTGCTGAAGTTAATCAAAGTTTTATTGGCGCAACCATTCCTGTTGATTTCGGAGTTTTCGGTGTGGGAATAAATTATTTGGGAACAGCCTCAATGACCAGAACCGTAGCTTCAACAGGTGCCGGATTTACCAAATATGAAGACTTCTCAAACACTGATATTGCTGTAATGGCTAGTTTCAGCAGAAAATTATTGCCGAATGCTTCACTCGGTGGAACTATCAAATATATAAATGAGAAACTTTATGATAAATCTGCCGGTGCTCTTGCTTTCGATTTCGGATTCATTTACAGGATGGATTTATTCGATCTTGGGCTTAGCCTTAGAAATTTAGGTTCGAGTTTGAAATTTCAATCAGAATCCTACTCACTGCCAATGCAAGTTCAGGCAGGAGCCTCTTCGCGAGCCTTGGATCCAGATCTTGATCTTTCTATTGTTTTCGGAACCCTTGGGGATCAGAAAGTGCAGTTCGGATTAGGTGCTGAATACTATTTAGCTAAATTCCTATTCATTAGAGCCGGATATAATACAGGTTATACTGAAATACAAGGAACCATTAAAGGTCTTTCGGCAGGTGTCGGATTTAAATATGATAATTTTGATTTTGGTTTGGCATTAACTCCTTATGGCAGTCTGGGAAATTCATACCATTTTTCATTATCTTATGGCATTCCACAAACAACAAAGAATATACCCGATGAAGCAGAGCCAGTGAAGGATATAATCGAAACACCAAAACAAACGAACAAACAGCCTGATGTTCTAAAGGCCGAGCCACTGAGAACTTTTGAAAAAGGGAAATGCTTCGGAATTTTGTTCAACTCTTATGACTCAAGAGCAGAAGCAGAGCAAGGCAAAACGATTTTGTTAAATAACAATGTATATAACGCAATCATTATCGAAAACAGCGGCACTAATACTGTTTATCAACTGATTGCCGGATGTTACGACAATAAAGATGATGCTCTGGCATATTTGAATTCACTTACAAACATCACAAAAAAATTAGGAATAAAGAAAAAACCGATTGTAATTAGATAAATATAGTTGGAGATTTATATCAATCTCTATCAAAATTTGTCATTTGTTCGACAATGAGACGCTTCGATTAACACTTCGCATTTCCAATAGCAATTGGATTGTAAATTGCTGTTAATTTTGCCTTTATCCAAAAACATTGCTTTGTGAAGGCGGCGCGGCTGCAATAATAAAGTGCCAAAAAAGAAGCGGAGGAATTGAAAAAGGCATTTGGAGGGGATTCCCGCCGGATAAAACATCCGACGGGAGGAAAAATATTGACTAAAACATTTGGGGGTAAAAAATTAATTTATTATTCTGGTTGATTTATATAATTCATAGCCTGACTCGACAATTCTTCTATTTTCAAATATACTCTTTCGCCATTTTGTATAATCGAATTTTTCTCTATTAATTAACATAATAAATCTTTCGACTTCGACAATATCTAATTTTTCTGAAAGCGCAGTATAACCCTCATGCCTGATAATATTATCTGTTCTCATTTTTTTCCTCAATTAATTGTATAAAATTTATTGGATTAATTAATTTAATGTTCTCTATGAAATTGGCTTTTTTAAGAATGCCTTTATCGGTTGTAATAAAAAAATCACAATTTGATTCGATTGCACATGCTATATGAAGAGAATCTTTAACTCCGAGCCCGAATGAAAACAATTTTTCGCTTTTGTAAGAATTGAATCATTTTCAAAGATTTTAATTTTTGCAATATCTTTCCATTCTAAAATTGATTCTCTGATTTCAGATGTTGGATTTTCGGAAATCTCAAACTCAAGGATGTAAGACCAAGTCAAATTGATAATTCCATTGTTTATCAAGTCCTGTATGATTAACTTTGTCTCTGCTTCCAGAAAGAAAAATTGATATTGAATTGAAATCATCGTAAGGACGATTATAACAGCAATTGTCAAGATATATCAGGAATTTGTACATTTAACATTTCTTATAAAAACTAAAAATATAATATGAAGTTTATTGTAAAAAATTATTGTATCTAAACAGGAAAATTACTCAAAGCCATAGAGAGCAGGAAGAGCTTTTTATTGATGCAAAATTCATAATGATTTTCGATTTCAAAACATTGCTTTTCCTCTAATCAGTTTTTTTACCCGAATTACCTTCAAATGGTTTAATCGTTTTGATACTTCATTCAGAATTTAACTCTAACAATCCTTACGCCATAACTGTAATAATAATCAGCCTTTACATCAAAATGGCGGAGTCCTCCCATTTCATTAGGATTATCCTTCCAACGGAATGAAGAGCGGCAAAAAGCTGGGTTATCATACCAAGTACCACCCCTTAGAATTTTATTGACTCCACCATTCGGGCCTTTAGGATCGTAAACAGTTCCGGAATTGTAAAATCCCCACCAATCCCAGCACCATTCATCTACATTTCCGGTCATGTCATAAACACCAAAGTTATTTGGCAATTTCAATCCGCAGGGATGGGTCGTCGAATATGAATTATTAAAGTACCAGCCGATTTTATCAAGATTTGTATCGGCAAGAGAGTATAGGCCGATCCTCATATTCCCCGAATAAAAATCCGTGCTTGTCCCGCCTTTGCAAGTATATTCGGATTCAGCTTCTGTTGGCAGTCTCCAGCCATTCGCGTTCCAATCACAAGTTACATTTATTCCGTTAATTGTATAACAAGGACTGAAACCATCTATTTTTGACTTTTTATTACAAAACTCTATTGCTTCAAACCAATTAATGTGTTCCACCGGCCTGTTATCCCCTTTGAAATCACTTGGATTATTTCCCATCACGGATTTCCATAATCCTTGGGTGACTTTATATTTTCCGATATAAAATGCTCTTGAAATAATTACCTTATGAACAGGTGTTTCATTAGATAAATCTCCGCTAAAGCCAGTATTTCCCATTTGAAAAGTTCCTGCGGGAATTAAAACAGTTGCTGTATCGCTCAGAGCATTTTCGACGCAATTTATAATATTAATATTATCGTTATTTTTCATACACTTCCAATTAAGGAAGCAAATCAAAATTACAATAATTAATAAAGGACTTCTCATTTAAATGTTACACTTAAATTTAAAAATAACAAAATTACATTTGCCTCTTTTAATGAATTATTGGAAGTAATCAGCGCTTCGGATTCATGGTTAAAGAAATTATCATTTTTAAGAAATAAATTCGGTAATATTGCTTTAACTGACAATTCAATTGATTTACTCTCACTTAACCTGTATTCATACCCAAGACCCAGACCGGAGCCAAACCTTGGATATAGATCTGAGAATTCAATTGTACCACGATTTGATTTTTCTGAGATATCTACAAAAAAAATATTAAAACTAATTTCACTGAAGACAAACAAACCGTTATAGATATAATATTGTGGGGAAATAGCGGTATGAGCCATGCTAAGAGTATTCTGGCTTGCAGCGGTATTATCTAAACAATTACATTTATTAGAACTTGACCATTGGCTGAATTGAAGAGAAGAACCGATATAAAAAGATTCATTTAGTGGAAATTTAAGAATAAATCCGACATTGTAGGTAAAATTATAACCAAGACCATCCAAACCGTTAAGCAAATTCGCATGAACATTAGTACTTGCTGATGATGGAGTTTTAAACATTTCTGCAGGTGAAAGCGGATAGCCGAGTCCAAGAGTAATACCATAAATAGTTTCATTTTGCTGATTACCGGGGCTTAGAGGTGATGACTGAATTAAATTACTTGCAAAATTATTTTGCCAAATTAAAGGAACAAAAAGCAAAATAAAATATTTGACTCTCGCTTTTAATATTATCCAATCTTTTTCAGTATTCATTTAACACCAATTAATTAATAAACAATGAACTTTGTGACACTCTAAAAAGTCTTCCACTCGAGGCTGTCTCAAAAACCTCATTTCTGTCATTCCTGCATACGCAGGAATGACATTTTTGTTAAATATGTGGCTTTTAAGACAGCCTCTAATTCTAATTTTTTTCATTATAAATCCTACATTTTAATAATCTTCTTGGAAAACGTCTGCCCACATACCCGCAGGGTTAATAAATATGTGCCTGCCGGTAGGGCTGAGGCGTCGTAATACAAATTAACTGTGCCTTCGGACTGCTGCTCCGGCGCAATGATGGCGACTTCATTGCCCTGAATATCGCAGCCTGCCGGTAGGGCTGAGGCGTCGTAATACAAATTAACTGTGCCTTCGGACTGCTGCTCCGGCGCAATGATGGCGACTTCATTGCCCTGAATATCGCAAAGCGAAAGAGAAGTCTGTGCTGGCTGGGGCAATGTGTAGCTAATCGCAAGCTGCGAGTTGAAGGGGTTGGGGGAAACGGTGAAGGAAGATACTTCTCTGGAATCAATTACTGATTTGTTCTGGCTATCAACAAATACAAAATTCCCGATAACTCCACCTTCGCGATAAATTGTGAGATAAGGAATTGATGAATTATTCTTATATGTTAGTAACCATTTGTTATCGTGAGAGTCAATACCTATTGTTCCGATATAATCACCGGCGAAGGAAGGCAAATTTATCGCCGTTGGGCTTCCATTTACTAACTTAATAAGCGCTCCCTT
>JAPLFL010000035.1 GCA_026390695.1 Candidatus Kapaibacterium sp. | reverse complement strand
GCTAAATAAACTTGAAGATCTGTTTACAAGTCAATGGGGGCGATTAATGGAATCTCTTGTTAGAGGTGATCTTGTTCCAATTTTGAATAACCGAGGTATTCCGGTAAATGTAACTACTCAGCGAACTGAACTTTACTACAATAAAAGAGAATACGAATTTGATATTATTGCAGAAAATGGGAATGAAATTGAAGTTGTAGAGGTGAAAACAACACTTCGACCAAAAGATATTAAAGAATTTTTAGATGAAATGAAAATATTTAAGCAAATACTTCCAAAATACAAAGATAATATAGTTTATGGAGCATTAGCATACTTACAGGAAGATTCAAATTGCAGTACCTTAGCTGAAAAGAAAGGGCTATTCACAATTAGAGCTAAAGGGAAAAGCGCATGGATAAGTAATCAGGAGGATTTCAAACCTAAGGCTTGGTGATATAGCTCATTTAGCCATTAAAAATTATTTAAGCCCTCTTTCCTCTCTTCTTAAAAAATGTCATCAGTGGTACAACGTAAGACTGATCTGTACGAATGCGAATTACATCAATATTGGATCGCAGGAACATTCCGTCCAAAAGCTCCTGATTTCGCTTGTATTTAGCCATATAATTCTGACGAATTGTATAACTGGAAGTATCTACCCACTTGATTTGTCCGGTTTCTGCATCCTGAAACTGAATCATCCCAAGATTTGGCAATTCAGCTTCACGCTCATCAAAAACCTGCATAGCAACTGTATCATGCTTGCGGGACACAATCTTTAGTGCATCTTCAAATCCTTCATCCATAAAATCTGATAAAATGAAAGCAATACTTTTCTTTTTTATAACATTGGAGAAATAGCGCATAGCTTCAGATATATTGGTTTGAGTGCCTTCGGGCTTAAATTCTAATAATTCACGAATAATTCTCAGCACATGCGATTTCCCTTTTTTGGGAGGAATAAACTTTTCAATTTTATTTGTGAAAAATATTGCACCGATTTTATCATTGTTCTGCATGGCTGAAAACGACATTACAGCACATAATTCAGTTATTAAGTCGCGTTTAAACTGAGTTTTTGTGCCAAAACTGCCCGAAGCGCTCATATCGACCAGCAACATCACAGTCAATTCGCGCTCTTCCTGAAAAACTTTTATGTAAGGGTGGTTAAATCTGGCAGTAACGTTCCAATCGATAGCCCTTATTTCATCGCCGGGGATATATTCACGCACTTCGGCAAAAGCCATACCTTTGCCCTTGAAAGCACTGTGGTACTCACCGGAGAAGATGTGACGAGATAGACCGCGAGTGCGGATCTCGATTTTTCTAACTTTTTTTATTAATTCTGCTGTTTCCATCGTTTTTAACGGTCAATGGTTAATTATAGAAATGATTAAATTTATCAATGAACATTTTAAAAAAGTATGGACGATAAATAAAGAAAAATATTTGGAAATAAAATTAATTTTTTAAAGGAAATGGATGATAAAATTTGCAAATATTAAACCAATGACATATTTTTGTATATGTGAATAATTGTAAATTAAGCATTTCTTATATTTTAAGTTCAGTTAAGTTAGATATGGATGAAATTGCTCCAAAAGAAGAAAGCCTGATGAATCGGAACTATGTGATTCGCGGTGAAAAAATTATGCTTGATTTCGATCTGGCTATGCTCTATGAAACCGAAACAAGAACGTTGAAACAAGCCGTGAAACGTAACTTACGCAGGTTTCCCGAAGATTTTATGTTTGAGCTTACGCAGCAGGAAGCAAAAAACTTGGTATCACAATTTGTGATACCTTCTATAAAGAGCCTTGGTGGCGCTTTACCATTTGCTTTTACGGAGCAAGGTGTAGCAATGCTTTCGAGCGTTTTGAAGAGTGAAAAGGCAATAGATGTGAATATCTCAATCATGAGAACTTTTGTAAAATTGAGAAAATTATCGTTTTTGCATAAAGAAATTTTCGATAGAATTGAGAATCTGGAAGGTGGATATGAATCTTTGCGTGATTTGGTTGAATCTCTTTTAATCCAAGAAACAAAGCCAAAGCGAAGAATTGGATTTATTTGAGTAGATTAATTAAAATATTAAATAAAAATGAGGTATTATGTATTTTCTTAAATGCAATCAATGTGGAGCTATGAACGAGATAAAATCGGAGTATCTTGTATTCTGCAGTCAGTGTAGTAAAAAAATGTCAAATAATTTTCCGGAATGGCTTAAAACTCATCCAGGTCAATCCTTTGACGATTATAAAACATCAGAATGCTCACATACTGATCAAATCCATGAGAATAAGATATCAAAAAAATCTTCTAAAAAAGTTAATAAAAAAATTTGGATTAGTTCACTTTTAGCGTTTATTGTCTTCTATATTGTCGGACAATTTGCCGGTGATTATATAATGAAATTCTTCAGACATGAAAAAACTTCCAATGAAATATTAGGGCAGAAATGGATCAAAGAATCTTATGGAGATTTCGGTCTGAAGGTTGAAACACCGATTAAATTAATGAAAGGGGATTTAAATCTTCCCGAGAATTTAAAACAAATGATAGAAAAGATGGATTGTTATCAATACACAACTGTAAAAGGATTTGTCATTCTTATCAATAGTATAAAGTACAGACAGATTGTCAATCATATTGATCTGAAAGCGGCGGCTTTAGGTTCGGCAAATGAAGCAAGAATGCAGAAGGGAGTTACTAATTTTACTTATAATGAAGAGCCTACAACAAAGTATGATATTCCCGGAATAATACAAAAAGGTACCTGCAGAATTAATGATATTGACACAGAATTTATTAATGCCATATATGGCAGTGGTTTAAACCTTTGGGAAGTTATGGTCATGTATCAAAGCGACGATGAAGTTGGAAAAATTGCATCAAAAAGGGTGATTGAATCAATTGAAATAAAGAGTAATCAAGGAGCTATTTAAAATGCAGAGTTAAAAAATTGATAATTCGAAATGTGTGGGAATCATAATGTCAGAAGAAACTGTATCAAATAGTAACCAGTTGAAAATGGAAGATGAAGAAATAAATAAATTAGCAGGTGCTGCTGACTCCGAGCAACTATTCAGGCTTATTCTGACAATTTCTTCAACAAAAGCAGATCCTTTCATACAATGGAAATAAATTATGGGGATTATATTTAATGAAATCGTAGAATTAATCAAAAATGCTCGGTACGATGCTCTGAAAGCCGTAAATAAGCAATTGATAGATTTATATTGGAAAGTCGGCGAACATGTTAGTCAAAGAGTGGCCAATGAAGGATGGGGGAAAGGGACTATTATGGAACTTTCGAAATATATTTCGATTCAAGAACCCAATATAACTGGTTTTTCTCCTCAAAATATCTGGAGGATGAAGCAATTTTATAAGACTTACAATACTTTTCCAAAACTCTCACCACTGGTGAGAGAATTGAGTTGGACGAATAATTTGCTGATTTTATCGAAATCAACTTCAATTGAAGAAAAGGAGTTTTATTTAAGATTAACATTTCATGAAAAATATAGTAAAAGAGAATTGTCTCGACAAATTGACTCCTGCTATTACGAACGAACCATTTTGTCGGCACTTGAGACGGAAAATAAAAATCTTTTGGCTGTGCTTAAAGAGAATCATCCAAATGCAAGTAGTTATTTTAAAGATATTTATATGTTTGATTTTCTAAATCTGCCTGAAGATCATTCCGAATTTCAATTGAAAAAGGGAATAATCAATAATTTGAAATCTTTTCTTTTGGAAATAGGCAAAGATTTTTCATTTGTTGGTGAAGAATATCAATTGCAAGTTGGCAATCAGGATTTTTACCTTGATTTATTATTTTACCATCAAGAGCTTTGCTGTCTGGTGGCATTCGAACTAAAGATTGATGATTTCAAACCGGAATATCTTGGTAAATTGAATTTTTATCTTGAAGCGCTTGATCTTAATGTAAAGAAACCACATGAGAAGCCAAGTGTAGGTGTTCTTTTATGCAAAAGCAAGGATTCTGATATTGTTGAATATGCTTTAAGTAGGAGTCTCTCTCCAGCCCTTATAGCGGAATATACAACAAAGTTAATTGATAAAAAGTTACTACAATTTAAACTTAATGAATTTTATGATATAGCTGATCAACTTGAAATTAATTAAATAAATTTTTCTATTAAAATGTTATATTAAAATTAGTAATTCACCATTTTATTTAAAGGGTCTATCATGCAGAATAAACACTCAAAATTACCCCTCCTCTTCGCACTCCTGCTATCGATTTCATCGATATTCTCTCAATCTAATGAGATTAATCCAGACATACTCAAACTTAAAGCACCGGAAAAATTCAAAGCAAAATTTGAAACAACCCAAGGTGATTTTGAAGTTTCGATCGAACGCAAATTCTCTCCAATGGCTGTGGACAGATTCTATCAACTAATCAAAAGCGGCTATTTCACCGATATTCCGATATATCGCGTTGTGAAAAATTTCGTGGCGCAGTTCGGCACAGTCGATGGAGCCTTGGACAGCGCTTGGTCGAAACACATTATCATTGATGAACCTGTGAAAATGAGTAACGACACTGGTACAATTGCATTTGCCCGTGCCGGAAAAAACACACGTGGCACAACTCTTTTCATCAATCTTAAAAATAATTCACGTTTGGATACCGTGAGCTATGGCGAAACTCTGGGTTTTCCGCCATTTGGGAAAGTGACCACAGGATTAGATGTAATCTATAAATTCTACGATGGCTATGGTGATGAACCGCGTCTGAAGCTGGATTCTGTCCCAAATGCAAGGGAATTTCTTAAGAAGAACTATCCAAAGCTGGAGTATATTAAGAAGGCGTGGGTGCTGGAATAGTTTTACTTATACAATAAATTCAATCTATTTATCGTCGTTGTTATAAGTTTAGGTTAATGTTTGATAATTTTGAGGAATAGGATGAATACATATAGCGAATATGTTCAGATAACTTCTGATAGATTAATCATTAATTTCCCTTCTGATTTTTATAAGGGTAAAGCATTAGTGGAAATTACTCCTGTTTTGGAAGAAAAACCGGAAGATAATGAAATTAATCTAAGAAGACAAAATTTTAGAGAACTTTTATTACAAAGACCTTCGAGTTTATCTGATGATGAAGTTCAAAATTTTAAACAAATCTCTCAATGGATGAATCAATTGGAACAGGAAGAATTTTAATCGATACTTCAATTCTGATAAATTATTATCGCGAAAAGAATATTGAAAAAACAATGTTCTATCAATTAACTTCTGTTTATGATTTCTCAATTTCAATCATTACTGAATTCGAATTTTTAGTTGGTTTTAATGATGAAAAATTAGATTTTGCAAAAGAAATCATCAAGGAAATGCAGATATTTAATATTAACAAAGATATTTCAGAAATTGCAAGAAGATTATATATAAAATTGAAGAAGATAAATAAAATGATCCCTTTTACAGATTTATTTATAGCTGCTACTGCAGTTTATCATCAACTCCCATTAGCAACTCTGAACAAAAAACATTTTGAGAATATAGAAGAAATAATATTAATCTAAAAGTTATTCAAAACTTTGAATATATGGAATGAATATAGATAAAAAATAAAACAACAACTTTACGCTCTAATTAACCATTAACTTTCTGCTAAATAAATGAACCGCCGTACTTTTAATAAATTAGTATCAATTATCCCACTTGCCGGAGTAACTATGAGTTTGACCCATCTCGAAACCATTTTAGCAAATAATAAAAATACTGAATTAATGCCCACAATTTTCGTTGGTCATGGCAATCCAATGAATGCAATAGAAGAAAATAAATTTACGCGAGGCTGGCAAGATACTGCTGCAAAAATTCCTACTCCACAAGTGATTATCTGCATCTCTGCTCATTGGGAAACTAATGGCACTTTCATAACTGCAATGGACAAACCCAAAACTATTCACGATTTCGGTGGATTTCCCGAAGCTCTGTATAAAGTCCAATACCCTGCACCCGGAAGCCCAAGCACTGCAAATGATATAAAAAAATTGCTCCATGGTAGTAAAATTGGCATGGATTACGATTGGGGGCTGGATCATGGCTGCTGGGCACCAATAATGAGAATGTACCCCGAAGCAAATTTACCGATAATTCAAATCAGCCTTGACCGCTCACTTGATGCACAGGGTCATTATGAATTTGCAAAACAGCTCCAGATTTATCGAAATAAGGGAGCACTGATCATCGGAAGCGGAAATCTTGTTCATAATCTTAGATTAGTCGCTTGGGATAAAATGGACGAACCGGATTTCGGTTATGACTGGGCTATCGAGGCAAATACCAAAATGAAAAAATATATTAGTGAAGGAGATACAAAATCATTGATAAATTATCGCTCTCAGGGCAAAGCCTTTGATTTAGCCATTCCTACTGCGGAGCATTATTTGCCAATGTTATATGTGATGGGATTGCAAGCCAAGAATGAAACAATCAGTTTCTTCAACGACAAAGCACAAGCCGGATCGCTCACAATGACGAGTTTTATTGCCGGGAATTGAAGAAAACCTCAAAGTCATCACAAAACAATTCCTATTATCGGATATTTATCCAATGATCAAGTTAGATTTAAGTAGAAATATACTTCGTTAATAAAAAATCTGTTGCCATATTGAAAAAAAATCCTTTAAGAAATAACAATATATGTTGACGGAACAGACGACCCAACGTATGGATCACAGCAATTCTCAATGTTTTATGGTTATTATGAACAATATATGTATCATCAGATGATATTTCATGATGATTACACTGGTCAGATCATATTACCGGTTCTTCGCCCTGGGAGCTGTCATTCAAATAAATGGTTTGTGGGTATTAAGGCATATTGTAGAAAAAATCCAGTTGAAGCATCCGGGACTGAAAATAATTTTACGTGGTGACTGCGGTTTTTCATACCCTGAATTTTATTATCAAATCAAGCTACTAATTAGCAGAACCAGCAATGATGAAGCGAAAAAGTGGCAAATAGACAATATCAGATTATATTTAATGAAAGTAGGAGCGACTATAACGATAAATGCCAAATCAATATCTGTTAATTTTTCAAAGGTGTTTATATGTAAAGATTTATTTGTGGAATTAGTAGAGCTGTGTTGTTAGCTCAAGATATTTGACACACTTAATAGCTTTGTTCGATCAGATTTTCAGCTTATCATTTTTTGTTTATAAATAATTCGGGTTAAGTTGAATACGAACTTTCTAATGATTAATCTGGGTTCAAAATAAAAAAGCCGCTCCGCGATAGTTACGGAACGGCTTTGATTCTAACAAAGGAGATTGTTATTTTACAAGATCATAGTTTTGACATTCTGTATCCTTCCATGCTGATTTGCTCTTTGCAACCATTGCATCATAGAATAATGAATTTCCACCAAATGATACGGATTTGACATCATAACCCATTACTTTAAGAAAAGCAGTAATATAAGATGCAGTATGACCGGTATAGCAATAAATTGCACATTTCTTGTTTGCAGGAACAGTTTTGAGGAAAGTATTCAATTTGAAATCAGATTTTGGAACATAATTAATGGCTCCCTGTAAATGTCCGGGATCTTTGTAATCGGCTGCTGTCCAATATGCCATAATGAAATAATCACCTAAACTTCCGATTAAATCTGCTGCTTTGACTGATGGAAAACCATCAATGAATAATTGTGCTACACGTGCTTCCAATATATCTTTGCCTAAGGTTTTGCCCGTGCTGAGTACTGGTAAATCACCTGCAACAGGTTTTGCAACAGAGTCTTGTTTTAAGTAGGCCTGAGCAGTATTCCCAACTCCATTTTTCCATGTTGCTGAGAAATCAGAATGCCAGGATGCCATTCCAAATTTCATACTATAAACATTTGAATTTCCGGCAAGACGAAGTAATCCTGTGGCATATCCGGCAGATTGACCGGAAAAACAAACCAAATAGACTTTTTTGTATTTGGTCATATCATGTGCTTTGAAATAATTATAAATTTCTTTGAATTGAACATTCACAGCTCCAACGATATGCCCCTTGGCAAAAGTTGCAGTATCGCGGATGTCCATTACAAAATAATTCGCAGGTTCAGCGGTAATATTTTGTTTAACCGCTGTAGCTGCTTCCAAAGCGCTGCCGGTAGTATTTATAAAATCTCCACCAGTACCCTCGAGATAAGTAATCAGGGTTTGTGATTCAACATTGACAGCGGGTGTCGAATTAGTATCGCTGCAAGAATTAAGGAATAAAGCATAAGCTACGATCAATCCTGCAAGAAGCAGATTCAGTTTTCTTAAATTTTTAAACATAAAAACTCCTAAAAAAATAACTAACAATAATGAATAAATTGTGACAATAATTAGATATTGTCCTGAACACATATTTTGATTTTATTTCAACCAATTTTGAGGTACTTTGTCATCAACAGAAATACCAGAGGATGAACTTTTTTCATAATCTAATTGCAAATCACTCTTGAATAAGAACCATTTTTTATTTCGCAGAGTAGTATCTTCTTTCACAATATGGCAAGCATCAAAACAAGGCTTTCCGTTAGCAACTTGAGTACGCTCAGTCCAGCGCAAAATATTGTGAGGTGAAGTATAATTATAAACAGGAACTGCATTGAAATTAGGTTGAGAAGTAAAGCCGTATAATTCCCATTCATCAGGTGCAGCTAAAGCACGCCGAACAAGTGCAAATTTAAAGCCGGGCTTTGCATCCGGTATAGGATTTACACCAATTTTAAAATCCATATAAGATGGAATACGTGAACCATGTCCATTAATATGGCAGCTACCACAATTATTATAGGTCTGTGAATGACATGTTTGGCAGCTAAAGGTGTTAAAATGTACAGCGTGATATTGATTTTTTGTCTCCAGATTAGGATGACAATTTACGCATTTCGGCAACTGATCATATTTATACCTTTGCTCAACAAATTTTCCTGTTCCATGAATTTCATCTTTTGAATGACAACTTACGCAAGTATAGTTTGCTTTTGTTAAGTGTACGTCAGGTTTTGTACCTGAACCAACACCAAGAAAAGCATGTCCACCGCGTGAAGTATGGCACCCAACGCAAGTATTAATCATATCGGGCTTAGCAATAAATTGATGACCATTCATTAAACCGCCTCCCATAGCCATTGGACGATTAATATGGCAATCGCCGCAAGTTGCAGCATGACATTTGGCGCAGTTAAATTCATAGCCGTCTTTAATAGTTTGAGGCAATTTGTCATATTCACTTGCATCTTTCAGACCCATTCTAAGGCAGACTTTCCTTTTCTGGCCCCAACCCATTTGGTGCAGGCTGTTTTTGTGTCTATCTACTTCATCGGAATGGCAGCTTCTGCACTTGCTATCAGCTTGGGTGAATGTGGGATGAGCGAGGAAAGAACCACTGTGTGCTTTTTTCTTATCATCTGTATCGCCATCTCCGTTGTGACAGCCGACACAGCCAATTTTGTAGTGACTTGATTTTTTGAATGCATCAAATCCATTTCCGTTAATGAAGACACGTTCATAAGGCTCGTAGTGCGGAGTTTCACCGCCACAACTTGAACCTCCAGTAATTGAATCAGGTGTGAAAACTAATTTTAATTGGGCATAATTTGTGTGACATCCCTCGCAACTGGCAACAGATGAGGTATTTGGATTAGTAGCGGTTTCATTTTTTGAACAAGAAATTATGAAAAACGAAACTGTGGTTAAAATAACTAACAATAAACTTGAATTTTTCATATAAAGTCCTTAAATTATATATCTGAATTATTATTTGATTTTGACCAGTTGAGTAAAGAACTTAGCAGTTCTTCCATTGCTAAAAGCACGTTTTCACGTGAGTTTTCATCAATATGTATGAGTACATTTTCATGCAATTCATTATGTTCATCTATTACATTTTTAATATAGTCATCCGCGTTAGGCGTGGTGCAGACTTTGATGTTTCTTCTATCTTTCTTATCAATTTCCCGAGTAATAAAATTCTTTTCTTCAAGTGTTGTTAAAATTTGGGTAACTCTTCCTGGAGAAAGTCTCATTTGAGAAGCTAATTCTTTAACCGTAAAAGCGCAACTATCCTTGAGAAAGCGCATACAACGGAACTCAGCCGGTGAAAGATTATATTTCTGGATAAAATATTGCTCCTTTTCTTCGCAAGCTCTTGCAAGTAAGAAAGTTAATTTAGCTAATTTTTCGCCTTGTTCTTTTATTAATTCTGTTTTTTCAATCATAACCTTTATCCTCTAAATAGTTTCTACTATAAACTAAATTACATCATAAATAATTTATAGTCTGAATTATTTATGATGCAAATTAAAACAAGTATTTTAAATAACAAATTAATTTATGTTAACTTAGTTCAGTATTAATCTGTATCATGGTACTATCAATTTGAAATTAATTGTATTACCTCCAGTTGAGGGTATTAAATTATTTTAAAATCATTAAACCCAATATTTCAAAAGGACGTTTACATCCTTACGAAATCGTTGTAGTGGCAATTCATGAATTGCCACTACGTGTAAGATTTGGATTTATAGAGGGCACGGCGCGCCGTGCGCATGCGGGAATCATCTTCCAGTGCCAATCAGTGGATTCCTGCATGCACACAAATGACAATTTTAGCAAATATTTTACTTTTAAAAACAACCTTATATGGGATATTTTCTAAGAGTGTCATTGGTAAAATCCGACTGGAGGATTGTAGCCAATGATTAATTTAGAACTATTTTTCCATTAATCAGAATAACCTTTTTTATTTAAATTATATATTATATATTTGTGTTTTTGAATACATTGAATTTTTAGTTAGTATTCATTGGATTTATTTGCATCGGAACAAATTGCTACTAAAACTGTTAATTTTATAATGCGACTGTGTAATGAAAGATTTGAAAATAAATAGACAGGAACTTAAAGCAATAGAAAATTCTACACGCCAGCTTTTAAAAATAAATGAATCAATTGATTTCCCAACTGTCGGTATCGGTGCTTCTGCAGGAGGCTTGGAAGCATTAGAGCAGTTCTTTTCAAATATGCCAAACGACTGCGGTATTGCATTTGTAATAATCTTGCATCTTGATCCAACTCAAGTTGGCATTATGCCTGAACTTCTTCAAAGATTAACAGCAATGAAAGTTGTTCAGGTAACGGATAGAATGCAAGTTCAGCCAAATAATGTATATGTTATCCCACCGAATAGAAGTATGTCCTTATTGAACGGAGCTCTGCATTTGTTTGAACCTATCGAGACACGTGGGCTGCGTCTTCCGATAGATTTTTTCTTCCGTTCATTAGCAGAAGATCAGCAGGAAAAAAGTATCGGTATTATTTTATCGGGTATGGGATCTGACGGAAGCCTCGGATTGAAAGCCATCAAGGAAAAAAATGGTTTGGCTCTTGTACAGTCTTTAGCATCTGCTAAGTTCGGTGGAATGCCACATAGCGCAAGTGATGCAGTAATAGCAGATATAATTGCTCCTGCTAATGAATTGCCGGCTAAATTAATAGCCTGCCTTAAATTTTTACCTGTGGATAATAAGGATACTGACTATGAGGGCAGGTATCAATCAAATCTTGAAAAAGTTATTATATTACTTCGGAATCAAACTGGGCATGATTTTTCACTTTATAAGAAAAATACTCTCTTTCGCCGCATTGAGAGACGTATGAGTGTACATCAGATTAATAGAATCGTCAATTATGTCCGATATTTACGAGAGAACCCGATTGAGTTGGAAATTCTGTTTAAAGAATTATTAATCGGAGTTACAAGCTTTTTCCGTGATAAAGCTGTATGGGAGAAATTGCAAGGGGAAGTTATCCCTGATTTATTAAATAGATTACCGAAAGATTATTTGGTAAGAGCATGGATTCCGGGCTGCTCTACGGGCGAAGAAGCATATAGTTTAGCTATTGTGTTTAAAGAAACGTTAGAAAATTTAACAGAATTCAAAAATATCACTTTGCAGATATTTGCTTCTGATCTTGATAACGAGGCAATTGAAAAAGCCAGAAAAGGATTTTATCCTCTAAACATCGCTGCCGATATATCGCCCGAGCGATTGAACAGATATTTTATTCACGAAAATAATGGTTTTAGGATTAGCCCTCAAATACGCGAAACAGTTGTTTTTGCTCATCAGAACTTGATAAAAGACCCACCTTTTACAAAACTTGATATTCTCTCTTGTCGTAATCTTCTTATTTATATTGAGCAAGATCTACAGAAGAAAATCATGAAGCTGTTTCATTACAGTCTGAACCCGGGCGGATTACTGATACTTGGCAGTGCAGAGACAATCGGTCAGGCAAATGATATATTTTCTGCCATTGATTTAAAACAAAAACTTTACAAGCGTTCTCCTTCATATAACAAAGCAGAATTAACTGATTTCCCAAGTTCATTTTCAAATAAAAAGATCAATAAATCTGAGGAAAAAATGCCTGAGACTAATACTGATAATATTCAAACTCTCGCCGAACAAATATTATTGCAACATTTCGCACCTGCGTCTGTTATTGTAAATGCAAGTGGAGATATAATTTATATTACAGGTCGAACCGGTAAATATCTGGAACCAGCAGCCGGAAAAGCTAATATGAATATATACTCTATGGCAAGAGAAGGCCTGAGGCATGAGCTTCCGGCGGCAATGCGACAAGCAGGTAAAAATTTCGATCCGATTGTATTAAACAAACTGAAAGTCGGCACTAATGGCGGTGTTCAATATATAAACGTTACGGTTCAGCAAATTGAAAAACCGGTTCCGATAAAAGGATCATTCATCATAGTCTTTTCAGATTTGACTGCAATTAGTGAAGCACCCGATTCGAAATTGAAAAAGAGTGATAAAACATCATTTTCAAAAATAAGAGAATTAGAGATCGAATTGCAGCGCTCAAACGAGGAGATGCAAAGTATGCGGGAAGAAATGCAAACATCTCAGGAAGAACTGAAATCCACTAACGAAGAACTGCAGTCCACAAACGAAGAACTGCAATCAACCAATGAAGAACTCACAACATCAAAAGAGGAAATGCAAAGCCTTAATGAAGAACTCCAAACAGTTAATATCGAACTCCAGAGCAGGGTAACAGAATATTTGCAAGCCGAAAATGATATGAAAAATCTACTTAATTCAACTGATATTGCAACATTATTTTTAGATAAAGAATTGAATATCAGACGTTTCACTGATAAATTAACGAAAATATTTAAAATTCGCCAAACTGACATTGGCAGACCTTTTACAGACATGGTAAGCATACTTGATTTCCCTGAAATGGAGAATACAGTCAAAGGAGTTTTGCAAACCCTGATTTTTACGGAAATGCCTGTATCCACTTCGAATGGTACTTGGTATAATGTTAGAATAATGCCATACCGAACTTATGATGACAGGATAGACGGAGTTGTAATAACGTTTATTGATATAAGCTCATATAAATTTCAAGTTAAAGGGTAATAATGGAAAAAATTTTAATTGTAGATGATAGAGAAGAAAATATATCTTTCTTAAATCCAGTTTTCAAAGATTTGGGATATGGAATTATATGTGCAAATAATGGCGCATCAGCCTTGGCACTTGCTCGTAAAAATCCACCATTAATGATTATTTCCGATATTCAAATGCCGGAAATGGATGGCTTTGCATTGTGCCGTGAATGGCAAAAGGATGAAACCTTAAAACACATCCCCTTTATTTTTTACTCCTCTATTTTTGTTGAAAGAAAAGACGAAGAATTCGCTCTGAGCCTTGGTGCTCTCAAATTTATATCCAAAACCACTGATCTTGAAGAATTTATAACAATAATAAAAGATACAGTTCAGAACTATAAAGCCGATGAATCAATAAGATCTGCATATAAACTAATAGACGAAATTGAATATTACAAGAACTATAGCGGCACTCTCAAAAGTAAACTTGATGATAATATGGCCGTTTCCGATATAAATCAAAGGCTTATAGATGAAATAAAAGAGCACAAGAAATTGGAAGCTGAATTGAAACACTCTCAAGATGAATTAAAAAACAGTGCTTTAAGATTTCAGACTCTTTTTGAAAAAGCAAATGATGGCATAATGCAGTTAACTTTAGATGGCAGAATAATTGCTGTCAATGAGTCTTTTGCAAAAATGCACGGATATAGCTCCGAAGAAATGGAGCATTTAACTACTCTTGATCTCAACACTCCTGAATCAGCACTTGGAATTCCTGATAGAATAGCCCGCCATCTTGCAGGTGAACTCATGCACTTTGAAGTTGAGCACTTTCATAAGGACGGTCATTGTTTTCCGCTTGAAGTTACTTCCAGCCTCATTAATATAGGTGATGAAACATTTATACTCTCATACCACCGTGATATTACCGAACGGAAGAAGGCTGAAGATGCCATAAAAGAAAGCAATGAACGATTTAGACAAATTTCCGAAACCGCCGAGGAATGGATTTGGGAAGTAGATGCTGATGGGCTATATACTTATGCCAGTGCGGTTGTGGAAAAGGTTTTGGGATATTCACCGGAGGAGATTGTTGGAAAGAAATATTTTTATGACTTTTTCCCAGAAGAAATTAAAGAGACTTATAAAAATGCAGCTTTCAAAGCATTTGAAAGAAAAGATTCCTTCAAATCCTTTGTCAATGAGAATATTCATAAAGATGGTCATAATGTTTTCCTGGAGACAAATGGATTACCAATTTTAGATAAAGATGGAAATCTTCGAGGGTACCGAGGAGCTGATGTTAATATTACGGAAAGAAAAAAGTTCGAAGTTGAACTTCAAATTGCTAAAGCTAAGGCCGAGGAAAGTGACCGCTTGAAAACTGCTTTTCTTCAAAATATGTCGCATGAAATTCGCACTCCGTTAAACGGGATTATAGGATTTTCCGAACTTCTAAGAAGTGACGATTTAACAGTTGCTGACATTCAGGAATATTCCGGTTTGATTCAACAAAGTGGCCACAGATTGATTGAAATTGTTAATAATATTCTCGATATTTCCAAAATAGAAACAGGACAATTGAAAATCCAACATAAAACTTTTTCGTTAAATAATTTAGTTAAGGATATATATAACTTCTTTATACCTATTGCAAATGCTAAGAATATTAAATTGAATTACCAGATTAGCGCTGATATTATTGTTGATAGTATTATTACGGATAATACAAAATTAAATCAGATACTTACAAATCTAATTAATAACGCTTTAAAGTTCACTGAAAAAGGTAGAGTTGACTTTGGTTACGAAATAAAGGATAATTTTATTGAATTCTATGTTCGGGACACTGGAATTGGAATTGCAAAAGAACTACACCATAAGATATTTGAAAGGTTTATTCAAGGTGATATATCAGTTTCAAGAGGTTACGAAGGAGCCGGACTTGGTCTTGCAATATGTGAAGCACTTGTGGAAATGCTTGGAGGCAAGATATGGCTTGAATCAGAAATAAATCGGGGTGCCACATTCTATTTTAATATCCCACTTATTACTGATGATAAAATTGAAGCTAATCAAACAAAAAAACAAATAAGATCATTAAATCAGAGCCAATTAAAAATACTAATAGTTGATGATGATCACACAAGTTATTTGTATATGCGAAGCGTTTTAAAGAAAAATAATTATTTTGTTTTATATGCAGATAATGGCAAACTTTGTTTAGAAATATTAAAAGAAAATCCTGATATTGCCTTAATACTTATGGATATAAAAATGCCTATTATGGATGGATTTACGGCTACAAAAGAAATTAAATTATTTAGACCAGATATTCCTATAATTGCTCAAACTGCTTATGCCTTCACCGAAGAAAAAAAGAACATTTTAACAGCAGGCTGTGATGATTATATCTCAAAACCGTACGAAAAAGCAGTATTATTAAATTTAATCGAGAAATATTTGCAATGAAATAAACTCCTGAGCTTGTGTTAAATCCAACAATATCTTTGGATTGTCATCATGAGGCTTCGATAATCGTTTAACTTTAAAATGAGAGAACGTATTAGTCTCGAACTTGAAAAGCTGCAATTTTTGGACAAAACTTTCGATCAAGTGAATAAATTAAATAATATTATCAAAAAAAATAAGAAAAATATCAGGAAAGGTGTATCATGAAAACTTTTTTATTAACAATCGCTGCATTTTTTGTTATCTCCAATTATGCAAACTCACAAAATATCAGTCTTCAGGAGATATTTGAAAATTATTCCGGCAAAGAAGGGTTTACATCCGTCAATATTGACGATCCGTCGGCTTTGTTAGGCGATGATGCTGTTGAAGAGATCGGTCATATCGGTTCATTGAAGATATTAACTTATGATGCAAAGAATAAACCGATTAGCGACTTAGGCAAACAATTTGCTTCCGATATTAAAAGCTAACAATTTGCCAAAGCCAATGGCGAATCTCCCATAATTTGGATATTCGGCGACATGAATCTTCAAAACTTGGGCAAGGTCGGAAATTATTTCGGCAAAGGAAAAAAGCAAACAAAAAAAGGTAAGTAGAGGTTTAAATAATTATCTATTCATTACGTCTTAAGATTGTTGTTAAATTTTTAGGATAAAAATATGAATCAATTAAATAATCAAAAATTCAATGCCTTTTCATCCGATGTTATGGACATCGGTGGCACTTCACAAGCTGTTTCGGCTTACATGACAAGAGTTTACGGCTGGATGTTAGCTGGAGTTTTGATAACTGCACTAACCTCATGGTTTGTGTTAGATAGTGAAGTAGGTTTCCGAATCGTCAGTTCAGGTTTATTTTTCCCGTTAATTATCGCAGAATTCGTTCTGGTCTTTGCCATAAGCGGTTGGGTAATGAAAATGAGCAGTTCAGTCGCAGCTCTCTGCTTTTTAGCTTATTCCTTTTTAAACGGATTAACATTATCTGTGATATTATCCAATTATACCGGCGAATCTATCGTAAATACATTTGTTACTGTAGCAGTCATGTTCGGGGCACTTTCGCTTTATGGGCTAACAACTAAAAGGAATCTGAGCGCAATCGGACAATTTATGTTTATGGGTTTAATCGGACTCGTTGTTGCATCCGTATTAAACATTTTTATCGCATCATCGGGCTTAAATTTTATCATTAATATTATTGGAGTCATAGTTTTTTCCGGTTTAACGGTTTATGATAATCAGAAAATACGGGAAAACTTCCTTGAATACGGCGGGGAACTTGCCTCTAAAACAGCCATCCTCGGTGCACTGACTTTATACCTTGACTTCATCAATCTATTTTTATTTATTCTCAGATTATTGGGCAGAAGAGATTGAGAAGTTTATAAATTTCGTAATGTTTATTAAGTTTGTAAAGTAAATAAAGATCAGAAAGTCTCATTCAGACAAGATATGAGAGCAACCAAACAGTAGAACAGACGTTCTCGTCTGTTCTTTATTATTAACAAAAGCCTCATTTCTGTCATTCCAGCGCATGCAGGAATCCCCTAAAGTGGCACTGGAAGGAGATTCCTGCATACGCAGGAATGACAAAAAAAATTACTTCTTCGGTTGGCTTATACTTATAATATTTACGGTTCGGTTGTAAAATCTTCCCTCCGGCAATTCATTAGTAAATAAAAGCATAGAACTTCCATATCCTTGAATTTCAATTATATCCTGTGAAATTTTATCACTAATAAGTGCATTTGCTGTTTGTTTGGCCCGTTTTTTAGATAATTCAAGATTATATTCGGTATCTCCTAAAATATCAGTATAACCATGAACATATATTTTTTCGGGCTTATCAATTTTTTTTCTGATATATTGCAAAATCAAATTATTTTGATCACTCAAGGTGTAACTATTGAAATCAAAGAGTATTAAACTATACTTTTCGATGATCTTGGCATCATTTTGTTGGGTATTTTCATTTTTTATGAATTCGTCAGCAAAATGCACCGATACCGTATCTTGATGTCCATCGTTGAAGTTCAAAATTAATGAGAATGATAGTGCTTTTTTATTTCTTACTATTTTTCCGATCTTTGCAAAATCAATATCAAATTTTAAGGGAGTAGGGCTTGTTGCTCTTGCAAGCTCGATAAACGAAGTTGAAGATTTTAAATTCAATGACCAGGAGCGAAGATCATCGGTATCGGATCTGTCAATTTTCAAGCGAATAATAGCAGGATTGTAAGATAAACTCGTATCGACGAGTGAAACCGGCTCCAATATTTCTTTTTGATCGGAAAATAGCTCGACTCTTTGATTTTCGCTTGCAGAAACGGAATCACTCAGTCTTGAAATTTTGTCCGGCAAATTTCGGCTTTTGATAATGAGCCTGTTTTGCTGAATATTCCAGATATTTATTAAATAATTTGCAACTGTTTCGGCTCTTTCGGCAGAAAGACTCGGATTGTTGCTTTCGGACTCACCGGAATTGCAGCCGATTATTGTTAATTTTGCTTTTGGATTATTCTTCATCCTAAGAGCAATAATATTTAGCAGATTATGATAAGTTTTAATTGTCCCGGAACTGAGAAGACTTTTTAGGTTGAAGTTATTTGATTCGTTGGGTAACAAGCAAACATATCGGTCGGGTAGTTTGGAATTATTATGATCGAAAAAAATGTAATTCAAAAGCGGTGGAATATTGGAACTAACGGTTTCAAAAATTCTGAAAGTGGGATTTTGGACTTCCAAACCATCATTTTCGCCGAAGATTGATAATTTATATTTGGGATATTGTTTAACAATTTTTTCAGGAAGGACTGAATCCTTTTTTATTGGTATTGTTTCAGGTATGGGTAAGGCAAGAGGCTTCTCAAGTTCGGGTGGCGGATTAAGATTTACCTTAAACGAGAGGCCAAGTTTTAATGTGTTTATATCAACTTTGAAGGATTTTGCGGGATTGCAGTAACCATAGCTATAGGAAATCTCGGGACTAAGGAAATATTTGGAATTATCGAACATTATATCGTAAGCGCAGCCGACGATTAGAGAAATTTTATAGGGATTTGTGCTTTCAATGCCTTGGTCAGGTAAGCGGGTTTTGTTTTTTCCGGCAAAAAAGAAGGAGTCCGGACTTGTAATTGTTTCAGAACGAGTGAAATTATAATTTGGGATATAAGATAACTTAACACCGGCGTTGAGAAAGAAATTTTTACTTGAAAAAGGTGAGAATTTTATGGTGGGTTCAAAATAATAACCAGAAAAGTTTGAGAATAAATTATGAATGGAATGGAATTTAATCAAATTTGAATCAGGACCGACGAAGCTGTCGAAATCCGATGAGTAATATGTTTTGGATTTTGTGTATCCGAGTCCGAATTTTAATAAAACTTTACTGGAAATATATAATTCATAAAACAAAGAAAGTTCATATCCCAAACTTTGGCCGGCTGCATAGCGCGGTACACTATCGGCAACCGATGGGAGTTGCCTCAAATCAGCATTCACAAAATCATAAACTGCCGAAGCATTTGCCCCAAGATAATGATCGATGGAATAAACCTTAACCCCTAACATAAAGAGCAGCAGCAGGAGCAGAGAAAATCTTTTACATGGTTGATTTTTTTGAGTCATTTCGAGATTCTCCCATTACTTCTTTGATGGCACCTGACAAACGATTTACTAATTCAATTTACAATTATCAAAAAACATAAGTAAAACGATGGAGAATTAAAAATATTTTTAAATTATTCATAAATTTAATCATTCAACACTATCAAAAAAAGAATTTCGTCATTATTAAAAATTATATCCTATTTAAATAATCAAATAAATAATAAATGAGTAAATCAAAAGCTGAAGCAATTTTTATTTTAGCGGTATTGTCATTAATCTGGGGCAGTTCTTTTATATTAATGAAAAAAGGTTTGTTAGCTTTTTCTGCTCCGCAGGTAGCTTCTCTCAGGATTATATTTGCGGGCTTGATATTTGTTCCGTTTATAATAAAAAACTTCAGTTCAATCCCATGGCAAAAATTCAAAATTGTAATAATTTTCGCTCTCCTCGAAATTGGAATCCCACCTTTTTTATATACATTCGCCCAGCAACACGTGGATAGTTCCAGTGCTTCAATATTAAACAGCCTTGTACCACTTTTCACTTTGATAATCGGATTAATGTATTTTAGCCATAAATTCAGTTGGGCAGCTTCTCTTGGAGTATTACTTGGCTTGATAGGTGCATTTGTAATGACTTTTCTCAAGGCAAGTTCCAATCTGAATTCAGTACTTGACTTTGGAAATTCTTGGGGCTTGCTTGTTGTTTTAGCAACATTATTTTATGGAATAGCAGGAAATATTTTAAAGGAATACCTGAATGATCTCACCAGCGGCATGCTTTCAGCCTTAGCATTTGTTTCTATGGCGATTCCAGCAGCAATTTATCTACCGACGACAGGTTTTTTCAGTTTACCTTTAACGAGTGCTCATAATTTATATTCACTCGGAGCTATAGCCATTCTATCAACTTTTGGCTCTGCATTAGCTATTTTATTATTCACAAAATTAATCAAATTCTCAACTGCGCTGATGGCTTCGTTTGTTACCTATCTCATTCCGTTTGTCTCACTTTTCTGGGGCTGGATTGATGGAGAAGATATATCAATCATCCATTTTTCCAGTTTGATAATAATTTTCTTGGGAATATGGCTTGCAAACAGAAAATCAACTGTCTAAATATTTTTCATATTCAGGATCTAATTTGATGGCCCAATCCAGCATTTTTTGATATTCTTCTTCTGCTTCCACTGCTCTGAAACACATTGCAAGCCCGAAACAAGCCTGAGCATTCTCATTATTATATTTAAGTGCCGCAGCATATAAATTATTAGCTGCTTCAAAATCGTCCTGCTGCAGGAGCAAGTCTCCTGAAAAGCAGAGCAAATCATCAAGATTGAGCCCTATTGCGGATTCAAATTTTAAAACAATCCAATTTTCAACTAACTTATTAATAAGTTCAAGCGCTCCGACAAAATCCTGATCATCGGCTGTGACTTTAGCTCTCAGAAAAACCGAATCAGGATTACCCGGAATTAAATCCAATGCTTTATTTGTGAAATCCATGGTTGAATTAGTATCGAACATATTGTATGCTAATTGAGCCAGACGATTATATGCAAAAACTTTATATTTTATTGGAATATCTTCGTTAATAACTTGTCTGAGCAAATCATCGGAAATTTCGCTTGCAGCAGTATAGAACACACGTTCAGCCTCACCAAGCATTGTAAATACATCTACAAAGTCTTCTGATAATTTATTAGCTGACTGAGCAGATCTATTGTTTGTTAAATAATCAACTCTCGATAATAATTTTAATGTTGCCCGATTCCAGTTCCAGTGCGCTCTTGCACGAAAGCTTGCTAATAATCCGGTCGCAAGAACATTGGTTGGATTTAATAAGATACTTTTCAAAATATTGACTAAATCAGCTTCATCGGGTTCAAACAAGAAAGCTTCACCACTAAGTTCTTTTCCATCAATTGAATTTCCAATTGATTTTAATGCTGACGGAATCAGCCACCCAACCTCAGTATCCACGAAATCATCAGTTGCTCCACCTTCGGTGACAATAACCGGTAAACCGCATGCCATGGCTTCCAATGTGGGAAGCGAGAATCCTTCACCACGATAAGGAGAAACAAAAACATCACAGGCGCGATAAAGCGAAGCTATTTCTTCTTCGCTCAGGTACTCATCCATATAAATTATTTCAGGTGAGTTTGGATTTTCTTTGATTTTATTTATATCATCAAGAGCAGTCTGTCCCTTATAAAATGAATCCGTGCCCATATCTTTTATCACAAGGCAAACGTTATCAGTAGCACTGAAAGCCTTAATATAAGCTTTCAGTAAAATGTCGATACCTTTTCGGTATATTGTTCCGCCCACAAAGAGGAATTTAAGCCGTTTATTAGTCTCAATCTCCATTTTGGGTCCATTTGGAGTAAATAAATTCGGATCAATACCATTTGGAATCACCTGTACTTTATTAAATTCCAATCCTGAATTTATCATTGCATTTCTTGAGAAATTAGACGGAGTCCATATCTCATCTGCCTGCTTAAATAAGTCAACGAAATCCTGACGAAGCTGAGAAAATTCCCAGGGCTGCATAATTATCCATTTTGCACCTTTAGGCTCTTCAAATTTAGGAGGCCACTGATGACGAATCCAGACGTATGGCTTGGATGCGGTCTCTTCGGAGGGTTCATCTTTATAACGAATATCGTGTGCTTGCAATTTCATAAATTTAGAATTATCTTCCGGGCTGAATCTATCGTTTTCATAAGGGATTATGGTAATATTGTAAAGCCCGCTGTCAATCAGGTTAGAGCAATGCTCACGATTAATTAGTGCTAAGGAATGCCAAACGAATTGCGATCCCTCCCAAACGATGTTCAGAAGCGGTGATTGGTCTTTTTCTGCCAAATAATCGCTAACTTCATGTTCAATGGATTCCAATTTATTCTCAAATTCAATAGATTCATTATTATCAAAATCTTCAATTTCTAAAAAATCTTCGGCAAATTCTGTAAATGGAATTTTATCAGTATCAAACACATTTATATTAGCTAACATTGATTCATCAATCGCTTCATGAGCTCTTTTTCTACCATGAACAACCATGTTAAGATTGATGTAGCCTTGATCTTGAGGTATATCGAGTTCTTCAGAATAAATAACCTCAAATCCTGCATTGTTCAGATGTGCCGTGAGTGACTGTTGGTCGAAACCAACACAATGATAATCACCTCGGTTAGTCTGTCCGCCAAAAATCATATACGAAGCAATATCTGCATCCCAAGCACCGCTCAGATAAGCATTCATCTGTAGTTTTAGCGACGGGCAGCGTATAATTATCTCGGCTCCCGGCTTTAGAACCCTTGACCACTCAAATAAAGTATCATCAATTTCTCTGTGTGAGATATGCTCAAGTATATCACTTGCAAAGACTAAATCGGCGCATGAATCGGGTAAATCAAGCTCCCTGACATCCATTTTGACAATTCCGGGATCTTTGGAATAGAGATCGATGTTAATAAATCCTTCCTTGAAGTCATTACCACATCCTAAGTTCAGCAGCAGAGGCGAAGGTAAAGGATCAGGAAGCACACCCTCAGCACTTTTATTCGAAAATCCATAAGAAAAATCTTGATCATAACTAACGCGATTCATTGGAATATCGGTTTCGTCATTATTTTTATTTTCATAAGTTTGATATGAGTGGATCTGGCTTAGTTCAATTCCATTATAATTTTTTAGTTCATCACTAATTATGCAATCCAGGAAAAGTATCTCCAACTGGCAGCTTTCAGGCATTGAGTTTAATTCAAGATAGAAAAATGAATCAATATCAATTGAATTTTTGAAATATACTGAATGTTTTTTTAAGGATAAATAAGCCTGTAACTCTGCAATGACAGCATCGTTCTTAAATTCAGAAGGAATAGAAAAATCCAAAAATTTTAAGCCGGAAAAATTAAAAACAATCGATAGATAAGGGATTTTACCAATTTCAGGGAATAGTTTAATATTTTCTTCAAAATCCAGAACAATATCCGCTAAAGACTCAATATAAATTTCATAATCGGATTCCGGTATAAGTATTCCTTCGATTTCGGGACAGAATTCTAATTGTGAATCTTGCTGTAGCTGCCCCGATACAAATATTTTAATACCCGGATATGCAACAAATAATGACTTGCATAGAATATAGACCGCTGATTCACAAACAACCGTGTTTTCAATTCTAATAAATACTGTTGATTTCGGGCTATAGCACCTTTTCTGGTAACTTTGACAAAAACTTGTCATTGAAGATTTAGATCCGTCCATTTTTATTTTTTTATTTAAATTAAAGTTTCAATATAACGATTTAGCATATATTTATATTTATAATTATTAACTATAATATTTAATTCGAATATCGTGCCAGATTTAATATTTAAAGAAATTATAATTTTTTATTTGGACATATCAAATATAATGCTTAATTTTGTAGTTCTTTAAAACCGAATTTGAGGAAATAGAAATGGCAAAAAAAGAAACACGAATAACTATCACTCTTGAGTGTACCGAAGCAAAAAAAGAAGGCAAACCAGCTTCCAGATATACATCTAAGAAAAATAAAAACAATACACCTGAGCGTCTGGAACTGAAGAAGTATAACCCCTTCCTTCGCCGCCACACTATTCACAAAGAGATTAAATAATTTTTCCTTGTGCTTTTGAATTTAAAAATGCTTCCCTTTTGCTAACGGAAGCTTTTTTTGTTATATTTCTTTCTATAAACTCTCCACAATTTTTTTCATAAGCATTGTTAAGTTAGGCTCAGTCTTGCCTGCTGCTTCTAAAATCTCATCCAATCCCACAGGATGAAGGCAATCGGGATAGCATTCATCAGTAATTATTGAAAATCCTAAAACTTCCATTCCGCTGTGCCGGGCAACTATGCACTCAGGAATAGTGCTCATACCGATTACATCGGCTCCTATTGTTCGCAAGAATCTATATTCGGCTCTTGTTTCAAGGCTTGGGCCGGACATTGCTGCATAAACTCCCTTATAGGTCAGAATCTTGTTTTCGATTGCAATTCGCTCTGCCATGGCTGTCAATCTATGTGAGTAGGGCTGGCTCATGTCGGAAAATCTTGGACCGAAATCATCTTCATTTGGGCCGATAAGAGGATTATCTCCGAAAAGATTTATATGGTCGTCCATTATCATTATATTACATTTCTTAAAATACGGATTCAGGCTCCCACACGCATTTGATACTAATAAAATATCCACTCCGAGGCGTTTCATCACCCGGACAGGATATGTTATTTGTTTCATGGTGTAACCTTCATAATAATGGAATCTTCCCTGCATTGCAACAACCTGTTTTCCGCCAAGGGAGCCGAAAATCAGGTTCCCGTGATGAGATTCAACCGTTGATAGCGGGAAATGAGGTAAATTGGAATAGGGCAGAACAATTTCTTTAATAATTTCTGCTGCCAAGCCACCCAAGCCAGTTCCGAGAATAATCCCGATTTTTGGCTCTGATTGTGTGTGTTGTCTTATTGCTGAAATTGTATCTTTTATCTGCTGTGCTAAGGTTGATTTATTTTCTGCCATATTTTAAGTTTTGGTTTACAAAAATGCAAATTAAGAAAAAATTTAGGATTATTTCAATTAAATTCATATATTTGTATTATTGATTTTTTAAACGCTTCATGAATGAAGAATGAAAAGAAATTTTTCAATATTTCGTTTCGAATATTTACTGATAATAATCGGTATTTTCCTTATATATTGCGCTGCCAGTGCCCAGATAAGTTCAAAGGGAAAAGATTACTGGTTAGGGTTTCTGCCTAATGAAGTTAGCTTTCAAGCAGCACTCTCAATTAATATTGTTTCGGAACAAACATCAGTTGTTGTTGTTTCCATCCCAGGCTGCGGATGGTCTAATACATTCACAGTACAGGCTGATTCCGTTAAAGTCGTGAAAATTCCTGAAATTCTTGCAATGGTTAAAAATTCCGAAATTGCAGAACCTAAATCCATTCATATAGTTTCAAACAATGATATTAGCGTTTATGCTTTTAATTATGTTCAAGCCTCATTTGATGCAAGTTTGATTTTGCCCACATCAGCTTTGGGAAAATCATATTATGTTTTAACTTATTCATCAAAAGATTTTTATACAATTTCCGAATTTATTATTGTTGCAACCGATGTTAGTTCGACAATTACAATTGTTCCTACTCAAAATACCGTAAATGGTCATCTGGCGGGAATTCCTTTTAATATTACATTGAAAGCCGGTGAATTATATCTGGTGCAATCGTTAAAAGATCTTAGCGGATCATATATTAGTTCTTTAGGTACAGATAATAATTTTGCTTGCTTTGCCGGTAACAAATGTGCTTTTGTGCCCGAAACTTATAGCGCATGCGATCATCTGTATGAACAGATGCAGCCGGTTAGAGCATGGGGCAGCAACTATATTGCAATTCCATTTCAGGGAAGAAATAAAGGGGACAGTTACCGGATTTTGGCATCTGCTGATAGCACAAAAGTATTTTTAAACAGTAACTTGATGGCTATAATTAATAAAGGCCGCTTTTATGAAACTATTATTGATTCGGCGTCTCTTATTAGTGCAAATAATCCTGTAGAAGTTGCCCAGTTCAGTAATTCCGGGTCTTATGACGGCGTTCTCGATTCAGATCCGTTTTATATTATGCTGAGTCCTGTTGAACAATTTGTTTCCAATATTACATTTGGTGTTTATACTGCAAAAACGATTAATTATAATTTTTTAAATATTGCAACGCGCAGTTCCGATACATCCGCAATTCTTTTTGATGGTAAAAATATATTCGGATGGTCTCGTTTATCGCATGATTCAGTGCATTCATCGGCATCAATTATAATTTCCAAGGGCTCTCATTCATTGATTGCCGATTCATCGACTGCCGGTTTTAATGCCTATGTTTATGGCTATGGTTCTTATGAGTCTTATGGGTATGCAGCAGGAATTAACCTTGAACCTTTTTTTATTGATATTCCTACTTTTAATACATGTGTTAATAAGGAAGTCCAATTCCGTACAAAGAAGGATAATTTCAAAATTAAAAAATATTTGTGGTCATTCGGTGATGGCCAAACTTCGACTGAATCTTCGCCTTTGCATTTATTTCAAAAAAGTGGAGTCTATCCTGTTCAACTGATTGCAACCGATGAATTTAATGAAATTGATACAGCTTTTTCAACTGTTGTTATAGCTCAAGTTAAAGCTAATTATGACTATATAATCCAAAACTGTGATTTTTCAGTTGATTTCAAGGATAAATCCTTAGTAGAGAATTCTCAGATAGCAACTTATCATTGGGATTTCGATGATGGTTATATAAGTAGAATATCTAATCCGACTCATACTTTTTCAGAACCCGGAAAATATAATATTAAATTACTTGTGATTTCCAACAACGGCTGTATTGATACTATTTCCAAAACAATTGAAATATTTAAAAAAACAGAATATTCGATTTTACCTAATAAATATAAATTCTGTCAAGGCGATTCAGTTATTTTAAAAACTTTTCCGGATAGTACAAATTATTCCTACCAATGGTCAAACGGTGAGAAAACAAAGTCCATCGTTGTAACTGATGCAGGGAATTATCAGGTAAAGATCACTAATCAATTTGCTTGCATTGATTCGGCAAGTATCAGTATTGCTTACTTTCCAACAATCTCTGCTAAAATAGATTCCGTTTTTGCCCGAATCGGAGATCCGAATGTAATAATTAAAATTCACTGTAAACTGTTAAATTTTGGGGTCGGTTTACTTTCAAATATTCATATTCATATATGTTTAGATGCCTCTGCTTTTATGCCGGATATTTATCAAAAGTATATTTCGGAAAATTACGTTGATAATTTAGGTCAGAGGAATTTAATTTTTGATGTGAACAATCTGAGTTTAAAAAATACCGATACTCTGAATTTTCAGATAAAAGGCATGGCATTGCTTGCCGATAACCTGATAAATCCTATTAAATTTATTGAAATAAGTTCAAACAATGTTGATTTGTGCGTTGACACTTACTCAGGAAAATTTGTTCTTGATAGTATTTGTGCATATAAGATCAGAAAAATTCAAAATTTAAAAGCAACATCATTTAATATTATTCCAAATCCTGCAAATGCTGATGAAATTCAAGTAAAATTTGAAGGCGATGAAGAGGGAAATCACTCCTTAACATTTTACGATCTTCAGGGACAAATTATTGATTCCAGGTTATGGCAGAATTCTATTAATGGAGATATGGATATTAAATTTGATTTAAAAAATTATTCGATCGGTTTATATTATATCGTTTTGAAGTCTCCATGGAATGTTATTTCTAAGCCGCTGATAATTTTGAAATAGATTATTCTTTTATACTTTTTATTAAATTCAGCCACTCAGGCTTATTGGTTAAATCTCCAAAGACTTTTGTATTCCGAAGTTTATCAGGTTCCTCGAATCCTTTTTCAATGGCAAGTCCTATTTGCTTAATTGCTGCCATTTCATCGCCCTTCAACATTGCCAGCCGAGCTAATAAATAGTTATAATCAGGATTTATTTCATCAACTAATTTATAAATAGTAATAAAATGTTCACTTGCCGGAATATTTTTCTGGTTTAATGCCTGCTCCGAAGCCATGAATGAAACCAAACTCATATATCCTAAAACACGTAACTTCATTAAAGAATCATTTTCATCCTTCGATGAGATTATTGATTTATTTATTTTAGCAATTTCTTCAATCCACCACTTTGTATTCTCAGTCTGAATCTTTTCAACATAATATGACTTCATTTTATCCTCAACTGCAATCAAATCATATCTTTTTTTTACATAATCTTTTATTTCTTTCGTGTTCTTCAATTCATCATAAAGAATTTTATATTCATTCATATCAAACAAACCACCAAAAAAATGGATCATCTTCTCATAAAGAGCTAAATTTTTATATGTTAGTGCATTATTTTCCTGATTTCTTTGAATCTTAGCATTTAATAAATTAATTTCATTATTAATAAGAATCTGATTCTTTGAGATCAGATTCTTTTTCATTGCTCCAAGCGAAAAAAATAGCAGGGCTTCATCAATATTAACTATCGGTGGCCACTTATGTTTATCAGAAAAATAAGAAAAATGATGTTCGATAACAGAATCAGGGAAATTAAGTTCCAGACCCACAATTTCGTTATAATTAAAATCCTTAAAACCGGCAATTGCAAATAAATCATAATGTAATTTATTTGCTCCGAAATCTTCTGCAAAGCCTGCGGAACACATTATTATTCCAACTATGGACGAATTATTTGTAGCATAAGTCTGAGCAACACGAGCTCCACCGGAAAAACCTGCCATATAAATCCTTTTTCGGTCATAACTTATCACATTATTGATTTTTTCAATTAATTTATCAATATGCTGCTCAATTAATTGATAAGCAATGCCATTTCTTGAAAAATTTGAGGCAACAAAAATATATCCATATTTCTCGGCAAGGGCGGAATATTTGCGCAAAGTCCTTACACCCGCAGCTTTTGGATCAAGAAATATCATCAACGGCAAATCTTTTTGCACTTTATACTGTTCTGGCAAATAGACGCAGAAACTTTCGGAACTATTTGCATTAATTTTAATATTATCAACGATTATACCGATCTGAAAATCATTAACAGGCAAGTTCTCTTTCTTTTGATCGGACTTGCAAGCACTATTAAAGATCATGCAACAAGAAAAGATAATCAATATATATTTAAAATTCATAATATTAAGTTAGATTATAAAATGAAATGCAAATTAAAAAGAAATAATATCAATTCCAAATGAAAAGAAAACAAATTAAAATTCTTTTGATAACAAACTATTCATCCCAGCCGGTTCAAAGTTATTGGATAACTAATATGTAGAAGCAATAAATACTTCTTCATTAACTATATAGCCAAATCCTAACAATAAAAAATTTCATTTTTTTAGCCCCACTCCAAAAAAAGAGAGTTATGGCTTGTATAGAGAATAAAAGGGTCATGTCAAATTTTTGGGGATTAAGCAAAAAGTTTAGCTAATCTAAAGAGGAAAAACTTAGTATCAATCACCCCTCTGAGATTAGCTCTAAATAGTTTTACCTTCGCGTTAAAAGATTCAGCATTTGCATTGGTGTT
>JAPLFL010000107.1 GCA_026390695.1 Candidatus Kapaibacterium sp. | reverse complement strand
TAGGAAGGCTCATATGCGCAAAATAGGCTGGCATACCTTCAGACATACCTTTGCATCTCATTTAGCTCAACACGGGGTTGCTATACAGCTAATTAAAGAGCTGCTGGGACACTCTGACATTACGACTACTATGCGCTATGCCCATCTAAGTCCGTCAGCTCTAAGGGAAGCTATGAATGTTTTGGAGCCGAGATCAGGAAAAGCAATCAGCTTTGGTCACAATTTGGTCACAATTGGCAAATTAACCCCTTTTATGGATCAGGATTTGACTCCGATTACCCTTAATAATTCGCTAAGATAAAACAAAAACAGACCTCTCGGTCTGTTCCTAATTTGGAGCGGGTAACGGGAATCGAAACAGTTTAATAGTAAAAACACTAACAAATTCTTATCAAGATGTCAAATATCCATAATTAGCAATATTGAAATAATCGAGACTACACGATTTTCCTTTAATTTTAGCCAAAATAAGATAGGCAAAAATCTATTTTTCAAAGGTTTTCGGATATATTAAGGCTCAAATAAAATTAATAAGTTAATCTAAAATTGCAGTTTTTACGTTCAATTTGCTAATAATATATATTCTCAAGAGTTATCACCAACTATCAATTTCCATCAGTTATAATCACTTCTTGGTCACAATATGGTCACAGTTTTTGAGTTCTTACAACATGAAATTATGCGGAATACCACTCCCGACTACGCAATCGGACACGTTACAATTGCTGCAATCATACCAAGTCTTTATCAATTATTATAATCAAGCAACTATCCTCACTTTTTGGGCAATTTTGGCACAATTTGGGCGCCAAATTTTGACCAAGGCAATACAGGGAAAGTGAGGAGTTGGTTGATAAATTAATGCTAAAAAGATAACTATCTTAAAAAGCAATACCGACAAAACTCCATAAGATTTATATTACCGTTTTAACACGAATTAACGGCCTTATTTAATTTTTAGATTATCAACCCATAAAGCATTATCTTTTTTATAAAATCGCCAAATTGCAGAATATCCATTATGAAAAGCGACTTGGACGTCACCATAAAAACCGCAATTAAGCGGACCAAGACAGTCTCTGCTAAGTTCTAAATCATTGGATGAATATAGCACATGATTTGGCTCTCTTAAAGTTGAGTACCGAGAATATTTGTCTAAGTTATTTTCCCGATGAATGGTATAAATAGCTTTATTGCTATTGTCAAAACCAATAACAGTTACTATAGTCGTTCCGCCATCGGTACTCAAGCCAAATAATTTATAAGGGTCTAAACCGTCAATGTAAGTGCTCTGGCTATAATTTGACCCCGGACAAGCTTTATAAACCATTCTTGTAAAGTCAGGGCTAATGCTTTGAATATCAATTCGACAACTGCCGAAATACGGTCCAAATTTCTTTTTACCGATATGCAGATATGAGCTCTTTCGATCTAAGCTGGTGTCTGTGTAATAATAATTGCCGTTTTTTAGATTAACTTCAAAATCATTAATTAAGCCACTGCCGCATTCTTCCTTTTTTTTATTAATAAAAATGCAATCTATATTTTCTTGCTTAGCAATATAATATAAATTGCCATTATTATCGAACAACGGTTTAGTAAATGCGCTATCACCATTTTGACTATCTGCTACAAAATAAGCACTCTTTTTACCGTCCAAGATTACAAAATAATTATTATCTTTTAGTGATGCTTTATAGGCATAATGCTTGCTATCGGAGCTAAATAAAACATTACCCGGTCCGTTATCATTGCCATCATTGTTTGAACCAATACTATAGACTTCGCTCAATTTACCATTAATATTAACAGTAAAATTACTGCTGTTAACCGATTGCTTTAAGTATGCATATCTACGGCCATCATTGCTTATTGATAAATTTCTGTATTGTGACTGGATGGCGCCTTCTTCAGCTTGAAAATTACTATCAATAGCCTGTTTTTTGCTATTAATCACTAAATATAGAATGTTTTTTACTCTGCCAAAAAAAGCTGTATTTGTCCTGGATAAAATAAAATCAGATATTTCATCAAAATTTTCGCCCGGCTGACAATTTTTATATAAAACATCACGTCTTGTCCAAGAATGAACCTGAAAATCTTTTTTAAACTTATTAACTGTACCAGCCTCTTTGTCTTTGATAGCTTGAATCTCCTGTATAATTTTTGGATCATAACCGCCATTAAGTTGCTTCTCAAGGTTATTCAACTGTGCCCCGTCTTGCGCACGAAGCTGATCAGAAAAAGCCTTAGCTTGTTTGGTAAAATCTGGATTTTCAAAAGAATAAACGAAATATAAGTTTTTTCCGTTGCCATCAAAACCAATATTGTCAATATTGCTATTACTACTGCCGACTTGATCGTTTCTATCGAAAGAACAAGTGGTTTTACCGTCAATTAAAATATTAAATCTTGTGCCTGTATTGTTAATATCAGAGTAATATACTTTCCCGCTTTTATTTGAAAAAATTACCCATGGTCGGTTATTATAGGGCTCAAGTTTGTTTACTACGTTACCATTTTTATAAACGTAGCTCTCGCCGTTTTGCAATTTTCCATAAAGCATTAGGATAGAACCATCATCGCTAAATTGTGGGTTACTTTGACCTGTCCCGCTATAAAGTGAAATTGGGCCAACTACCTTACCATTATAAGCATAATAATTATAGTCACTGCCGCCATCTTTATTAGACAAATAAGCATAAAATTTATCTTGAGGGCTGACAGCATTGATGCTGATGTTGCTCCCAAATTGGTCTATCTTATCCACCAACTTTGTTGCGGCAAAGACTGGCGAAGAAAAAATCAATAAAAGACTTACACATAACAAAAATTTTAATTTCATATTTTTTATTTAGAGATAAAATTACTTATATTGTATATGCTAACATAAATCTATTGCAACAGCAAGCGAATCGAATTTAAAGGAACTATGAAAAGCATTAAATTAGAATGCACGCTTGTTTCCGTGTTTGATTTTTCGGTACTGAAATTGCTAAGCTGGAAAACGAGACACAGTGACCCAACACTTATAATCTAAAGTTTAATTCAGATCAACTATCAACCATGAATTAATTTTGCAAATAAGAAGATCATAATAAATATCCAGTTTTAAAATGATGTTTGTCAAATAGATTCTTTCAACTTCCAAACAGCAATCTTCCTTGAGATTTCAGTGGGGGCGCTGTTTCTATACTCGAAATTTATTTCTCTGGCTTTAACGAAACATCTAATTACTTTATGAGTTCTTTAAAAAGCGTTTTTAAATAGCCTTCGATAGATTGGATTCTCGGAATAAAAGCCGAATTCAAAGAAAATGGGACGATGAAGTATAAAATTATAAAAAATATATTGATTGAAATGTAAAATAAATTGCTTAATTTGCATATTGGATTAGTGTTCGTTGATGAGCAGTACAAATTTTATTTATTCTACAAACCAAATGAAATATGCAGCAGGAGCCATGATAAAAAGAAGTAAGAATTATATAAATAATAAAAAATAATTGAAACCTGAAGAATGATTGAAGGATTTATTGATTGAAAATGTTTTGTTAAATATATTTTGGAGATTATTATGATTAAGAGTTTTTACAAAGTAGCAATAGTAGCCTTGGCTACGATATTCGTTGTTTTAAATATAGCAAAAGCTACTATACGAACTGTCGATAACAAATACCCTTCAATAGGGCAATATTCTAATATTCAAACGGCTCTGAATACTGCAAATAACGGTGATACAATTTTTGTTTATGGCTCAACAAATTCATATCAAGGATTTATCGTTACTAAACCAGTAACAATCATAGGAAGTGGCTGGAATAGTGATCAATTTGTAAAATCAACTAACATTAATAGCAGTGCGACAATTTCTCACACAAATACGCAATTACCTACAAGATTGATAGGTCTTGCTGGATTCTTCTTTATTGAAGTTAATGCAGATAATGTTTGGCTTGAGAGAAATCAATTATTTTCGATTTTAGTTGATTCAATTCATTCAAATATCAATATTATTGCAAATAATATTCAAACTGGAGGTGGCAGTTATGGAATAAATATTCAATCAAGGAATACAATTAATATCAGAAATAATATTATTAATAATTCAGCTAAATCTACAGGTGATACAAGGAAATTCGAGGGAACAAATTCTTTAGGAATTAACGCTATTAACTCAAGTATTCTTGTAACAAATAATTTCATCAATACAGACTATGCAATTACAACATCAAGTGGAAATTGTCCAGTAAATCCCAATTATGGTTTCAATTTCACTCAATGTACAGCTAATGTAGAATATAATATTGTTGCTGGTGGTTTCTGTTCAGATGCTACTTTTAAATACAATATTTCCAGGGACAATTATTATTATGTTCGACAATACGGCGGCGGTTGCTGTTGTTCTACTTGGCCAACAGGAAATTGGTCACCATTTCCTCTAATAAATGGAAATCAAGCTGGTATTGATTTAAACTCTATTTTTATCTCAGATACAGATTTTCACATTAAATCTAATTCACCTGCATCGGCTGAGAATAACGGAGGAACGGAAGTTGGTATTTATGGGGGTTCAACACCATTCACTGATAAAGGGTATTCCAATTTGCCTTTAATTACTTTATATCAGTTTGATGGTACTGGTTCTAAAAATACAGGTCTTAAAGTTAAAATTCAAGCCAAATCAATTAAATAGAAAGAAATAATCATGAAGAAATATACTTTTTATTTGATAGTATTATTTATCTTTTTGCCATTTATAGTATATGCGCAAATCGCTAAGATTAATGCCATTGAATACTTCTTTGATGCCGATCCCGGCGTAGGTCAGGGAAGTATGATCACTTTTACAGCTGCCGACTCTATCAATACTGAATTTACATTTGATTTATCGAATGTAACGGCTGGTTTACATCAATTATATATTAGAGCAAGTAATACAAATGGAAGATGGGGTATTCCAGTAGGACAGATGATTTTTGTTTTAGATAAAGATCCGAATGCAAATACTCCAAAAATTACTGAACTCGAATATTTTTTCAATCAAGATCCAGGATTTGGTTTAGCAGAAAAGATAAATATGAATGCAGACACTTTGATTAGCTTGGATGATGTTTTCTCACTTTGTGGTTATCACAAAGGAATTGATACTTTAGCTTTTCGATTCAAGAACGAATATGATTCATGGGGAATGCCTGTTGTTGATACTGTTTTAATGACCGATGATTGTGAAAATGGATTCTCGTTCCCTTCAATAAGTTTATCTAAATCAAGATTGAATTTTGGTGATAGCGTTGAATTTCATGGCAGAGGGTTTACTCCAAATACTTTTTGTGAGCTTACTGTATCTGGGCCACTATCCTATAATCAAACATTAATAATTAAAACTGATGCAGTAGGGAATTTTAGTTATTATTATAAATTAGCTGATAATTATTATTTGGGTGATTTCAATGTTATTGGAAAAGATACCTCAAAAAATGAAAATTCAAATACACAAAGATTTGAATATGTTAAACCAGAAACGAATTATCAGATGACTTTCGTGCAGCCTACTTCTGAAACTAAATTATGGTTATTTCAGATTGTTAATTTGAAGTGGTATGATAAAATAAATTTATATAGTAATGGTAAATATAAAATTGAAGGCACCGACAGAGAATTTAATTATAAGATTGAAATGACCTATGATGGAATTAAATGGGATTTGGTCGGCTACCATTCAGGTTATGCTCGCCTTTTTGAAGAGAATCTTTTCTCATATCCCTTTCTTGTCATAAATTCAAGTAATGAAGTAAAATTTAGAATAACTGACGAATTACTTTCATCTCAAGCTTTAAAAGGCGGCAATGGAATACAAGCATATAGTAGATTTTGTGAATCTGATAAATGTCAATCAACCCAAACAACAGTTCCAGCAAGTTGGCAAATTGAAAAATTCTGGGACGAAGATAATTTGAAATTATGGTTTAACGATTTGTCTCAAGTTAAAACGAATAAACCAAACCCCGATGGAGTTATAGCTGATGGCAATTCAAGAATTCAATTTTTTCTTAGAATAGATAACAATTCAGACCCAATTGAATGGGTTAAAGTTAAATTGCGTTCTACAGAGTCAGTTATTGAAAATCTCGGTTATAGATATAAAGGTACCGTTTTAAAAGCTAAGGTTTGGGATAAAACAAATAATCAAATTCAATCGTACATATTCTCAGATGGTTTAAAGGTTGAAGATACATGGCAAGCAGTCAAGGATATAAAAAATGGTGAATTTTATTTTTGGTATGTGGCACCACAAGAATATTACACAGATGATCAGACAATAATGGCTAAAAGAACTTTGAGAATCGATATGAGGTTCCAATTTGAAGTTAAATTTAAAAGCAAGAGTAATTCTGTTTTATTGGATGAACAACAATTGAATATTCGGCGCCCATCAATTTTACTTGTTCATGGTTGGAATTCTTCTCCTGAAGCAATGACAGAATTAGAAAAAAGACTAAAAGACAATTTTTTTGGAATTAATATTTATAAACCAAGATTATGTCCTTACTGTTCCTATGCTGATAATTCTACATCAATTATAAATGATCCAGATAACGGGATTAAAAAAGTCATTAGAGATAACATTCTGAAAGGTTATGCTAATACTAAAATTGACTGGATTGGTCATAGTATGGGTGGTTCTTTGGCAAGAGCTGTTGATGATAATAGCCATGACTTGGATTTAACTTATCAAAAAGGTTATATAAATAAATTGATAACAATTAATAGCCCACACTTAGGTTCCCCTTTTGCAAATATCATAACTGATATATCTGAGTGTCTAAATAATCATAATACTCATAATGAAATAGGTACTGGTATGACTGAAACATTAAAACCTTTAGTAGTTGATGAGTTATTAAAAGATCTTTTGAACTCAATAAATAATAAAAGATGGAAGACAAGTTGGCTATCAAATTTTTGGCAACCCGGTTCAATAGACCCCGCTGATATTAAGTGTAGTGGTTGGGCAACCCCTGATTTAAGACCATCTGATGCTATTTCAGACCTTCAGGTTCAACAAAAGCGTCCATTCACAAAACGATTTTCATATAATTATGATTTTACTGCTGGAGACTGCTTATTTAACAAAACAGGGAAAAAATTTGAAAGTAACTCTATCAAATCGTATATTTTTGCATGTGATATAATTGATGGTCAACAGGAAGGTTTGTCAGGCAAAGGAGCACAAGCAATGTTCGATGGCGTTGTTAAAGTTTTAAATTACATAGATGTTACATATAATATCATGTCTTTTTTAACTGGTTTTCAGATTGGTAAAGAACCCTATTCCTTAATTCCTGGTTTATCTCAATTAAATGCAGTAAACAGTTCATGGAGTAATGGATATAAATATTTTGATTTATTTGATGATTTACTAAAAAGATACGGACAGATACATACAGATGAGACTTTTAATAGCTTTTTATTAAATAGTGATGGAATAGTTAATAAACGAAGTCAGTTTTCGAATACATATAAAACTGGAGAAGAACCACCAAATTATAATTATCCATTATATTATTTCAGAGGTTGGCAATTCAACCATCTTCAAGTAAATAAGCAAGAAGATATTATTAATTCAATTATTCATAGCCTTAATGGAAGTGTTTTTGCCAATATTCTCCCCGCTAACACCGATGAACTTATTGAACCCAAAAAAGTAATATTCCCAAATCGTTTCATTGAAAAGAAAAAAGATCAAATACAAGGGAATAATCAGCCACCCTTACTTTCATTAACTGTGAATAATTCAAGTGATTCAATAAATTTAAATGAATCCTTGAAAATTCAATTAAAATTAAACGATACTTCAGGATATTTCTTTTTAAAGATAAACATAAATAAACATGAATATATCAATCAGCAAGCAGTATTTGAACTCAGTTATAAATTTCCACCTGAATTGAATATAATTGGAGAAAACGACGTATATGCAAGTTATTTTTATAAAAGGGATGGGATAGATTATGTCGTCGATACTTCTATAACATATTATTGTTTCACAAAAGATTTACCATTTCTTTTAAATGTAGAACCCAAAACTATAAATTTGAAATTAGGTGAATTTTTCAAACCTGCAATTAATTTATATTTTACAGATAAAATATTAGATTTATCGTCGCAATTTAATAATTTAAAGTTCAACTCCAATGGAATAGAGCTATTAACAATTGACGATAAATCACAAGTTTTAATTGCAAATAAACAAGGGAAATGTATTTATTACATTGAATACAATGGTTTAAAGGATAGTATTTTTGTAAATATAGATAAATCAATAAATATCCCAAGCAATAAACCTGAGTTATTATTTCCTTTAAATAACTCTACAATCACAGTTGATTCATTGCTTATGAAATGGCATTCTGTCACAAATGCTAATATATACGATATATATATTTCCTTAGATAGTAGTTTTACTAATACTATATGTTATCAATATGACTTGATAGATACATCAAATAATAATGTAAATTTAGCACTTTACCATAAATACTTTTGGCGCGTTAAAGCTAAAGCTAATGGCTTCTATTCTCCTTGGTCAGACACTTGGTCATTTTACTTAAAGCAAAGATCGCCAAGAATTATTAATTCAACAAGAAATCAAATAATCTGCAAAAATACCGATGCAATTTTATATGTCAAGTTGTTAGGTGATTCAATTGCAAATCAAAAGATATTCCAGTTTCAGTGGCAAAAGAATGGTAAGAATATCATTGGAGCTACTAAAGATTCATTAAAACTTCAAAACTGTGACTATTCAATGTCTGATATTTATAGATGTGTAATAACCAACTACCCAGGGTTAGACACAGTTTCAACTGATGACATTCTAATTTATGTAACTCCGCCTGTTTCAATTACTCAAAATCCAATTTCTCAAAAAGTACAGCTGGACGGAGTTGCTCGTTTTGAAGTTGGAACAATGATTCCAAATATTAAAAATTCTGGACAGCCGCTTTTCAAATGGTTTAAAAAGAATAAATTACTCTTTGATGATAATAGAATTTCCGGTACAAACTCAAATATGATCAGTATTGCAAATGTCAAGGACACTGATTACGATTCTACTTACAGCGTTAGTGTTTTTGACCCCTGTGCAAAAAATGAAGAACCTGCATATGTAGATAGCAAACTGTTTGCATTAATCAGACCTGATACGGTAATTGAAAAAGATACTGCCAAAATTACAATTAAAACAAATCCAAAGGGTGATACTAAATGTGTTGGTGATAATGCCTTATTTATAACTGATTTGAATGATAATACGAAGAACAAAACCGTAACCTATCAATGGTACAAAGGCAACACAAAATTAGTTGCTAATTCTGTTTATATCGGCTCTACATCAAAAACTTTGACGTTAAATGGAATATCTGTTAATGAGCAAGATGATTATCAGTTAATAGTTACGGTGATGCCCGATAATTATTCAATTAGTAGCGCAGTTGCTAAACTAACTGTAAATTCAAAACCATCAATCATAACTCAAACCACAGGGATAATAGAACTTAATTTAGGAGACCCATTAAGTTTATTAATTAAAGCCGGAGTTAATACTTTGCCATTATCTTATAAATGGTATTTGAATGGCGTTGAAATTCTGAATGCAACAAATGATTATTATACAAAAACAAAAATTACTGCACAAGATACTGGTAACTATATTTGTAAGGTGATTAATTCATGCGGAGATGTTCAATCCGTTCCAATAAGCGTAAAACTAGAAATAATCGGTTCTGATAACGAGAATAATGAAACTTCAACGGATTATTATTTATATCCTTGCACACCAAACCCCTTCGATGATTACACAAACATAAAGTTCCAGCTTCCACAAGTCGGAATTGTTAAGCTAACAATTTCGGATATTTCAGGTAGAGAATTATTAGTTCTTGCAGATAAACAATTTGATGCCGGAACAAACGAAATAAAATTCAAAGCCGGAGATTATAATTTAACCAATGGAACTTATTTCTATTCAATTTCAGTTAATGGTTTTAAAGATACAAAAAAGATGATTTTAATGAAATAATTGTATAAAAACCGCCGGCCAAAACCGGCGGTTTTTATCGTACGACGTAGGAGAATTTAAGAAAACTCAATAATGACGGGCGTTTTAGTGATTTTTACTGCAATATTAGATAAAAATTTAGCTTCTTGATTTCTATCAATCACTCTCACTTTTCGGGCAATTTTGGCACAATTTGGTCTCCAAATTTTGACCAAGGCAATACAGGAAAAGTGAGGGGTTGATTGATAAATTAAAGATATCGATAAGGAACATCTTCTAATGTTTTATGTTAGTCGGATTGAGCAAATATTTACGCTGTACAGGTGTCGTTAAATAACAAAAGACATGCCATCATACTCGATGAATCACTGAATATGAAAATTATTCAATTTTAACCCAAAAATGATGAAGCAAAACATCGTCAGAACTAACCCTTTTTACGTTTGATGTTAAATATGAGTAATCGCACTTCATTTCATTCAAAGATAACTGTTCATCTGCCCATGTTTCATCTATTGATGCTAACTCATTAATCCATTTATTGATCTTACTTTGCCAGTTTTCAAAGGTTTCTAGTTCAATAAATCCAAAAAGCCCACATTCTGATAAGCCTTTACCGTGTTTTTCAATTTTAAACCGTTCAATACCACCGTTTTTCTTTTCTCCAATTACATATTCTTTTTCGTAGGTTTTAGACGGTAGTCGTTTTGATTCAACGATAAATAAAGGCAAGTGCGAAACTCCTTCTTCGCAAGCATGAAAATAAAAGTCAGGGACACCTTTTGTTTTACAAAATATATCTGAATATTGTGAATTAACACCAAGAAATTGATTGTCTTTGGCTTTTGGGTAATTGTCGTATCAAGAAAGTTTGCGCAGTATTGCTATCTGTTTAAATTCACAAAAAGAAAAAATATATCATCTCGGATTTTCTTCATCAGTTGTCAGAACTACTTTAGCCGATGCCAATGAAAAAAGAAGTTGGAAAATATATCGAGATTTTGCCAGAGTATTAATTAATGAAGCTAAAGAAATATATTGCGATGACAAATCTTTCGATTTGGAATTAGACGGAGCGTGTTACGCCATTGATTCTACTGTCATTGAGTTATGTTTGAATATTTTTGGTTGGGCGAAACTTAAGAAAGTCAGGTCGGCCATTAAACTTCATATGGGAATAGATTTAAAAGGCAATTTACCTGCCTTTTTTGATATTTCCAATGCTAAATTAGTTGATACTAATTTTCTTGATTTGATTAATTACGAAGCAGGGGCTTATTATATTTTTGATCGAGGCTATTTATCTTTTGAGAGATTTTTTAATATTCAGAAGACTGGCGCATTTTTTGTAACGCGCGCTAAAATTGATTTTGGTTTTGAACGTTTGTATTCTAATCTTGTAGACAAAGAAACAAATGTTCGTTGTGATCAAGTCGTTAAGCTGACCAACAAACTTTCAAACAAAAGATACCCCGCTAAATTACGTCAAGTGAAATATTATGATCAAGAGAACAAAAGAACTTTTGTTTTTTTTAACCAACAACTTTAATATTCCGGCAACTACCGTCGCATTGCTTTACAAAAATAGATGGCAGATCGAATTATTTTTTAAGTGGATTAAACAGCATCTGAAAATCAAAACATTTTGGGGTTATTCCGAGAATGCGGTTAAGACACAAATTTGTATCGCTATTTGCGTTTATTTAATTGTGGCTATTGCCAAGAAAAAACTTAAAATTGAGAGAAATTTATACGAAATATTACAAATTTTGAATGTTGCCTTATTTCTTAAAAACACCTTTAAACACGTTACTTTCTGGGTATGAATTACAGAATCAAAATGACCAATGTCAGGAACAGCCCTGTCTATTTGATTAATAGACCGGACACTAGCGATGTTGAAATACAAAATCTGACCCCGTATCAAAAGAGAAATAATCAATTAAAAATCGTGGACACCCAAATAACGAAAAGCCGATGTATCAATCTTAACATCATTAAATAGCACGCCTCGCAATTCTTCTGGAAACCATTTTATATCTTGCAATTTATCCAAAGGGACATCAGAGACACTCTTTAGAACTTGACTATCCTTTTCGGGATCATGTCCCAAATTTAATTCTCCACTCTCCAATCGACACTTCACATAAAATTCAACGCCCATATTCTCTCCCATCCTTGTCTCTCTAATATATATAATAGCTTCCGGGATTACTACCAAATTCGTTTCTTCTGCGACTTCTCTAACGGTAGCATCAAAAATTGACTCTTGATCCTCGAGGCCACCACCAGGAAATATATAAAAGGCCCCATGACCCTTTTCGACATGCTCCACCATAATCAGTTGACTGTCATTAATAATAACAGCTCTAACGCCTAGTTTTTTTGACATAATTATCTATTTAAATTTATTAATATTCTTTCAAATATTTTTGAGGTTATAAATTCTTGACTAGATACCGAGGTATTAAACTTACCATTTATTCCTTTTTTTGACAACAACTTTTCTAACTTATTTTCCATAGCTTCAAATTGTTCCTTTTTCATAAACCTTTTATTGATATCATCTGAATTCTCACCAGCGGCCACTTGGTTATAATGTCGCCTTAGCCGATCATTATAAGCGGCTGTCAGGAACCAAATCTGATCATAATCTGCAATTGTATTTTTTATCATCTTAGATATAAGCGCCCGAAAAAACTTTTTTTTCTGACAAGCATAGGCCCAATTACGCATCGGCGAAGATACTTGTAGAATCACATCATGGGACATTCTTTTTAGCATTCTCCTCTCACACAAACCCTCCAAAGTATAAACTGCTGACCTGATAATATTAGGCATTGGATGAAGACTTACAAAACGCACCAATAAATTATAAAATTTTGGTCCTAATGGACCAAAATTAATATCCACAGAAACTCCGTTAGCTGTCAGCTTGTCTCTCAAATTCCTGACAGTCGTTTTCTTACCAGAGCAATCTAATCCTTCAACCAAAACTAATAATGGTGCCACTCTTTTTCGCTTACTAGTTACCGCTGGTTGCCACTGCTCATACATAGCTGGATAAAAAAACTTCTCCAAATTATACACATATAATGCAAAATGCTTAATTGCCAATAAATACAGCCAGCTTAACTTTCTAGAAAAAGATTCAGCATAAAATTTATCCCACAGAAAGAGCCGATTAAACTGATCTGGGGGTAATTTTTTGAATTCTGGGAATAACACAAAACACTTCTTAAGCTCTAAGGTGCGACGACGATTTACACGGTAATAGTCTTTAAAACTATGAATCTGTCTAAACTTAACAACAGCCCCCTCTACTCGTCTTATTGATTTTACTCCTCCTGCACTTAATAACTGAAATGATAAATAAATATCATCAACAAGTAGTAAAGGAGATGTTATCGGTACATTCCAGTCTTTAATTATAAAGGCTCGACCATGAAGATGCTTTCTGGAAGTAAAAATAGTTGCATCGCTATCGTACAAATTTAATACTTTTTCTATATAATTAGTCTTTTCCGAATTCATTGGCCGAGATACAGCATAAGCCACCTGAACCTCTGGACTATTAATAGCAGCCACTAATTCGCTCAAACATTTACAATTAACCAGAATGTCAGCATCAAAAAAAACATTGTAAGAAGCCCCGTCCATCCTTGATCTTCTGACTATCTCTCTCTGTGATTCAATTAGGTTGGCGATTGGCAAAATAATTAATTCAGTAGTCACCGTGGAGTGCTTTATAAGCCACTGACGAACGATTACCTCGGTTTTGTCAGTACAACCATTCAGACAAAGATAAAGCTTCCATTCAATATCAGATGGCAAAAAAGACGCCGAAATCAAGATACTATCCAGATTAGCAGCAATCATGCACTGTTCATTTTTGGCACAAACTCCTATTGAAATTTTCATAATAATTTTAAAATCGAATTTCAGTAAAAAATACCGCCTCTAATCCGCGCAAGCTAGTGTGGACGTCAGGAGAAATATGAATAAGGTTGCGGCAAAACATTTCCAAACTAATTTTATCCTGATTAGAATGTTTGCCGGCAAGCCAATCTTGCCAATCACTTTCAGAAAGCTGCGTGTGCCACTTAATATATTTACCACGTAAACCAACTCCACCACTTGTTTTACCTTTATTCGCGTTAAGAATCTTGTGCATTCCTGGTTTGCCAACCAAAGCCAAGTGCACAGTGTCATTTTCAGTAAGATAAGTTGAAACCATCTGTCTTGATGATTCATGAGAAAAATCATGATATATAATTGAAAAGTCAGATAAGTTTAAACGCTTCCTTTTTTTGGCGATCAAAACAGCACCAAAATTTTCAAACTCTTTCACTAAAACATCTTCCAAGCCATATTCTAGAGCGTCGGGTTTCAGAACAACATGAACCAATTCACTGACACGATTAGCTTGAGGCAAACATCCATAAGTACCAACGTACTCTGACAAAGTAAGCATCTCACTGCAAACCACCAAAGGAGGGTTATCGCAAATAAGGCTTACTAGAAAACCAGGCTTCACATCGTAATTAAAGATTGTGAGACTATCAAGCCATTGAGCATCTAATATTTCCTGTGACTCCAGCCGGTGATCAGTCCCTGACTGCAGGTTACCCAAAAGCCAATTTACTTGAAAATAATATTCATAAGTACGGTGATAATTACTGATAAAAATTTCACGTATTGCCACTAATTTACCACCTTGAATAGTCATTCCGGTCTCCTCAGCCACTTCTCGAGCCAGTGCTTCTTGTAAAGTTTCCCCTCTCTCAACACCACCCCCTGGAACAACCCAGCAATAACCATCTTTCAAACGTTGCTTCAAACAAGCAATCTGTCCTTGATCATTTCTAATTATTGCACGTACTCTTACTGATATGTTTTCAAAGAACAATTCCATCTCAAAACTCCTTTTTGTTTTATATATTTTTGTTTAATCTATTTATGAACTCCATCTCCCACTCCTCAGCAATATCATTATGAGACGAAGACAGTGTCGAAGTTATGGCATTGACCGATAAACGACCAAGGCTTTTCTCATCTCTCAATAGTGCAACTGTAGTGGCAATAAGCTCTTCACGAAATTTCAATTCTCCCGGTTCACCTGATATAAGCACGCCATCGACACCAGAAACAATCCTTTCAGACATCGCAGCTCTGCTATTACTAATAACCGGCGTTCCCACCGCCATGCATTCCAAAGCCGAAATACAAAACATCTCATTAAAAACTGTTGGATACATCATTAATTGACTTTGAGACTGCAGTTGAGCTAGCCGTTTCTTAGAAACTCTCTTCAACAACTCAACTCTGGGAAGACTTTTAGCCTTTTGATATAATTCTTCAAAAAATCGTCCATTTTCTTCATCAGCATTGCCCCAAAGCGACCAACTACCGGTAATTATCAGTTTTGCAAATGGTACTTTAGAAACAATATCTGACCAATAATCCAGTAAAAACGACAATCCTCTGTCCGGTGCACTACAATATATTACTTGACCAGGGATTTTAGAGTTATTTTTCAATTCTTCATATATAGCTACATCCAAGCCATTACGACTAACAAACCAATGTTCAGGGTCTATAAATTCTTTACGTTCTATAAATTTCTTTTGAGTCTCCGAAACAGCAATCCAAAGATTAACTAAACCTCTTTGATCAGCTTCAGTCGCTCCCTTCAAAGTCTCATCATGAATCCATAGCCCCCTGATTGGCGCCTTTATATCTTGATCAAAGGTCTCTAGCAAGCGCAAAGAGATAGCTACATCATAATTGTCATTTTGATATTGCCAAAGAGGTAGCCAATTCACGCCATCATAAACACCCGGACGGTAACAACAATTATAGACATCGATGTGGTGTCCTCTTTTAGCCAGCGCGCGACTCATCAAAATCAAAGAACTTTCACTGCCGCCCAAACCACGTCCCAAATAATCAGGCGGATAAAACGAATAGCGTTTAGGAGAAATAAAGGCTATTCGTAACTTCTTTTTTGTTTTCATATTATGCAACATATAACTCTGGATTAGAGATTCCGACAAACCATAGATGAGCCTGTTCGGCATCAAAAGTTTGATCAATTACTGACCCATCCATTAGTTCATCCTTTCTTATAATACACAAACTGCATTCAACATCCGCGGATAAACCGACAAGGCCAGAAATGTTTTCAATGTTTACTAACGGTCGAAGAAGTGGCCTTTGAGCTACTATCTGATTCGGGTTATTAATCCTTCCTTTTACCACTGCTACCCCAAAATTACGCTTACTAAACCAAGCTGGGGTAAAACGATATAGCGGAACATTCGATCCATCAAAGTTAACCATATCAATCTTTGCCGGCTCTTGATTTGCGATCAAGGACTGGCTTTGTCTGCGCCAAAAAGCGGCCCCTAAGTAGTAATAATATTTATACCAATCCTGCTGTTGATATGCCCTAATCACAGCTTCATCCCAAGACTGTAATATTTCGACATTTGATACTAATAAATCTTCTTGCAAAGACAACAATCTTTGCTCATTGCACTCGCAATTATGATTTGATAAACTAGTGGATTGTAAAAATTGCATGTACTCTTTCAATAAATAAAAATCACAAGGACTTATCTGAAGTGCATCACAATAGTGCGCATCAGCAATCGTCGAACTGCCATTTGCCACAGCTACTCTAGCCGCTGTGCGCCAATATTCACGCTTCCAGCCAATTGATTTAGAAGGCGGTGGGAAATCAATAACTACGGATTCTCCTGACCTCAATCGATGACGCGCATCGGTTATTCTTAGAATTGATGCCACATCTTTGCAAGACAACTTAACAAATATCGGATACAAATGTTTTTCCCAGTAATCCAAATCGTCTGATTCCATCAACTCTTTCAAGTACCAGCTGGCATTTTCCTCCTCAAAACTCCAACATGAAAATGGTATTATCTGACTTATCACGCCATAGCCGTAGCCATTAATTGGCGTCACATCAATAAACTGAAAACCAGAATCATCTTTTTTGACAACGCAACAATGTCGACTGGAGGCAATCCGCGTATCAAGCCACGGCAGACGAGGCAAAGAGACAATCCAAAATTCAAACTGTGGCCACAATACTTTAAATATTTCCATGGCAATAGCTGAGGCACCAACACAATCAACCTCTCCTTCCTTCATCAGCATCAAAGAAGGAGCATCATTGAACTGTAACAAACTTCTTATGGCAGTAGCCACAGCACGCAAATCAATCGGACCTCTATAGCTTGCCAAAAAGTTTTTTGTATATACTTCAAAATCCATATTAACTTCTGCAATTATTTAACCAATCATGCAAAATTGGCTCCATATCTTTGACCGATAATTTATCAACATAATAATCTGCTCGATTAACTTGCTGACCTGAGCCAACAAGCACTCCCTTAATTATCGAACGGCAAGCTGGAGCAATATCATGATCAACGCTATCACCAATCATTAAAACATCTTCGTGGGTTACCCTAAAATGATTGCAGATATTTTGCCAACATCGATTGTCCGGTTTGACCAAACCCTGCTGATAAGACAGAAAGAGGTAATCAAAATTTGCCTCCAAGAAGGCTTTTTCAGCAAAATTTTCATAACCATAACGATCGACATTTGACAATAAACACAACTTAAAAGAGTTCTGTTTCTTGAGTTTTAATATCAACTCTTTGGCTCCAGACAGCAGTGTCGCAGAAAAAGCCGCTTTTTGCCATAGAGACCATACATAGTCAATATCTTCGTCAGACAAGCCAAGTTTTTTAAAAAAGACAGGCAACAAAAGCTCCGTCTCGGTATCACTACAATATATCGAAGATGTAAATATCTTGTCGATAAAATTATTTAAACTAATTTTTGGATTTATTTTCTGAATTATTGAAGAAAATAATGCTACTTTGGTGACCGCAATGGTCTGCCAAAAATCAAAAATGATTATTTTACTGCAATCTTTAAGCATTTTATTTAAAACTTACTCTACACAATATAATTTTATTGATTTCTATCACATTTACACCCCATTTCAATAGATGGTTATTTTAAACCAAAACACTTGACTGTTTAATTGATTGTAAGATACTAGTATTTCATTAATAATTTTACCAGTCAACGAACAATACTCGAGATTATTATATTTTTATTCCTTCTTTCCAAATATAATTGCTTTGTTTTCGATTTCTTAATTTTTCTGATTTAGTGAAGAATGTGTCTTGTTAGATTTTGGTATTGCTTGTATAAGACCGCCCAAAGCTCTAAAGTGGAGTGCTCCCAGAAATAGGACAGCAAGTTAGAGTGGAAAAAGAGTTAAATTTGTAAAAAAAGGAGCGTAATATGATAGCTCAAAGAAAGCAATACAGCAAAGGATTTAAATTATATGCTGTAAAAATAATAACTGAACAAGGCAGAAGACTGTCAGAAATAGCGAGGGATTTGGGTATCCACGAGAATTTACTTTATAATTGGCGTAAGAAACTGGAACAGGGCTTAATATTTCATTCAGACCGAGGTGCCCAATATGCCAGTGATGAATTTAAACAAAGACTGGCAAGGATTGGTGCACAACAGAGTATGAGGAGGAGGGGTAATTGTCGAGATAATGCAGTAGCAGAATCATTTTTTAGAACCATTAAAAGTGAGTTTATCTACTTGCATAGTTTCCAAACAAGGCAAGAGTCAGAACTCCGTATTTTTGAATACATTGAGATATTTTACAATAGAAAAATATTACATTCAGCTAATAATTATTTATCACCAAATGATTTTGAATTTAAAAATTTTTCTTAAGTTGCTGTCCCATTTCTGTTGGACACTCCAATTTAAAAAACTGCTTCTTATGTTGATTTGAGTAAATTATTTTTTTAAAATTATAAAAAAATTAAAACAGATGTTCAAAATTCAACAAACTTCAATCTCAATATACTTAATTGCACTCAAATAAACCAGCATTTATATAAACCTAAAATTGAATAGAATACAAAAAATCCCGTACTTTTGCACGGGATCAAGCTCTGATGAAATCGCTCTTAGTTAAATTCTAAAAGCTCATTCACCAAATCCACACTATAATCTTTTACCGGTTGTATTAGAGTAGGAGCCTTGACAAAGCATTTACCCTTCAACCTGAGCAATACATTGTCCGGCTCTGCATGGAGCAAAAGAATAGACTTAAATTGCTTAAGACTCTCTTCTTGGCTCTCAGTCATTGATTTGCCGATTAGACAAACGGTATTTAATAATCCTTTTTGAATTAAACACAAAGCTTCAAATGGATTACAAACTACAACCAGACTCTTAAAACCCTTAACTGCGGCTGCATTCCAGAGAGTGCGTTTAAAGTTTCTTGGGAAAAACCATTTATTCTTTCCAGCCTCTTTTTCTTTGTGATTAAAAGAGAAGTAACCTGTCAAATTGCCCTCTGGGTCAAGCATTTTAAAAGCAATCTTACCAGATACTATACTTCTCTGCTTAACCAGTCCTACTCCGTAGTTTTCGGCAGTCTCTTTGGAAATTTTCCAATCCTCTAAAAACTCGCAGTAGTGCAATTTAAGCTCTGGTAGCTCTCTTTGAGGCTCATTGCCCTTAAAGATAAATCTTTTGTGTAAATCAAGGGCGGCTGTTCTAACGTCGCTGCCAGAGACCATTGACAGGAAATTAATCACAGAACCTTTTTCTTTGTCATTACCGGGGCAGAAAAACAAGTTTTTGTTTGTATCAATAATGAACTTCAAATCCTTGTATTCTCCCCGTAGCTCATTCTTTTTCTCGGAATAAGGGAT
>JAPLFL010000112.1 GCA_026390695.1 Candidatus Kapaibacterium sp. | reverse complement strand
CTAATCGTTTGAAAGGCATTGACTTTGACATCTAAGCCCCACTTCTTGGCTTTATCCATCAAAGGCAGTTCCGGCAGTTTAACTTGCTGGTAAGCTAATGGCTCGCCGTCTGTTTCTTCAACTTTGTAAACCGGTTTAGCAAGAAAACCTCATAAGAACTCTGACTGTTCTTTAACATCACTGTTTTCTTTGTCTTCTTCTTTTTTCTTCATCCAAGGAACAAGGATGAATGTAGCTTTGGCGCCTTTAACGACGTGCCTATTAACTTCACGCCACTGCTTGTAACCCCTAAAGTCCTGTGAACCGTCTAAAACACAAATCAATTGGTTGAAATATGACCAATTAGACATGGGCACTTCAGGAATAGGGAACTTAGTAATGGCAATTGCCTGTGGGATGTTGGAAGTCTGAAACCGCTCTAACAGCGACTCCATGACTCCTCGGACTTTGAGCTTCATGCTTGCCTCATGATAGTAAAACATATTATTTATGGGCTGTAATGAATTGATAACGGGGTAAAACAGCCTTATTTACCTGCCGTCTTTGGCAGATGAACCGCTGGGAGCCCGCCCTTGTCAATATGGAGATTTACCTTAGAAAAAAAGGAATAAATCAACAAAAAATACGATATTGACAAGGGAAGGGCTGCGGTTACAATGGAAAAGACAGGTAGGTAAATATGCGTGAACTACTGCCACACTTAACTGGAAAAGACAGGTAGGTAAATATGCGTGAACTACTGCCACACTTAATTAAATTGTTAAAGAACATTAGTCCTGAAAGCCGGAGTTTGCACCGGCAGACTATTCACAGAAAATCTAGGCACGACAATTCCATGAAACTTGCCCATTTCTCGAAGCTGGAGGAACTTCGATCACGGAGTTAATAATTACCGATTGTTATGGGATATGCTCTATCCATTATCAGGTTATTTTGTGAGCTTATTAGAATTTAAATTTTGTGAATTAAAAGCCTCATATTTTACGAGGCTTTTGTTAATTCCTAAAATTTAGACTCTTCGTCAAAGTCAGGCTCCGGCAGTGGCTTTTTACCATTCTTTTTGGGAGTGGTAGTTGTGGATTTGGTCGGTGCAATCTCCTTGACTGGTCTGTCTGCAACATTAATGATGATGTTGTAGTCAGGTTGATTGTCCGCATTCTTAAAATTGTTGGGAAAAACAGCGATATTAAATTCGCCGCGAATGTCAGATAGGACACCGGACAGATACTCTAAGCCGTCTTTATCCCTTTTCCAAAGAGCGCCTATAATCTTATTCATAAAAATAAGCTCCTAATTATTGAAAGAACAGTTAATTAATTTTGATGTATAGTAATTTTTGCCCCTATCCGCTTAAATAGCGGAAATTCATAATGATATACAATTTGCGCAACATAAAGAGGCGATTGGTCATCGCCTACCCTTGTTAATGCAAATTACGTGTCTATGCGGGTCTTGTTTAAATAAAAACTCCGCTTCTTCAAAGGAATAAACTTTTTTCATAATTTTAGTTATTCTCTTGACTGGTAGCAGACAAAAGAACTGAGTTATTAGTAAAAAATAGTAAAATCTATCTAATTGTAATTTTTCTAATGATCATTTTTACTAATGGTAATTTCAGTTCTTGACTTGCTTAATGGCTCTGGTTCCTAATTCTCCAACATATTGTCATTGGATTCGGGAACAGAATAACTAAAAAAGCGGTTAAAAGTAGCATTGGCTTGTTAATTCCTACATATTTTTTAGATTTATATACTTCTGCCTTAGCAGCAGATTTTGGTAATTTTAGTAATTATAATTTTTAAATAATTAATTTTACATATTCTCCCTTTGGCGTCTGCCAGACTGCTCTTGCGACATACGGGAAAAAGTGAAATGGGAGAAACCTGTATCTGCCGGCTGGGAGCGTATAGCTGACGTTGAGCAGGCGTTTGTAAAAGGTATTAACTTGACTGAAACTTACTTCGTTGGCTTTATACTCCTGTGGCCTAATATACACATTATAATTTAAGGTCGTGTAAACTACGAGAATCTTCGTCTGGTGCGGTAAGCCATGTTTTGAGGGATCATGAATCTTTTCTTCATATTGCAGTAGCTTTTCTTTGTAAGTCCTGAGTGGCTCTCGTTTACGCTCGATTTCCACCAAAAAGATGTATCTTTTGATGGTGTATTTATTGGTCATTTTAATTAAGATGTCCGGTCTGATGCCGTTGATGTCGGCTTTGTAATTAAATTCAATGTCAAACTCTCGAAATGACCGGACAAAGGCTAAGGCAATGTCATACTTCATACTCTCATGAATAGCGTTGTTATAGCTCTTTGGCTCCTTATCTCGCTGTTCGCATCTCCGGTCGATATAGTCTGAGCCTTTCTTGGTTACAAAGTAAAAGACTTCTCGTCTTTTGTTAATTACTTTGACATTGAAGGGAATTCTTTTGATCAATCCTTGCTTTTCCAAGTCTTTAAAGCACACTGTCGGCCACTGCACAGAACCATCATAGCTTTTGGCTTGCGGTGAGTAGAAATTATTGATGGAACCAGCTTTGATGGTCATTAGATCGTTTAAAATTTGTTTGGCAGTGTGCATATATCTTGAATGTTAATTATTAATGAACAAAAGCGGCTACAGCAGAGCGTTTTACTATGGCAAACAAGAAAACGAATTTAAATACAAAAAAACTGATTATATCCAATGATATTAACTTTTTCGAAGTTATCCGAATATTAGTTAATAGTCTTTGATTAATAATCAGTAATTGTAATTTAGGTAGTCTGGTGGCTTCAATTGTAACTCTATTAGTATTTTCTCGCATCTTTAAATCTTTGTCAAGGGAGTTTTATTACAGATTTTTCGCTGACAATTCGCAATAGGTCTTAATTTATGAATAATACATATATAACAAATTGCATCATTTATTTGGGAGAAATGGCTTGCAGAGCGGTTATAGAAAAGATGATAATTTATTATAAATATGATGTTTTTTACAGGCAAGAAGGGAAAAAATCAGAGTGGGTGGTATAATTGACAGATTAATTAGCTCTGTGTTTTATTTTAACTTTGTTTAAAAAATCAAAAATTTCTTTATACCTTGCATCTGTTCAAGGTTTTGAGCGATCTATAAAACTGAATTATTGAAAGTTTTTTTTGATATTTCAATTAAATAAGTACCACAGCCAGTTTTTATTAAGTTTCCAATTATAATAAATGTAATTGACTACTTGAAAATTAGTACTTTTATTGAAAGATTCGGAATTATTTTGTAAGAAAAATAAATAATCGTAAATTGCAAAATGATCAATTTAAAAGGATGATTTTGGTTATAAAATAAAGAAATTATAAATAGATTTGCGAAAGCAAAGCGTTCTTATCCGAAATTTGGCATTTTTAGTAATAAAGAACCTTAGCTTACGCCCACCTGGGCGTATTCTTGGTCTTTTATTACAGGTTGCCAAAGCCTTCGGATAGAGACCTTTAGGAATATCGCCCTTATTATTTGCTAAAACTATTCATCACAATGAAAAGAGTAAAAAAATGAAATTAAGAAATACACAATAAAAACACCGGCTGTCAGAGAAATGCGACTTGTTGAGTGCCGGTGTAATTTGACTAAATAAAGCCAATTTTTTACTCATTCCAAAGAGATAAAGATAAAAGAATCCTATTTGCACCAGCGCCAAGTCATAATTTCGCTCTGTTGATTATTAAAATTCACTCATATAATTTAGGGTAAAATTATGGAAAATTATGAATATTTATATTTTATTTTAGCTATAGCTGCAATTCTTGTAACTTTCAGTGTGGCTATTCTTGTCTATTTTGCTTTTAGGATTGAGAAATTGCTCCGCAGATCAAATCAGAGATTATTTGATATAAGGGCACTGATTGAGATTAAACAAAGGATTAAAAATTCAAATTAATAATTGTGAGCATAGGGTAAACAACGGATTATCCTAATTAATATTTGGATTATCGAATATGATGTTGGCTGTTTAATGAGGGATAGTAATCATAGAAGAGACCAATTATAAAAATGAAAAAGGGAGAAGAAGCAATGTTTATTGTGTCTATTATGAAAAAGGATTTCAAATTTAAATATTTGATAAAAAACTTGTCAAATATTAATTCAGGCATCAAAAATTGACACCTGAATTAACAATAAAATCCTTCAAAATTATATCACTTTATAACAAATATCTTTTCAATCAATTGCTCTGATCCTGCATTCAGTCTCACAAAATACACTCCGTTTGATAAAAGAAAGTGATTTATTGTAAAATTCCTCTTTTGTGCATTGTTTCCTATTAATTCTTGATTCCATCCCTGAGAATAGACTTTCACTCCTTCAATCGAATATAGTTCAAGAGTGAAATTACCACTTGCTCCGCTTTCAATGCCAATTTCAAGGTCATTGTCATTTGAAGGATTTGGATTGATTATCATTGTTGTAGGAGTTGTGATTAATACGCGCCTTAAATCACCAGCACAAATACCACTGTCAATCAATATTCCACCTTTAGTTACTATTTCAATGTTTGGATTAGTAATTTCAAATTTAGTGATGGAGAGCGGAGTTTGAGAAGTTGGAGCAAGTAATACCAAACCACTATAATTTGTTAAAATAGTTGGATTAGTTTCAAATTTCTGATTTTTATTAGAATAATTTATTTTTATATCATTGTTTACATAGCTGATAACTTGGTTAGAAATAGCGTCAGTGCGGAGATAGGAATAATCTAAGCTAATTTCTGAATTGAAGTCTGTAGTCAGAGCTTTATTTGTCAACATCCGGGCACTGAGTGGGAATGTTGTGCCTTGATTAATTCTTCCATCGACAACATCGGGCAACCAGACTTGCATTTTACCGGTTCCCGTACCTGAAAGAGTTATTGAGTATGATGCAGGGCACGGTTTATCAACTTCGATTTGTAATGTATCGTAAAATGTATAGTAGTCATCAGGAATGAATGAAATTTCTGAACTGTGGCTTGTTTGATTTATTTGATTAAGAGTTGATTTTATTTTGAATTGAAGATTATTCTTTAGTTTGAATGATTTTAGTATTGCTGTGTCGGAAGAATTATTGATGAAATTAATTATTGCATCTTTTTCTTTGAATATTTCAGTTTTTCCGAAATTATAGCTGTTGGTGAAAAGTAGGTTAGTATTTGTTTCTAGAATAGAAATTTGTGCAGTGGCAGTGCAGCCGTTAAGGTCGGTGACTGTGACGACATAGAAGCCTGGGACGACGGCTGTATATTGTTTTAAGGTATCATTTTTTGTGGTGTTTGGGCCTGACCACTGATATTTTACAGTTGGATCGCTGGAAATGGCTGTTAGCTGGCTGCTGCTGCCTTGGCAGAGGGTGCTGTCACCTGTTATGATTAGTGTTGGAGCTGTTCCGGCTTTTACTTCTATGCTGGTGGCTCCGGTGCAGCCGTTGGAGTCTGTAACAAGAAGAGAGTATGTTCCGGGTTTGTCTGTCTGAAGTTGTTTTTTTGTAGTTCCATCATTCCACAAATACGATTTATAATCTTTATCAGCAGTGAGTGTTTCGGGCCTGCCGCTACAGACTACTGTTTTACCTGTTATTGAGGGTTGAGGTGGAGTATATTGTTTGACATCAAAATAGCTGCTGTCCTCGCAGTTATTCTCATTTTTAACATATAACCAGTATCTGCCGGGTGTTTTTACTATGATGCTGTAAGTGCGGGCTCCCGTTGACCACAGATATTCACTAAATGTAGAACTGAAACTTAAAATAACGCTATCACCTGGACAGAAGCCACTTTTGCCCTCAATAATTGGTTTTGGTAAATCTAAGGTTTGGACATCAATACTGTCTGTGTGAGTGCAACCATACTGACTTTGTTCATACACGTAATATCTTCCTGCTTTAGTAACTGTAATGCTTTGGATGCTGTCACCAGTTGACCATTTATATTTAATTGTAGGGTCAGGGAATATTAAACTTAAAACGCTGCTTTGGCCGACACAAAAAGGATCACAGCCTTGAACATTAAGTTTTGGTTTGGGATGTATAATAACAGAAACGGTGTCCCAGCCACTAAGATTCTTTGAAGAAGCAGAGAGGTAGTATAGTCCGCTGTTTTCGGGTTTTGCATTTGGTATGGTTGCATTCTGCTGTCTTGAAATATAATTATTGGGGCCAGTCCAGCGGTAAGTAGCATCAGGAGCACAATCTCCAAAGAAACGCACCGTATCTCCTTCACAATATTCTTTTTCATCGCTCTTGCCGTGGGCTTCAATATAGTTTGTACCTGAGAGAGATTTGGGTAAATCAGCAACCTTAATTAATTGATTTTGGATTAATTGATTATTATAATAAAAATCACAGCTATCTCCAATTTCATTTGGCTTGTTAATAACTCCTATATACAATTCTGAAAGATATATTTTCCCATCAGGTCCTAATGACATTCCTGTAAATCTTGGTAATAATGGATCACGAGGAACTATATTTTTAACAGAATGTTGTATTATTGTTTGATTATTACTGCTTAAATCATATTGATGAATACCACCATTAGCAGATGTATATAGCTTAGAACAATCGGGAGAAAATTCAAATCTTTCAGCATATAATGTATCTTCTAATCTGATAATATTTGAGAAAGAACCGGTTGAATTATCAAAATCGAATATGTATATATTATAAAAATTACTTGATTGGCCAACATCTAAACAAAATTTTCTATTATCTTGTGTAAACCTACACCAACCTGGTTGTATAGGTGGAATTAAATAATTATCATCAATCACTGTTTTAATAGGATTTATAGAAACACCTGTTTCTGTTACAAGGAAAGCGCTTAAGCTTTTAGATGATAAATTGTCATTTGCACAAACGACCCAAAAATCTTTACCATTTTTATGCCTTGCAATATCAAAGGAATAAAATGCATCGGGATTTAAAATAATTCCGGAATTTATAATTAATCCTAAGCCATTGTTTTGACTTAAATCGATGGTACTATACTTCAATCCTTGACGGAAACAACTGGAATTGATTACCCCGTTCGCTAAAATATAAAAAATATAGTAAATAGAAGAATTGGGAATGTGTACAACCATATTACAATTAGAACCATTACAACCTAATAAATCATAAGAGCCCGGCATTAGATTTTGATTTTTATCTTTAACAAACATGCTATTATTATAAAACAATAAATTTCCCAAACTATCACAAATTGTACCACAGACGTTTGAAGGCAGTTGATTGTCTTTGATAATTTTTGGTGAGCCATCAGGAGTATTCCAACTCATTCCTAATTGTTCATCTCCGAAATACCAAATATTGTATTCATTGTTTTTGAAGGAAAAGGAAGGTGTGGTTGAAAAGAAAACAAAGAATAGAAGAATAGAACCCACCATTAACCCCTCCTTGGTAAGTAGGGAGAATTTGAAGACGAACCTTTGAAGCACCTTAATAAGTAGAGAAAATTTAAATATATTTATTGAAATAGATTCAGCAAATTTAGGATCAGTTGTTTTCATTTTTTTGCCTCTAAAAATCGGGCTGCCCGTTTTTGGGGCAGCCCATATTGATTTTAATATTTAATAAAATTCTTGGAAGTAACTGTAGTGCTTGATTTAACTGTAATGAAATAAACACCAGCAACGAGTTTGCTAACATCAATATTCTTTACAAAATCTCCTTTTGGTGCTGCCTCAGAACATGACATTAATTCGGCACCAGACAGATCAGTAATTGAAAATTGAAGATTTGTTTCGTTCAATAAATTAGATTTTATAATCAAATTATTTGTACTTGGGTTAGGATAAATTGAATATGAAAAATCATTTATTGCACTTGTGGTGTTTAGTATCGTTGTGTCAGATTGTCCATTTGTTTTATTTAAAAGACCTAACCTGTAATTAGCTTTGAGTAAATACACTTCTCTACCACCATTAATTGTACTTTGATATGGATAATGGAATTCATTGTTTATTTCAGTAATTACACTGGATGTAAATCCTGCAATTACTGGTTGATAATCATCATAAATTGTTGGATCCATTTTAACTGCTTGAGATGAAGTGCCATAAAAATTATTCCCGATAGCAGGACTGAAGAAAGATCCAAAACCTCCAGCTGATCTTCCAGCTCCTGTTAATTGTATTAAAAATCCTGAATAATTACCTGTTGGGTTATGAGAATTTGTTAAACCAAAAGAATATGGGAAAGTTGATGGAGTTCCAGCCCAATACAAATAATCACTTTTTGAAGCGCCTACAATACTTAATATTCCATCTGAATGCCTAACAGCAATATCATTGAGGTAATCATTACCTGAACCACCAATATATGTTCCCCAATTTCTAATCCAGCCCATTCCAGTTCCCCATTCAAAACTTACTACAAATCCATTTGATAAATCGTATTGGGGAGGTGCTGGTTGAAAAACGATATTTTGGTAAATTCCTGTTGTAGTCAAATTGACATTGTTGTGAAATTCATTAGTATTTCCAATACAATATGCATAAGAATAATTTGATACTACTGTATGATAATCCGTTGCAATCGCATTAAGTGTATCTGAAGATAGCGCATTTGATGAACCGTAATAAGTTGCGTAATTGATTGAACCATCTTGATTTATTTCACCGAAGATACCTGTATAGTAACCATAGTTTTTTGTGGTTGTGAATTGATAAGCATCTACAGTAGTTGGGAAATTATCAGAACTTGTACATCCGACAATCCCAAGAGTTCCTTTAGCTTCAAGATAGGCCATATCACGAATTTGGTCGTCCCACTCACCCCCGATAAAACGGCACCAAATAATACTTCCATCGCCATTAAAGCGAGCCATAAAACCATCATTTGCATTATTACCGCCATAGGGTTGACCATAAGGTGCGGTGGTGGTTGTAACAGGGAAATCATCTAATCCTGCTGTACCACCAACAAATACTTTATCATTCAAACCATCAGGAAGTACAACGATACTGTTGCCATAATCATTGTTTGTGCTACCTAAATAAGTACCCCAACGGCGAGTTGTTCCATCTCCACTGAGCTTTAATACAAAAGCATCGAATCCGCCGGTTCGTGTATTTTGGTAAATATAATTACCAGTTTGTGCTCCAGCAATTCCTGTAATGCAACTTGTCCAGCCAGTGATATACACATCGGAATTAGGGTCAGTGCTGTTATATACTTTAGCAATAGCTTTACCAAAAGTTCCATAAGTATAAATTCCATTATTAGCGCCACCATAAAAGGTGCCCCATATAAAATGTCCGATATTATTGAATTTCACAACAAATGCATCGTAATTAGCATAATTATATTGTTGATAGGAAGTTAAGCCTAAACCCGGCAAACTTCCACTTGAAGAGTAGCCGGTCATATAGATATTGCCATCATTATCAATGAACATATCTTGGACTATATCATCTCCTGTACCGCCGTAGTATGTGGGCAAACAAGACCTTTCATCAAAAAAAGCTAAGAAAGCATCATTATTACCAGCATAAGTATTGGTTGCTTCAAATAATCCTGATTGTGCAACACCTCCGATATAAATAAAGTGGTCATCATAAGCACAAACTCCGGATCCATAATCATTTTGAGACCCCCCGTAATAAGTCATCATTTTTTTATCTCCGGTAACAGCGTCAAATTCACCTAAAAAAGCATCTGTATAACCAGGGATTCCAGTTAGATTCAGCTTATCAATTTGAGCATATTTTGTTCCCAAATACTGACTATTTGTACTTCCAGTAACAAACACCCGATTATGACCATCATTATCCGGTGTTGATTGTACAAAAAGATTTGAAGCATAATCAACACCTTCACCTCCAAGATAAACTGCATATGTCATGTTATAGTTTAGTGGTGCAGGCATTGATATAAAATTAGCTAAAAATCCATCTAAACTTGATGATAGTCCTTGATTAAAGGGATCGGAATTAGGTGAAACACCCAAATCGGAACTTCTTGTCTTACCACAGATTAAAAAGGGTTCTAACATCGGAATAGGGCTACTAACAATAGAATAACCATAATCGTTATCAGAACCACCATAATAAGTTGAATATAGAAGTGCAGCAGGAGTTTTAGTATAAACTCTTACAAAAGCATCATAATTAACTGCGTTATTACCAAGATTTAATTGAGTTGGTGGCAATGTATTGACTGGGAAGTCAACGCTATTTGTTGAACCGATAGCAAAAACTTTGGAAGCATCTGAATTAAGACAAATTCCGGCTCCGAAATCATCCGTTGTTCCTCCGATAAATGTATAGAAGAACATAGTATTAAAATCAGTTGAACAACATAAAACCCAAGCATCAGGTGGAGAATATAATCCCGAAGATTTAGATGTATCTATTGGTTGTGGGTAGTAAGGCATAAGTTGGTTACGAAATGCTTGACTGTTTGAAGAGCCAATTACAGCAACAGTATTACCTTTAACGCAAATGCCCTGAGCAATGTCCGTACCAGTTCCACCCCAAAATGTAGCAAATACTCTATTACCATTTTGGTCAAATTTAATAATAAAAGCATCGGTATTAGTCCCATAGTAGTATTGGCTTACTAATGGCCCTTGTGGCCCGCTGGCAGGAAAATTAGCGCTGTTTGTTGAACCACAAACATAATAATTTTCAAGAGTATCGCCAGAGACATCAGTTGCATAATCATCATCATAACCACCAAATCTGGTTGCCCAAATAGGAATTCCGCTATAACTATATTTACAAATAAACCCATCATAATTACCGAGTGGGGTGCATGAGCTACATATAGGGGGTAAAGTATTGCTTATAGTTGATCCAACGAGGATTATATAACCTGTATTTTCATTTATTATACTATCTCGGTAAACTCCACCACGAATAACTGTGTTATTGTCGAAGTTAGTCCCCATAGTAAAAGGTATATTTTTCCCTACACACTCATCACCAGCACCACCGAAATATTGTGCCCAATGAACTGTTGATGGGTCTATCACAACAGGAAGAGTTTTATCGTAATCACCGAGAACGAAACTGATTTCATCCCCTTTTAAGGAATAGTTGCAATTAATTTCTTTTTTTGTTCCAATTGCAATTGAGCCATTCTGGTTAGAATTATCAGCTACATATTGATAAGATGACGGAATGTTCTCAGCAACTACTCCGAATGGGGTTTCGATATTCAAAATATTATTCGAAATGAATAGATTCTGTGCGCCTTTATAAAGCATTCTCACTAAATTAGGATCTGCTCCGGCATTTAAAATGATGTCGTATTTTAGTCATTGTGCCCCCTCATAAAAGGCAATATCAATCTTAGGATAAATTTCATGATAAACAAGTTTCTTATAAGATTTGGTACCTTTTATATGATCAGATTCATTGCCAATCAGATAATTGAAATATCCCTCTTGTTCATTAAAAGGAGTTATTTTTGTTTGTGAATTTGCTCCAACAAATTCCATATCGTACCTAAATAAATTCACTTTTGGTAAGGACGGCTTATCTTGTTTTTTATTGTCGGTTGCAATAGTAGTATCTTGTTGTTCAGTTTGATGAAGTACATAAGATATGCTGTTTCTTCTAAAATATATCTTCATACCGTTAGTTTCAGCAAGATAAAGTACATCATTCTGTTTGTTTCCACGAGCATCTTTTACTTGTCCTTTGTTTTCAATGAAATGTAGTCCAGTGTTTTGCAGCATCTGTTGTGCTTGATCTTTACTTAACTTATTGTTTTGGTTTGCTTGAGCAAATAGGCTTATTGCTCCGAGCATCGTAAGCGCAGCAATAATTACTGTGCTAATTACTTTTTTGTAATACATACAATTGACCTTGAAAATGTTAATAACCGATTAATTAAAATTTGAGTGCAAATTCTTTTACAATTTGCTAATAATTAACCCGTCATATACCGTGGCACTTCGGCAATGACGAGTGTAGCCCGAAGAGAGCGCCGTTGTGAAAAGGTAGCGCTTTCTTGCGGTGGTTGTCAGGATATGTTGGAGTGCCTTTTTTGTTTTAACCTGAGTTCATGATTTTATCTTTCTACCTGATAAATGTAGATATATCCCATTAAAGGATTTTAATAATAATATACCTTAAAATTTTAATTTAATGTTACCTAAATAGTTTATTTTTTATTCTGCTTTATTTTCAAAAACTCCATTCAGCGCTACTATAGATAGCTTCCACCAATTTCGACTTTTTCTTACTATCATTTATCAAACGAAAAAACAACTTTTTTAATGTCGTCATTTCAAAAATAAATAATTATTTATATTCTGCAATCAATTTACATCTATTCTTCTAAAAATTCATCATAATTCCACAAAAAGAGCATCCATGCTTATTTTCTAATTTTTTTTCCTGTCTTCCGAACGACGCAGCTACTCAACAAGTCGCAAACTTAAGATTAACCAGCAATTTCAAACAAATTGATCTTTGTTTTATGAAACAACTACTACTTCCGGTGGGCTCCAGACGGGAAGACCGGGTTTTGTTGTTCTTCTCCCAGAAGCCACAAAAGAACCAGATCCAACATCAAAAGAACAAGATGTGTCTGGTCCATTATAAATTATATGCCAAACGGGTTGAGGCACATTAATTGAATAACGTATTTCGTAGCTATCGCCTTCATAGCAGGCATCCCATGATAGAGTTTTATCATCTGAATTGTAAATAAAATTGCTTGGGTAATCCATTTGTAATCCTTAATAAATATTGATAAAAAAATAATCAGAACCTTGTTCTGATAAGACTAATTGATTCTGTAACAAAATTTGAAATTGTATTGAATGATGATTCTAAATATTTGATATCATCTTCATCTTTTTTTAAATAGATATATGCTGATACTGTTGTTAGTGATTTGCTAACGTTTTCTAAAATTTTTTCATGCAATTTATCAATTCTTTCATCCCTTAAATAAACGTCGTTTTTAGTTTTTTTGATAACTCTATTCTTTCGAAGATTTACCACAATAAGTAATATAATAGAAATTATGACAGTAACTAAAGACAGTATTATATATTTCAGTATAATTGAATTAGATTCGGATAATTCATTCTGTTGTTTTAATTTTTCAATTTCTCTTTCAGAATTTGACTTAAGAATTGCCACTGAAGCCAAATATTTGCTATCTTTCATTCTAATTGAATCACTAAAATTCATATAATTTGAATATGATTCAAGCGCTTTTTTATTATCACCTTTTAACTTATAAATCTCTGATTTAATTAGGTAACTTTCTTTAATTTCATCAAGCATTTTCATAGAGATAAAATATGTTAAAGCTTCTCTTAAAAGATTAAGACTATTACTGAACTCTCCTCTTTTAGCATATAATTGGGCTAGGTTTTTTTGAGATAAAGCTATTCCTAAATCATCCTTTAATGAATCAGAAATAGAATAAGCAACATTATATAACCGCTCTGCTTTTGATAGATCACCTTCTTCAAAGTTTACTGATCCAAGATTTAAATATAAAATACTAATTAAATAAGGATCATTTATTTTTTTGGCTAAAATAAAAGCTGTGTCAATTATTAACTTAGCTCTACTAAAATCTTTCATTTTTAAATAAGTGTCGGCAATATTAATCATTGTTTCACATAAAAACCCTTGAAAATTCAATTTTTTTTCTATGGTATAGGACTTGTAAAGGTTATCGAGTGATTCTACATGCAATCCAAGCTTAGAATAAACATTAGAAATATTATGGTAAATACGAGATAAATAGATTATATTATTTTGGTCACCTTCAATTTTCTGTTGAACTTTTAAAAAATAATCTAAAGCCGTTGTATACTCTCCTAGATGCAAAAATGAATTACCTATATTTATCTGGGAATCCATTATTCCTTTTTTATAACCAATAGAATTATAAAGATAATTTGATTTATTATCATAAACGATTGCTGAATCAAATTGTCCTAAATTTTCATAAGCAACTCCAAGATTGCAGAATATATCCGCTGACTTTTTCTTCTCATTTTTATTCCCTAAAGTTTTAAGGGCGAGATTACAATAGTCGATCACTTGATTGTAATCATTCTTAATATTTAAAGCTGAAGCTATTTTTACAAAACAGTCCACTATGCCAAGAGTGTATTTATTATTTTGAGCTTCGATTATTCCAATATTATACAAAACTATAGCTGAATCAGGATTCGAATTGCTTAACTCAGTACCGAGTTCAAGCAATGTCCAGACTCTTTCAGGGCCTGTCTGTGATTTTTGCAGTGAAAATAAGCTATCTGTATTTATTTTTTCTTCAGAGAGGCAGTCTGATGCAATTATACAAAAAAGTACAATTGCGACGGAAATTAGTTTCATGTTCCATTCCCTTGTTTTTTGTTTGAAAAATTTAATTTAAAAACTTTTACAATTTCTTCATTGCTTGCATTTTTTACATCCTCATTAAAGAAGGAATCATCTTCAACAATTAAACCATTTCTAATTTGTAATGATTTGCCCATAAAATTATCGGCATATTGTGAACCCTCTCCATTCAATATCCAGAGAATACTACATCCGGCATTTTCCACTATCTTGAACAATTCCGGTTCAATAATGTCCTTATAAAGCACATTATAAATATAATCATATTTGATATTCATAATTAGAGCGAACTTATCTAACGATTCATAATTATTGTCGATCCAGATTTTAAATCTATCAAAAGGTTTAATGTTGACATTAGTACTGACTGCTGATTTTGCCACATCAACATCTCTTAGTTTTTTTCCTTCTTCATTAAGTGCAAACATGCTCCCAGTACCAGTTGCCAGCCAGTCTAAGCTTAATCCTAAATCATGAAGTTTAAAAAGTGTTTCATACTTTGGCTTCATTTTCCCGGTTAAGTATCTGCTTACACTTGCTTGTCTGACATCAAGAATACTAGACAAAGCAGCTTGATCCTTATCTAAAGTAATCAAAAATTTTATCAATCTTTTTGACTTATCCATAAGCATTCCTCAAAGAATCAATAAAAATAATTATACGCCGCACGTATAATTTTTAGTTATTTTATACGTAGTACGTATAAAAAAATCCTCATAACTATTTCAAAAATCATACAATTAAACCAAATGCAAATTATGGTTTATTTAATTAATAACCAAATAATTTTTTCTTTTTTGAAAAAAAGTTGGAAATTAGTATTTGAAGATCAGATAAAATCCAGTATTCATCGAATGTTAGAAAGAAAAATTACTTAGTAGTCGAGAACTCAAATATTTTAGAATTCACTATAAATAGCAGCTATAGCCATAAAGCAACAGAGTTTTTGGCTGTACTTTAAAAAGTTAGCCTCAACAATTAGCCTCAATTGCTTAAAAGTCGCACTAACTGCCACCTTGCAGATTCAAAGATTATATCCCCTCAATCAATCAAATTTTATCAACTTTTAGAGTAGCTCTGATAGCCATATAATATGCTATTAGACAATTTACTCGTCAGTCCATAATTAATAACATAGAGTAGCGGCTTGGCATGAAGCTATCAATTAACTCAATTATTAAGATAATGGCTCTGAATCGCAGTTAGTGCAGAATTCCATTGCTTATTTTTGAAAGACAGCGAAATAAATTTTGAACAATAATAAGAAATCGAGATTCACAACATAGCCATGAATGCCACTTATAGAGAAATATCAAGAAATATATTTACGTATTTGGAAAATTATTTTAATTAAAATTAATGTATATGCTTTCTTAAAAAGCTGACCAGATCAGGAGATCGGAGTGATCTATAATAGTAATCACTTCCAGTATTTTATATACAGTTCAATTATTTATTTTTCAAGGACAAAATTAATTATTTTTTGCGAATTCATTAACACAGGCTCAGAGCCATTTCTCAACCTTTTAAAACAGAGGCTGATGTAAAAAAGAAGAAAATATTAAGTATTTGAAAAAAAGATTTGCATTGTATTTATAGAAACACTAAATTTGCTTTGGTTTCTTTAGTTCATTGATATTAAAACACTTACATACGTGGCACGTATAAATTTGGGAGAGATTATACGCGGAACGTATATTTAAAAAAGAAATAAAAAACGCCGGCTATCTGAGTTTGCGACTTGTTGAGTACCGGCGTCGTCATTCGACTAAATAAACTCTTTCTTTCCACTCAGCGGGCGCTGAAGAATAAAGGGAATTTATTCAGGGATACAAACGAGTTTAATTTTTATTTATTGTATAGAAAGGTGAAAAAAATGTAAATCAGTATAATTTTTTAAGAGGAGAGAAAATGGAATTAATTGCAGAAAAGTCAGATTTGCAGAACAATGTTCGAACAAATCTGAAAGCGGTTATGAAAATAAAAAAGAGCATGAGGGAAACCATAAAAAAAGGCGGAATGGTAATTATTGAGGATAATGATTCCAATTATAATGGAAATAGTCAATTGTCTAATTTCAAAAGAATTGAATTGAGAAATTTGAATGAATTTGAGAATTGGTTTAAAAAGAATATTTACTAAGGTTATGACTAAGATGCAGAAAGTTTGTCAATAACTTATTTTAAGTGGAAGAAAATGGCTATGAGTAAGTATATAGAGACAAACGAGAATTTAAAATCAGTTAGTTAATTATATAAAAATTTAAAAACTACTTTTAAGGACTAATCATGTGTTTTAATTGTACCAATATAATTGGATTAGATAAATACAACTGGGTAGAGAAATTATCGTTCAAGACTGTACCATTCCTGCTTCAAGGGCTATTCCGGGTTATCGTTCAAAACATTACAATATCGACATTTGTGAGTTTAATACAAATAATTTGATTAAAATTCAACAAATTATATATCTTTGAGGTATTTATGATAATAATTTTAAGTGATTTACATTTTTCAGACAGTACAACTGCTGATAATATTTCTTCTTACGCCTGGCCAATCCTTGCCAGTCAAATTTCCTCATCCATAGAAAAGAACAGCGTTAAGGAATTAAGGATTGTTCTTCTTGGAGATACAATCGACTTCTTAAGAGCTGATTACTGGTTTACTAATTTTCTAGATGCTTTAAAAGGATATCTTCCCTGGGAAGGCAATCTTGACAATGAATTCTCTATGAATGGTGGCAAAGATCAGAACGAGAGATACTATACAGATGTTTTAAACAGGATAATAGCTTGTGAAGGCGGTATCAAAACTTTTGTCAGATGTATGAATGAGCTTGCCAGAAAAAATAATTCCAATGGCTTATATACAAAACTTACATATATTATTGGTAACCATGACAGAGCTGTGAGGATTTACTCTTCGCTTCAAGATAAAATCAAAAGTCTATTTCAAGACTTTAAAGAGATTGAAATAATTGATAATCTGAAAGATGAGAATTACAGCCTTCTCGCTAGACATGGCCATGAATGGGATGATTTAAATAATGGCTGGGAAATTTATAATTATGTTAATGGCAATAATCCCCCAATTGGTGAGCTGGATACGAGATCACTTAATGTTCAAACATTCGGTGAAGTTTCAACAATCGAATTGATGTCGGGTATTGTTTATTATATTAAATCAGAGCTAATTAGTAAAAATATTCTTAATGAAAATCAAGATTTTCTTCAATCAATAAAAGCCATAAGTAATATCAGGCCGATGATGAATGTCTTTAAATGGCTGGCATGGCTCAGTTTGAATCAGGACGATACAAAAAAAGAAATTATTACTAATTCTTTGAAAAAAGCTATGGACTCATTTGTGAATAGTGCCCTTATCCAAAGATGGATTGAAGTCAAAACAAGAAGCGCATTTTTGAGAACATTAGTCAATGGAGTTTACGATGCAATTAGGGATGTAAGCTACGATACAATTGAAAGTTTTATTGACACTCTGAACGATATTTTATCGATTTTTGAAAGTAATGATGACATCTATTTGAAAAAGGCTGAGAATGAATTTCAAACTGAAGAATTTAAAGATTTTCAATATATTGTTTATGGACACACCCATTTTTCCAGAAACGATGTTTTTAAAGCTAATGCTAATGGAAAAATCAATATGTATATTAATACCGGAACATTCCTACCGGCAATTTTACAGGCCAGAAACGCTGCGGACTTTTATGCCTTAAAGCACATAACTTTTGGATTATTTTATAGAACAGACGAGAGTGGCTCAAGTTTTCCTTCAATGGATTTATGGAATGGACTCAGAAATGAAGTTAAATAATTGTTAAATTTTTAAAATGGAATACTCATGCAAAATTGTACCCAAATTCTAATTGACATCTTCGCAGTTCTAATATTTTTATTAATGTTGGTCTGCATTGTTTTTCTTGCTAAAAAAGGCTTGCTTCAAGATCAAAGCACAGCCGAAAAGAAGCCCTACAGCTTCTCTCGTGTTCAGTTGGCTTGGTGGACTGTAATTATTATCGGTTCATTTCTATATATTTTCTCTATTGATCCATGCAAATATGTTAATCAAGAAATTAATCAATACACTGTAGAAGCGAAAAATATTCTAATGAAAGACTTGTTAAGTAATACCGCTCTGATTCTTCTTGGCATTAGTGCCGGAACATTAGGCGTAGGTCGAATTATTGATATTGGCCAAGAAAACAAAGATTCAGAAAGACATCAAAATCAGAACTCTGATGGTTTTCTAACAGATATTCTTTCTGATGAGAATGGCATTAGTATCCACCGCTTCCAGAGCGTGATTTTTAATATTATTTTCGGACTTATCTTTATCTTTTTAGTTCTGAATTCAAAGAAAATGCCTGACTTTTCTGAAATTCAACTGACTTTGATGGGCATTAGTTCTGGGACATACATTGGACTAAAAGCAACTGAAAACACGACTAAACCGGAAGTGAAAGGATGATGAAATGAAAATTGTTAATTCTAAACTTGATGGTGAAAGCATCATCAATGTTGAACAGAAGCCAAGTCCGAATCATGGCAGTTCTTTCAAAGCAAATTTTCCGGACACAATTATCATTCATTATACTGCCGGACGCAATGCAAAAGAATCTGTGAGCACTTTGTGCAATCCTGCACATCAGGCTTCTGCACACGTTGTAATCGGTCGGGACAATTCTATTACACAGCTCGTTAATTTCAATACTGTGGCTTGGCACGCCGGACAAAGTTCTTATGGAGGTAGAGACGGATTTAACCAATATTCTATCGGCATTGAAATAGATAATTGCGGATATTTAATCAAGCAAGGTGATGACTTTTTATCATGGTTTGGTGGAGCTTACAGGTTATCAGATGCTTTTGAAGGTAAACATCGAAATCCACAAGTAAAGTACGAATACTGGCTTCGTTATACAAGATGGCAGATTCAAACTGTTGAGGAAATTTGCAGGCTTCTAATTGCAGAATATGGAATAAAATGTATTCTTGGACATGAAGAAATTGCTCCTAGCAGAAAGATTGATCCGGGCCCCGCCTTCCCTCTTGATAAACTGAGAGATAAATTATTTAACTCAGACAGAAGTTCTGATGCTCCTGCCGAACAATTTCCAAAGTCTGGTGTTGTGACGGCCTCAAGTCTGAATATAAGGGTAGATGCGATTATTAACGCTTCGAGAGTGGCCACTCCTCTGCCAAATGGAACTGTACTAACAATTCTATCAGAAAAGGATGGCTGGTACAGCGTGGATGCAGGAGTTAAGGGTTGGGTGAAGAAGGAGTTTGTGGATGGGTGAGATTTTCGATAATGGTGTGCCTGCGGAGGAAGCAAAAACTATAGCTTCAAAAGTTTCAAATTAACAATTTTATCAATTTTTGGGAATTAAGCATGAATTCAATTATTGTAGAGGCGATTAATAATTATCAATTATTAAGTTTTTATTATAACAGTGGATCCAGAATAGTTGAACCACATTGCTATGGAATTACAACAGCTGGCAATCCAGGACTAAGGGCTTTTCAGGTTTCAGGTTTTAGTGAAAGTGGGAGTTTAGGATGGAAAATGTTTGATGTATCTAAGGCCTCTTCGATAATAGCTTTGGATAAGACTTTTTCTGTACCAAGGGCTGGTTATAAGAGGAATGACAAAGGCATGAAAAGTATTTACAAGCAATTATAATTATTTTTAATAAATACTTTTAATTTAAGACTTTTTTTGATTGGGATGTTTGTTTAATTGGGAAAATACAACTATTTAAGGTTAAGTAAATAAATAGAAAGGACTTTTGTGGTACTTACAGAATTAAAATATATTCTAACAATCGTTAATGACTTGTTAAAATTTGCTGAGACAAAAAATGGAGTAATAATCAGTTTCAATAGTGCTTTGATATTTGGATTATTTAAATTATTTGAAAACCAATTTTGTCTTTTGCCTTGCTGGTTTCTCTGTTTTTATAAAATTTCGATTATTATCCTTGGATTATCAATTCTTTCAAGTTTAATAGCTTTCATACCGAAGATTACTAATTTTAGAATATCAAAAAATACTGAATTAGACGAAAAAATGAATAGTATTTATTTTAAAGATCTTGCTTTAATTGCATCTAATAAAAAATATAATGAGTATCATCGAATTTTGCTGAATAAATTGGAAATTGATAACGAAAAATTTTCGCCTTATATCCATGATCTTATAAACCAGATTTCAAATAATTCACGGATCACATTAAAAAAATTTAAATGCTTCAACATTTCGATTTTATTTACACTTATTTCAATTATAATTTTAATTACTATAAACATTGGTAGTCCCTAGAATCTAACGCAACGGCGTTAGCTATCGGGTGTTAATTAATTCATTAAAAACTTGATAAGGTTTTCGGTAATTCAGAGTAGCTCTTGGCCGTCCATTTAACAGGTCTTGAACTTTCTTGATTTCTGTACGGCTTACTTTGTTAAAGTCTGTCCCTTTGGGAAAAAATTGTCTGATTAAACCGTTGGTATTTTCATTAGTACCTCGTTCCCAAGGACTTCTCGGATGAGCAAAATATACTTTCATTTCTGTTTCTTTGGTAAATAATTTATGTGCCGCCATTTCTCGTCCTTGGTCATAGGTCATTGATAGCTTCATCTGCTTTGGTAATTTTTTAGCTTCTTTAGCAAAAGATTTAACTACCTCTTCCGACCGTTTGCTTTTTAGCGGGACGAGTATAGTTGTTCTCGTGGTGCGTTCAACCAATGTGCCCAACTGAGAACGATTGTACTTGCCCATCACTAGATCGCCTTCCCAGTGCCCCGGTATTATTCTGTTTTCCACTTCTTTCGGTCGTTCTTCGATGCTGAGCATATCCTCTATTTTACGCACATTTCTAGTCCCTTTAGCGTATTTGTAGCGGTGCTGATGATTACGTCTTAAACAGGCCAGTAATTCCTTTTTAAGAGCTCCTTTGGGCAAAACATAGAGGTAGCTGTAAATTGTATCTGATGATATTCGCATAGTCATATCCAGAGGATAATCCGTTTCCAATTCTTTTGCAATCTGTTTAGGTGACCACCGTTTTCTTAGCTTTTTGTAGATGTACCGTTTTAACCTCAAATTGTTATCAATTAGTCGTTTACCCTTTTTTCTTTTAGCCGCATTTCTTCTAGCTCTATTCTGTGCTCTGACAGCTCGGTAAACATATTTGTTAGCGCCTCCGGCGCTAACCTCACGACTAATGGTACTGACATTTCTATTCAACTGTCTGGCTATTTCCCGAAAAGAATATTTCTGAACCAGCAAACGGCTGATTTCTTCCCTTTCATTATCACTTAATCTTTTATATAATTTTGACATAGAATCCAACCCTAGCATCTTTGGCTAAAAAGCCAAAAGTGTTGCGTTAGATTCTAGTCACCAACATTATTCACAATTTTTAAAGGTATGACATGTATAAAACACAAATTCCAGAAAAGTTTCAGTCAATAATTGAGGATCAAATTAATAACTATTATGAGACAATAATTACTGAGGAGTTGAATTATATACCTGATACAAGTGATATTCCCTTAATCGCCAATAATTCAAAAAAGTGGCTTAAAATAAAAGATATTATTTGTGTCTATGTCGATATGAGAAATTCCACTAAATTAAGTAATGAAAAATATTTACCTTCAATGGCAAAAATATATGAATTATTTACCGGTACAGCAGTAAAATTGTTTCATGAATTTGATGCAAAGTATATTGACGTTAGAGGTGATGGCGTATTTGCACTATATAATCAAAATCAACCATATCATGCAATTGCATCGGCAATCACTTTCAAAACATTCTCTGAGGAATATTTTGAAGAAACAATTCAATCCAAAGATGATGTTATTGGTGCTCATATTGGGATTGATAGAAAAACAGTATTTGTTAAAAAAGTCGGTCTCAAGAGAATTGGAGGAAGAACAGATCGGCAGAATGAAATTTGGGCTGGTCAAACAATCAATGCTGCCGCTAAATTATGTACATTATGCGAGCCAATGGAATTAATAGTGTCTGATAGGTTTTATGAGAAAATCACTAATAACTTAGTAAGATTATCCTGTGATTGTTCAAATGAAACTATGTTATGGGAAGAAGTCGATTTATCGTATAATAATAAATTCAAATTTAACAAAGCTTGGAAATTAAATTCAAAATGGTGCAGGATCCATGGATCTTACTTTTGTAACTCCATTATAAATCTTGATGAGAATTAAAAACATGTTCTTCCTTCAATTGTCAAAACCATTGCTGTAATTGCGGAAAAGGATTTAGTGTTTTTTATGTTTAAAGAGAAAATATTGGTCATACTAAACGACCGAAACAACAAAAAAGATGTTTATGAAGAGTTTTTCTGAGTTTCACGAGCTTGTTCCGGTGTTCCTTTTGCTCGTTCCGGCGATGTTCCGTCGTTTCTAAGGCTGTATTTGAGGTTTCTCACGTTGTTTCACTTATATATTTTAAACCGATTACAATTATTTTTGCTATTTACGGAGTTTGTGATGATTACTTAAAAATATTCCAAGACTTATGATGAATGTTTGAACCGGACTTGCTTGTGCCAAAGTGAATACGTAGTGGATCCCCTCTCTTTTACTGCTGCTTCAGCGTGGAGTATAAATTCAAATTGCAGTTTTTTAGCACGAATACATATTCTGATCTGACAGTTGATAACAAAGGGTACAATTTTTAGGTACTTGCGTTGATTCTTTTTCTGAAAGTATAGCAAGTGTGGCTCATTTTAATATATCGATTGTCCCGATGTTGGGTTTTATAAATTATCATTAATTTTAAAGGAGCTAAAAATGTTAACTGCAATCTTGAAAGCAATTATTGGATTTATTCTAAATAATTTAAAAGGAATTAATGAGGTTCTAAAGAAAATTTTAGAATTTCTAAAAGCATTAAAGATTTGGAAACGAATTCTAATTATTTCAACTGGCATAGTGGTTCTATTTATAATATTAGCTTTATGTTTTATTCCGAGGGAAAAGGTTATTGAATGTATAGATGGAGAAATTTATGATAAAAATGTTCAAAATGCATATTTAATTGGCTTTGAATTAAACTTAGTTATTTTGGATAAATTTAATAACAATATATATCACAAGAATTTAGTAGATTTAGCTGTCATGCAATTGGATGAAAGCGGATTTAATAATAACTTTACAGGGATAAAAAATGTTGATTCTTCTAATTTTGTTGATCAATATTTCGAAATAAATCAAAAGATAATGAATCAGGCAATGATAAAGAAGTTTAAATATTCTTTTGTAGATTATTATAATCTTGGAAAATATCTTAGTGCTGTTTTTTTTCTCAGTAAAAATTCAGAACAAGATGGGCAATTGGATAGTATTGAGTATAAAGCATTTTCAAACATAATTAAAAGTATAGACTTGACAGGAAGAGTAAGAATAAAATCGATAAATAGAAATATTAAAAATATTAATGATCTAATAAAATATGCTTTAATTTATAATAAAGACATTGATTCAAGTAAAGTTTTAAGCGAGCTCCTTATCATTCATAATTATATAAAAGATTATAGACCTGACAATTTTATATATTCAATTTTTTAATCTTATTCAAAATCAAGTCAAACTAAATATTGGCACAACTTTGAAGAAATCAAATTATATATTTATTCTTTTATTATTTTTCAATCTTACATTTTTAAATAATACTTATGCGAAGAAACTCCGTCCAGGAGTTGAAACTGTAATAGACGTTATTGTGGAATCAATAATTCAACATGATCCAAATGAAGATATTTTTGGTGATGTACCAAAGAGGATTAAAGAGAAACTCCCTAAAAATACTCAAAAAGTAATTAATGAGATTATATTATCTGAAGAAAAGGATAAAATTTCAAAAGTTAAAAAAAAGTTAAGTGATGAAATTCAAAATTGGTCCGAATCTGATCAAGATAATTTAGTTGAGACTAGTAGAGGAATGATAGATCATTCAAGTTCAAATTCTAAGAATCTTGAAGTCATGAAAACGGATTTTACTAATTATAAAGATGATATTGATTCTTTAAGAAATTATTATTTCTCAATTATAAATAAAGTTTACCAATCCTCAAATAAACAATTCTCCGAATTTACCCAAAGTTCACTCAAAAGTATAAACGAACTTCAAGACTCATTAAAATCAACTCAATTCCAATTTATTAATGAACTTATTCGGCAAACTAATTTGGATAATAAAAATTTGTTAAATAATTCATTAGCCTTGTCTGCTATTCAAAGACAATTAAGTCAAAAGGATTCAATTAATATTGTTCAGGAAATACTTTTTAGAAGAGAGGCAGTTAAATTATTTAATAGAAATTTAGATAGTATCGTTAAAAATGATAGCAGTATAATTGAAAACCTTAAAAGTAAGATTTTAGAAGTAACAAAAGAGAAAATATATGGCGTTAATAGATTAAGCGATACTTTGGAAAAATTGTTAGTTGATTCTGTTAAACAGAATCGGATATATTCTATATCTCTATTCAATTCTTTCTTAGGCGGAAATAACGATTCTTATAATAATTACAATGTATTTTCACCAGGCGCAAGTCTAAATATTAGCCTTGGAATGATTCAGCCTGACTTAAAATTACTTAAACACATTGGTGTTTATGGTGAATATTCATACCCATTTTTTCAAACTGAAATAAAAAGTGATTCAATTCAGTATAATCTAAATTGGAGTTTAAATTATATGGGATGTGGTTTTACTTTTAGTTATATGTTTCAATCCTTTGATATAGATTTTAGTCTTGGCAAATTTTGGAAATTTGGAAGAGTAGTTAATAGTGAAAATACATCATTTGTTGGGAATTCTAATAAAATAACTCTTGGTTTATCTTCTAACATCAAATCCAATAAGGGTTATCCTGATATATTTATTTCAGCTTCATATTTATTTAATGAAGAACTATCTAAAACGAATATATCAACTCAATTTATAAATAAAACCCCATTTTATTTTTCAGCTGGTATTAAATACAGTATTTTTAATAATAACCCTATAATCCTATTAAAATAATAAGGGAATGGCCTTTCAACAAATTTTGGGTGGCTTATTTCAAAACAAAATAATTAAAACAAAAAACAAATAAATTACAAAAAGAAAGTAGGTGCAGGAGCAGTAGCTCCAGGCGCTAGACTAATTGTATATTTTGCACCAAACACCAACCATGGATTCTTAGATGCATTAACTACAGCTATTCACGTTAAGATCAATAATCCAACGGTTATTTCTATAAGCTGGGGTTCTCCTGAAGCTAATTGGACAAAACAGTCATTGAATGCCTTTAATCAAGCATTCCAAGCAGCTTCATTACTTGGAATCACAATTTGTATTTCGACTGGTGATCAAGGTTCGAGTGATGGCTTAGATGATGGAAAAGTCCACGTTGATTTCCCGTCATCCAGTCCTTAGGCTTTATCATGCGGAGGAACTCATCTTATTGCAAAAGATAATAAAGTGAGTGATGAAACAGTTTGGAATGATGATCCGACATCGGCAACAGGCGGAGTGTTAGTGAATTCTTCCCACTTCCCGCTTACCAACAAAATGCAAATGTGCCTTTATCTGTAAGTACAAAATTTAAGGTAGATGTGTTCCGGATATTTCAGGTGATGCAGACCCTGTAACGGGATATAAAGTGGTCGTAGATGGTCAAGCGTTAGTTTATGGAGGTACAAGCGCAGTAGCACCGTTAATGGCTGGTTTAATAGCTTTATGTAATCAGAGGAATGGTAACCGAGCTGGATTTATTAATCCAAAACTTTATGCAAATAAAGGCCAGAATTGTCGTGATATAACTTCAGGAAACAATATAACTACAAAAAACCATTTAGGTTACAAAGCTGGGTCGGGTTGGGATGCATGCACTGGATGGGGTGTTATGAATAATATTTAAGTAATATCTGAAATGAGGGATATAATCGGTAGCCGAAAAGTGAGTATATTACTTAATTTCTGAGTACTTAGTCTAAATTTTATGCAAGTATTTAACAATATTAACTGAAATAATTATGCTAAAATGTACTATCCAAATATTGACTGGAATTGAATACAATTATTGGTTTATAAATGACCAAGAAGAATTAGTTAATATTACCAATTTATTAGATCATTGCATGATTAAAGAATGGGCTCCATTTGACACCCTAAAACCCGGATATAGAAGTATTCGCTTACAATCAAAGGAGAATATTTGGGAAATTTACAATGGATCAATCAACTTGACTCATAAAATTTACAAGCAGTATTCTTTAATTGATGATAATCGAAATTTGGAGAAATTATTGTTGAACACAGCACCGAAAGAGATGTTTAACATTATCAACATGATAAATGATTTCGAGTTTTAGGCAATTTGGATAAAATAGATTCCTTCATAAAATTTATGAAAAAATAACCTCAGTTGGTAATCAAACTGAGGTTATTTTTTATACTCATTTAATTGAGTATAGTGGCAGGATTATGAAGATTATTAATGATTCAAAAAAGATATTAGATTTGATCAGACTCATTCTTATTTAATTAATATAGGTTCAATTCTTAGTGAATGACTAGAACAAATACATAAATTCACTGTTCGCTGAATCGTGGCATCAGTTCTAACTTTGAGATAATATCTATCACAAAATATATTACAATTATTTTTCTTTAAATTGTAAAGACAGCTTCTGGCGTAGTGAAAAGAGATAATTTGACAACAAGAAGGATTTTTTTATTTATTAAGTTCAATTTTTGTCCCGGAACGGGCAGCAAATGACTTTTATCGAAGTGTCCGCGTTAGCAACGTAGGAAATGGCATTTGCTGTCCGTTTTTGATTCTGTGCTCTCAGAGCCACAATCAAACGGACGATAAATTGAACACAATTAGTTTTTTGCCGAATTTTCGGTCAAAAGACAGTATAGTAGCTGTTGATTAATTAGTAAGAATTCGTAAAGTAAAGTAGATAATTCAGGTTTTAAGGAAAAGTTTGATTTTTTATTTTAATAATTTATTTTTCAAAGACGATATTTCTTATTTGTTATATGAAAATATTTTTGTAATTTAGGTAAGCGACTTGTTGAACTATTAAATTTGTTTATGTTAAAAATTATTCTTTAGTGCTCTAATATTTGAAGTAGAAGTGCCAATTTGTATTGAGCATTAATAATCAGTTGTATATAGATATAGCATTGACTATCAATAAAATCGTCTATAAAAATTAAACTAAATTAGTAAGTAGTTTAATAAGAATTCATATAAATAATGGAGAAAAAGTGGAAGAAAAAGAACAAAGTACATTAGACGATTTTTCGTCAAGAATCAAAAAAGTTTATATTCCACTTTATGGATTTAAATTTTTCCATGGCCCTTCGGATTTAAGCGATATTGATGATCGTTTCATAGGAAGAAGGAAAATAATTGAACGATTAAAAGCGATATTGACTGGCGGAGCAACAATATCCGGTGCATATTTAGTTAGTGGTTTCCGTGGTATGGGCAAAACCAGCTTTGTAGCTAAGACGATTAGTGAGATAAGCAAAGCACATGTGCCTCTGAAGTTTCCTATGAAGTTCTTGCAATTAGTATTTTTTACGGTTATTTTGTCAATAATCAGTTTTATGTTATTTAATAATTATTCTAATAAACTTCTGGTGATAATATTTCCAATTTATATAATTCGAATTTTTTATAAAATTAACAAAAAAGGGAACGAAACGAAGAGCCCCTTCACAAGTAGTGAGGCATCCACGATCTTTCAAAAAAGTACTAATTCAAATAATCAATCAGAGGTACTTAGAAAATACGAAATTGAATTACGACAAATAGGTATATCGATAATTGGTATTATCTTATCAATAATTTTAATGAACACTAACACTAACACTATTTTTGTTTTCCCAATAATCTATGTTTCATATATTTTATATAAATTTAGGAAAAAGCATTTAGAAATTAATAATTTAACTGTTAAGACTTACAGGCAAAAAAAGAATTTTAAAATTTTTGTTTTATCAATTTTTAATGATTATTTCCAAACTGCCAAACATTTAACAAAAAATATAAAATTTTCATTTTTTTTGGTATCAGTTAATTATTTAGTAAATTTCTATAGTTATTCAGTAGCTTTAATATGGTATCAGCGGCAGATGAGTATAATTTCAATAACGCTTCTGTTATTTTTTATATATTTTGTTTGGAAATACCTATTAAAAAATCCAGATAATAATAAATTTTCGATTTTTGACTCTACAAAAAAATTTTTGCACAATGTTAGAACAATTTACATTAAAATAAACCTGAGCTATGACAACTTAAAAGAAATTGATGTTTTAAAATTGATCTCAAGCGGATTATTAACAAAATATCGAGATTGGCACAGGAGCTTTAGAATAGTATTTTTTCCATTAGTCTATTCAACAGTATTTGGTATCTCATTTTTCTCATATTTTTTCTATTTTAATTCGATTTATAGGGCAAGTTATGCAATAAAACAATTGTCAGATTTCTATTTTTATTTTCCTTCACAAGGCTCATTTTTTATTGAGGATTCTAAAGAATCTTGTAGATTTGAAAGTATTAATAATTGTCTTGAATCTATTCATAATAGAAATAATTTACCACTTTTCACTTCGTTTATCGAAAATTCCTATATTGATTACAAATTGAATACAATTAATATGCTATTACTCGATAGCAATTTTTACTCTTTAATTGACTGTGGATTAAAGTTTGTTGAAAAGAAAATCAAATATGATAGTTTATTATTCGAAATTGAAGAAAGCCAAAAGGATACAACAAGTTCCTTTCAGAGAGATACCTTATTTTATGTAAGAAAAAAAGTTGCAGGAACTGCAAATAAGATAGTTATAGATACAATTGTTTGTTTTAAAAAGAGTGGTCAAATTACTCCCGATAGTTTATTCAAAGCAAATTTACTTAATGATTCAATAATGGTTTTCAATAAAAATAATTTCATTGGAACTCATATACTTTCCCATACACGAGCTAATGATTCAAATAAAAACACAATCGCTTGGATAAAGAACAGTAGTGGATCAAGTATTAAATCGAATTCAGGTTTTTTAAAGGGCAATATTTGCAGAGAAGAGATATTATATCTAAATTTATTTAGCGAGTTTAAAATAAATCTTCCTGAGAAATTAAAAGATAACCAAAGTCTAAAGATATTAGATGTAAATATATTTTTCAAATCCTTAATTTACTATTCCAAATTATCAAAATGGCAAAAATTTTTAATGTCATATAGCTCAAATATTGATTTTATTGTTTATAACTTATATAAAAGAATAAGACCTATTATAAGTGAAGGACTTTTTATTCATATTTTTGAATGTTTAAATCCATTACCAATCAGGTCAGGTATCATTAGCGTAATACACTCTAATATCATACCTTATCGTATCGACTATTTCGGATTAATTTTTATTATAAATTCAATTATAGGTTTTTCATTATTAAAAAGGATAAATTTTTTAAAATTCAAATCGAATTTCTTATTATTCAGGGATTTAAAAAGAATAAATGAGATGATAGATGCTCAGATCAGTTACTCAAGTGGCTTTGATGCTGGTGTAGGAAAAAACTATGGAAAATTCTTTGGAATGAAAATTTCAAAAAGCAAACATTATCCTCAAGCGGATGAGCGTTTTATTGAACGAGAACTAATTAATTTTCTTGATGAGATGCACCAACATCCTCGAATGACATTCAGGCCACAATTCATCTTTATATTTGATGAATTAGATAAAATTGAACCTGCAAAAGAAATAGATGAGCAAGAAATTACTTATAATACACGTACAACGACTTTGTTTTCTCCAGAAAGAACACGTGAACGACAGCAAGCAATTTTACAATTATTAAGTAATTTGAAATATTTTTTAACTACAGCCAAAGCCAAATTCATTTTTATTGCCGGGCGAGAGCTTTATGATGCGTATCTTGCTGATGTATCGGATAGAAACTTTTATATTGGAAATATTTTCAATGATGTTATTTATGTTGATAGCTTTTTTAATGATAATTTGATAAACGACAAGAAAGAAAGAAATAACACAGACAATTTTAAATATCAGAAATCAAAAGATATAACGAAAATGACCGAAAGGTATGTTTGTAACTATCTTTTTCCTTCGTGGTACATAGAACAGGAAAAGGAACAACGAAAAGATGGGTTTGAACCAAATCTTAGAAATTACAATAAATATATAATTGATAATTTTGAATCTCATAAACTAAATGATGAAGATCAATCAAAAGAAAAGTTTATTCAAAATGAAATACTCAGAAAAAAGCGAGAAAAAATAATTATGACATTGCAACACTTCATTGTGTATTTAACTCATATTAGTAACGGCTCTCCAAAGAAAACAACAATATTCTTTGAAAAATTCATAGAAAGCAAAGAATTCTCTGAAAGTTTAACCTCATTCGATAATCAATTTGTAAATCTTGATAAAAACATTACTTCTGAATTTTATTTGGGCTTTGATTATTTTTCTCAATATTCTATAGGAATGGTAAATTATCTGGCGTATCCGATAATACTTGAAATAAATAATAATTTGGTCGAGTATGGTGACAAACTGCTTGTTTCAGCTTCCTTTCTTATCGACCATATTTTCAAATTCCATAAGAGCTCTTTCTCATGGAATAATATTGAGACTACACCTGAACTTCTTGATATAAACAAGACAACTGAATTACGAGATTTTATCGGAACAATTCTTCATTTTCTTACAAAAACTCATTTACAAAGGGTTAATACCGGATTACATACATACAAATTTCCGAGAATGATTTCGCAGGAAATTTCAATGTTATCAAGAGTTAAAGAAGATGCAGGAGCAATTTTTAATTTTACTCTTGATGAATCGCTTGCAGTAAAGAATTATTATGATAAAAGACTTAGGATAGAAATTAATAGTGATAATAAAAGAAATGAAAATAACCAAATCGAAGATACTAATAATAATATTCATGCTTTAAAAATGATTTTAGGTGATATTTATTTTTATGAGGAAGAGTATCAGGAGGCAATCAACTTCTATAAGGCATCTGTTTATGGCTTACGAAATAAAAAAGTAAATAAATTTGAATCAGCGAGGATGTTGACTTTTATAAGAAATATGCTAAAACTCGGAATTGCAAATGAAAAAAGGAAAAATTATCCGAGTGCGCTGAAAACTTATTCCGAAATTGCCCAAAAAATTATTGAATTCAGATATATTGATCTTCCTGAATTAGGCTTGAAGGAAATATTTGAGGATGGTGAAAGCAAGGTAGTTGCAAATAGAGAAAAAGAAAAAGAAGTTAATTTCGTTAAAAATATTGCACCTGCATCTGAAATGGATAAATGGGATAATGATAATGAAAAAGAGTTAGTTAAAAAGTTAATTAACCAATTATCACCTGAGAAAGCTAAAGTTATTTCAAAAGCAACGTTATTTGCTTCAATTAGCCATGTATATCAGCCATTTCTAGCTAAATTAATGATTTTAGAAAAACCAAATATGGGCGGTATTACGGCTCATAATCTGAATACTGTTTATCAGGAATTTTTATATCTTACAAAAGTCTTTAATACAAGTGAAAAATTCTATATAGAATGCGATTTTTGGTCAAAGGTAGGGGATATTCTTTATTTTAAAAACGGGAGTTTGGATATTTCGAAAATTATTAAATCAGGATGCCACGAAAAGAAGAATTTAAGTGATAAAAAGTACAATAAAAGTAAAATTCAATGTAGTAATAAATGTAATTACTTTTGCCAACAACCCAATCAAAATGTATTCTGCTCAACTTGTTTTGTAGATACAAATAACGAAGAAACTTATTGTGATAAAACACGTGAGATAATCAAAAAACAAGGTTCAAACGCCCCTTGTACTGCTTGCTTCTTTTACCACAAAACTTTAAGAATATTATTAGATAAATTTATCAGAATTAGAAAGGACATAAAAGATAAGAAAGGAAAAAATAAACCGAATGTTAATAGCGACATCGTTGGAATAAATGAAATATTATATAGTTTATTAAATACTTTAAGCGAAAAGTCTTTTGAGGACTTCAACGTTTATAATTATCGATCTTTGGCAATAAATTTATCTAATATAGGAGATGTATTTTTAAATTGTTTAGTAGATTTTAAAGATATAAATACAAATGAAATTAACGATCAGGTTAAAAAAGAACTTATTAAAGAAATAAATTCATTCAAGGATCTGTTAATAGCATTATTTCAAGATGAACCATCAAATAGTGAACACGATAACAATAAATATAAAATTATAAGTGAAAAAGTAGTAAAAAATGGGAAAAATATATATGATAAATCTAGGGCCATTTTACTTCTTTATTGGTTATCTGCTGTATTTTTTAAAAAGTCTAATGATTACAAAGAATATGCTCATCAAAACAGAAAAATTTTATATTTTATTAGAGATTTAGTAGATTTTGACAACTCTTTTGAAAATAATGAAGCGCTCATAAAATCGATTAGGTCTGTTGCGTCTAAAGTTATTTCAGGTTTGTATAGTGCTTATCAAAATGTTCATAGAATTGAGATAGAAAAAATAAAAGGAATTTTATTAAAAGAAAGTGATGCTATCAACGATATAGACTTGAGAAGTATTTCTTTAGTTGAAATTGATGAAGTTGTATATATTTATCGGGACCTTACGCTCAAGATGAAATCTAAAGTTCAAAATAAATTAGACCTAATGAAAACTCTAATTAATGAATATAAATTGAACATAGTCTCCCCATTTAACGAAATGGATAGTATGTTTAATCGCATACTGTCATTGAAATATAAAGCAAAGTTAAATTTTAAATTATTAGTTACTTTAATAAGTTGTTTTGATGATACTGAAAAATCAGAAGAAAGAATATACGAAAGATTGATTTACAAATTATTCAAGAACTTAGAATCAAAAGAGTTTATATTTTTGGATTCAGCTAAAAGAAAATCCGAAGAAATAGTATTTACTGGAAGAGAATTTATATTTCACTTAATTACAGATTCTATTTTTTGTCTTCAAGAATTAATAAAATTAACAAATCTTTATGGTTTTACCTATCTTATAAACCACAGTTTTATAGCATGGGCACATGAAAAATTGGCCGATTGGCTTATGATTTATAATTCAGTGAAATTATATTTGGATTATAAAATAACAATTGGCTTTAGAGGTAATACAAAAATAATTAATGATTATAATAAATGTTTAAAATCAGCCGAAGTTTATTTGACCAATAGGAACAATGAGTTAGAAATTAATATACAAATAATTTTAGCGCTAATATTTTTAAAAGGAGACGAAAGGAAGTATTTATTTGATTTTTTTGAAATTAATAAGATTGTTATTGTTGAAATTGAAAAGTGGATAAAAGAAAATAATGACACCTCGATTGAATTGGACATTAAAAATGATCTGATTGATAAACTGAAACAACTTTGCGAAATAGATGATGATAATTCATTGACAGAGTACTATCACTACGAACGAGCAATTCAACATTATCACATGACAATTGAAACTCATACGGAAGGGCTTGAATACTATAATTTTATAGAAAAACTATATTTCTTAAATGATGATTTGGATGATAGAGTTTATCATTTTGCAATCGCAACTGAAAGATTTAAGATCAATAATGGGCAAATAAAAAAGAAGATAAATGAATTAAAAGAAATTGTTAAAGAGACACGTTTATATAATCCTGATTTTTATACACCTAAAAGTTCAGACAAAAATGAATTATAACCCTCAACCCTAAAAAGGTAAAAGACTAATATCGTGCATCGTTTGATAAAAATGATTTTACGAGCTAATAAATCATGCCGCCAAGAATTTGAGATAAAAATATTTTATAAACTAGTCAGCGGCTGAAACTATGGATATTTCTATAGATAAATCTGTGTCATTATTCCATCTAAAAGATCAGCATAATGACTTCAATCGTTCTGAGCTTGCTTGGAAAAATTCATGAGATTGAATGGTTGAAATATCCGTTTGTCTGGATGTTTCGGTTTTTGCAATGTATAGATAGAAGTCAAATTTAGATATCCCATAGCTTTTGATATAATGGTTGATAAAAACTTGATTGCTTTAAATTATTTGATTAATTAATATATCTATTAATCATAAAAGCTGTTCTATCTTCTCGTTTATTGAAACAGCACGCTTATATTCCAATGTAAAATCCCTAGTTATAGTTTTGTTTATAAGGGTTGTAAGGCTAATTTTTAGTATTCGATCAATTTCCCTGTTGCTAATTTCAGGATTTTTACTTTATATTACTTTCTGTAACCCAGTCAGCCCATGTAATCAACTGTTTTTTCTCCCGATTTTTATCAAATTACTTTGACAATTTTATCGGTCATTTGTATTACAAGTGGACAGTTTTTAACGGGAAAAAATACAAATTGAAAGTTTTCAGTAAAAAAACCATCATTAAGATGGTTTTAGGCGAATTCTATTAGCTATATGCTTTGAATCTCTAATATTAATAATCGATGGAACCGGGGTCATCTCCTGCTCCTAATGAAATTAATGCAAAAAACATAACGATAAATGCAACTGCCATTATCATCTGCAAAATACCAGTTATTATAAGAAATGACACAATTGATGTCGCTGAGCTAATATAGCAAATAGTTAATAGGTTGGTGGGAATCCCGCATTCGTCAACCTTCTCTTTAAAACGACTGATTTTAGATGTAAAAATTGAAAGAACAAATGAACAGACAGCTAAAAGCAGAGAAATATAAACAACTGGTTGGGATGCGCCATTCCAAAGTATTTCATACCAAGGTATTATGCCCCAACCCCAATCGACAAAATAAGCGTCCATTGAACAACTTCCTTTAAAATTATTAAAAAGAACTATTTATTTATTATAATGTAGTTGATACAAATTCACTTTTTAAATGTACCGCATTGAAGTATAATAAGTTTCAAGACCAATCAATAAAACTATATAAGCGGATATTTAAAAGGCAGAAAGGTTGGGACTCTCAATACTACTGAAAAAAGGTTATTCATTCAGAAAAATCATCGAATTTTTTAGAAAAACCATTCATTGCTAAGTAAGAAAGTTGCTAATAATCGGAATAATTATCGAACTGAGCTTGTTCACCGGGTGCTGTTTTACAAGATTCATCAGTTTGTTTGATGGAAATTCGTATCATGCCAAGATCAAGATAACGTTATAATGCACTCTTAGAGCCTTTACAGCTCATGGTTTTTAAAACTTCTAATATCCGGCTTCCGATTAGATGCTGGTCGAATAATTTCTTTTTAATAACCCCAAGATATGGCAAAACGTCCTGATTATCTGTCCATATGATTATAATCGGTATTATTCAGGCGGTCAGTTTTTAGCGGGAATTATGGGTCAATTTTCAGATGGAAAAACATGGGGAACCTGAGACTTTAATTCACCTCGAATAAGAACTTGACCTAACTATTTCAGATTTTTAAACTTATGTCAAGGGATGGTAAGTCAACACCCATTTCTTACAAAAAATGCCCCTGTAAGGGGTCTAAAATAGAGAAGAGTGGTAAAATAGTTATTGGTATCAACAATTACTATTTTCCAAATCCTTTCAATAAAATATTCAATCAGTTGTAAAGAGTAGGAACCTTGACAAAGCATTTACCCTTCAACCTAATGATTTGCCAATTAGACAAACGGTATTTAATAATCCTTTTTGAATTAAACACAAAGCTTCAAATGGATTACAAACCACAACCAGACTCTTAAAACCCTTAACTGCGGCTGCATTCCACAGAGTGCGTTTAAAATTTCTTGGGAAAAACCATTTGTTCTTTCCAGCTTCCTTTTCTTTGTGATTAAAAGAGAAGTAACCTGTCAAATTGCCATCTGGGTCAAGCATTTTAAAAGCTATCTTCTCTGATACTATGCTTCTTTGTTTAACCAGTCCTACTCCGTAGTTTTCAGCAATCTCTTTGGTAATTTTCCAATTCTCTAAAAACTCACAGTAGTGCAATTTAAGCTCTGGCAGCTCTCTTTGCGGCTCGTAGCCCTTAAAGATAAATCTTTTATGTAAATCAAAGATAAGCGTCCTTAAATTGCTGCCAGCGCCACCATCGAACAAAAATGGATAAAAGGAATGGTTTTAACAGAAATTTTGAAAAAATCAAAGGAAATGGCATCAGACGTTACTTTACAAACATTGAATGATTCAAAAAATAAAAAATTGATATTTCAAAAACTTTATAAGAAATATCATTTATTTTTATATCAATATTCAATCTGGTGACGTTTTCGTGACACATTATAGTAAAACCATTAGAAAATATGGTATTCTATGTAAAATAGCGCTGCGGCCTTGTTTATTGAAAATCAGTAAGTTATTGAAAGCTAATAACCGCTCCAATTCTGCCTCATTTGACTTTTAATCAAAGGGTCGTAGGTTCAAATCCTACCTGGATCACACAAAGAAAACCGCCTCAATAGCAACTGAAGCGGTTTTTTTATTTTTGTAGACTTTAATCGTAGTTTTATCAAATCTTACTTTAATTAAGAATAATTTTATTCTAATTTTAACTTGGCTCAATGAGCTGGACTGTTCAATGAGCGATATTAAAATGATCCATATATCGATTTCAATAGGAAATGATTTTAAATAAATCTTTACTTTAAACCCTGATTAATAATAGATACTGTATTATTTCTAATGACCTCACCCAAAGCCATTATGGTAATGAAAAGCACATTATTCTGTCAAAAAAACAAATGCAGGTATGACAACGCACTTATAATTCAATTAAAGTAAACTATCTTTATAAACTTTCAGCCCTTATTCCACTCCTCCCTTGGTTATGTGAAGAAATTTTCGTAATTTTGTATATGAAAAAGATGACAATAAACGCAGCACTCTGTTTATGCCACAGCGGAACCATTCGTGGCGGATCATTTATTTCCTGCCTAAAAATCAAACATTTCCTTATCAATTGCCTTCATTTCTCCGGATCAATACCTCTCTAAATCAAACTTTACAGATTTAATTTTTTTCATTTATTTAATCTCAAGGCTTGATTATGAAAACTTGTTCTAATTATAAACCAAGAAACTATGTCGAAGCTAACGACGTAATTGCCGAATTAAAAAAATATATGCTGATCGATGGTTTCGATTATGTCCCCGATTTATTCCACAGCCAAGTACCTTATTTCGTCGATATTCGCGATGGCAAAAAATATTTCGACTTTTTCACATGCTTTGCTTCAATGCCCATTGGAATCAATCACCCTAAAATGATGGCTGACGATTTCGTCCAATATCTCGGTCAGGTTTCTATCAATAAACTATCAAACTCAGATATCTATTCCGAAGTCATGGCAAGTTTCGTTAAAACTTTCTTTGAAATTGCTGTGCCAGAGTATTTCAAATATTCATTTTTTATCGAAGGTGGTGCGCTTGCAGTTGAAAACACACTGAAAGCTGCATTTGATTGGAAAGTGCGAAAGAATTTTGCTAAAGGTTATAAATATGAAAAAGGCTCACAGATCATACATTTTGAAGGAGCTTTCCACGGACGGAGCGGCTACACTATGTCCTTAACCAATACAGATCCGATTAAAATAAATTATTTCCCAAAATTCAATTGGCCACGAATAAATTCTCCATTCCTGCATTTTCCGTTAAACGAAAATGAATTATTAAGAATTCAAGCCGAAGAAAAATTTTCAATCGATCAAATAAAAACGGCATTCCAGCAAAATAAAGACGATATTGCCGCAATTATCATCGAACCAGTACAGGCTGAAGGCGGCGATCGGCATTTCCGTAAAGAATTTTTACAGGCGCTTCGGCAATTGGCTGACGAAAATGAAGCTCTATTGATCTTCGACGAAGTACAAACCGGAGTCGGATTAAGCGGAAAATGGTGGGCACATCAGAATTTTGATGTCATGCCCGACATTATGAGTTTCGGCAAAAAAATGCAGGTTTGTGGATTATTAGCCGGAAAAAAACTTGATGAAGTACCCGAAAATGTTTTCCATACTCCGAGCCGCATAAATTCCACTTGGGGCGGAAATCTGACCGATATGGCAAGAGCCACACGCTATCTTGAAATAATTGAAGAAGAACAATTAATTGAAAATGCTAATCAGGTTGGAGATTACTTCATTGATAAACTCAATAATTTAGCTGCCAAATACCCTACATTAATTTCCAATCCACGTGGCTTAGGTTTACTTTGTGCATTCGATTTTCCATCTAAGGATATAAGAAACACTATTCGTGATAAAGCATTCAAAGACGGATTATTTATTATTGCATGCGGAGATCGTTCCATTCGCTTTCGTCCGGCTTTGAATATAAATTGCAGACAAGTGGATGAAGGACTTGATATACTGGAAAATGTGATAAAATCGTATTGAGAGAGCCTCAATCTATTTTATCGAAAATTCAATATTTATATCAAAGACCTCTTCCAATAATAATTTTCTGCGCTCTGCACCCCATAATTCAATATCGGGATAAGTTGTATCGGGTTCAGGTATAATTTCAACGTATAATGTTCTCTTGGCATTCATTTCGTCATTTGGATTAGCGTGGAATGAAATGTGCGTTTTGGGCTTCCTGTTTTCAAGATATCCTGTGCTTGATTTCTGCCATGAAGGATAAATTTCCAAATCCGCCACATTACGCAACTGACGACGGTCTAATCCTTCGGCAATTCTCAATATTCCTGCTAAAATCATTACAAGATACTGTCTGTTTTCATTTAATAATGAAAATTCTTCATGTTTTTTCTTTGGATGACTCTTCCTATGATAACGAGCTACATTTGCGATAAGTTCGAGTTCATCATTTGTATATCCGGGCATTACAGAATTTTTAATAAGGTAATAGGAATGTTTGTGGTGTTGATCCCGCGAAATGTGATAGCCCACATCATGCAGTAAAGCTGAGGCTTCAAGATATTCGATGTCCAGATCGGGAAGTTTATGTAGATCAAGAAGAGAATCATATAGTTTTATGGCTAATTTTAATATATGATTTGCATGAACAATATCGACTTGATAAAGCTCAATAATATGATTCAGAGACTCTAATTTTAGATGCGAAGGATGAGTGTGCTGAAGATCAGCCTCAAATTTTTCTATTGTGTCAAATAATATCCCTTCCCTAAGGGCATAAGCTGAAATTATTATCTGTTTGATGTCAAGTGCCCGCATTATTTGCTCAAAAATCAAGGCGCCTCCTGTGATAATATCAGCACGTGTTGGATCAATTCCGGGTATATTCAGTCTTTGCTTTAGATTTTTGGAACTTATAATCTTTTTTATAACTTTCATCAAATCTTCTTTTGTAAGGACTAATCCATTGATGTTTTCCGGAATCCGTTCTCCTTTCATAGCAAGCGAAATTAGAGCAAGATTTGTTATAGTACCAGAGCAGCCAAGTACAATTTCAAATCCTGTACTTTTTAAGCGATCAAGAATTGGAGTCCATTCACCGACAATATATTCACGGCAGTCGTCCACAGATTTTTTATCAATAATTCCATTTGGGAAGAAGCGGTTTGAAAGTCTGATTGCCCCAAGTTTATGACTATCCACGTAAATAATTTCATTTCCTGTTCCAATGATTGTTTCTGTCGAGCCTCCGCCAATATCGATGACTAATGTTTTCTTGCCGTTGCAGCTAATCGCATTAATTGCACCTAAATAAATCAATCTTCCTTCTTCAATACCAGAAACAATTTCTGCTTCTATTCCAGCTTCCTGACTAACCATTTCAATAAATTCATGACTATTAAGTGCTTCCCGAACTGCACTTGTTGCAACTGCCCGAACCATTGCATTTTCTGATTTTGCGATTTCTGCAAAGTGTTTTAAAGTTCTGACGCCTCGCTCGATTGCATCGCTTTCTAAGTGTTTCATATCCTTGCCTGAACATCCGAGACGAACCATTTCCTTATCTCGGCTTATAAAACTTAGCATTTTACGTTGATTTACCGAAGCGATAACCATATGTATTGAATTAGTTCCTATGTCGATAGCAGCGATTGTTCTGGATTTTTTACTCATAAGTTATTTTAAGTTTTATTTTAATGTGAAAAACGAATAGAATAAGATCGAATGAGAATGGAAATTATTTGAAAAAAGACTTAATTAAATTTTTTTTGCTTTTACCAGAATAAATGCTTCTTTTTATCCATCCCGGAAATTATTCCTAATCTTAAACAGAACTTATATTGCTTCCACAAACCATCTTCCAAAACTGAATTAAAGGGAATGCTTGCTCCAAAACCTAAATTAATTCCATTTCCCATAATATTGAACACCCATGAGAGATTTATATCAACTCCATATCTTAATCTATTTAATCCATAGAGTTTAACTTCGGTTTGAGTCCTTAAAGTATCGGTATTTGTTGAGTATCTTAATTCATCTTTAGCATTAGAAATCTGAAAAAATTGATTTGTACTGCTCGAAAACGTATAAATCCCGAACAAATTAGCTGAAATTGTATAATAAGAAGAATGATAACTACTATCAAACTCTAAAAATCCACCATAAATTGGTAATTCCGGCCCCAAACTTAATTTCCCGTACAATTCATGTGTTTCAATTATCGAAACTTCTTTGAAAGACTTTTTTAATCCGTCATAACCAAGATAAGCCTTTGTATTATCTTCGGAAAAAAGGATGCTTGTTAAAACTCCGATTGATGCTGCTGTTTTAAAAATGAACTTAGAAGCACTTTGGTTATGTGAAAATTCAAATTCATAAAATTTAGTAACAGGATAATTACTTTCAAAACTCTTTGAAAGAGCTTTTTTTATTTTCCTATCATCTTTTGAGAGATTAGTATTTCCGGTAAAAGGAAATTTAGTGGGAGTAAATGCTTTTGAACGCAATCCGTTAGTAATATCATACACATCACCCATGTTAATAGATCCATTCCAAAAGTAAATATCCGGAATTGGACTCGGAAACCAGCCTAATGATGCATAATAAGACGGTTTCTTATCAAATACAGAATCAGTTGGATTTAAATCATCTAATTTCCATACTGAATCACGTGAAATATCATTTTGACAGTTCACTTCAGAAGAAAAATAAAGAAAGAAATATATAATAAAAGCAAAGATATATGATAATCTTTGCTTACAAAACTCATTTTTTCTTGAAAAAGTACAATTAATCCGATGTCTTGAAGTTATCCGATGAATAATAAAGGAAATATATACTAATCTTACACTTAATAACTCTTTCCTTATAGAAATTTTTTTATATCCGGATTCTATCATTTGATATATATAAAGTTTTTAGAATCAACGCTATACTCTGTTTTTATTTTCATCTTATAAGCACCTGAAGCTAAAGCATTATCAGGCTTCCAAATATATGAATGAGCCCCTTTTTTTTGCTTTCCGAGATTAATTGAATGTATTTGATCGGCATTAAAATTGTAATAAATGAATTCTACATTCGTTTCAACGTCAAGATAATAATTCCAAGTCGTAACATTATCTAATAAAATTGGATTAGGATAATTTTGCTCCAATTTTATATTCCGAATATACGGAACGGGACTGCCAAAAGAGTTAATAATAATATCAACGTCAATATCCGATAATGTTATAGTGTTATATGATAATTTTGAAAATTTAATCATACAAAATGTATCGCTTCCGGCCAGTGCTTCAACATTTAATTTAATATCAACTTCCTTCTCTGTCGCTGGATAACCCGAAATAAGAATTGAAAAAGAATAAACCGAATCATTTAATCTTTTAAGTGAATTGATTAACTTGTAATTTTTATTGATATTAAAGCTATCGGGATATATTACAGTCGGATTACTTAATTTTAACTGACCATCAATCGTTAATGTTCCGCTAACTGGAAGTTTTATATTCATATTTATAACAATTTCATCGCCAACTAATGCTGTTGATGAGCTTACTGTTATTTGTGCAAATATGAAATAAGGAAATAAAATCATAACTAATACCGCTATCTTCACTTCCATGGTTAATTTATTTATTTCTATGTAATAAACAGTTTTCTCTAACATAGTTTTCTTAATAACTGATGCTAATTTCTCATAATATTCTGCTAATTCATTCATATTCTTCTATTTCTCAATTATTACAAACTCAATTCTTCTGTTCTTTTTCCGGTTTTCATCGTTATCGTTGGGTACTAAAGGACGACTTTTACCATAATTAAGGGTTTTCAATCGCTTTCCCGCTATTCCTAACTTAATTAATTCCTCCTTCACAGCAAGCGCCCTTCGTTCTGACAATTTTAAATTAAATTCTTCAGCCCCAATATCATCAGTGTGACCTCGAATCTCTATTTTATAATTCTCATTCTTCTTCAATGCCTCTGCTATCTCCGCAATAATCGGCAAAGATTCCTCTTTTATTGTCGATTTATTAAAATCAAATTCAATATTTTTCAAAATAATCGTTCCTACAGGATCATTTTTCGTAAAAACGGACATGTCGTAATTTGCCAAAGCGTTAATTGTATCAGAAATTGCAGGAATATAGAGCTTTGCATTGACAGAATGATAGTTTTTACAGTCGTCTGGCTTAAATGTTATGCGATAATAATTATAAATAGAAAGATAAATATCCGCAAAAACATAAGGAAATTCCTTATCAGACCTAATATTATAGAACTTACCGCCAGTAAACTCAGCAAACTTGATCATGTGATCAAAATTAATGAAAATACTATTCAATGCAATCGAATGAATAATCACATCATTGCTTTTTGCCAGCTTTAAAGCGCTATCTATCTTAGTTTTAGAACGATTATCACCTCCATCAGTGAATAATATCATTATTCTGTTATAACCGGAAGGCGCTTTTTTCAATTCCATAACACTTTTAACAACAGCGTCATATATTGCAGTTCCATCCCCATACTTTTTAGGCACAGAATCATAAAAATGTTTGTAATAATAATCGATTGAATCGGTTAATGGAATCTCATCATATACTTTTGAAGTAAATTTAATCACAGAAATATAGTCGCCGTTCTTAGTGGAACCCAACATTTTCCTAACGGTTTCCTGTAATTTCTTAATAGAAGTCGATCCCATGGAAGGTGAATGATCTAAAACAAAGGAAATAGCGTGTTTAATGTCTTTGTCCTCCCGAACTTCGGTGACGGAAAAGTTTTTAATCTCATTTGACACACCATTACAGGAATCGTAAAGCAATTTCCAGAATTCCCGAAAGTTTCGGTTCTTATCAAGGAATGGTGGAGCCAAACCAGTTATATAATGTCCTGAACTATCAAACAAATAGGCTTTTAAAACAACTTCTTCGGGGAAATTTTTGGCATTAACCGAGCGAATTTCGAGATTCAAGGGACAAATTTTTGGCAAAGAATCATTTCTATACAAAATAGTTCCTTGTCCGGAGGAATCTTTTCGCTGACTTTTGTATAATTCATTTAATTTGGCTTCGGTAATTAATGATTTTATATAAATAGGACTTAGATTTATTTGCCCTGATCTGATTTTTTGCTTTTCAACTTCACGAACGAAGGTTGTTGGGCAACCGCTAAATGTAAATAAAACAAGAATAACGCTAATTAATTTGTAAAATAAGGGAATTCTTTGTTTTATCTTGTTCATAATTCTATTTTTAAAGTCATTTTAAATCATTAATAATTATACTAAATTACAAAATAACAATTTCCGGTTACAAAAATAACAAATTTTGAGATAATAGCCAAATAAAATCTTCATAATATAATAAAATATCTTAAATATGGTTTAAATTAAAAGTAAACTATGAAATTTAAAAATTCATCAATATATTAATATAATTCATCAAAAATCTTAATCGATTTATCTAAATCAAATTCTGATTCAACTGGATTGAATTTTATTATATCATAATCATTATTCATTTTAACTAAATTAAAAATTACCTCAAACAATAGCCATAAATGCTCATCTAAATCAAATTTTGACTCATCCAAATTGTTTTTTGATTCATCGAAAGGTTACGATAATGATTTTTAGTCGTTGGTTAAAAGAAATTAGTCGTTGGTTGACGATTTAAAGGCGTTGGTTAACGATTTTAAGTCGTTGGTTGACGATTTAAAGGCGTTGGTTAACGATTTTAAGTCGTTGGTTGACGATTTAAAGGCGTTGGTTAACGATTTTAAGTCGTTGGTTGACGATTTAAAGGCGTTAGATTTCAGTTTATAATCATTGGTTAATATTCCATTGAATTAGGATTATGAATATTTCATGTTAGATATAAATGTTTATGATTATGATTTATCTAAATATTATTCAGTAAATAATTAATATAAATTAAATCATAATAATTTGATTTATGTTGAAATCTATTATCAATCAGATGATAAAAAATATCAATTTATTAATGGATATATATAATAAAATAATCCTTCAGTTAGCTCAGAATACTGACTGAAGGATTAGGTTGTTAATTTTTTTTATTTGTTTGATAATTTATTATGATAATTTATCATCCATTGCACTCCGAATTTGTCTGTGAGCGATCCGAAATAAGCTCCCCAGAACATATCTGCTAATGATTGAGTTATTGTTCCGTCGTTTGAAAGTTTGGAAAATAATTCATCGGCATGGGATTTGCTGTTTGCGTCAACTGATATGTGAAAATTATTTCCAAATACCACTTTATGTCCTAATTTTTCCAATGCATCGGTTCCCATGAGGAAACAATTTTCGGTAATTGGCAATGAAATGTGCATAATTTTATTTAAATCTTCTTCATTCATCGTTTCAGCGCCGGGAAGATTGGGAATATCTTTGAATCTTTGCAAGAAATTGATTTCAGTTGCAAATGCTGATTGATAGAACTTGAAAGCATCTTCGGTATTTCCGGAGAAATTGAGATATATATTAACTTTAGACATTATAGAAACCTATAAATAAGTGAAAAATAGTGAGTTTGTGAATATTGATAGGTATTGACGAGTGATAGAAGTAAATATTTTTTAGTTAGAAATGAATGATAATGTTTCATTCATCCAATATTTGCTATAATTGTCAATTTTGCGAATGTAGGAATCTCCTTCCGTGGTGCCAGTTGGGGATTTTTGTATTCGCATAAATGACAGAAATAAATCTGTTAGGAAGAATTTGTTAAAAGAGAGGAATTTATTGAAAATAAATCAAACAGAATAGTCTTTGAATGGAAGAAATTATTTTTTTGTTTCAGTTCGATTGATTTACTTTATAAACATTTTGAATTTAGATAACTTTATAAACTCTTAAATTCGCTTTGCTAACCTTGTGCGTATGAATTTTTTTCGTCTTGAATCGAAGAAACGACCTAACTCTGCGCTTAAAAGGATGAGTATTGCGGAATAATAGACCCAGATTGCCAGTGAAACTATGACCGCATACGTTCCATAGACTTTTCCGTAGTTGCTGACGCTGCTTAAATACCATGCAAAGAGTCTGCGTGACACTTCAATTGAGACAACACAGAAGATTGTGCTGATGGTTCGTGCTCGATTTGGTATAGATTTGTTTGGAACGAATGTATAAATGAAATAAAAGAAGGCAAATGAGGAAATGAGGGTTAATAATGTGTATGTGAATTGTGAGAATAGCTTTCCGGCGTCGCCCGGGATCACAGATTGAGCCACGGATTCGACGAATGATGTCATTGGAATGGCATAAGTTGTAAAAATCAGCAGTATAGAGAGAATAATTGTAAATAAAATATCTTTGATTCGGTAGAAAAGGAATATGTTTGGTGTTTCAATGCTGTAAACTGCATTCAGACCGGTTCTTACTGAGCTGAATAATGTTGATGAAAACCAGATAATGGTTGCAAGTCCGAGCCAGCCGGCATAAGAACTGTTTCTTGAAATAGTGGCTAATTCTTCAAGGGTTGATGCTAAGACTTTTCTTGTGGAATCAACGGGCGGAAGATAATCGGTTAGAACACGTTCGATTGCAATCGACACTGAATTGATATCGAAGGCTTTATTCATAATGTAGGTTGCCAGCAGAAACATGGGAATAATATAAAGAATCATATTAAATGCAATTCCTGCTGATAATAAGAAAATATGATGGCTATCTATTTCGTCTATAAAACTTGTAAATTCTTTGAAATACTTTTTAAATTTTGATTTGGTCTTTTTAACTATTTTTGACATAATAAACGCAAATGAACTTTCTAAAAAAGCAAATTAACAAATTATCCGCACTTTTAATAATTTTAATTGCATCGTGCGCAAATAATCAGGCTCCGAGCGGCGGTTTACCTAATAAAATACCACCTAAAGTTCTTGAGAATTATCCTCTCAATAAAACTTTGAATTATAAAAATGATAAAGTAGTCTTTTATTTTTCTAAATATATTAATCGCACCTCGATAAATGACAATATTTTTATTAGCCCGAAAATTAAGAACAGGCTTTCATGGAGCGGAAAAGAATTAACAGTAAATTTTCTTCAGCCTTTTGATTCAAACACAACTTATTGCGTTGTTTTAGGTACCGATTATACGGATTATTATGGTAAAAATAAACCTGAGAAATCTTTTTCATTAATCTTTTCAACTGGTAATAACCTTGATAGTGGATTCATGCGTGGCAAGCTAAACGATAATGATCCGTCGGGAGTCTATATTTTCGCTTATTATTTAGATAATATTAATCCCGATACATTAGATATTCGCAAGCTGCCACCTAAATATCGGACACAAGTTGGGAGTTCGGGACATTTTGAGATCAATGCTTTAAAATTTGGTAAGTACCGTGTGTTTGCAGTGAGAGATCAATTTAAAGACGAAATTTATGATGAGGGCATAGACGGAATTGGACTGGCTCATAAAGATATTGAGGTGAAAAATGATTCTTTGGCTTTCGTGGAATTAAAAATCGGATTGCCAATTGATAAAGTCAAACCTTCCCTTTTTGAAGTTGAAGCGAATTATTCTCGTAAAATCGAAGCTGTGTTTAATAAATCAATTGATAGTTTAACTGTAAACGCCGGTTCATTTATTCTAAAAGATTCCTTAACGAATAAAGAGCATGAAATAACCGATGCTTTCATTTCTTCACTTTCGGGTCGAAAAGTTACAATTCTTTTGAAAGATGATTTGGATTCCGCCAAAAAGTATATTCTGAAAGCAAAGAATGATTCAGAAAAGATGATTACAGATTCAATTGGTAATCCGATAAATGATACTCTCAGAACAAGAATATTTAAAGGAACTGCTGATAAAGATACATTAGTTCCAAAATTTAGTTTCGTTCCATTTCGTGATTCAGTCATGGGAATCAATCCACATTTGAATTTCCGCTTTCGTTTCAATACTCCAATGCAATCATTTAACATCTCGGACAAAGTTAAAATCTATAATGTTAGCAAAAAAGATAGTGCCGATTATTCTTCAAAGGAGATAAATCCCTTAATTATTTCAATAAATCCAGTTCGTAATCTTGAAAATGATTCTTGGTATGAACTCCGTTTCAATGCAGAAGGTTTGAAATCATACTCTGGTATCAAGATGAAAGATACAATAGTCAAACTACGATTTAAAACCTCAGATTTGCGTGAAACCGGCGTTTTAAGCGGATTTTTTGATGATTCAACATCCTACAAACCGCCATATATTATAAAAATAACCAACAAAGAAAAACGAATATCATATACTTGCAAAGTAAATAACGAAAAGAAATGGAAATTTGAAGAGCTTGAGCCCGGTACTTACACTATTGAAGTATTTCAAGATTCAAACAATAACGGAAAATATGATTTCGGTACTCCATTTCCCGTGCAATTCAGTGAACGATTTCGGGCAATTGAGAAAGAATATTCCGTTAGAGCACGATGGACAGCCGAAGATGCATATATTTACATGAAATAGCAAGTTAGAAAAAATTTTATTATAATGCAATAAACCTTCCGAAGGTTTTAAAACTTCGAAAGGTTCAGATTTAATTTCACGTAGAGAATAAATATTGGTAGCACTGGATGCCAGTCTGGTGGTTGGTAATGTGGAGATTCCCATTAATCCTTTTGGCCCCACCCTAACTACCTCTTGATAGTGGCGTGAATTAGAATAATGGTTGATTATTAACATCCATCTACTGTCATAAACCTTACGATGGCGGTTACAGACGAGGACGTCTGTACTACTACTGCGGTAGAATAGACGTTCTTGTCTGTTCAGTATAATTGGCATGAAAATACCTGCTATAACCGGCTGTGTAAAATTATTAAAAAAAATGAAAAATTTAAACATTTTCTTTCAATAAAAGTCAAATTCAATCGTTTTATACTTTGTAAATGTTGTAATGTTGAATGTTGGATAAATTAGAGTAAAAATAGAATGTCTTTTTTGAGAATGGAAAACGCATGGTTCGCTTACTTTCTGCTATTAGTGCCATTTTTCATCCTTTTGTATATTTATTTCAGAGCAAAAAGAAAGAAACTCTTAGCTGATTTCGGTGATTCAAACTTAATCGAACAATTACACCCAAATGTTTCTCCTTATAAGCCAGTTGTAAAGTTTTCAATTGCTTTAACGGCTCTGGCTCTGGTAATTATCGGTATTGTCAATCCTCAGATTGGGACGAGAGTGGAGAAAGTTCACCGCGAAGGAGTCGATGTAATTATTGCTCTTGATATTTCAAATAGTATGAAAGCAGAAGATATTAAACCTAATCGTCTTGATCAGGCAAAAATGGCTATTTCCCGTCTGATTGACAAATTAATGGGAGATAAAATCGGGATTGTGATTTTTGCAGGTGACGCATTTCTGCAATTACCGATTACAACTGATTATTCCGCTGCCAAACTCTTCCTTAACACCATTGATTGCGACGCAATTGGCCAGCAGGGTACTGCTATTGGTAAGGCTATAGACTTATCGGTAGAATCTTATGTCAAGACTGAAGATGGCAAAAGACGTGCCCTGATTGTTATTACCGATGGCGAGAATCATGAGGACGATGCTTTGGGTGCGGCTCAGCAAGCAGCCAAGAAAAATATTCAGATCAGCACGATTGGTATGGGTTCTGTGGAAGGAGCTCCTATTCCCGTGTTTCAGAATGGAAATAAAGCCGGATATATGAAGGATGATCAGGGGAATCCTGTTATCACAAAACTTGATCCGATGATGCTCCAGCAAATTGCTGCTGCGGGTAATGGTCGGTTTATTCGCTTTGACCCTTCTGGAACAGAACTTTCTCAGATTTTGGATGATCTTGCAAAATTAGATAAAACTGAGACAGAATCTCAACTTTTTACTGATTATGATGATCGGTTTTATTATTTTTTCATTGCAGCGGTTTTTTTATTCATTACCGAATTTCTGCTTTCAGAGCGGAAAAATAAATATATTGCTTCTTGGAATTTATTTAAAGGGAAACAACTATGAGAATAATTATTAATTTTCAATTGTTAATAATTAAAATATTTGAATTAAACATTATTACTTTGAGAAAATTTGCAAAGAATGTATTCAACGCAAAATCATTTGGTTTATCTGCGATACTTACTTTATTTTTTACAATCACAATAAGCAAACTTTCAGCTCAGTCCGACCGTGATTACATAAAGCAAGGGAATTATCTCTATGATAATAAAAAATATAATGAAGCTGAAATAAGTTATCGTAAATCTTTAGAAAAGAATAAAAATAATATTAAAGGCAACTATAATCTCGGTGCCTCGCTTTATAAACAAAATCAGTACAGCAAATCAGCCGAAGAATTTCAGAATATTATTTCAAAAAACGCTGATCCTGAAGTTAAAGCCAAAGCCTATCATAATTTGGGAACATCCTTATTAGGTGAAAAAAAATACGAGGATGCCGTAACTGCTTTTAAAAATTCCTTGCGTAATAATCCTAATGATATTGACACCAAATATAATTATGAATATGCTCGTCGTATGCTTGCCGTTCAGCAGCAACAACAAAAACAACAGCAGCAAAAGCAAGACCAGAAGCAAGATAAACAGCAACAGAAAAATGATGACAAAAAAGATAATAAAGATCAGCAACAACATCAGCAAGATCAAAAAAACGATGATAAAAAGGATAAAAAAGATAAACAACAGCAGCAGCAACCAAAAGTTTCCAAGGAAAATGCTGAACGAATTTTACAAGCTTTGAATCAGGATGAAAAAAATCTGCAGAAAAAAATGCAGAAGCGTCCTAAAGCTGCTCATGTAACAATTGAAAAGCAATGGTAATTATTAAGGGAGATAATATTTTAAGATGAAAAATATAATTAATAAATTTGCAGTAGTATTTCTGTTAAATATTTTTTTCATAGCCGCTTCGTTGGCTCAAAATGCTTCGTTTACATCGTCGGTGAGCAAAAATCCTGTTTCCGTAGGCGAGCGAATTCAAGTTTCGTTCACTTTGTCCAATGCTAATGGTTCTAATTTTAAAGCGCCATCATTTAAAGGCTTTTCAGTTCTCAGCGGACCTAATCAATCCCAAAACATGTCATTTTCAAATGGTCAGACAAATAGCTCTTTGGCTATTTCTTATATTTTACAAGCCGATAGTCCCGGTAAATTAACCATTGGTGAAGCGACAATTGCCGCAAATGGCAAGGTTTTGAAAACAAATCCTGTAACAATTACAGTAGAAAAAGGAGCAACTAATAATCAGCAAGGTGCAAATCAAGGTCAAAAGAATGAAAATGCTCAAGCTGATGAGATTATTAAAAAGAATTTTTACTTGAAATTAATAACATCCAAAAATTCTGTATATCAAGGTGAACAATTTATTGCCACATACAAATTATATGCTCATCCCGATTTGCAAATTGTTGGACTTGATTTCCCCAAGATGCCTGCTTTCAATGGTTTTTGGGCTCAAGATGCCGAAACTATCAAAAGCCTTGAATGGAAAGTAGAAAATGTAAACGGAGTTCGCTTTCGCGTTGCCGATATTAAGAAAGTTGTCCTTTTCCCACAGCAAAATGGCAGGCTTCCACTTGATAATATTGAAGTAAATTGCACGGTTCGCTTGCGGGTGCAGCGTCAACAACAACGGAGTCGCGATCCTTTTGAAGACTTTTTCAATGATCCTTTTATGGGTGGAGGCTATCGCGATTTTAAACACATTACTAAATCTAATGCTGTTACGATTAACGTAATTCCACTTCCCGAATCTGCTCCTTCCGAGTTTCATGGTTCGGTCGGTGATATGCAACTTAGGGCTTGGTTCGATAAAACCGAAACAAAGACTAATGAACCCGTAACATTGAAAGTTCAAATCTCTGGAAAAGGCAATCTTAAACTTCTTGATCCCATTAATATTAAAGTTCCACCAGATTTTGAACTCTATGATCCCAAAATTGTTGACAATCTCAATGTTTCAAGTGCAGGAATCAGCGGTAATAAGACGTTTGAGTACCTCATTAATCCAAGAAATGTTGGCAAATATGAAATTGAACCTGTTAAATTTGCTTATTTCGATTATGATAAAAAGCGATACATTACTCTAAGCTCAGAAAAGTTCGTTATTAAAGTAGATCAGGGCTCCGCTAACAGCTCTTCCACATTTTTTTCCGGAGTCCGCAAAGAAGAAGTCAAATACCTTGGCAAAGATATTCAATTTATTAAAATATCAAGCAATTCATTCAAACATAAAGGCGAATTCTTCTTCGGTAACTGGCTGTTTTATCTCCTTAGTTTTACAGCTCCGGCATTATTTATCTTCATAATATTCTATCGAAGAAAACAAATTGAAGAAAATCGCAATCAGGCATTGCTTAAAAATCGACGCGCTAACAAAGTTATTAGACGCCGTTTAGCCAAAGCTGCAGAATTTATGAAGAAAAATGACAATATTCACTTCCATGAAGAACTTTCCCATGCTCTTTGGACTTATATGAGCGATAAATTATCAATTCCATTCGCCGAATTAACAAAAGACAATGCCCGAACCAAATTAGAACATAAATTAGTTGACGGAAATATGATTAATGATGTCTTGTCCATTTTAGATGAGTGTGAATTTGCCAGATTTGCTCCCGCCGGATACGATGTTTCTATGTCCGACATTTATGACAAAACAGCAAAGATTATCGTAAACCTGGAAGGAGTATTAAAATCATGATAAATATAAATACATATAATACAATTTCTTATAGATTGAGCATGTTCCAATATCTTCTTAAATCATTTCTAAATAATATTAAAATCAATCATAATGTATTCAATAGATTTCGGAATATAAACTCAGCTATTATCATTCTTATTTTAATCTTCCTAAGTAATAACAACTCTTTTGCTCAGGGAAAAAGCAGTGAGGAACTTTTTAAACAAGCAAACGATTTCTATATCAAAGGAGATTTCCTTAATGCTATAAAAAGTTACGAAGAAATTGTTTCTTCCGGCAAAGAATCTTCACAAATTTACTTCAATCTCGGAAATTCCTATTACAAACTCAACAAAATATCCTCCGCAATTCTTTTCTTTGAGCGCGCAAAACGACTTTCCCCCAATGATGAAGACATAAACTTCAATCTTAAAATATCAAATCTCAAAGTTATTGATAAAATCGAGCCATTACCTGTATTTTTCCTTTACGAATGGATCGGAATCGTCCGTAATTTCTTCTCAGGCGACGGTTGGGCTGAAATTTCCATCGTATTTTCCTTCCTTAGCTTCGGATTAATCATAGTTTTTCTCTTTGTTTGGCAACCTGTCATCAAAAAATTAATCTTTGTAGCCGGTATTTGCTCAATTTTCATCCTAATATGTTCTTACATATTCGCTAATCAGCAATCTACAGCCGAAAATACTCAAAATACTGCCATAATATTCGCAACAAACATCAACGTAAAAGCATCGCCCGAAGATAATGGAACGGATATATTCGTACTTCACGAAGGAACCAAAGTAATAATCTTAGATGAAGTCGGTGTATGGAAGAAAATCAGATTAGCAAACGGAAATGTAGGCTGGCTACAACAAGAAGCATTAGTAATCATCTAAGTTTCCCGATTATATTACAAAAGAATATCTTTCAATCTCTGGAAAATCCCCCTCAATCCCCCTTTTACAAAGGGGGAAATGAAGAAAATCCCCCTCAATCCCCCTTTTGCAAAGGGGGAAATGAAGAAAATCCCCCTCAATCCCCCTTTTGCAAAGGGGGAAAAATCCGTAATCCACGTTCTCCATTCTTGTCCCCCCTTTGAAAAAGGGGGTTAGGGGGATTTTCTTCTCTGTTTCTTCTTTAGAACCTCACCCTTTCCCTCTCAATAAGAAAAGGAACAAGAACGTTCCAACTCCCTCTCCTTCGGAGAAAGACGGGGTGAGGTTCTTCTATTTCATTTTTATATTCAATGCCTCTTTCTCCACTTCTTTCATTCTTCCAATCAAATCAGTATCTATTGCTTCGCCCAATATCTTAAGCGCATCATAGATCAACGTCTTGTTATACTTTTAATTTAATTTTAGTTTTCTTATCTGTTTGATGTAATCTCCTTACAAATTCTATTTTCTCATCAAGACCATCTAATAATGAAGCTGCGGGACTAATTTCATTACGTAAAATAGCCATAGATTCATATATTCTGAGCTTATCCGAATATGAATTATTAATTTTCTGCTCTAATTCAAGCTCGAATTTCTTTAAAACATCTGGATTTGTAATCATATTTTATTATTCCTATATAACAATACTTGTTTTCCTTCTTAATAATACTCTTCCAATAGAGGATTATTCGATAAAAGCCTTTTGCTATGATGAACAGTTAGAATATCTATACGTTCTTTATTGGTAATCTTATAAACTACCCGATAATTCCCACGAATAAGTTCTCTGATCGTTTCATTTCGGAATTCAGGAACCACTCTTCCGGCGTTCGGACTATGTTCAAGAATCTTAGTTGAATCAAATAGAAATTTAATTGTTATAATAGAATATTTATATGAATCAACTTCAATATATTCTGCAATTCTTCGCAAATCAGAAACAGCATCTTTAGTCCATTTTACTTTAGCCATCTGCTTAATTCCTCTTTTACCTCCTCCGATGACAAAACCATATCCTGCTCAGACTGATTCAAACCATTATTTACCTTTTCAACGAAGATTAATTTATCAATTAATTCATCAATAGAAAAGGTTTCCGACATTTGCTCCATTGTTGTATCCACGGATTCTTTAGTTAGCATTGTAATTCTCCTTGAATTATTATTTAATTAAATATTTATCTATTTTATATAAATGTAAATATTCATTAAAATTATTATAATCATTATTAACTATATATTGACTGCCATAAATCATCTTTATTGTAAGTTTATCTATAAAATTATCTCCATCAATCACCCATTTTCCCTCTTAAGAACCTCACCCTAACCCTCTCTAAAGGAGAGGGAACAAGAACGTTCCAACTCCCTCTCCTTCGGAGAGGGGCGGGGTGAGGTTCTTCTCTTCTCCCACCACGTCAATTGAAGAGAGAAGGGGATAGAATATTATATTTCCAAAATCTATTACCTATTCATATTTATTCATATAGTTTATGTCTAATAAATATATTTCTTATACTATCTAATTGATAAGTATAAATATACCATCTTTTAACAATACCTTTTCCATTTTCTCTTACATAAAATCCCATATTTATACAGCTATCTTTAATTCCTTTAATAGTATCTATTCCTAAATATTCCTGCTTTATTTTTTCATATTCATCATGAGAAACACATTTAAAATTCCGATTATCAAATTTGAATGACCTGCATGGTAGATTATTACTATCTATAATATAAGTAAATCCATGTCCTCTTATATTTCCTATACTTATATTACCACAACGAATATGATTATCATACCAATCATAGGATAATCCATTTATTATACAGCATCCACTATAAATAAATAGCCCTATTATACAAGCAATTACTATTTTCATATCTCTTTTCCCTCTTAAAACTCATACCTAATAACTTATAACTCATAACTCTACAGCGGCGACGCCGGTACATCCACCCACGCTGCCGCAGAATCCGCGCCCGTCCTGTATGAATTAATGCCGACAACAATTAAACTGTCGGCGAAGTTCTCTTCATGGACTTTGGCAATGCATGTACCACCGCATTCAATGCATTATTTACATCCTCAGATGTCTTAAATATCTTCTGAAGTTCGGGGGACAACATAATATACCCGTTTTCCTCCGTAGTTTTACGGGCATACTTGCCACGCACCCCTTTTGAGTAATCGAATTGATATTCTTCCCGCATGAAATCTTCGGGAATTTCCTTATTAGATAGATTCTTCATACAATTTCCTTTCTTTTTTGCTGGCTTCACGAGCCGAAAATATTCTGATTTTATTATTTCTCTCAGTAGAGAAGACAAGTAAGACTCTGTTTTTCAATGAATAGCCGATAGTTATTTCTCTTAACTCTTTAATTGAATGATCTGGGTCGGGAAAAGTAACAGAAAGCGCATCGTCAAAGACAGTAGCGGCTTCCTCGAAACTAACTTTATGTTTAATTAGATTCGATGCAGCTTTCTCATTATCCCATTCAAATCTATTTTTCATATTTTCCCCTTATTTTCATAAATTATATAAAAACGATTTAATATATTTCTTATTGTCTTCCATTTTGCATTCTTCATTTTACATTTTACATTAATGAACCCCTTCTCCCGCCTCGTCAATTGAAGAGAGAAGGGGATGGAATATATGTTTATGATTGTACATTATTACCTTTCTCAGATATATATTATTTTTTTACTCTCCATTATTAATATTTTCCATATCTCTGACTTTCCCATTCTTATGAGCTTTATATTTTACTATTTCTACTTCATAAGTTGTAATTAATCCACCAAAATTATCATGTTCATGAATATCTGATAGATGTTCAATAAAGGATTCTATCTTTTCTTTTGTATCTACCATTTCTATAATTAAAGGTAAATCTGCTGATAATTCCAATATTTTAGCTGAATGAACAATACTATTTGCTCCATAAGATAATACTCCACGAAATACAGATGCTCCTGCAATTCCATATTTCTTTGCTTCAAATACAATATGTTCATACATAGGTTGATGACCATGTTTATCGTATGTACCAATATAAATTCTTAATACTTGAGCTTTGCTACCAGTTTTCATTTAAAACTCCATAAATAATTTACAAGATATTTGCCTGCTAATGTTAAAGAAAGCCCGATGAATATACTTATTCCCAAATATATTATAAGATTAATATATTCATATTCATTTATCATGTTTATGGAATCATAAGAAAACGTGGAAAATGTAGTAAATCCGCCACAGATTCCAACTGTAAGAAATATATTTACCTCTGGTGACATGATATTCCCTTTATTAAATAATTCTATTATAATTCCTATTAAGAAGCATCCTATTAAATTAATAATCAATGTACCTAATGGAAAGTTAGTTAGAAATATTTTATGTATGTATTGACTTAATACATATCGTGCAGCTGTTCCTATGAATCCGCCTATTCCTGCAATCACGATATTTTTAAACATATCCTTTTCTTTCTTACTTTATTTAATATTAATTGCAATATATCACGCCGGATTCGCCGGAACATCCACCCACGCTGCCGCAGAATCCGCGCCCGTCCTGTATGAATTAATGCCGACAACGTAATAATACATGCGCTTCAGCTCTACTCCCGGCTCGGCAAACATAGTATCGGCGGTAGTTGTAATCAATATGTATGTGCCCGCAGGTTGAGTGGCGGGAACTATGCTCCGATACACGCGGTATTCAGTCGCACCGGCAACGGCATCCCAATTAACATTGACAATCGGTGGAAAATCACTGCCGGATAAACCTGCCGCAATGTTCGCAGAGGCTGCAAGCGAATCATAATAAGCAAATACAAGTTCAGCTGCGTACGCACCAAAGCCGCTCGCGTTCCGTGCGCGCACGCGGTAGTGTTTCACCACGCCGGAAGCAGGAATATACACGTGTGTCGCATCTGCACCGGCGTATATCTCCGACCAATCGACGCCATTATCGCTTGCTTCAAGCTGGTAGCTCGTTGCAGCGGCTTGCGCATCCCACGAAAACAGGTTCGCCGCAAAGTTGTACGCGAAGTTCGTAGGCGCAACCACGGCTCCCCCGCCTCCCGTGCCGTAAATCACGTAATCTCCATACTTCGCAGCGTTCACACCATTCCATATCGTCTTCCCAATGTCGCAATACTTCGTTACATAGCCATAGACCTCGTTTCCTTTGCCGACGCGCTCCTCTGTTTTCTCTTCTCTAAAGCTCAATTTCTCGATCTGCTCACGTTTTGCGTCGTCCAACGCATCAATTTTCGTGTCCATATCCGTTAACATCCCTGTAGTTAAGCCTTCAGCCGCCAATTCCGTCTTATTTTCAAACATAAACGCATAAACCATCCTTGCCATCGACAGAAATGCAGCGTCAGACAGCTTCGACATGTCGGCGATCCCCAAAGATTTATATTTGGGCGAGTTGTTTCCCCAATGCAACGCTACTCTGGCAGCCATTTGACGAATAATTACTTTCATTTCCTCGATTTTCTGATCTTTACTAAGCGTGGCGGACTTTACATCCTGCATAATATAATCATCGGTAGGAAATATTTCGAATGCACTAACCAAAGTTTCAAGATTAGTGACAGCCAGAGCGGTTATACCGAATACTCCGAAGTTAGTAATATCGCGAGTCATAGAATCGCAGACATGTTGCGTAAATTCGATTAAATCTGGATCATCAAAACGATAATCTCTTAAAGAATCATAATTAGCCATAGAACCTCCATTTGAACATATTTTATTTATAAATAGTGAATGAACATCAAATTAATAGCTCCATATACGTTGATTACATGATTTCCAATGACGAAGATGTATTTATTCTTATTGTAATTAATTTTGTGCTCGTTGATTATAATTTTTCCGACGTTGAAGATATTTATGTACTCCTTGATTAAGCATTTTCCCTCGACGAAGATGTTTTTGACCTCTTTGATTAAGTATTTTCCCTCGACGAAGATGTTTTCGACCTCTTTGATTAAGCATTTTCCCTCGACGAAGATGTTTTCGAGGTCGTTGAAGATGATTTTATTGTACTTTTTATAAGTGATCATAGGATATTAAATTATTATTGACAAATAATCAAATATATTCTTTTAAATCAAACTCTTGTTTCATTACAAATACCGCATTTTTAAATATATCAAAATAATTAAATAATTCATCAAGTAGATTATTTAATTGCTTTTCTATATCTTCCCATTTAGGATCATCATAAAATGGTTCTAATTTAATAAATTCATAATCAATATCAAATAATTTAAGCTTATTTGAAGTATATTTTCTATCGGTTACTGTATATGATGAATGAATTTTTAGAAAATTCTTTGATGTATTATATAAATCATCATACAAATTACGAAAATTTCTATCTACGAATAATTCTTTTTCTTCATATGATACATTAAATAACCAGAATAATTGAGATATTATATCAAATTTAATAAGCTCATTATTATTATATCGATTATGTATTGCATCAATAATTTTAATAAACTCTAATGATTTATTGTAATCATGAATAAAAGATTTACGAATTATATAAAAGTAATCAAGTTCAATTTTTTCTAAATTAGACAAGTATATTTCATTAGATATAATAAAAATTGTTTCCTTTATTTTGTTTATTAATTGCTTTTGAGAGGAATAATAATGGAATGAATAGTTCTTTTTAAATATATTTTCTTCAATAAATTTACGATGTTCATTATCTTTAATTTTATCTACTTTATTAATATATATATGAAAGGGTATATTTAAAGAATTAGCAAGATTGAATTCTTCATGTGTACCAGAAATACCTTTTTCTGTTATTTTTCCATATTTGTGATCGAGTATAAAAATAGCAAAATCGGCTATTTTCATATAATCTAAATAGACTTCCTTTTGATATGAAGGAGTCATCACTATTTCATATACTAAAGGTTCAGCACCTACACTCTTAAAAAGTAAATCAATTTTAGTTCTTAAATCTGGCATGTCTAAAGTAGAACTAACAAATATTCTTGGTTTAAAATACATTATAATACCTCATCAATGTTAAAAAAATTTATTATAAAAAACATTATCATCGTTTAATATACAAGCTTTCCTGCAAAATCAAAGCCCACAAAGCCACAATCCACAAAGTTCTTTTCATAATTCCCCTCTATAAAAATAAAAAATAATTGGTTCTGGTTAATATAGTTCCCCCTCTAAAAAGAGGGGGTTAGGGGGTGTGTATCTTTGCATTTAGTCCCCACAAAGCCACAATCCACAAAGCTCTTTTCATAATTCCTCTCTATAAAAATAAAAAATAATTGATTCTGGTTAATAAATAAGACGATAAAATTGGATACATAGTGTTTTCTTTTAATAAATAACTGTTCTGCTTCATCTTTACACACCCCCCGACCCCCTCTTTTTAGAGGGGGAGTAAATCCAAAATCCACATTCCAGTTCCCCCTCTAAAATGAGGGGGTTAGGGAGTGTGTCTGCTTATTTTGAAGTAGTATCTTTCATTATATCACACTCTTTTTCTTCAAAATAAACTCCTTAATCTTCTTTTCTACGGCATTCGGATTGCCTAATACTTCTTCATCCGTGAATCGTAGGACAGATAATCCCATTTCAGCAAAGAATCTGTCTTTATTCTTATCATTTTGTTGAACTTCCACGTCCTCATGTGATATTCCATCAACCTCAATTACAAGATCAAGCTTGCTACAATAAAAATCAGCAATAAAATATCCAATAGGCTTTTGTCGGTGGAAATCATATCCGAGCATTTGCTTACCTTTGAGGAAACTCCACATAACTTTCTCGCCATTTGTTGGATGATTACGCATCCGGCGGGCATATTCTATGAGTTCCGGTTCATAGTGAATAATCATAAAATTACTATTGATTTGTGCAACATATAATTTGAAGTGTATGACGAAAGAGATATAAAGAATATTTTATTAATTGACATTGGTACTTATTCTTTTACACACCCCCCAACCCCCTCTTTTTAGAGGGGGAGTAAGAATGAAGAACGTTTTCAAGTTCCCCCTCTAAAAAGAGGGGGTTAGGGGGTGTGTATCTTTGCATTTAGTCCCCACAAAGCCACAATCCACAAAGCTCTTTTCATAATTCCTCTCTATAAAAATAAAAAATAATTGATTCTGGTTAATAAATAAGACGA
>JAPLFL010000059.1 GCA_026390695.1 Candidatus Kapaibacterium sp. | reverse complement strand
TGCGAATTTACCGAATGTCGCCCTTTTTTATTGAAATAATTGTTTTTGAAATATAATTTTTAGGTGTCTCATGAAAAAGTATTTTGTTCTTATCGCTGCACTTCTTTTTGTGCTTATCTCTGCTTCTAAAGCTGATTTACCTGATACTGTCTGGTGCAAATACACTTATCCTACTCAAATTAATGCTGTTAAGTTTACGCCGGATGGGAAGTGGCTTGCTTCAGCAGGCACTGATGGAGTTGTTCGGCTTTGGGAAACACAGACAGGAAATTTAGTTAGAGAATATCTTGGTGCTGGCAGTGCAATTTGGGGTATGGATATCGATATGAATGATAGTTTAATCGCTGCGGTAACCGATTTATCTAAAATTACAATTTGGAATATTAATACGGCTAAAGTAGAGAAGATAATTGATATTTATCCAAATCAAACGAATCCGTTGCAATATAATTCATTATCTTTTTCAAAATCTGGTAAATATCTTGCTGCACATATTGCTAAGTATAATCCCAATAAGTCGGAACCAGCTATATTTTTATGGAGTACAAAGGACTGGAGTGTCCTTGGTAAGGTTGAAAATATCTGGAGTATTTTTCATGTAGTTTTCTCTCCCGATGAAACGTTATTGTCAGCAACAAATTATGTCAATACAGATAAAACAGAGTCAGTCGCATTGTATCAAGTTCCAACTTTGAAATTAGTTAAAATTCTTCCAAGCACAGGTGTAAATGGTATATTTCAATCTGTTTTTTCAAATGATGGAACAAATCTTGGGGCTGCATGTAGCTCTAACGGCGATAAAATTTGGAATACTTCCGATTGGTCACTGTTTAGGAATTTGAATCAAGGCTCTGATTCAAGAGCAATTGCCTTTTCACCTGATAATAAATATTTGGTGGCGGGGTTCACAATTGGAGGTAAGGATTGGGATAGGTTGTTTATTTGTGATCTTTCAACTGGAACAACAAAATATTCATATTTGCTTAATTGGTTTAGTTATAAATTTGGTGAAGTTGCTGGTGATACACCCTTATCAATTTCTATTTCTCAAGATCAAAAATATATAGCTGTTAGCGGAGGGGTTGGAATATACTTACTCAACGCTAAATGGCATTCATTGTCAGTTTCGGATAATCCAATCCAAATAACAAATCCGATAATATTTCCAAATCCTACAAATGGAACAGCAAACATTCAATTCAGTCTTCTAAAACCAGAACAAACACAAATTCAGATTTATGATTCTGCATCTAATCTTATTTCTTTAATCTTTAACGGATTATTACAACAAGGAATACAAAATTTCCCTTGGAACGCTTCATCGGTCGCTTCAGGAGTTTATTTTGCACGAATATCAGCAGCAGGACAGACTTCTACTATTCAAATAATTATTAATAAATAAGAGAAGGATAAGAAAATGAAAAATGTAAATATAAAATCAGAAGATAGATTCTTCGCTTCGTTCGTAATAGTTGCAGTAGCTTTGATAGCATTTCTTTTTAGTATTTCAGCTTATGCTCAAAACACAGAACCAACACCATTTTACTTTATGGTTTATAATCATAATGATTCAATTGCAAGGCAATTAACGGCCGATTCTTTAAAACAAAATTCAATATTAATCGGTCCTCAATGGGGAGCTCATCCTAAGATGGCAAAAGCTTTAAAATTCAATACAATTCATTCATGGGCACCTAATCCCGATGATGTAAATGGTCAATCACATTATTCACAATTCTATATAAACGACACAGGTGCGAGATTTAATTATATTATAGGCAAAAATCCACCACATAACAATGCTCAAGGTTTTAAATATAAACCGACTTGGCTATGATATAACATATTGTGTAGATAAATTGTTTGCTGAAACAAATGATGAATTTGATGTCAGCGCTAACTTTAAGTAATTATTTATATTTCCATTCATTGTCTTTTGTATTCTAAACCAATTCATATAGTTCTGT
>JAPLFL010000093.1 GCA_026390695.1 Candidatus Kapaibacterium sp. | reverse complement strand
ACAGAACTATATGAATTGGTTTAGAATACAAAAGACAATGAATGGAAATATAAATAATTACTTAAAGTTAGCGCTGACATCAAATTCATCATTTGTTTCAGCAAACAATTTATCTACACAATATGTTATATCATAGCCATAATTATTTATCACCAAATGATTTTGAATTCAATAATTTTTCTTAACTTGCTGTCCCATTTCTTGGGTACACTTCAGAAAATAATTCAATAAAATCTAATCTTTTGTCTTTATTCCTAAATTCCATTTTGGGAAAAGTAACGCTTTGAATAAAAATTTACAATTTACAATTAACAATTATTTCTTATCTTTGTAGTTTTGGTTAAATTTAAATTTTAGGAAAGAAACTTATGGCACAAATCGACAAAATTTTAGTTTCAATATTCCAGCGCTCATTCAAGTCAATCACCGACGAAATGAGCATTTCCCTGACTAAGACTACTCGTTCGCCCATATTATGCGAAGCAAAAGATTTTGTAACTGGACTTTATGATGCCGAAGGCAAAATGTTGGAACAGACCGAGAATTTGCCCATTCTTTCTTTTTCTTTAGGCCCTGTTTGCAAAGTTATTCTGGATTTTTATGGTGAAGATATATTTCCCGGAGATGTAATTATCCACAATGACGTCTTCTCGATGGGAAACCAGAATAATGATGTTGCCATTTTCAAACCAATATTTTTTCAGGATAAATTAATCGGCTGGGCTGCGGCAAAAGGTCATCAGGCTGACATTGGCGGCGCTGTTCAGGGTGGTTATAATCCTAATGCAACTGAAGTTTGGGAAGAGGCACTTCGAATTCCGGCAGTGAAGATTTATGAACGCGGCTTCCTAAGAAAAGATGTCTGGAACCTGATCTTTGCAAACATACGCCTGCAGATGGTTCAAGAGGATTTGAAAGCACAAATGGGAGCTTGCACTCTTGGAGAACGCCGTCTGCAAGCGCTTGTCGAGAAATATGGAATCGAAACTTATAACTTGCACAAAGAAGAATTGTTTAACTCCACTGAAAAAATGATGCGTGCAGAAATCAAGGAAATTCCGAACGGTATTTATTCCGGTGAAAGCAATGTATATTATGATGGTAAACATCCCGGAACAGTCTTTTGTATTAAATCAAAAATAACTGTTGAAGATGATAATATTACTTTTGATTTTTCCGAATCTTCGCCCCAGACCAATGGTTTCGTTAATGGCACTTTTACTTCCACATGTTCTGCCATTACTCTAACCTTTCTGCAAACTGTTAATCCCTATATTCCTCATAATGAAGGTATGATCCGGCCTCTCAAATATATAGTTCCCGAAGGAACCATACTCAATGCAGCTTATCCAAAAGCGACAACATTTGGGAACCATTTATGTCCTCAAATAGCAGATTCAATCTTCAAAGCGCTGTCTCCTGCTATACCCGAACGTGTTACCGCAGGCTGGAACCATCTGCTTTGCTCGCTCTTTACGGGAAATAATCCACGAACCAATAAAAAATATGTCGATATATGCTTTATGGGCTTAAAAGGCGGATCTGGTGCCATGACCGGAGATGATGGTTATGATCATATAGGAATGATTGACGCTTCGGGAGGTGTTTTGGATCAGGATTATGAAATGTACGAGCGCCAGACTCCTCATTTGATTTTAAGGCATGAGTTTATGACCGATTCAGCCGGTGCAGGAAAATGGCGTGGCGGAACAGGAGTTGAAACATTGATCCAAATCGGAGATGATGATACCACGATGGTTGTTTTCGGAGATGGAGACGTCGAACCTGCTTATGGCCTTGAGGGCGGAACAAAGGGAATACTCAATTCCATCACCTTGGCCTATCCTGATGGAAACAAGCGTACTCCGATGAGCAAAGATTTAATCACTGGAATTCCAAAAGGTACAGTTTATCGTCAGGTTGCCGGAGGAGGCGGAGGTTTTGGCAATCCGAAAGAACGTGACCTTTCTAAATTAAACGAAGATGTTAGGAATGAACTGGTTTCGTCTGATTTTGCCAAACAAGTCTATGGTATTTAGTTATGAGTTTTAATTATTAATTATAAATTATTAATGAAGAATATTTGAAAAACTTAGGAACTATTTAGAATGAACTTTTAAACTTGGAGGAATTATGATTTTCGATCCGCTTATTGATGAAATTAGAGATATACGTATTCAAATTTCAAATGAATTTGAAAATGATCCTAAACAACTAATTAATTATAATATTTAAAAACAAAAAGCTCATTCTGAATTATTGATAAGAAAAGAGAATGAAATTGAACCAGAGAATTTGTATATTGATTAATCAAAAAAAATAGTTGTATATGATAATAAAAGGATTTATTTTAAACCCCTTGTTCCCACGCTCCTGCGTGGGAACAAAAAATCTTATTTTGAAAATTAAATTCAAATATTGCTTACTAATTATCCTCCTTCTTTTAGGCTTATTATCTTTTGACTCAATCAAAAAGGAAAATTCTTGCTTTGAGCTCTATGTTGTTTATCCTTCCGATAAATTTGATGAAAAGCACTTGGATAATATTCAAATTAAGCACGAACCTTTATTTACGATTGAAGATATGGAATATTATGATTGGAAAAATGATGAAATTAAGTTTAAAGATAGCAATTGGGAAAGGATTTATAAAACATTAGAAATTATGGGAGATGAACATAAATATAATGTATTAAAAGATGGTATTCCTTTTATGATATTAAATAATAAAAAACTAATTTATGATGGAGTGTTTTGGTTGATATACTCAAATTTTATATATCCTAAAGAGCCGATTATAATTTTACCATTTTTTATACCAAATATGGATTCAAAAAGAAACCCAATTATTGAAAAAAAGTTTATTATCGGATCATACATTGACTCAATCAAATCCATCATCAAAGACAAAAGAATTTATGAATGTTTAAAATCCGCAGGTAAGCTGAAGGAATAATCTAAAATAATTTTTGAATTATATCGTCAACAACTATTGATTTATTACAATTAAAGATAAAATTATGGGAGAAATAAAAGCAACAATCGAACTTGAAAATTATTTGGACAAATGCTTGTTCGATGATGAAAAATTGGATAAATCCGCAGTTAGGAGCTGGAAGATGAAGGCACTTGTCGATACGGGAGCTGTCATGCTAATGCTGCCACAAGATGTTGTCGAAAAGCTTGGGCTGAGAACTATTAGGACTGCTGTAGTAACTTATGCTGATGAAAGGCAAGAAGAGCGAAAAGTTGCAGGAGGTCTATTTATCAGAATCGGAGACAGAGAAACAATTGCAAATTGTATCATCGGACCACCAAACTCAGAAGCATTGATTGGTCAAATAGTTATGGAAGAATTGGATTTAATTCCCGATCCCCGAAGGCGAACAATTGGCCCGCGTCCGGAATCACCTATTTATGCATCTTTGAAGATGAAGTGAAATAGAAACTATGAAATCACCAAAAATTATTGATGCAAAATATCTTGAGGAATATAAATTGTTATTACTTTTTAAAAATAAATCCTCAAAAACCGTTGATTTTTCTGAATTTCTAAAAAATTCTCACTATCCCAACGAGAAAAGATATTTGGAAAAAGAAAAAATTTTACAATTTAAAGTTGATTATGGAGACTTGATTTGGAACGATTTCGATATGTGTTTTCAAGCAAAAAATTTATATAATGGAATTTTAAGGAAATAAAAATGGAACGTCAATTTACAGCACAAATCGTGAAATCCGGCGACTGGTATGCTGGTACAATCAAAGAATTATCAGGCATTAATTCTCAAGGCAGAACCATTGCCGAATTAAAAGAAAATCTAAAAGAAGCAATTCAATTAATTATTGAATCAAATATCAAGCATGACAACGATTAATTCCCTTCCTTGAGGAAGGGTTAGGGAAGGTGTTTTCAAAATAATCAAATAATTATGAACTATCAACTAACAGAAACACAAGAACTTATCCAACATACTTTTCGTAATTTTGTTGATAAGGAAGTTAAACCTCAGGCAGAGCGCCTTGATTTGGAAAAAGAATTTCCTACTGAAATTTTCAAGAAAGTCGCAAACCTCGGCTTTTATGGTATGCGCTATCCCGATGAAGCTGGAGGAACAGGAGCAGATATCCTCTCCTATTGCATTGCAGTTGCTGAACTTGCTCGCGGTTCAGCATCAGTAGCAGCGGCTTGCTCAATGCAATCACTAATGGCAACTTATTTTCTTTACCGTTTCGGAGATGCTGAAATTAGAGAAAATTATTTCGCTAAGGCATTGACAGGTGAAAAGATAGGAACTATCTGCATGACCGAGCCAGATGCTGGTTCTGATTTAATGAATGTCAAAACAAGTGCTAAGGTGGTTGAAGACGGATTCATTCTAAGCGGCCAGAAAATATGGATCACATCTGCACCTGTTGCTAATTTTATGACTGTTTTATCTCGGACAGATAATTATGAAAAATTGTCAATATTCTTTGTCCCAACTCATTTGGATGGAGTTATCATCGGACGAAATATTGATAAATTGGGAGTTCGGGCTTCAGTGACCAGTGAAGTTTCGTTTGATAATGTGAAATTACCCAGAAATTATTTGTTAGGGAAAATCGGAGAAGCTAATAAATATCTAATTGAAATACTTGCAGAAATCAGAGTTATGACGGCTGCTATTGCTTTTGGAATTGCCACTGCTGCATACCAAGATGCTCTTGAATATGCCAAATCGCGAATTCAATTCGGCAAGCCAATCGGAAAATTCCAATTAGTTCAGGAAAAATTTGCAGATATGGCTGTCAAACTCGAAACAAGTAAGCAGATGATATATCATGCTGCTCGTTTGTGCGATCTCGGTCTTCCACGTATGAAAGAAGCAGCAATTGTAAAACTTTACGTCTCAGAATGCGCTAATTCAATTTGTGACGAAGCTTCGCGAGTAATGGCATCTTATGGTTATGCGATGGAATATCCGATGCAACGATACTTACGTGACGCACGCTTTACTTTAATCGGTGGAGGAACGAATGAAATACTTAAGGTCAATATTGCTAAGGAATTGGGACTTTGATAGTTATAGTTTATAAGTTATGTGTTTTAGAATGTTTTGTTAAAGATTTATTTATTAAATTTGGATTGAAAAATAAAATAATTGAAGCTAAAAAACGTCTAAAATAATGGTGCAAATTTAGGATGATTTTTTTTAACAAATAATTGTAAAATGTATGCCAGAAATATCTAATTTTTATGAATCAAAATATTTATTAATTATTCGGATTACAATCCTCCACATTTTCATGCAGAATATGGCGAATATCAAGTGATTGTTTATCTTGAAGATTTAATTATTGAAGGTAAAATTCCGAATAGGGCTTAAAAATGATCTTGGAGTGGGCTTAATTACATAAAGTTGAATTATTAGAAATCTTGAAATTATCTGCAAATCGTGAACCTTTAAGAAAAATTGAACCATTAAAATAAATTGGAGGAAATATGATATTGAAAGTTATTAATGCAGAATATATTGATAAATATCAGGTTAGATTGTTATTTAATCATGGAATTGAAAAAACGGTCAGCTTGGAAAACGAGTTTTATGGCGCAATTTTCAAATCACTACAAGATATTACTAATTTCAAAAATTTTAAAATCAGTTGTAATACAATTTCTTGGAGCAATGGTGCCGATCTGGCTCATGAATATTTATAAAATTTTAATGTTTGAAACGTCTTAAATACATTAAATAAAAATTCTAGAAATATATACTCTAACTTATAAATCAAAATTATGGAAAAAAAATTACGCATTTTACTTGCAAAACCTGGACTTGACGGTCATGATGTCGGAGTTAAAGTTTTGGCTCATGCCCTTAAAGATGAAGGATTTGACGTGGTTTATACCGGGTTGCGCAAAACCATTAATCAAATAATAGACAAAGCGATCGATAAGCAAGTCGATATAATCGGTTTATCAATACTTTCCGGCACTCACTTAATACTTTGTCAGCAGATGAAAGATGAGTTGGATAAAAGAAGTTTAGCAATCAAATGGATAGCAGGTGGCAATATACCTGACGAAGATGTACCGAAAATCCTTAAAATTGGTGCTAATGCTGCATTTCCGACTGGAACCAGTATCCATGCGGTGATTGAGTATTTTAAATCGATGGAAAATTGATGGGAAATAGACTTTCTCTTGGAAACACCCCCCCTAACCCCCTCTTATTAGAGGGGGAACTGGATCGTCGCTTTTTTTTTCTGATCTCCTCCCAAATAAGAGGGGGTTAGAGGGGGTGTTGTTGATTATAGGTGAGAACTGAATTTAATTAAATATAAAATAATTACATAAATCATTTAATAAAATTATATGGCAAATAACGAACTATTTTGGGAATCCGGATTAAAAATTAATCCACTTTATACAGCAGAAGATCTTCAAACTTCAAGCAATCTTGAAAAACCCGGTGAATATCCTTTCACTCGCGGCATCCATCCTCTGATGTATCGAAAACGCCCCTTTACAATCCGCCAGTATGCCGGTTTTGGCACACCCGAAGAAACTCATGAGCGATTTATGTACCTCATTAAAAACGGTCAAACCGGGCTTAATGTCGCATTCGATCTGCCTACTCAAACTGGATTGGATTCAGATGATCCACGTGCAATAGGTGAAGTCGGGCGTGTCGGAATGGCAGTCGATACTTTGGCTGATTTTGAAACTGTATTCGAAGGCATTGATTTGGATCAAATTACAGTATCATTAACGATTAATGGTTCTGCCATTGTTTTGGTTGCTATGTATTTTGCAGTTGCCCAAAAATTCGGATTTGATATTAAAAATTTGCGTGGAACTGCTCAAAACGACATTTTGAAAGAATTTATCGGCCGAGGTACATGGATTTTCCCAGTTCCGGCATCGGTTAAGTTAGTTGTTGATATTATTGAATATGCAGCACGTGAAGTGCCGAAATATAGTCCCGTTAGTGTGTGCGGGTATCATATTCGTGAATCAGGTGCAAATCCTATCCAAGAAATGAGTTATGCCTTCTCAATTGCCAAAGCATATATAAACGAAACTTTAAAGCGCGGAATCACAATTGATGATTTTGCCTCTCGCTTGTCATTTAATTTTGATATTTATGGCAATTTGTTCGAACAAATCTCTAAGTTTCGTGCTGGCAGACGTTTATGGGCAAAAATTATTCGAGAACAATATAATGCACAAAAAGATGAGTCATGTCATTTGCGTATGATTGCAGGTGGTGGTGGAGGTGGACTTACCAAAGAGCAACCGGAAAATAATATCATCCGTTCCGCTTATTATGCTTTAATTTCAGCTCTTTCCGGTACTCAGACAATGGCTCTCTGCTCTTATGATGAGGCATATACAATACCAACGGAAAAAGCCGCCGAAATCAGTCTTAGAACAATGCAAATTCTTATATACGAAATGGGGATATGCGATACTGTTGATCCGCTTGGTGGATCATATTTCGTGGAATCGATGACAAATGAATTTGAAACGGCTATCAAACAAACGATGGAACAAGTCGAAAAAGAAGGAGATATAATTGAAGGAATTTCATCGGGTCGCATTCAAGAGGCAATTTCCAAACAAGCCTATATCCGTGAAAAAGGTATTCAGGAAGGTGATGTTAAAAAAGTCGGATTAAATTGTTTCAAAAAGGAAGAAGAAGTACTGACAGTAGAGTTTCACCCTTATAACGAAGAAAATTATGCAAAGCAAATAGCTAAGCTAAATAAAATCAAAGCCGAACGTGATAATGCAAAAGTCAAGAAATGTCTTGAACAAATCATCGAGGATGCCAGAGCTGACAAAAACATCATGCCCGCAGTGATAGAAGCAGTAAAAGTTTATGCAACGGTCAGCGAGATAACCAATGCAATAAAAGATGTTTATGGAGAATATGAGGAGCAGGTTTATTTTTAGTTTAACAATTCATAACCTCAACTTATAAAGATGGGGAGATTGGAAGAATTAGATGAAAGAAAGGTGACTTATTACAAGTCAGAAAATATTTAGTGTGCGTTTAATGAATGCATAAACAACTCAAATTCTATATGATGATGACTAATTTGAAAAAATTTTGTAATTTTGTAAAATGAAATATGAAGAAAAAGATATTGATCAACTTCTAAACTGTGAGAAAGAGTTTGTAGAACCACCACAAAGGGAATACAAAGAAGATCGCGGTCATTGTAAAATGAATTTTTCTATGAAATCTATTGAAGGTAATTATCAATTTCGTGGATTTATTCGTTATAATCTCAAATTTCCAGAAATTTTTTCAGTAGGACTTGATTATAATCCAAGAGAAGAAAAAGGTACAATTTGTTTATTACGTTGCAATGGCTCTCATGGCGAAAATAAACAATTACCTCATCATGAAAGTTTTCACATTCACAGAGCGAATGCAGATACAATTAATTCAGGTCAAAGACTTGAAAGTAATCTTGAAATAACCAATTCATATGCCTCCTTGGAACAAGCAATTCAATTTTATTTTCATTTTATTAACTTGAAATTTGATGAAAAAAATAAATATTTTCCTGAGAAACCTTTAAAATTATTTGATTAATCATGATAGAGTTACTCGAACATATAAAAACCAGTTTTAATAATAAGATCAATATTCGTGAGAAAAGACCTGGAATTTATCAATTATTTTTGCCAATTTATCACGAAGACGGCGACATGATTGATATATTTATCGAGCAAAATGATAATCAAACATATAGAATTTGTGATTACGGTATGACTATTATGAGATTATCGTATTCGTATGAAATAGATACGGTTAATAAAGAAACTATTTTGCAGAAAATGATAACTGAAAATAAGCTAAGTGAAGACAATGGAAATATTTACTATAATACTAAATTAGAGTCACTTTACAGCGATATTCTTCATGTATGCCAATCTTACATGAAAATCGGAAGTATGAGATATTTTAAAAGAGAAGTAATTGAAAGTATGTTTTATGAAATTCTTGATGAATATATAACTACCGAATTAAGTGATTATAACCCTAATAAAAATATCGGGTCATGTCAAATTTTTGGGGATTAAGCAAAAAGTTTAGCTAATCTAAAGAGGAAAAACTTAGTATCAATCACCCCTCTGAGATTAGCTCTAAATAGTTTTACCTTCGCGTTAAAAGATTCAGCATTTGCATTGGTGTT
>JAPLFL010000096.1 GCA_026390695.1 Candidatus Kapaibacterium sp. | reverse complement strand
TACAGAACTATATGAATTGGTTTAGAATACAAAAGACAATGAATGGAAATATAAATAATTACTTAAAGTTAGCGCTGACATCAAATTCATCATTTGTTTCAGCAAACAATTTATCTACACAATATGTTATATCATAGCCTAAATAATCAGTTTCCAATAATTAGCTACGACAAGAATTTTAAGAAATATAATGTAGATCTTATCTGGTTAATTAAAATATTTTATGTGCAATCTCGAAATGTTTACTTCCTCAAGCCAGCAGTCTTAATAACTTTATAAGGAACAATTTTTATAATTTTTTATGGCCTGTTCTTCATCACAAAATATTCTTTAGACACCATTGATGCTGAACAAAATACTCCACCGCCATTCTTAATGTTGGATAGATTATAGTTATAAGTTGAACTCCTCTGAGTTTGGCTAAACCAATTATAATAATTAATATCGGGCGCTAAAATCGATATTTTTTGAAGACCGTACCATTTAAATATATTCCAAACCACCGGACATGTATTTAATGGAAATGGCCCGGCATAAGTATTAACATCATTAGGTCTTCTGCTGAATTGTTCCTTTTTACCGACACGACGATTTAATTCACTTGTTTGAATAGATAAATATTTGCCGTAACCGATTGTATCTAAACATGTGTTTTTTAATATATAAGATTCCGTAACCAGATTATTGGCATGCGTCCATGAAATATCCAAAGAAGTATCAGTTGGCAATTTTAATGTATCTTTAGGAAAATAAATCACCGATTTTGGCTCTCTAATCCAGTATATTCTTTCTGGTGTAGTTGTTTCAGCACTGACTTCGGTTCCATCTTTAATTTTAACTACTAATTTATATTTCGTCAAAGGTTTAACTTTATAGTTTGTATCTGGATAAAAATAACCGGTAGAATCAGATTGGAATTGAAGTTTAAGTTCAGTACTGCCATCATAAATTCTGACATCTGCATCCCGAATAATAGCATCTGGCATTTTAAATGTGTCCTGAATAGGCATTGATCTCTGAACAATAATTTCATTTATAGGATTATCTACAATTAAATATCCTTGAACAAAATTTACTAAGATATAATCTACAGGAGGTGAATCACCACATGAAGAAAGCACAAAGATCAAGAATATTGTTAAAATTCCTGTTATTATCCTCTTGTGATACTTATGGAAATTTGTAATACAAATTTTAAAAAGACTTATTTTATATTTGAACATCATAATAATTTTCTCTCTTAAAACTTAACTTCAATTGAAACAGATGGCAGAATTGGCAGAAGTTTTACATCTTCCACTGTTATTGGAGTTACTCTTGTGTTATAAAACCTGAACCAAATATCGCGTCTGCTATAAACATTAAAAATATCCATATATAATTTTGCCTTTTGACCCCAAATTAAAAAAGAATAATTTGCATTCAAATTTAACTGATGCGAAGGAGGCAACCTTAATCCGTTTGTTTGGGAAGGAACAATCATTAAAATTTGCCTTTCTGAGCCATACTGATGAATCTCTGTTACAGAAGTAGCTGCTGTATATGATTGACCTGTCTGAAAAGTAAATTGCCCCCCTACTTCCCATCTATCGTTAATAACATATTGTCCTACTAACTTCAAATCATGACGCCGGTCATATTTAGGACGAAACATTTCACCTTTGTTCAAATCAGGAAATCTGGCTTCAATAAACCCCAAACCATACCCAAACCATCCATAAAAATCGCCATATTTTTTCTGAAGAAAAATCTCCATGCCATACGAAATTTCATTGCCTATAAAGAATATATCGCGATCGGTTGCCGCAGTAGTGGCATACTGATTAATCTCCGTCACATTGTTCATTGTTTTATAATAAACATCATAATTTAAATTATAACCATCAGCAGGAACCGTTTCCAAACTTAAAATATAATGATTTGCCTGAGCATTAGGTACAGTATTATCACTTGGCATCCAGGTATCAAAGAATGAGAAATCAGGCTGTGAAGCTAATCTCAGATATTGATGATATAGGCCCAATGCCCCTTTTAATGAAATTTTATCATTAATGTGCCAGCTTACTGCAAATCTTGGATCAAAAGAAAAGGAGTTGTTTCCTGTCCAATAATTTCCTCTTATACCTGCCTGAATAAAATAAACTTCATCAATATTAAAATCAGTTTGAGCAAAAACAGCATGAGTCCAGTCCCAAAGTTCTCTTGGAAGATTAGCTATATTTTGTGGAGTTGATTGTGATGCCGTATCGTTTTTACTTATTGTTTCAATATAATTAAAATGATAACGAGAACCTTCATAACCGAATTTCATATTGGCTTTATCACTAATAAACCAATCAACCGTCGATTTCAAGGTGTAATCCGTTATTGAATTATTTAGCATAATAATAATATTATTTTGATTAGCATTAAATAAATTATAATAATTACTGGCAGATAGAATTACATTTGTAAATAGGCTCTCGGAAAAAATATGATTCCAACGCAATGCAGCTGTCTTATTTTTTAAAGCCATACCAAGATCAGTTCCACGACTTGCAAAATCCAATGAATCAGCACTCATAAATCCGCTTAAAAATATTCTGTCGTCAGACCCGAGATTCTGAGTAATCTTTGCATTTAAATCATAGAAATTAAAACCCGGAAGTGGACTGGCAGGATCATTTTTAATAAAAAGTTTAACAAGATCAATATAAGTTCTTCGCCCACCAATAAACCATGAACCTTTCCCGAATGGGCTCGGTCCTTCCACTGATAAACGTGACGAAATAAGACCTATAGAACCGATTCCCTCGATTTTATTTTTATTCCCATCCTTTTGTGTCAAATCAAGAACTGCGGAAAGTCTGCCTCCATATTTTGCCGGAAATCCGCCTTTGATTAACTCCACATCTTTAACCGCATCAGGATTAAAAGTTGAGAAAAAGCCAAATAAATGAGAGGGATTATAAACAGTTGCCCCATCCAACAAAACTAAATTCTGGTCTGGTGATCCACCACGAACATAAAGGCCTGATGATATTTGTGAGGAAGTTAGAATTCCGGGTAAATACTGAAGAGAACGAAAAATGTCACTTTCGCCAGCAATACGGATTTGCTTTAAATTCTTGACAGGAATATCGATTCGGCTTATCAGTATCTCTCTTTTATCAGATGTTCGTTCAGCTTCCACAGTCAGTTCTTTACCTTCAACCGATCGCATTTTAAGTTTAAAACTTTGGCGTAATGATTTTGATCTTTCAAAGATTAATTCATTCTCACTTTGCACATAACCATTTAAATATACCAAAACAGTATATTTCCCCGGTTCAATCCCGCTTATTGAAAAGAAGCCATCCTTATTCGTGTGAGCTCCTAATTTTGTATCTTTTATCAGTACAGTAGCTCCGATCAATGTTTCTTCATTTTCATTATCCAATACATAACCGCTTAAATTTGCTTTTTCGGCAGGCAATGGAGGATCTGCTATCATTCGATTTGTACAAAACAAACAAGTCATTAAAAATAAAAAAATTAATGTGTATCTCGCGGAATAATTAAAATACTTTGATGAATTCATAATCTCTGTTTTAATAGTCCCAGCTGAAGTATTTGAAGTCAGATTTTTTAAAAAATTTATATGTTTTTTAATCCTATTTATCTCATTATTATTATTCATTTTTTTCTAATTTAGATATCTCATTACAATTACACATTTTTCAAGGAGTATGACTCATCAATCCGAAAAAAGATTCAAAATTAAAAAAAAATTAAACACTGTTCCGAATTACTTGTTATTGACGATTGAATCTGGAAATTATTTAATAAAAATTTGCTATTCAAAGGAATTTTTATTATTTTTGGATTGTGCTTTTATTTATGATTATATTAGAATTAATAACGTTTATTAACAACCTTAATATTAAAATAGCTTTCAAATTGATTAGCATTACTCATGTAATTATTAGCAATGGTTTCGTAAAAGTTAGCGACACTATTGTAAGAGTTAGAAATGCTCTTGTAAATGTTAGCAGTACTCCCGTAATCGTTAGCAGCACTCCCGTAATCATTAGCAGTACTTTCATAATCGTTAGAAGCACTCCCGTAATCATTAGAAGCACCCCCGTAATCGTTAGAAGCACTCCCGTAATCGTTAGAAGTACTCCCGTAATCGTTAGAAGCACTCCCGTAATCATTAGAAGCACTCCCGTAATCGTTAGAAGTACTCCCGTAATCGTTAGAAGTACTCCTGTAATCGTTAGAAGCACTCCCGTATGCTTACGAAAGTACTTCTAACGTTTACGAAAGTGTTTTCAAGCTCTACGAAAGTACTTCTAACGTTTACGAAAGTGTTTTCAAGCTCTACGAAAGTACTTCTAACGTTTACGAAAGTGTTTTCAAGCTCTACGAAAGTACTTCTAACGTTTACGAAGGCTTAAAAACCGTAAAAATCAATAAAATTTATCAAAGAACCTTATTTAATGTAGAATGTAGAATGCAAAATGCAGAATTATGGAAAGAATTGATAAATCCTAAAACTTTATTCCATTTCTTCAACCTTAGTAGAATGCAAATCCAAACATTATTCATTTTACATTATACATTCAACATTTTTTCAAATAACTTTACAAACAAAAAAAGCTGCTCTCCCAATTAAGAAAGAGCAGCTTTTTGATTTATGTTCTGAGAATATTATTTCACAAGAACTGCTTGACGAACTTCGCTCATTGTTCCAATGTTGAAATGAATGAAGTACATGCCTTGAGGTAATTCTGTTCCATCTAAGGTTACAGAATAATTACCACTTGCAAAGAGTTTGTTATCAACTAATGTTGCAACTTTCATACCGGTTGAGTTGTAAACAGTTACAGAAACGTTTGCATCTTGGCCAACATAGAAGTTAACATTTGTAGATGTTGAGAACGGATTCGGTCTTGCATTTTCTACGTCAACACCAGAAACCGGATCATTAACATCTTTAGCACCAGTGATTGAGAATTTAGCGGTACGACTGTATTCGAGTTCCGGATCGCCACTATAGATTGCGCGAACAAAAGCACAAGTTGTGTTTACATTAGCAACAAGCCAAGGATAGTTAGCTTTTACAGCATAAACTCCGGTTGCAAAGGTTACCCAAGTGTTACCGCAATCGTTGCTGAGTTGGAGATCGAATTTGCTAACGTTATTGAATTTCCAGGTAACTGTTGTTTGTTTGTTAGCTGGAAGAATAGCGCCGCTTGTAGGAGCAGTAAGTGAAAGTGTACCTGCAAGAATTCTGAATTTCTCAGAGATTGCAAGAACTTCACCGGTTGCAACTTTAATCATTCGTACATAAGCGAATTTTGAGTTTACCGATGGAACTGTCCAGTTTACTTGTTTTGAAGATGAGTTTACAGCAGCAGAAACTGAAGTCCAGCTTGCCATGTTATCGCTTGAGAATTCAAAGCGTACACTTGTAACGTCATCTATTGCCCATTTAATAACGTCTTTGCTTCCACCAACATAGATAGGATCGGCAGAAACAGGGCGAGTAATTTGAGCAGGAACAGGCATAATTGTAAATACAGCGTCGCAACGATCGATTTCAACACCGGTTGCGTTGTTGACTAATCTAACCAAAGCTTCAGTAGTTTTTACATTTGGAGTTGTCCAAGTATAAACCTGACTCATAATATCAATAGGTGTACTGTTGATTTTATTCCATGTTTTACCTGCATCGGCAGAGAACTCAAGATTAACAATAGCTGCAGAGCTGGATTTTGTCCAAGAGATAGGATAAATTGTGTTAGCTCTGAAGTTTTCGCCACCGTTAGGTGATGTAATTGTAATATTGCGAACTGGGTTCAAAGAAGGAATAACATCGAATGTTCCGTCTTTAGTAACGTCGATACCATCTGTTGTAAGAACAGCAGTTGATTTGAACCAATTGAATGCGTATTCGGTAGCTTCGCCGATTTTGTCAAATACAAGAGTACCAAGATAAGTTTGGTTGCTTGGTACATTGACACCAACTGGACGTTTGAAGCCATCATAATCGATTTCAATTGATCTAACATTAGTTACAGGTGATTCAGCAGTTGGTTTAGGAGCAGAATATGCCTGATTGTAAGCAAGACCTACATTAGAGAAAATGTTTTTCTCAGCACCAACTAAAGAATTGAATTTCAGTGTATTAGGATCAAAGTTAATTGCGAAGGTACAGTTACCCGGAGCAAATTTTGAACCTGTGTTTGTAATATAAAGAGCTATTTCAACAGTATTGTCTTTCATAACAGGTTCTGCAGAAACTTTGTAGCTTAATCCAGCCATAACGGAAGCATTTTCTTTTTGTAGAGCTGCTTTTTTAGCTCCACTATTCATAAATGCTGCAACATCGGCGTTTCTTTCATCTGCCCATTTTTTGTCTGTTGCAGAAAGAATAATAGCTGATGAACCGTTACCACCCTGATTTACAGAGCTCCAAAGATTAATTGGCAAATATCTTTTAATATTAGAGATTTTACCAGTATTTCTGTCAACTAAGTCACGGTCGATAGCATTAATAACACCATCACCGGTAACATCGGAGTTAAATCCTGTTGAACCAGCGTCATTACGAACTTTCAAGTGATCAGAAGCGTCGATGAAACCATCACGAACAACATCACCGGCAACAATAGCAGCCATACGATTTGATGTGGTATTTAATTGACCTTGTGTGTAGTTCAAACTTGTTTCATCAAAACCTTGAGCACTTTTATCAAGCTGATAGCCTTTTTCGTTATACCAAGCAGTTAATAAACCACTACCTGAATAAATGTTATCAGCAATAGTATTCATTTTATCACTTGTAGTAGGAGTTGCATTCTGTCCCCAGCTTTGGAAATCCCAACCTGATTCGATAGCCCATGTTGATAAATCATCACCGCTAAATTTGAAAGGAGCAGGGAATTGAGATAAAACCGGAAGGTGGTTCAAATGCTCAACTAAAACAAAGTAATTTCCATCACTAACTTCACTTGTGAAAACAAATGGGATGTTAGCAAAGTGTGAACCATTATTACCACGTGTTGATCCTGCAGTTGGGTTAAGAGCAGAAGCATCAGCATCATAACCGGTTGCAGTAGCACTTGCAACTTTTACACCTGGTTTGCCACCGACTGAAGTCCATAATGATATTTTAATACCAAGGTTATCATAGCTATCACCAATAGGATTAATCGGATTAGCTGAACCGGTATGGAAACCTTCGAGAAGCATACGAACTGTGAAGTTAGATGGAGGAGTAACAGTAAATAATGGACTTTCAGTGCGTAACGAAGAAATATCTCCGTATTCCCAAGCAGTAGCATTATTTATTGTTGAACGTGCTTTCAAACGTAAGCGGTTGTTTTTCAACGATGGAGGAACAGCTCCCTGATCGTTATAAGTTCCGTCTAAGTTCAAATCAGGATTTGCAATAGCTAAATTAAGTGCAGAAGCATATTGTAAATTTCCAGTTACGCCACCAAATAAGTAAGAATCAGTTGCAGGTAATGACATACCATTAGTATAACCGGCAGCAAATTTTGTGCTTGCTACATATTGGTAAGGAACTGCCATTGTACCACCGCCACCTTGGATACCGAATTCCATATCAGCATTCTGAGTAAGAATTCCGGAACCGGCTAAGAAACCATTTGCATCAAAATCAAATCCAACCCAACGAACTCTTAAGCTTGTATTGGAGTTAGCAACTGATTGACCTGCTGTAGGTTCAACCAATTTGATGAAAGGTCTGGTGGAATTATAAGAAATTGCATTTCCAGATTGGCTGATAGGGCCACGGATATAAGCTGTAATTGCAGAATTTGTTGAATTGATAGAACTATTGGCTCCGTTAGAACCAATAAAGGATCCACCATTGAAAGTGAATGCTGCAACTAAGTTTTTCTGATAATTTACAGGTGAAGTTAGAAGGTTATTTGCATGAACAGCCTGAGCTCCTTGTACAAATTTCGTTAAAGAAGTTGGATTAGTAACTGATTCCAAACCAGCAACATCTGTTGAGGCAGGATAACCATTCCAGAAACGTACTTCTTTGATTTCGCCAATGAATGTTCTCTCTAACTGACCGGCAGTTGAAGGCATATAACCGATATATGCAGGATAAACATTGGAAATATCAACACTTAGATTTGTTAGAAGCTGATTTTTAATTGCTGTGCTTGCTTGAGGAACACCATCAATATAGAATCTAACTGATGTCTGACCATTGCCACTTGCTAAATCAACTAAAACACCAACATGAATCCATACTGAATCATTAAGAACAGCTAATGGTTCCTTTATTGGCAATGTAGCATCACTTGATGCCGTGCGTGTAATAAGACCATCAGCAGATGTAACATCAAGCTGAAGTCTTCCGGCGCGGGTTAATTTGAAAGCGTAATGCCATTTAGTTAATGAATCACCTTTTGTTAAAATCGGGAAGAAATCTTCACCAATCGTTGGAAAACGATAAGGTTTAATCCATGCTTCCATGAAAGATACTGCCGATGATAAGTTAAGTGTATTGGTTCCTGGTATATATACATAAGATCCACCAGTATTTCTTAATGCAAAGTTAGGAGCTACATAAAAGTTGCTGCTGACATCATAAAGATCTGACTGTGAATTACTTGAATTACCACGGATACGTACAATTGTTGTTTTGGTATAATTCTGATCTGTTGTATTACCAACACCCTGAAGGTCAGTATATAATCCAGATGTTGTTACACTGTTGTATGGTACCCATACTGCGCTACCAGCTTCTACAGCTACCTGATCGAGTGGTAAACCAGCAGGAGATGAGGTATTATCAAGAGCATCAGCCCAGTTTACACCACCATCACGGCTATATTCAATAACTAAGTCATTAGTTCCGGCAGCGGTTGAACCTAAGCCAAAACCAACCCATTTAACTGTTGTAGAAGTACCAAGTAAATTCTGGATACCTTCACCACCAACAGGAGAGATCAATTTAATATGACCTCTGTCTGGACGATAGCTGATAGTTGAATTATTAATAACGCCACATGAATAATGATCAATAATGTTATCACCATATTGATAATTATTTGTTGTATTATTGGCTAAATCAGATTTTGAACCGGATAAGCTGTAATACATATCTAATGTAGTACGAATATCACCGCCACTAAGTGGAGTTACTGCACCATTTGCATCACTAACACCACTGGCATATTTCAAAATTTGATTAGATGATAATGCAATTCTCCAGACTTTAACGTCTTTGATACCTGCATGTAGATAATTACTTGCACCTGCATTAGGATTTGGATTCATTCCAATCCAAACAGGCTGACCGTCAGTTGTCATGCGGAGATTAGCATTTGTTGTTTGTGCAACCATCTGACCATTTACATATAAGCTAACAGTATCATTTGATACTGTACCAGCAACATGTACCCAGTTTTTACGATAAATTTCACTTGTTGCTCCACTTGTAGTAAATGATATTGCAGCACTTGCAACAGAGATTGGAAGTGGAGCAACTAAGTTACCTAAGTAACCGCTTGTTCCGAGACCATCCATTTCTCTAACTCTGAAAGCAGGATATTTACCATCTTTCAAATAGAGCATCCAAGGACCTTCGTTAGGGCCGTTCGGGCCAGCAGAGCTAACTACGATAGCTGGACTTGATCCAACACCGTTATCAGCATTGAGATTGATCCAAGCTTCAACTGTAATCTGAGTTGAAGTGCTATAATTGGTTTGTGTTTTGAAATAATCACAAGCACCATCAAGCTGTGTATAGAACAATCTTGAAATCTTGAAATTATATTGACTTGATCCACTTACAGTAGCACGGGCGCGGAGATCAACTGATGTTCCTGTACCTGAAGTTGCAAGTTGAGTTAATTTAACTCTTGCTTGCTCACTGCGTGCTGAGAAGTTTGAATTAGCTTTCCAGATAACTCTGACAACTCCGGCATATCCTGTTCCACCTGAGGTTAAAGGATTGCCATTACCTTGAGTTACTACATAACCGGGTTGACCACCCCAACGGGTATCGACTTCACCGGATGCGTAATTTGCATAAACTGATGCGGAAATCGAATCAGGGGATTCTGCAAATCTGAATACATTGATTGTCCAGTCTGTTCCTGCATTCAATGAATAGTCAAATGCATAAGCAAGAACGTTTGTTCCATAAGAATATGTATCTGTGTTAATCAAACCACTACGTTCAAAATATACAGGATAACCTGCAACGTTGAGCGAAGGATATGTAGCTGCACGATTACATATTTCGTTTGGACCATTTGGATTCAATATTGAAATTCCTTTTATAGTCATATCGGTTGTTGTTGCAAATGATATGTCTGTTACATTACTCAATAATGTTCCATCAGAATTATAGAATACGTTTGCAGGTACACCGGTTGTATTAAGCGAAATACCCGTTAATTCCGATGTGGACAAACCTGAGTAATTGATAATGTCGAACTGTAATTCTCCAACGAAAGTTCCACGTCCGCTTGTGCCTGGCTGAATACCAGCTTCACCGGGAGGCAAAACAACGTCAAGTTTAGCATAACCTGTACCGTTTGACAATATGATTGAGTTATAACCATTTGCATTGTCAAAAGGAGATGTAATTGAACGATATGGCAAGCTTGCAACTTGATTAACGTCATAATCGACGGAATCAGTTAATGCGCCATTATAAGTAAGAGCTGCTGGTTGTAAATAGCCAGTGTTATAGACGACCGAGTAGGTAAATGCACCAAGATTTTTTGCGCTTGCATCCAAAGTTTTTACCCAAACTTCGGCTCCTATACGTGCTCCCATACGGCGTAAGCGTAAGGAGAATTCATATTTGGGTGCGGCAAATGCATCTAAGGCCAATACCATCAGAGCTACTACGATACTCAGGAAGCTGATTGCAAAGGATTTTCTCCCCTGCTTTCCCGAAAATATATTAAGTGCTGTCATTTTTCTTCCTTTTAAAAGTTTTTTAATATTAATTTATTAGTTAATTTCTTTCGGATTATGGAGTATTGCTTCTGTATTCAGAGCCTGACTGCAATGCAGTTACTCTGTACGGAACCAAACTATATTCACCAGCTTCGCTATATACTTTGATATAGTAGTCACCGACAGGCATGTTATTTACTACAATAACTTCATCGCCTGTGCCTAATACTCTGGAACGGCGCAATAAACGTCCGGCTGAAGTATAGAGCTCAAGTGTGTAGTTCTTGGGTACGCCTGTAACTTTAACTCTGACATTGTTTTTGCTATTGTCAAAGTCTGGTCTGAAAGAAAACCAATCTGCATCTGTTGCATCGCTAATAATTCCGGAGTAGATAGTTCCATCGGCAGCCATATTTTTGGCAGTTACTAATGTGTTATTATCTTCCCAAGCGTCAGCTAAACGGCTGTTTGGATTATTTGTTGCATCGCTTGTCATGTAGTTGATTACTGTTGTACTTAAATCATTATTCAATACATTTCCGAATCCATTGTATTCAAAAACTTTGAAATAATAACGCTGTCCATATTGGAGGCCTGTTACAACTTGTGAAGCACCAACTGCTGTTCCGGTACTACCTACATACATAATGTATGCATTACCTTGAGCGGTTGTTGTTCCGAATACCTGACCGGATGCACCATTTGTTAATACACCATTTTCAACGGTTGCATCAGTTGGATAATCACTTGCAGATATTGCTGATCCTTCTTTAACTAATAATAAACATCCGGTTCCATTACCACGTGTCCAATTTGCTTTTAAAGAAGTATTGGTACCGATGGTCATTTCACTAAATGTTAAATTAGAAGACTGAATGGTTGGTTCAGCATATAATGTGTAACGATTTCCAGTTACGAATGTTGATGTTAAATAATTAGTTGTATAATCTGATCCGTTGAAATCATAAATAGCGAAATAATAACGTGTATATGGTTTCAATCCTGTTATATCAACTGTATTTCCAGTTCCGTTATATACTACATAAGCATAAGAACCTGCACTTACAAGACGTGAAGAGAGTGTTCCATATACTGTGCTTGCTGTATAATTATTAGTATCAACAGGAGTAACAGCTACTGCAGATCCTTCATAAACTAATACAAGACTCTTTGCGCCATTTCCTTTTGTCCATGTAACTTTCATTGAAGTTGGGGTTACATTTGTATAAGTTAATGCCGATGAAGGAGTTGTTGGCTCGGAAGAGAATGTAGTAAAGTATCCTTTACCTGTCATTTGAGCTGCTGAATAATCAACTAAATAATTTGTTCCATAGTTCAAACCATTATAAGGGAATGCCTGTGCATAGTATGTATGACCTGCGGTTAAACCACTTACTGTTACTGCTTGAGCTGCAACGTTACCATCATAAACAACAACACAGCCAGTTCCGGTTGTACCGTTTGTTGCATTTGGGGTAGAAAAATTACCCGAAGCATTATATTGGATTCCGTCTGTTGGTGATGTAGGATAGCTGCCATCTTTTAGTACAAGTATTTCAGAAACACCTGCTGCACCTTGAGTCCAGGCAATATCAGCACCTGTTGGGCCGATATTTGTTACTGCCAAACCGTTTGGAAATACTGTTGGCTGGGTAGCAAATACCTGAATACCATTAAGTTCAGCATTTGTTAGGGTTAACATTCCGGATGTAGGAGCTACAACCAATTTGAATGATTGCTCACCTACTGCATTTGTAAACTGTACACCAGCAATAACCGGTGCTGTGGAATTATTATTTGCAATTGTTCCGGTAGTTGTACCACCAATTGCAGTACCACCGGTACTTACTATACTTAAACCAAGATTGGTTGAAGAAGTAACTTTCTGAGGATAGCCAGTTGCATCTTGTGCCTGAATCATAACATCACAGTTTGAACCTGTGGTTACCTGAGTTGTGGTCTTGTCAGTAACTAAAGTATGAAGTGAGAAGCCAATAATTTCCAATTTGGTTGGCACATCAGCTGCTCTGACTGTCATCGGATTACCATAAAAAGGTCCACCTGCAGCTATTGAAGCTGGAGATACAGTCACATCTGCATAAGAGGTAATCTGGCATTGAATAACGCTATTGCTTGCTGCACCAGAAGCAACATCAACAACCATAAGGTAGTTTTCTTTTGTTGCCGCTGTAATAATACCATTCGATGCATCGTTGAAAGATAACACACCGGTTATAGGCATTGTTGCAATTGTTGAACCATATTGTACATCTCCTGCATCAATAATCCCATTTTTGTTAAGATCATTATATAATTTAAAATTAGTATAATCTGTTGTAAGAGCACCATTAGAAAGACTTGCATTGATAATTACGCTTGTCATACTATTGGAAATTGTATAATCACTTCCGATTACTTTAAAACCATAGATTTTTTGAGCTGTGGCACCTTTTTCAATTGGACCTGCTGTTGGAGCATTTCCTGAGCCAAGCGTAACCTGATTTGCAGTAAAGGAATAATTAGTTCCTGTCATACTTACATTCGATACTGTTGTATAATCTACTGAAAGATTTGAATTTGTAAAGTATGCGTAAATATTTGGAGTTGATGAACCAACTGTCGATTCAACATCGGCTGTCAAATAGAAATATATTGTAGTTCCAGCGGTGAGAGTTGTAGCAATACCTGTAACGGTAATAAGACTTCCACTTTGAACTAATGTTCCTGTTTGCACGGCAGCTCCACCAATAGCATCTGCTGATACTGTAGCAGCATTTGTTATATTTGCGGCAGTAACACTAAAGAATTTGAAATTCTTTAAAATTCCTGAAGGATCTCTGCTCAGGTTAATTGTCATAGTTTTGAATACAGAATTCACACCAGTAGCAGTAATACCAAAACTTAAAATTGATTTTGTTGTTGATCCGGCTAATAAAGGACTTCCGGCAAGTTTCTTCAAAGGATCAATTGAAGTTTCTGGTAATGATCTGATTTTTGCAAATTCTTCAACCATTGTAACAAAAGCAGCGGCTGGTATTGCAGTTGCACCAGCTGTAATGTTGTAATAATTAGTTGGAGTAGTGGCAACAGAAACTGTACCACCGGTTGCAACAAATTTAAACCATCCATTAGCTGCGGATGTATATTCCAAGGTATCAACTGCTGCGTTAGCAAAAGTTGTTTTATATAAAGATAAATTGGAAATATTATTTGTTCCGACCTCAGAATCATAGAATTTGAAACCGGTTATTGTACGAGCTCCAGCGTTTGCACTAAGATAATAAACCTTAGATACAGATGCTTTTCCGCTAATATTATAACTACGATAGTAAACACGTGCATATTCACCGGCAACTAAAGCACCGGAGGCACCAGTAAATCCTAAGGAAATTAAACTTGCAGCGACTGTGGCAACGCCAGCTGGAGCTGTAGTTAAATAACCTACGCCTTGTGGTTTGGAATTGATAATGGTTTTTCCGGAAGCATCCGATAATGCACTTGTTGTAGTTGTAAGTGTAATTACATTATCACCATTTATATCAAGATTTCCATTTGTTATTGTAAGTGTTCCATATAAGGACATATCGCTCTTTAAAACAATACCAAAAGTATTGTTAATTGTAACATCCCTAAAGGTGGTCGATGTTGCTGTAATTGACTGTCCCTGTGTACCGTTGAAGGTAATCACACTTGCAACACCATCTAAATCTGCACTTGTTAACACTGTCAAATCACCTTTTATATAACAATCATAAGCAGTAGTTGCAACAACTGCTCCTGATAATAATAAATTCTGAAATACAGTATTAGCTGCGCCTGCAGAAGTTAAAGGATCTGTATGTGTTAATTCGATTGTACTATTTCCACTGGCAACTAATTTACCGGCGCCACCGACAACAGTACTTAAAATACGAGTTACTTTAAAATCTGATTGTGTATTTACAACGTTTGAAGCTGTATTTGCAATAGTCAAATTGTAAAATACTAAATGATCTCTGCTTGCATTGTTCACAATATTCTTTGTTGTAGCACCTGCAAAAGTAACAGTAGTTGCTAATGTAGTTCCGTTAGTAGCATCAAAGAAACTGTTACCATAAACATTTAAGTTACCACTAATAGTCATCGCTAAAGCACCAACTAAATTTGCTCTGACTTTGGTATATTTTGTAGGATCCTGAGATTTATGATCAGCAAGAGTTAAACTATAAAAAGTAACAACTGAACCAGCTGCGCATGTGATTTCATTTGTTAAACTACCGTCATTATCAAAGATAACTTCAGAAGGTGTACTTGCTACAAAACTTGAGGCAGCACCAACAGTAAAGTTAGCTTTAATTGTAAATTTCGATGAGGTAATAACTGAGTTATTTGCACTTGCAGTCTGAGCTAAATTGAAAAATTCAAGAGTACCTTGAGAAGAACAACTGATAACAGCATCAGAAGCTGCAGCAGTTACTTCACTGAAAGTAATCGTACCAGCTGTTGCTTTAAATGAGCCTGTACCAAAAACAAACAAGCCTTGGGTTGCTGTTGCTGCCTGTCCGATAATGGCGAAAGAAACCGCAGTTTCAACGTGCGATCCATCAGCGACTTTAATAGTAAAGAATGTGATTGCTCCACCCGGATTAGTTATTGTACGAGGACTGTTAACAGATGCAGTATTGTTAAACCAAATAACAGAACCTGCAGAACAAGTAAATGCTGCACCATTATTAACAAAATTACCTGCAATTGTAAACGGAGTTGCATTAGTTATAGCATTTGCAGAAACTAATGATAAATTAAAAAATCCTAAGTCTGCATAAGTATTTGTTGAAGTGTTTGTAATTACACTTGCATTAGTAGCAGCAGTCATTGTAATTGTTCCTGCAGAAGCATGGAATTTTGCTCCTGAAAGAAGAACAACATCACCCCTTACAGTAAAGTCCGAAGCAGTAGAACAATTTGAAGCAGTTGCAGCAAATTGAATTGATCCGAAGGTTAAAGTACCGGTTGTTGATTTTGTAATTACAGTATTTGCATTATTAAATTGAATTTTACTTGTCGCATTTGTTGTTACTGTCTGAATGAATGATCCTGTTCCCTGAACAGTAAAATTCCCATAGACTTCAGCTTGAAAATCTTGCGAATAAGTAACTATTGCGCCTGATGACACAGTAAAATCATAAACACTGAACTGGGATGCTACATAAGTTTTAATATCTTGTGTAGTGGTACCAGCCATTACTATATTTAACCTACCAGCGCCGTTAGTCGCACTTAATGTAGTACCGACGCCACCCATGTCAATACCAATACCACCAGTAGCCGTAGTTACGGTTAAGGTGTAAGTACCGCCGGAAGCCGGTTTAAGAACGGCTGTACCAGCTAAGGTTACAAATTGTACAGAATAATTTCCATCAACCAAACAGGTCTGACCGGTTGGAATGGTAATATCGTCTGAAGTAGTTGGTAACGAACTGCCACTCCAGTTAGCTGCAGTTGACCATTTATTGTCTGTTCCAGCAGTTGTAAAGGTTTTAGCAGCGGAATAAGCCTGCTGCACGCCCACAAAGACAAACAGCATTGCAAGAAATACCCAGAATTGAGTATAATTCTTTTTAGTTTTCATTTTACTTACCTAAATTAGTTTGTAATTAATTTACTTATATATTCAAAAGGAATTTTTTATTCCATTAGCAAAGGTTTGCAGCTACACTTAGCCGTGCCATTCCGTTGGTTTAACCAGGTGATCGAATCACAGGCAGTACTGGTTGTTGCATACATCCTCCATAATAGTTTGTAAAACCACTTCCGTTGTGGCGTTTGTTATTATTTATTTTATTTATCATATTCAAAGTCATCTTATCCAAAAAAAAATCCTTCGACATTATCATTATCGTCAAATAAAAATTAAAACTTTAGTAAAAATCTTCATATCCAATTCCTTTTTTTTCACCAATTCGTAAATCGGCGAATATTTTAGCCACTTCTTCTTATGTTGTACAATATTGATCACAAAACCCTTCAAAACCCACATTTAATCGACCTACACACTTATTATTTCAATCCTTATGCCAACTATTTTCCTCAATATTTCTCGTTTAATTTACATAAACTTCATATCGTCTTTTTCCTAAAAAACTTAATACCAAAACTTAATTTTCAGTATTTTTGCTTAGGTTTTTCCACTTAATTTCTCGGTTGTTAGCCTAAAATAAAATATGAAAATAAAAATATCTTAAAATAGATATTCCGGAATAAATTATTATAAATTAATTTATCTTTTGAAATTGATTTTAATAATCGCCACAAAATCTTCTGCTTTTTAAGGCTTTCAGCATGAAAAAGCCTGAATAGGTCTATTTATTCAAGCTTTGACGAATTTAAAAAAATTTAAACTTTTTGTATCTTTGCTGTATAATGCTTATTAGCTGTACTTATTCTCAAAATATAAGTACCGGAAATAAAATTACTTGAATCAATTGAATAATTATTAGCCATAAAATTTTGTGGAAATGACGACATATATATAAGATTACCCGATATGTCATAAATTTTACATTCTAATTGCCCTAATTTTTCAACATTGGTCAAATCAATATTAATTTCATTTCCAAAAGGATTTGGATTGACCTTAATCAAATCCCTATTTATTTCTTCCTTTACCGAAGTTGATTTTAATTCCGTATAAGAAATTGGCAAACGACGAATACGCACTCCAATTGCATTATAAATAGCATTACATAGAGCCGGAGTCACAGTTGGGAAGCCAAGCTCTCCAACTCCACTCGGACTGGTGCCGGTGTGAATAATATACACTTCAATTTTAGGAGCTTCATTCATGCGGAACCACTGGAAATCTCCATAACCTGTTTGTTCAACTGCTCCGGCAGCAATAGTTATTTCCGCTCTGGTTGCAGTTGACAAGCCATCTATTATTCCGCCCATCATTTGAGATTCAATTGTAAATAGATTGAGTGCAAATCCAACATCGACCACGCAAATTGCTCGATCTACCTTCAGTATCCCATTATTAACCGTAACTTCAACCACATGTCCGCAATATCCACCCCATCCCGAAAAAATTGAGACTCCGCGGCCTGATCCTTTTGGAAGCGGATTAGTCCAGTTAGAGCGGGTTTTGAGCTCATTAAGAACGGCAGTTACCCTTGAGTTGTTTGATATTCCCAATCGAAAATCAAGAGGGTCTTTAGCGGCTGCTAAAGCAATTTCATCAATAAAACATTCAATCGCAAAAACACATTGAGAAGCGGAAACGGAGCGCCATGCCCCCGTGGGAACAGTTGTATTTCCGGCATCCTGATAATTTTTCGGGCTTGGAAGGCTATATGGTGGCGAACCAACACTGCCCCCACCGGCATAAATCCCCCGATGAACCCAACCCGTTATTTTTCCTGAAGTGTCTAATCCTGCTTTAAGCGCATGAACACTGGCTGGACGATTAGAATTATCACGCTGAATATCATTTTTTCGAGAATATAAAAATTTGATTGGATAACCGCTTTGCTTGGCTATAGAGGCTGCATAATTGGCGTAATCAACATTTGACCGGCGACCAAATCCACCACCGGATAAACAGCTATGTACAGTCACATTAGCAGCGCTAATTCCAGTGGCACTTGCAACTGTTGCTTGTACCGACTGGCTGTCCTGACTTGATACCCATACTTCACACGTTGTACCTTGGATATTAACCGTGCAGTTCATCGGTTCCATCGGAGCATGAGCTAAAAATGGCACCTGATATGTAGCTTCCAAAGTTTTTATAGTGTTTCCGGGCAGTGAATCGAGTGTTCCAATTTTATCGGTCAGAGATTTATAAATAACATCTGAATTTAATCCGGTATTGCTACCCATATTCCAGGAAATTTTCAAAGCTTCAACTCCTTGCATTGCTGCATAAGTATTATCAGCCACCACAGCAACTCCACCTGCAGCTTTAAAAGTTTTAAGAACTCCGGGAATCTTTAATGTATCGGTATCATCGTAAGATTTAACTGATGCACCTATTGTCGGTGGGAAGGCTGCCATAGCATATTTCAAGCCTGTTACTTTGGCATCGATTCCAAATTCTGTCTTTCCCATTACAATATCGGCACAATCAAAGACCGGCTTTGATGATCCTATATATTTAAAATCTTTAGCGGTTTTTAAAGTTAAATTCGTTGGTACAGGCAGGGTAGCAGCCTTTGTAGATAAATCACCATAAGATAATTTTCTGGATCCGGCAATTTCTAAAATATATCCTGCATCAGCCTTACATGCGCTTTCAGCAATATTCCATGTCTGTGCTGCTGCAGTAATAAACATTGCACGTGCTGTAGCTCCTGCTTGGCGCATAATCGTCAGTTTACCGGTTATGCTACTTGAGCCTCCGGTTGACTGGGAGCCATATTTAGCATTACTTGCATTCCCCTGAACAATTTTCACATTTGCCCAGTCTGCATCCATTTCATCTGCCACAGCCATTGCAAGCGATGTACGTGTACCTTGCCCTAATTCTGATTGCCCGATCGTAATAATGACAGTATTGTCTGACTGCACTTCCAGCCATACATTAGGTATAAAACTCTGAATTTCGTTTTTTTCTTTAATAAGTTGAGCTAAAGCCTGATTCGCTGGAATTAAACCACTTAAAATTAATCCGGTGCCAAGAGTAGAAATCTGAAGTAAAAAATTCCTACGGGTATTGACTGATTCTGTATTTTGATAATTTTCCATTTCCTTATCCTTTCGCAGCAATGTGAATAGCAGCTCTGATTCGACTATATGTTCCACAACGGCAAATATTAGCGCTCATTGCATTATTAATATCATCGTCAGTTGGTTTAGGAATGGCAATTAGCAGCCCTACAGCGCTCATTATTTGCCCGGGCTGGCAATAGCCACATTGCGGGACACCTGCTTCGATCCATGCTTTCTGCACTATGTGGCTTGCGTCAGAAGACAATCCTTCGATAGTTGTGATGCTCTTCCCTACAATTTGCGAAACTGGTAAAATACATGATTTCCGTGCAACTGAATCTACAAGCACCATGCAGGAGCCACAATCGCCCACACCGCATCCGTATTTTGTGCCGGTTAAACCGAGAATATCCCTCAAAACCCAGAGCAGCGGCATATTAGGATCGATATTAAGGTCATAGTCTTTATTATTAATTTTAATGATCATAATATGTACCTGCAAAGATTTACATTGTATTTAGGTATATAATTTAATAAAATATTGCAAATAAAACAAATTTTCCATTTCCATCATTTATCATTTACTATTAATCATTAACCATTATCTTGTAACTTTTTTGTATTTTAATGTGTCTTAATAAAGTACAAACAAGGCAATATTATGAAAAAATATTTTGTATCCATTCTATTTGTTATTATAATAAGACTGACGGCTGCTGCGGGTTGGATAGACAGTAACCAGTATAAATTTATAAATGCACACAACACTGGTATAGCACAGCTTGTTGTGGCTCCTGATGCTAAATCTTTTTATACCGTGGGAACAAATGATTCAATAATAAAACATTGGGATGTGGCGACAGGTGCTGTGATTGATTCGTTTCTATTAAAAGGTGTTTATAGATTGATAAGTTCTGACTGCAAGTATTTTATCAGCTCTGAATATAAAGTTGAAAATAATTACTACGTTACAAGGTTAAAATTTTTTGATAATCAGTTAAAGTTAATTAATGAAATTGTGACTGGTAAAATATATTATGGTTATACAGGTTTTACAACTTCAGAAGCATATAATACATCACTTATAGAATTCCAATACGATTCTTTAAATGCAACAGCAATTATTATTTTGAATTATGATTTTGATCATCAAGATATCTATGGCAGCCATTCTGATAAACAGTATTACAATTATCTTTGCTCAAAAAATCACAAATTTAATATTATAGATTATAATAGTTATGAGGCAAGTTTTCGTGGTAATCATCCACCGGGATCAGGAACTTCTCGAAGCAATAGCACTAAACGAACAATTTCTATCACAGATAGTAATTATAAAATTTTAAAAGATTTTTATTTTTATAATCATACATATAATACAACAACTAATGGTACTTATACCACAGAAAGTACAACTGATTCCACTAATGGCGTCAGTCTGGGGCTTTACATAATCGCAAATGATAACAAGAGAATAATCGATTTCAAATCCAATACATTTTCAGAATTTAATCTCCCTGAAGGTAAAAAGATCAGGGAAAAATATTCAAAAATAGCTCCCAATCTTATCGAAACAAGCTACGATGCTAAATATATTTTCTCGGGTCTTCATACAAATGGCTACAGAAGAATAGTTTTTCAGTCATCGGCTTCACTGGATTCAATTACCGAAATTTCTCTCGGAACGGGACCATACATATTAACTGAACGCTGCCTGCCGGATAATAAGAATCTGATTGTTGCCGACAATGCAGGCTGTATATATTTAGTACCGATAATATTTTATAGCAATGCTCTGAAAGCCTTTTTCGCTGCAGATACTAATATTAGTCAAACCGGCGATACCATTCATTTCCGAAATAACTCTGCTGGCAATCCCACAAGTTATTACTGGGATTTCGGAGATGGTCAGAGTTCAACTGATGAAAATCCAGCTCATGTTTATAATTCATCAGGAACATATACTGTAAAATTTTTTATTAAGAATACTAACGGCTCTGATACTGCCATCCGAGTGAATATGATCAGAGTATTTGATAAACTTTTTCCCGACTTCGATTATACAATAGATCTTTCAAAATATCCTTACGTTGCTAATTTTACGAATAAATCCAACGGCAACTATACATCAGTTTATTGGATTTTTGATAATACTTACACCTCAACATTATCAAATCCATCGACAACATATAGCGGCTATGGCTTGATGCACGTTGGTCTGACAATAAAAAATGAAAATTTCAATATCACAAAATACAAAACTATAAGTATCCCCTTCCCGTCTTTGAAGAATTCAATCAAAAATGAGTATATCTCTCTTGATACACTGACCTGCTCTTATTCCATTGATTGTTTTGAAACCTCAGCCGGGGATTTTATTGCCAGTTTTAAAGCAATAACTTATATAGATGAAAAGCCCACATACTCTTATGCAAAAGCACTCTTGTTTGATAATCAGTTAAAACCAAAATGGATACAAAATTATAATATGGATGTGCTGAATACAAGAGTTGTGGAGATGCCCGATCAAAAATTTATTTTTTCGGGTTCCTCTGGTGCAAATACTTGTATGATCGGATACAATGCTTTTGGAGATACAATATTATTTAATAACTTACAATCTAAATCTCGTACTTATTGCGGAGCTGCATTAGATCTTTCAGGCAATGCTCTACTTGGATTTTTCAACTATAATAGCCAATCACCTTCCAGTGGTGGTTTATCTGGATTTTATAGTATAGCAAAGGATAATATGAACATATCTCGTGTTGATGTTAGATCTTCAATTATTTATCGGGACAATGATTATACCATTTTCAAACAATCTGATCCTAACAATATTGATTGGATTATCACAGAAAGTATAGCTTATGGTATGTATTTTTATTCATTGAACAAGAGTAATACTCAAACAGAGTTTAAAAGGTTTATAGGAATGAGTTATAAAAGTCTCATTGATTTTATCTGTTATAAAGAATTTAATTATTATTGCATTGATTACAATTCACTTTACAAAATAGATTCAAGTGGAACCCTAATCAACTTCAAATTCGATACGCTTTTTACTGCTTATTCAATTGCTAAAATTAATGAAAATTGTTACACCCTGGCAGGTTCGAAAAACGGGCATCCGGCCTACTTAATCTATGACCGAGACGATAGGCTAATTGAATCACAGGTGTTTAATGAACGAATCGGAGCTTTCACGAGGGTTTATGCCAATAAGGATAAAAGTTTGATTTTGTCGGGATATTTGAATAAAAGCAACATTTTTAAATATGCTTATATTGTTCAATCAAATCCATATCCGAGCATCGGGTTTGATGGAATCAAAGCCAATTTCAACTTTGTACAAGCCGATACAATCAATGATTTTGTTGTTCAGTTCAATGACCAATCATCGATGATAACCAATCAATGGAACTGGGACTTTGGCGATGGCACAAGCTCTGCTCTTCAGAATCCAAAACATATTTATCTCAAAAAAGGGACATATAGTGTTTCTCTGACAGCTTCTTATATGCAATATTCGGATAAAATCATCAAAACAATTACAATTAACGATGCCTATCCCCTGCCGGATTTTTCATATTCGTTTCCAGATACAGGCAATTTGAATAAAGTACAGATTATAGAATTAAATGAGAAAAGTATTTTATCAAGAAAATGGTATTTCGGTGACGGAGATTCATCATATATACAAAACCCAGAGCACATCTATAAAAATCCTGGGATATATACTGTCAGATTGATTGTTAAGAATTTTTTCCAAACTGATACCATCAGCCATGATATTGAAATCGTTAATTTTTCAAATGAAATTCGGATCAAAAGCGGCCCCAATCCTGCCGATACATATCTAACACTGGATTTAATTATTCCTTTAGCCGGGTATTTTAAAATTTCCATCTATAATTTCAATGGTGATTTTGTAAAGAATATTTTCACTGGGAATATACAAAAATCGAGAAAGATCTTTAATATTCCGGTCGCCGATTTACGTGAAGGTGGCTATTATGCACGCATTGAGAGCGGAGGAACGAATAAATTTGTAACATTTATAGTGCTTCGGTAAGATGGTCATGGTGGTTAATTTCAAATGAATAATAGTAAGCACAAAATCCTTGAAAAACTTCTACCCAACCTTCTTCAAAAGAGCAAGGAGTTATATCGTTTCCTACTTGAAGGCTGTCATTCCTGTGCATGAGACTGTGTGAAAGCTTCAATTTCCGTCATTCCTGCGAATGCAGGAATCTCCTAAAGTGGCACTAGAAGGAGATTCCGGCATGCGCACAAATGACAATAATTCCTAATTCATTAAGGAAATGATATTACAAGGTTTATTTTATACTTCAATCCTTTGATGATTGACTGGGGTGATGTTTCGAAAATTTTTACAATATTCTATTGATTAATCAGGGAATATTCTGATTCCGTATTCGAGAATTTCTTTAACAAAGGGATTATCCTCGGTAAAATCTTCAGTTCTGAAAGGATGAGTTTCTAAATCAATGCTTGTTCGTATAGTCGCGTCTGCTAATTTGATATTGTCAAAAAGTCTAGTCCCTTCAAAATCATCTGAAATTACTGCAACATCAATATCGCTGTATTCGTGATTTGTACCCTTTGCATACGAGCCAAAAAGAACAGCATGATCAATCGTAATATTGTCCTTTTGTGCTTCCACGACAAACTTACGAATTATATCTTTGATTTTAACAGAGACTTCAACCATTTGTAATGCTCCTTAATCCTTTGTAGATTTTCTTGAGTAAATTCTAAACCGGCTGTGTTATATAACTTCTTTTATATTCAGGATACCTTGCTTCAATATGGAAATCATTTACAATTTGAAGAAATTTCATTTGCTCATGATCTAATTCAATATTAAATAACTTAACTAATTTCAGTAAGTTATGGATTTTCAGAGGTGAGAGAATTTGATTATTTTGTATAAACAAGGCTTTCAAAACTTTCTCTAAAAACTAAATGACCCATAAACAAACATCAGTCAAAATGACCAAGTCCAAATAATCCATCAGCAACACTCATGTCATTTTCTGCCCCATCATGCCAATATTTAATATGTTCTTCGATTGTCAACATAGATTTAAGAACGGAATAAAATTAATTTTATTTTAAACAAAACGTTCCATTAACACTTGGCTGATGGAACGTTCTTCAATTAACAATTAAACATTAACAATTAATAGTTTTTAACTTTTCTTCAGAGTCAGAAAATAATTATAGTAGGTCGTTAATTCCTGAGATGATAAAGTTAGAATTGTTGGTTTAAAGCCATTAGTGGAAATGGTATTCTGTAAAAATTTCACAAAATTATCTGTGCTTCCAACCCAAGCATTTGAATTTAGTAAGGCACCATAAGCTTTTTCTTTGCATCTGATAACTTTCTTAAGAGGTGGAGCACAGCAATTATCTTCGGAAGTCTTTATAAGAGCTGCCAACTTCTCATTATTCACTTTGTTTTCGTCAATTATCTTCTGTTCAGCAGTCTCAAGAGTAACATTATTCGGACTCATTCCACCTTTTGAAAGATTATAAGTGCCATCCAGTGCTGTAAAATCATCAACTGTAGGCTTTGGGAAATCCTTTGCGAATGTTTGAATAAAATAAATCAAAGCCATCCGGTCTGGCAGCGGAATTGCATCAAATGATGCCATTGCAGTACCTGGTGAACCTTGTTTTAATGTTTTAAAAATATCGGCAAAATTACGCCCGAATTTCCAGCCTTCGGCGCTAATAAAATTACGTGGTTTTGGATTTAAAGCCACACCGACTTGACCGTTGCCATCACCGTTTTGATTATGACAAGAAGCACAGGTAGCTAAAAACAGTTCTTTTCCCTTGTTAATCATACTATCGTTTGGTTGATAATATTTCTTTAAATCAATTCCTTCGACAAATGTTCCAGCTTTTGTATCGACGGCACGTTCAAAAGTATTGATTGGTTCAGGCAGGTCAATAGTAGTTTTCAGATAAGCTACACTCATATTGTTAAGATAGAACCAGCCAGCTACTTCGATTGCAGCGATCAACAGAATTAAAAAAAGCCCGATTTGCCGCTTGGGAGTGCGCATAACCGCTTTAAAATCTATTTCGTCTTCATGTATAAAATTTGTATCCATATATTTCCTTTTTATTTTTTCACATAATCCTTGAATAATCATCAGATGGCTTCAATTAATCTGATGATCAAATTATTTACAAATGAAAATTAATGCCCTGTGGCAATTTCGGATCATTAACTGGTATTAAATTCTTATTTTTCGTTACAATTGCAAAATATGTTATTGTTGCTCCAATCAAGAGAATCGGGAATGCAAGTTCATTCCAACTGAAGAAGAAACCTTCTTTGTGATAAGCAGGCATAACGAGCCAGAATAAATCATAATAATGACCAAACATTATCATAATTGCAGCAATTGTTAATCTCTTCGGGTCCTTCTTCGAGGGTTGAGATAGAATGAATATATATGGAATAATAAATTTAATTAGCGGTAAACCTGCTGTCATCCATACCCAACTGGTGTGTAAACGAGGAATAAACCAAAACGTTTCCTCTGGCAAATTTGCATACCAAATAAGCATATACTGGCTAAAAGCAATATATGACCAGAAATTTGTTATCGCAAACATAAAAGCACCAAGGCTGTAATAATTATCTCCACCCAAACCTTTTGCCAAATACCCTCGTTTGTTGAGCATAATAACCACCAAAGTCAAGGCACCCAAACCCGCAAGAAATGATCCGGCAAAGTAATAAACACCAAAAATGGTTGAAAACCAACGCGGAACAACGCTCATTAGCCAATCAACTGCCATAATTGTAGTGAAAATTGCAAAGAAAGGCATCATTACCGCTGATAATATTTTACTTGATTTCACATAAGATTCGCTTGGATTTGAATCCATTTTTATTGAATTTCTTTTAAACATGGTAAAGAAAAACCAGAGAACTATAAATGCAAGTGCAAATCTTATATAGAAAAATCCTGTATTCAAATATGGTACTTTACCCTGTAAAACATGATCCTTAGCAATTACAGCAGGATCAGACCAGGAAAAGACTCCGTGCATATTCAAAAATACTGGAATAGCAAGTATTGGTACAATGTATAAAATACCACCTAAATATTCAGCCACCCGACGGAAAGGGACACTCCAAACAGCTCCTGTAAGATGCTCCAAGCCAATAATAAACAGTATTCCTAAACCGACTGATAAGCCGAACATCATAGAAATAAGACTATTAAAAGAAGCTCGGACAGGGTCAATCAGATAAGAAGCTCCGGCAAGTACCAATCCGACTATTAGAATTACTACGCCAATTGTTAATAGCTTTGATGGTAAATTCTTTTGTGTATAAACAATATTATTTTCTTGTTGACTCATTTTAAATCCTCCTGCTTTGCGTTAAGCGCGCGCTGAAGCTCGCGTATATAAAGTATAACTGCCCATCTGTCACTCGGAGAAACCAATCTTGAATATGACGGCATTGAGTTTTGTCCATCTGTAATAACCGCATAGATTCTTCCGTCTGTCCAGTTCCTGACCTTATCTGAATGTAAGGTTGGTGGATTGGGGAATTGTCCGCGAAGTCTGGAATCACCCTTTGCAAGGTATCCGTGACAAGGACTGCAATAAACATCAAAATTCTTTTTACCTAAATCTAAAGTATGAGTATTAGGAATTAATGGATTGACTAAATTCAGACCTGCTTCATCTGGCTTGCCTGAATATCTGTAAGGCATCCAACCTCTTGCAACTGTCCCATCAACCGGATTGCGCATTCCTGAACCATCAGCAAACATATTTGATTTTTGCTGGGCATTTACACGCGGTTGATATACCATCCAGGTAAAGGGAGGAATAAATAATAAACGATTCAGTACTCCATAAGTTAATCCTGCACTAACAAATACAACTATCGCCAAAAATAATACAAATTTAGGTCTAAAAATATTACCAACTGTTCGAATATCTTCAAGATCATAATAAATCGGAATTATTCTGCTTGCACCCAAACTTCTGAATAAATCTTCAACTTTGGCAGCATCAAACATTGCATCTTTTGCTTCGACTAAAACACCAAATTTATCATCAGACACATTCTTCATGTATTCTGTATTATGAACCGGATGAGAATTATTTGGCAGTTTGAAGAAAAAAGCAATCATTATAACAACAGTAGCAACCGAAGCTGAAAGAACTGTTACCTCAAATGTAATCGGAATGAAAGCCGGTAAAGCAAAGAATGGTTTTCCGCCCATAACATTCGGATAATCGACACCTGTTAAATAACCCATACCAGCCACAGCCATAATAGCGCCAAAAATACCAATAATAAAAGCGAAATAACCTAATGTTGATGGTTTTAATTTCATCGCATTGTCCATTCCATGTACAGGATATGGAGTATTTACATCGAATTTTTTATATCCGGCTTTCTGAACTGATTCAGCAGCTTGGATAATTGCATCCGGCGTGTCAAACAATGCACTCATTGCATATAATACTTTTTCTTGCATCAGTGGTTCCCTCCTTTATGTGTGGGTTGTGAACCATGTATAACTGCCTTTACCTCAGCTATTGAAACAACAGGAAGAGTCTTTATAAATAATAATACCAAAGTAAAGAACAAGCCGAAACTACCTAATAAAATTCCAATGTCATAAAATGTAGGAGTGTAATATGCCCAGCTCGAAGGTAGAAAGTCTCTTGAAAGCGATGAAACAATGATCACAAAACGCTCGAACCACATTCCAACATTCACAAATACACCGATAATAAACATCAATGGAATAGTGCGTCTGATTTTGCGGCTCCAGAAGAATTGTGGGAAAATCACATTGCAGGAAACCATGATCCAATATGCCCATGCATAATTACCAAAAGCACGGTTAACAAATACAAACATTTCCATAGGACTTCCGCTATACCATGCAATGAAAAATTCCATTCCATAAGCATAGCCAACCATCATTCCGGTTGCAAGCATTATTTTATTCATTTTCTCAAGAGTGTCAAGTGTGATTATATGTTCAAAATTGAAAATTTTACGAACAAAAATCAACACATTCTGAACCATTGCAAAGCCTGAGAATACTGCTCCTGCAACGAAATAAGGTGGAAAAATAGTTGTGTGCCAACCCGGCAGAATAGAAACTGCAAAGTCAAAACTTACTATCGTATGAACCGAGAGAACCAAAGGAGTGGCAAAACCGGCTAAAATCAAATACATCATCTCATAATGCTGCCAATGTCTGTTTGAATGGCGCCATCCGAGACTAAAAATTGAGTAAATAACTTTTTTAAACTTTACTGTTGCTCTATCCCTCATACTGGCAAAATCTGGAACTAATCCCATATACCAGAAAATTGCAGAAACTGTGAAATAAGTTGAAACAGCAAAAACGTCCCATAAAAGTGGTGAAGTAAAATTCACCCATAATTTATTCTGATTAGGATAAGGAAACAGCCAGCCGTCTAACCATGGTCGTCCGACATGCATCAGTGGAAATATTCCTGCAGTCATAACTGCAAAAATTGTCATCCCCTCTGCAAAACGCGCTATTCCGGTTCTCCATTTTTGTCTGAATAAGAATAAAATTGCTGAAATTAGAGTACCGGCATGACCAATACCAATCCAAAAAACAAAATTAACAATGTCGAAAGCCCAGCCCACAGGATTATTATTTCCCCACATTCCGATACCATACCAGTGGGTAATAATCATACAAGTAGCACCCAATGCAAGTAACGATGAAGTAATTGCAAGTGCAATCATATATTTTCTATCCGGACGAACTTCGGTTGGCTTTGTTATATGCTCGTTAATCTCGTGAAAAGTCGGTCGTCCTTCGATTACCGAAGGTTCGTGTAATACGTCAACGCTCACTATTTTTCTCCGAATTTGTGTTTCTTAATCTTGCTATATAATGTACGTTTGATTTAATATATAATTCATCAAGTAATGAATATGATAAATCATGTTTCCTGATTTTCGCTACATCCGATTCAGGATCGTTCACATCTCCAAAACTTATTGCCTCTGCAGGGCATGCAACCTGACAAGCGGTTTTAACGTCTGATCCTTTAAAATCTTTTCCTGCTTTGAGTGCTTCCTGTTTGCCTTCCATTATTCTTTGAATACAGAATGTGCATTTCTCCATTACGGAACGTGAACGAACCGTAACTTCAGGATTATGCAATAATGAAAGAGAATCTTGTGTGTAGTAGCCTTGAGCAAAGTGTTCACGAAAATCGAAGAAATTATATCTTCTGACTTTAGTTGGGCAGTTATTTGCGCAATAACGTGTTCCAACGCAGCGATTGTAAACCATTTGATTCAATCCGTCTGGACTGTGGCTTGTTGCAACAACCGGACAAACATTCTCACAAGGCGCATTGTCGCAATGACTGCAATTTATAGGCTGCTGGCTGACTATCGGTTCCTCGGTAGTACCGGAGTAATATCTGTCCACTCGCATCCAGTGCATTTCACGGCCATTTGCAACCTGATCTTTGCCAACAACCGGAATATTATTTTCAACATTACAGCTTTGCACACAAAGAGCACATCCTACGCATTTATTCATATCCAATGCCATTGCCCATTTCATACCCGTATAGCTGACCTGAGAATGGATTGACACTGGATTTCCTTCTTCAAATTTTTCCTTCAGGAAATTCGGAGTTGTTTTATACTCCTCCACTGTTCCTTCGCGGACAATTCCACGCTTTAAATGCAGATCTTTAACAAACTTTTCATCCAGAGAATGATGCTCCTGAGTAGTTGCAAGTTTGTAGTGACCAGACCCTTTAACAACAGTTACACCACTGTAAATATATTTGGAGATACCGTTTGAACTGATGAACGGGCTGACATCAAAACCAACTTCAGAGCCAATTTCACCCACATTTTTTCGACCATATCCTAAATCAATTGCAATAGTTTTCTCTGCCATACCTGGCTGATGGAATGCTGGAATTTTTAATTTGTTATTTCCGGATGATACTTCAATAAAATCGCCCATTTCAACGCCAAGTTCCTTAGCTGTTGCAGGAGCTATCATTGCGCAATTATCCCAAGTCAGTTTTGTTACCGGATGAGGCAATTCCTGCAGCCAGCCATTACCAACAAATTTTCCTGTTCCAAAGAAAGGATTATCATTAATAAGCAAAGTAAAATCTTTTTTCTCATATTTCTTATCAAGAGCTTTCAGAGCATCGAAATTGAATTTTAAAGTATCACATTTTGTGCTTTTTATCTCAACAACCCCATCATGAAGACATGAATACCAAAAAGTATCAAAATCTGCGGCTGATCCTGATTTTGGGAATACTTCCTTCTGCCAGTAATCTTTTATCAGATTTAAATAAACCTTATCATTATAATCAGCTTTTCCTGATGCCCAGATTAATAGGACTGCTTCCTTTTGGCGAGTATCATAAAGTGGTGCAATAACTGGCTGCTGAAGCGAAAATACACTGCAATTAGTATTTGCATCGCCCCATGATTCCAAATTATGATTGATTGGCAATACAAAATGGCTAACAGAGCTTGTTTCGTTATTAAATTCGGACAAAGTGATAACGGTTGTTTTAGATGATGCTTCCGAATATCCGAATTCCTGTGGAAGCTGATATACAGGATTTGAATCAAAATTGATAATCGCTGCTACCTGTCCTGCTTTTGCTCGTCCAAGCATATCAGTCAAATCTTTGTCGCTTGCACAATCGCAATAATTAGTCTGGCAATACTCGCAGTCACAAAGATTTTGTGCTTCAATCATTTCATTTATTAGATTTGCAGCTATATGTACTTCTTTTGGCAGTTTATTGCCAGATATAACACAGGATGAGCCTGTATTTTTTATTAAGTCATCTACCAAATAATCAATCGTTTGAGCTTTAATGCCATTTTCATCGGCAAATTTCTTAATATTATAATTATTAAGTTTAGATGCAAAATCCAAAGGCAATTCAAACTTTGAAACGTGTTTGGCAGCAATAGCCGAGATGATAGTCAATAAGAAATCCAATTGTTTCTCAGGTGTTAACCTTAGTCTGTAATCGGAATTCATTCCGGTTAGGCTCATACCTGCTTCAGCCACATATAAACGAGAGAATTTATCTAATTTATTTACGTCGCGTGTTTCTGAAAACTGTTTGATATTTCTAACAAAATGCCCTTCATTGCCTAAGAAATCAGATTCAAGTGATAAAATTACCTTAGCCTGATTCAATTTAAATGGAATTGACGATGCACTGCTGCAGCAGCTTTGTTTATCAGAGTAAGACAATGCGAAAGCCTCACGTTTGCTGTCATCACAGAAGTTCTCATAACAATATAATTTAGCAGTAGGATATGCTGCAATGAATACATTGAATGCTGCTTTCTGAGATGGTGAGAAAATCGTATTATGAAGAATAGCAATTTCTTTTTTATCAGAAGTGGCTTTTTTGAATAAAGCAATAAGTTCCTCATCAATTGTTTTCCAATCTTCAGTAAGCATTTTACTGCCTCTTGATGGCTTCTTGAGCCTGATCGGATCATATAAATTAAGAATAGTCCCTTGTCCGCGCACACATGTTTTTCCCAGATTAATCGGATGCAGTTCGTTGCCATCAATTTTTATAGGGCGTCCTTCACGTGTTTTAATGACAATACCGCATGCTAATGGGCATTCAGTGCATGTTGAAGCATAATAATTCGGAAGACCCGTATTTGCTGAGTCCGGCTTATTAACATATTCAACAATCTCTTTTTTATCACGGTAATTAGTGCAGGCAGTAGCTGCAAATGCAGTTCCTGCGCTAACGAGTGCAAGAAATTTACGTCGTGAAACCCCAGACATAGTATCGGGATTAAATTCATTAGTTACGCTATCGGCAAATTCAGTAACCTGATTCGTAGAGCTACTGTCATAGTAGCTTTCAGCGCTTTTCCAGAGTGTTTTAATTTGGTCCATGTTACAATCCTTTCTTTTCTCGTTTAATGGCTAAAGGATGTATTGTAACCGGTGGCTTTAATTCTTTTTTAGGTGAAAAAGGTTTAGCCAACAATCTGAAAGGCGTAGAATTAAGAATCATTGCTGCCAATGCTCCCCAGCCGAGAGTTCCGGCAAGGAATTTCCTGCGTTTTGCAAGATTATTTTCTTCTTTCATATACGCTTTATATTAATTATTAAATTTTTCTTATTTCTTATCTATGGCAACCATAGCAGGTAGTCGGCCCATTTTTTACTTCGGCTGTCAAATCTTTCATCTCAGCTTTGGGATTGCGATGACAGTTCAAGCATGCTCCCATGGTGAAAGAATGAAGTTGCTGTACAACTTCCATTTTGCGAACGTCGCCGTGGCAGTACTTGCAATCTATTCCTTTCAGAACATGTGAGCTATGGTTAAAATAAGCATAATCGGGAACTCTATGTACTCTCTTCCAAGGTACAGGAAGATTATTCTCATAATAATTTGTCAGTTTGACAATATCAGGGCGGTCCTTACGCGCAAAAGAATGGCAATTCATGCAGGTACTTAAAGCTGGAATTGTAGCATGACGGCCTTTCTCAACGCCTGTATGACAGTATTTACAGTCAATATTCATATCTCCGGCATGAAGTTTATGGGAAAATTTAATTTCCTGTTCAGGTCCATACCCCATACCATCGCGTTCAGGGCGAGCAATGTAATAAGTAAGTGCAAAAGTGACTACTATTACGAAAACTGTGATTGGAAGCTTGACTTTGAGCGTGTAATCGAGTGCTGTTCGTTTCACATAAATCCTTCAAATATTTTTAATTTTACACATTGCAAATATAAGATTTTTTTTTAAAACTCAAAAGCGGAATTATTTGTCTGTTTTGTTTTTTTCTACAAATTAATCAAAGGCGGTGTAAAATCTTTTGGAAACCTCACCCCAACCCTTAACAAAAGTGAGGGATTTGGACATTTTCTTATGATTCATCTGGGTTTAATTAAAATTATTCAAATAAAAAGAGGAATAATTGGCTGTTCATTACCTACTATCCCTCAATTATTGATTTATTATTCCTATTTTAGAAGTGTCATTCTTCCTGTTTTAGTTATTCCTTCAACATTGATTTCATATATATAGAATCCGGCTGGAAGCAGTTCTGCATTATATTTAAACCTAAATATTCCTCCTGAAAGATACGAATCAAATATTTTTGTTACTAACCTTCCATTTTCATCATATATTGAAACAGTTGCTTTAGATGCAGTTTTTAAAGATATTTCAAATGTAGTATTTGTTTCAAAAGGATTGGGATAACAAGTGACATCAAAATACTTATCTTCATAGTTCTTAACTTCACTGGTATTATCGATTGTAAAATAAGCTTGACTTATTGAACGAATTTTATTGTTTGTTAAACTTGTAACCCGCACCTGATAAGACGTTCCGCCATTTATGGAATCGGGAATTTGCCAGAGATACTTTTGATTGGCGCTCTTATAATCCGATGAAATTGTTGAATAGTACATTCCTGATTTTAACAGATCTATTCTGACTTTATCTCCTAATTCAGCCGGCCAGTTGATTATTCTTCCATTAGAGTCTTTTCCCCAAACCTCGCCACCATTGGGAGAAATTAATGGCAAATTATTTGAAGTTAATACAAAAAATTGCGAAGAAGTCCATTCACTGCCATTTTTACCACTTAAAGCACAAACACGCCAGTAATAAGAATTGTCTTTAATATTATCAATATTAAAAATATTATCACTTATATTATTATTGTTTATAACTAAATCTTTAAATCCTGCATCAGTTGCTACTTGTAACCAATATTTATCAGCTTGTTCGGATTTTTGCCAGCGCATTTCGAATGTCTTTGAATAAAGAGTATCCATATCAAAAGGTACAAGCGGATCCGGTTTATCCAAAATGGTTGTGAATTTGAAAGGATTAAGCCAGTACGTGGGGAATGAAGAGCCAAATTTGGGTTTAATCGTCCAATAATAGGTGTGATTTAATCCAAGATCGGTAATTGCGAAATTTGTGTCCGTTGAAGATTGGAAAAATGTTCTTGAATTCATAGTTAGTTGTGCATCTTCAGCAATCTGTATAAAATATCCGATGGCAAAGACGATAGGATGCCACGAAAAAGATATTTTTGTAGGAACTTTATAATCTTCATTGGCAGGATAAATCAATTGAGGAGCCGTTGAGAAACAGCGAACTTCAGACCAGTCGCCAATAGTTTCACCGTCAAAAGCATGAACTCTCCAATAATATGTTGAATTGTATAACAGATTTGAATAATTATAATTTAAATTATTAATAATTTTGTCAAATATGAAGCTTTTAAAATTAGAGTCTTTGGATAATTGAATTCTATAAGTTACTCCATTATTAATAGAGTCCCACTGCAATGTTCCGCTATTAGTTATATTTTGACTATTATCCAGAGGTAACTTTAAAACAGGAGTGTCGGCAATAACTCTATACTGCCAAACTTCAGACCACAGAGTTACCGTATCGGATGATTTACCGCGAACCTGCCAGAAATACCTTGAAGAATAATTAAAATTATTATATTTATAATTGTTTTTATTTTGGATATTAACTTCGTTAAGAACTTGCTTCAGGCTCGAATCTTTATAAATTTTAAGTTCATAATTGCTGATGCCAGGAATTGTGTCCCAGACTAAATCTCCGGACGGAGGCACTCCTGCAATTTTGTTAACTGGTTGACGAAGATTTACTTTAAACTGTTGGGTTGTAAAAGCATCAATATCAGACCACACACCATATTGTCCTGCTTTGGAAGCCGCAACACGCCAATAGTATTTAGTAACCAATTTAAGATTTTTGTAGGAATAATAGATGGTATCAATAGAGTAAGCATCATCCATAATTTTAATAAAATTAGAATCAGTCGCTATCTGGATATGAAATTTATCGGCGCCTTTAACGGTTAACCATTTATATAAAGGATTCAATGGTATATCAATGGCAAGATTTGGTGGATAAACTTGATTAGGCACAGCAATTATTGTTGTAAACGAATTTACAGTTGACCAATTTCCAGTACAATTATCATTATTAAATTGAACTCTCCAAAAATACCGGGTGTAATTTGCAAGAGCACCTATAACAAGCTGATTAGTATTAATGCCATTGGTATCAATGATAAGTTTATCAAATTTATCTGAGGTAGAGACCTGCAATCTGTAAAAGCCAGCAACTGTACTTTGGTTCCAACTTAATCTAATGCTTGTAAGAATGTCCTTTGCATTATTTTCAGGTGATAATAAAGTTGTTTGAGGAAGCGAAACAGTGGCAATAAAGAACTCTCCCCCATTAGCAATAGGCGCTTCTAATCTGTTAAATTGCTGGTTAAAAGAAGTTTCTATCAATTGAAACGATCCGTTAATTTCACTTTGTCTTCTGAACACTTTTAGTTCTGTTGGATTGATGGTATTTTTAATTGTTGATAAGTCAATTGATAATTTTCCTTTATTTATCTGTATCCCACTTTGATTGATAACCCACCTGTAAGGTAGAATAGTACAGGCGATAGTATTTGTATAGTTTATATTATGTGGAAGATAATAATGCTTTTCAACGGAAATATTTCCAGAACCCGATGATGACTCAATATATAAGTTGGCTCCTGTGGTACATTTTTCGTCATTAAAAAGATAATTTCCAGAAGATGAAATGTTTTTTGAGACAGCATCCATAATAAAAACAGATCTGAGCATCTGATAAAAATAAGAAGATGTCGGAGCAGTCATCTCAAAAACAATGGATGAATTTGTATTTACCTCAGTAGCAGCCACCAAATCGGTTGAATTCTGTCCCCAACCAATTATTGTATTTCCATTTACTAATCTGGTAGCACTTCCCATTGAACCTGCATAAATATCAGGGCTATGGCGATATTCCCATACTTTAGTGACTGTTTTATTTGCTTCATCAACCTGATATTCGACTGCACGTGAAAACTTTGTTGGTTTCAATTGCCCATTATCAAATATCAAAAGGTTGCCATTGGCTAAGCGATAAGAACAGTGCTGATGAGAAAATCCTGTAAAATTATTATATGTATCGTTATAAAAAGTAAATTGATTTGCCTTGGATTTGGAACCTCCCATTTTCCATATAATGGCTCCGGTTGCTCGGTTTACTTTAACAATTTCATCAAGATGGCGGTAGTTCAGTAAAAGATTGCCATCAGCATCATAAATTGCATTATTCAGATGGAAAGGATCAACATTAGGAAGATTGAAACTTATATCAAGAGTTGCTTCACTAATATCTATGTGCTCACTTGTTTTCCAATGAAAAAGGACAGCCTTAGATGTTCTTTCAAATTCAAAAATTTCCTGATCATTAACTTCAGCATTCTTATTACCATTGGGAACCAATGCAGACAGATCCATATTGATTATTCTATCAAAGGCAACCAAGTAATTTCCTTGCGGTGACAGATGAAGTGTGTGAAAATCAAGGAGCAGACTATCGTTAGAGCAAATACTATCGATAACGTTCAAGGATTTATCCATGATAACCCATTGCCTTTTGTTGCTTCCAAAGCAAGCAATGGTGCCATCTTCGAGAACACGCAGTGAAAGAAACCGCTGCCCCAAATAACTCAAATCCTTGGTATAGACAGCCAGTCCGCTATTATCGTAAATAGAGACTAAATTCTGATTAATCGGACCAGTTAAAATATAACCCGGTGCAGGATTATCCATAGTAGATATATTAAACTGCACTAAATCAGCACAATTCGCACTAATAGCTCCGATTAAAAGATATGTAAAGAAGTAAAAAATGTTCATAAATTTTTCTCAAGTTAAACCAGTTGTAAATATAATCAAAATAAATGACGAAACAAAATAATTTTTAATTTAGCTAAAAATGATATTTTTTTTTGCTGTGTCTAATTTTACATAAGATATTTAGTCTGGCTTTTTTAGAAAAAAAATTGAAGTCTATAAAAAAAATATTTGTATAATTCAAAAAGAATACTTAATTTTGTATTCTCTACTGCGCCACTTTAGCTCAGTTGGTAGAGCAGCTGATTTGTAATCAGCAGGTCGTTGGTTCAAGTCCGACAAGTGGCTCACCGCAATAGAAGAGGCTCCCCAAAGATTTGAGGAGCCTTAATTTTTTGTCTTGGGGACGATTTGGGGACATTTTTTTCAGGATAGCTCCTGTAGGTACTTTTGAGTTGTTTCCAAGTTTTGATGCCCAAGAGTTCTCATTATATCGTATAATGGAATAACTTTTTTACTCATCATACTGGCACCTCTATGACGAAGATTGTGCCATGACCAGGAGTCTTGACCCAATAATTTAACTTTTTTACCCAAAAATCTTGGTTCTTCCTTCCATTCGCAAAAGACGCGCTCAGTCTTGTCTTTTGGGATTTCTAAATTATTTAGACAATCCGGTAATGCAACTTTTCTATGTACTCTATCGCCATTCTTGCTTTTGTTAGTGTAAAGAACAACTTTGTCATTTAAGATGTCATTATAAGTTAGATTCAAAGCCTCATTAATCCGGCAATATGTGTCTCTAACGAACAATAGCAGTCTCATTTGGCTAAGTGTGCATAAAGATAAAACATCTTCAATTTCCTTGTCCGTTGGAATATATTTTACATCCTTACGAACAGAAAAAGGTTTTAAT
>JAPLFL010000105.1 GCA_026390695.1 Candidatus Kapaibacterium sp. | reverse complement strand
TTCAACTCCTTTGAAGGAATCAGCAATTTTATCGGTAAAATATTTACAGGTATTAGATAATTTAAAACTCTGATAACTTCCAAGCACATCAACACTGTCAAGTGTATTGAAATCATAGATTACATCCCATCCGTAGCCATATTGTTTATTCGGTGGATTAGGATCAGTATAAATCCTTCCTAAACTACCTATAAACTTAGAATTATCGCAAGCAAAGTTAATCGTTCTTATTCCTATTTCAGTTAAATTTGGTTGTGATTGAAAGAGCTGTGTTTTTAAAATTTTCTTTGTTATTAAGTTCCATGATCTTATACCTTTCGGAATAACTCCCACTATAAATTTTTCATCACTACTAATATCAATACTTCCTATAGTAGTTCCATCTGATTCTAAAGAATCAATTACTATAAATGTTTTTGTATCCCAAATTTCAAGTTTATTTCGACTGGCTGCGAGTCTGACAAAGTTTTGATCATTATTTATAAAGTGAACTTCTGAATTGAAAGGGATTCTATGTATTTCCGCACCAGTAGCGGCATCATAGAATAAATCCATTTGATACCCCATCCCTGCTATTATAGAATCATTTTTTGAAAATTTCACCATGTAAAAACCGTCAGCTTGGTCAGTTTTATTTGTCCAGACGGTATCTGCAAAATAATTATCTGCAAATACAAGTGAAGCACTAAGCCATAATGTGGCTGTGAGAGCAAAAACAAAACACTTTTTCATAAAAACCTCAAAATATATAATAAACAACTTTTCGCTTAATAATTCAATTATACAAAATTAACAATATTTAACATTATTTCTAATTCCTGATTCAAAAAATAATATTTATTTCCTGAAGCAGTGATTAGAGTAAGAAATAGAAACCCAAATAATAAAGTTGGGATTATTACAATCATTAATAAAATAGTTCTCATATTTTATCCTTTTTAATGTTGAATAAGTACTTGAATTGTAGAAGCAGCTCCGGAGGCACTTACCCGGCAAAAATACATACCTGATGGCAATCCGGCTGTATTCCAGATAAATGATTTATTTCCTGATTCCATGAATCCTGAAAATATGGTAATAAGAGGATCAGATGCAGAATTAAATATTTGAACACTTAACTGAAATGGTTTTAATAATAAGAATTCAATATTTGCATTTCCATTGATTGGATTAGGATAAATTATTGATTGGGAAATCTGGATTAAATTTTCAAGTACAGAAGACGGATTCCATTGTGCATTATATACAATAATACCTGATGGACATCTAACAACCGCTATATTATTATTATCAGGTGAAATATCAATGCTCCTTTGTGTGCCACCTTTCGGATAAATATAAACAGAACTACATGATTGAAAATCCCAAATTCCAATTTTAATATCAACATCATTATAAGTCACTAAATATTTATCATCATTTGAAAAGGCAACCACTGGAGATTGATAAAATAAATAACTTTTATACAAAGAATTATCCTCTACATTATAAACTCTAATACTATCATTATAAGAAGCCGCAGCTAAATATTTACCATCATTGGAAAAACGGAGATCATAGAATGTTGAAAATTTCTTTTGTGCTACAATAGTACTCCTGTCCTGCCAATTTGTTCCTTTATAAATTTCTATCCTTGCAGGATTATTGCAATATGATCCATCATAATCCATTCCAACAGCAAAAGCAGAACCGTCGGGAGATATTGCAAGAGAAAAATAGCAGCCATCTATCCCATTTGTATATAACAATTCCCATGTGTCAGTATTGTATATATTTATTTGTGGGCCTTTAGAAACACATAATAAAAATTTCCCATTTTTAGAAAATTTAAAATCTGAACCTTTTACTTTTTTAATGAGATTGAAGTTATTGATATCAATTATGTGTATGTATGGATAACTTCCATTTATTGAATCTTTTGAGAAAGCAATCCAATTCTTGGCAAAATCAAGTCCCCAAATCTGATAATAATCAATACTATCCCTAAAAAAAGTATGAACCAGTGCACCGGTTTGTGAATCGTACATATATACATTTCCGTCGTTACTTGTATTTCCTCCCGTGGCAATATATCTACCGTCAGTAGAATATTTCACAAAAGTATAATAGATAGGATTCGATACTTTGCTCCAGAGAGTATCTCCGGCAGTAGCAGCGGTAACGCATAAAGCGAGAAGAAGAATAAAAACATAATTTGGTTTTCATAGGACACTTTCAAAACATAAATAAAAAGAATATATAATAAATAATTCGATTCCCTTCTTTATTGGCAGTAGTTCTGCCTCTTCATTATTCTGCATCACACATTTTCCCTAATTCATAAAATCAGATACTGCGAATTACAAAATAGTAAATAAAAATCAATGATAAAAACAAGTATATTTTCTCGTCTTGTCAGTGTTATATCATTTCCTATTTCAGAAAAATAAAATCAAGCTCAGACAAGGACGTCTAAGCTACTATAAATCATAGTAGAACAGACGTCCTCGACTGTTTTATCGATTAATTTCAAATAGGAAATGATATTACAAAGGCAGGACAGAATCTCTCTTTGGCTGCTGGAAGGATTCTTCGTTTCGCTCAGAATGACAAAACCATGACTGATAATGCTTTTGATACTTCATCAAGTAAATTCTTTTTTACATAGCTACGGCTTCATTAAGATAGATTAATATTAGTATTGCAAAAAATTACTTCTTACTTCTGTTTTATAAAATTCTTAGAGAATATATTTCCGTTAGATTTAAATTGATAAGTATAAATTCCTGATGGAATTGAAGATATATTAATTGATCGCTGATTAGTACCTGCATCAATATTAAATTCATCACTTAATATTTTATTGCCTAATAAATCATAAATAATAAAATCAGTATTGGTTGCTTCCTTTGAATAAATTATAAAGTTTAAAGCAACAATTGCCGGACTGATGCTCTGATCTTGAAAAATCATTCCATTTGGAAATTCAGATATATAAAAAACAACAGGTAAATCACATTGCCCGTAATGCTGCACCTGCATTGGCTCTGACTGAAGTTTTAGAGGTATTTCTTTGGTTAGGCAGTTAAACCCAATGATCAAAGTATCCCGATATACATCATTTTGAGCAATTAATGACTGAGCACCAATTATCAGATTATTTGTTTTTCCGCTTTCTACGATGAATGGGAACTGTGCCGGTGGAATGGAAAAGATTGTATTTTTTTTGAGATATATATCATCGAATTTTAAGTTAAAATCACCATAATTGGAAAGTGAAATAGTATCTAAGACAAAAGAACCAATCGCGACTTTTCCAAAGTCTCGTGTATAATCTTCGGGTGCAGATTCAGGAGCTGCTAATGTGAAACCGGGAATAGATTTTTTGTAAATGCTTCTGTTTCCTGCAGAATCCTCGATACTTAAATAGAAATAAGCATCTTGATAAGGATCAATTACTTTCAGGTTTAACAGTATTTGTTTCGGATAAAAATATGTTTCTTTCATGTCAAAATTACGTCTGAACAAGGAATCAATTTTCATGATTCCGAGATCACCTTTTGAAGATTCTTGCATTGTTAAATTTATCTCAGCAGGACAATTCTTTTCGACCGAACTGATTGATGGTGGTGTTGTATCAGGTTTGGAACTGAATTTCAAGGTATAAATGTCACGTTCAAGGCATTGGTTGCCAATAACTATACTATCGTCAATAGTACCGGCATTTTGACTGTAGTAACACACAAGGAGAGTATCGGATTGTCCTGGAGCAATTGTCAGTGGTGGACTTTTTGATAAACTTATCTCAGGATTATTTCCTTTTAGGTGTAAGGAACTGATTGTTTGATTAAAGTTCCCATAATTATAAAGAATAATAGGTAAGCATATAGTCCTGTGAGGAATGATAGTTGTATCAATAAACGGGAGAGCATTTTGTTGAATTCCAATTGTTGAATTAACGGTAAATCCCGGAATTGAAATAGTATCAGCAGTTGACAATTTAACAGTTAGACTATTAAAAATCACAAATTTTCCGTCCTTCAACTTATCAATTAACTGAGCATGAAACTGAACATATTCTGAATTGGCATTGAATTTATCAATCTGAACATTTATATTTGTTTTAAATGTATCAGGAATGCTGATATTAAAAACACGACCCAAGAATCTTGAAGAATCGATTATTGTTCCAGAAACAGAATCACAATTTATTATCTTTGCAATTTCAGGTTTTGGGAAATTGATTGGAGTGAAACTCATTCCACCGATATAACCATAAGAATTTGCATTGCCAAAACCATAAACACATATCCCGAAGCTGGTGTCTGCTGTAATTTCATGGACACCATCTTTTGAAGTAATGTTTACATAAACATAAGGAGATTTGGGAATAGGAAGATATTTTGCTGCAACTCCGCTGCCATCGAACATTAAGGATGAAGTATGGTCCTGATGAATAACAATCTGGATGTATTGCTCCTGATAAATATTTCCTCCGTTTTCTTGAGTCTGAGTATTGATTATTCGGTAAAAATTCATGAATTGCTCACGCGGAGGAGAAATAGAGAAAAACGGATCGCCAAATTTACTTGCTCCACCACCGAAGTCGGCGGTTTTCTTGTATTGTCCAACTAATATAGCTTTATTCGAATAAACGCTGTGAGGTGCATCTAACTTACCTTCAATAAATTTTCCTGCATTTAGTGTTTGTACTAACACTGAATCAATATATATTTTCGTATTATCTATACAAGCTATGATTCTATAAAGGTCTGTGTAACTTTTAACTTCATTTTTTGATTGTGCAAAAGGAGTTAGAAATGCGTTTTTCCCCCATGTTATTGTAGGAGGTAACTGCTCAATCAGGCAATCACGTGACGGTTGTGACCCGTTATTAAAAACTGGAATTGTAGCTCTTTGATGACCTGAGAAAACTGCTACGGGCGAAGACGAAGTGACTCTGGATCCGGTAAGATCACGATTGTTATCAATATTATCTATTAAAGCCTGAACTAAATAGACATCCCCTTTATTCATATTGATATTTTTGAGTGATAGACCATAACGGAAAGTACTGCAACTTGGATAAATGGTCACATTTGTATTATCTTCAGTGGCAACTATGACAAATTGTGAAGGAGTACTTGATGAATTTTGAGTACCATGGCCATCGCTATTGTAAGATAAAACATAATAATCTGTACTCAAAACATCAGTTGGAAGCACCAGAAATGCGTCGCTGGTTGTTCTTGCTTGACTCTGTGAATAGACCATTACTTCATCATCTGCTGTAATATGAACGGATTTTTTTACAACTTTTTCTGTTTGACATTCGTTATTGGTAGTCATGTAATATCTACTATTTAAAGGATCATTAAATCCTATAATTTCGTAATTAATAAAATTATCAACAAAAACGTACATTTTTTTTGGATCAGAAATAGTAAAATTTGTTTTTATGCTTGTTCCGTTATCGCGAAATAATTCAATAGTTCCTTTTGTAGGTTTATCACAAGTTATGAAAATATATATAAAATCACTTGGGCTGGATGCAATATGATAATTCGGCATATAAGCAAGCCAAAAATCTGTGCCTTTGCTGTCGTAAATAAATTGCTGACTGTTCCCTTGGATTGTAAAAAAAAGGAAAATTGCCACTATAACAGTGACATGCCGAATTTTATATATATTTTTCATTTTATTTAATTATAATAAATGATTTTGATATTGATTGGTTTATTGTTTCACATTTTAGGACATACACTCCTGATTCCATTTCGTTAATCGGAATTTTCAATATGCTTCTTCCCTTGGTAATATCGTACTTTTCTGACAATATTCTATTAGCGAAAATGTCAAATACAGAAACTGATATAGCTTGTATCTGACTGGATATAATTGAAAAATTATAAACATAATCACTTTGCCATGAAATTTGTTCAATGTATATCCGGTTTGATAATGCTATGGTATTGAAATTAGCTGGAATCTCACATGTACCATCTCCAACATGAGAGACAGGTATTGATGTTCCTTCGAGTACAATATTTTTTTCGAGACATGCCATTGTTAGAATAACCGTATCTCTGACCGGAATAGTATCTGCCCATAAAGGATGGAACAGGACTTCGAGAGATTTTTCACTTTGAGGAGAAAGTACAATAGGAAATTGAGATTGAGGTATAGAGAAAAATAAATTATGAATTAAAGGAATATCTTTATATTCAATTTCAAAATTACCGTAATTTTTTAATTTGATTGTATCCAAAGAATAGCTACCAATCGGAACATCTTTATAAATAAATTTAAAATTATCATTTCTTGATCCGTTAATTTCGAGAGTAAATCCAGGAATTATTTTATGATATTCATTCACGTTGCCAACAGAGTCGCTTACTTTAATATACATTTCTGCGTCTTGCTTCAGATCAATGATTTTAAACTGGAAATAGGATGAAAAAGGCAGACTGTCACGTCGATCGATAAAAATATTCTTTAAAACGATTGTGTCAATACTGGCGATTCCATAATCAGTTGAAAGAATATCGGTTATCTTTAATTTGTAACTATTTGAGCATTGATCTTCCTGTGATTCGATTTTTGGTTTATTTATATCACCTGTTACATTTATTGAGAAATAAAATAATGTTCTGCTTAGACATTTGCTATTAATAAGTAAAGTATCAAAAAATAATCCTACATGCTTGCCTGTAAAACAGATTTGTAAAATTTCGATTTCACCTGGCTTCAGTACTGTTTTGCCAGATCCTGTAACTGTAAAATAAGAAGTTGTATCTTTATGAAAAATATTAGATATATCTTGATTAAATTTCCCATAGTTTGTTAGAATAACATTGAAACAAATAGGTCTGAGTGCAAGGCATGAAGTATCAATAGCAGGTATTGACGGCCCTATTTGAGATAATGTTCGGACAGTGAAACCGGGAATATCATAAGTTCTCTCAGTTTGATTAGAAGATGAATCAATAGCTAACACAGTATAATGTCCATCCTGATATTTATCTATAAGCGATACCTCGAAACCAATTGATTTATGACTTGGTGAATATGCTCCGAATTGGACAGCTACATTAATTTTCGATGTATCAGGAACATAGACTTTTCTTAAAAAAGTATCTGCAAAAATCGAATCGGCAACTACTACCTTCATCGTATCACATGAACTGGTTGTAGTTACTCTGGGAGGGACATAATCATAAGGATCGAAATTCATTCCACCGACATATCCATAAGAATTGGCATTGCCGTAACCAAAAACATACAGACCGAAAGTAGTATCGCTTTCTAATCGGTGTACCCTGTCATTGACTCTGAGGTTATAATACATATAATCTGATTTGCCAACTTTTTTAAACTTTGTTAAATCAATCAGATTACCATCAAGTTTGATATAAGAACATCCCTTTTGGGGACAAACAATAGATAAATATTGAAAATTGTAAATAGCCGTTCCACCTTCATAAGCCTGAATATTAAACACGGTATAAGCATTTAAAAATTGCTCTCGAGGTGGTATTAGTGTAAAGAAAGGATCGCTGTCAGGGTAAGGATACATATTATCGTTTGCAGTATCCTGCGAAGTTTTTCTGTATTGACCGACCAGAACAGGGTAATTTGATTGTACAAAAGCTGTACGAACAAGAGAATCCTGATAAAACTCACCTTCATTCAGCCGTTTAACAAAAACAGAATCGATATAAATTAAAGTGCTATCGTATGCAGCTAAAATTCTAAATACATCATAAGAAATGTTTGATTCGCCTTGAATGTGAGGATAGGGGAGGAGAAAGGCATTCCTTCCCCATGTATTAATCGGGAAAATCTGTTCAAATAAAAAGTCTCTTGAAGATAAAACATCCATTATAGGTACAACTGTTCTTTGTTGTCCAGCAAACACCGCTATTGGCTTTGATGATGAAATTCTTGTTCCGGTTAAATCGTTATTTAAATGATTGACATCAATATTTGCCTGAACAAGATAAACTTCACCGGTTTTGAGTAGTACATCTTGCCTATTTATCCCGAAATTCTTAGTTGCACAACTTGGAAATATTCTAACGAGTGTACTATCTTCGGTTGCTACTATAGCGAATTGTGATGGGGTTGACCATCTTTCGTCCAGTCCAAAGTTGGAGCCGGCACCATCACAAGGCCAAGCAAGGATATAATATTCATTTGCAATGGCTTTGGTTGGTAAGATAACAGACCCGTCACTTGTATAATTAGCTTGACTGTGGGCAAATAAAACGATTTCTTGATCGGAAGTTATATGGAAGGATTTCTTTGATATCTTTTCATTATCATTATTAGAAATTAATCCGTTACTATTCATAAAGGAAGTTAATTCATACTTGCGATAATCGAAATCAAATAAATAAACTTGATTTGTGTCGGTCACTTGGAATTGTATTGAATCTCTTTTTCCTAAAATATTTGCATAAGTAATTTTGACATTTGCGAAGTTTGAAGAAGCAATATACAGGTAAAGAGTATCGGTTTCGTTTCCTGATGAATTATGGTAATTCGGCGGAAACGTCATCCAGAAGTCAGTTCCCTTATTATCTCTGTGAACTTTTGCAAATGCAAAATTCAAAATAAAACATAATGAAAATAAAAGAAGAAAAATATATTTATAAAAAGATTTCGTCATAAATGCCTCATATATTCTTTAAATCTAATAATTTTGAATAAGAAATTCAAAACATTAAATTTATTATTAATTATATTGACGCTTAACCTATGATAATATTAATGAATAAAAAACAAATATTACAATTTGAAAATTATCAAACCATATACATATTAAACACAAATAAACAATAAAAGTTACATGAGAAAATTATTACACGGCGAAATTCTTCAAAAAAGACTTACAATAGATGAGAGTAAAGAGGTCTGGCGGCATCCTGTAACCGTTGTACTCGATAATATTCGCAGCTTATATAATGTAGGTTCGATTTTCCGTACATGTGACTCAGCCTTAGTTTCAGAACTATTATTATGTGGATTCACTCCTTTTCCGCCACGTAAGGAAATTGAGAAAACCGCACTTGGAGCCGTTGATACTGTTCCATGGACTTATTTCCAATCAACAATAGAAGCAATACCATATTTAAAAAATAAAGGAAATAAAATTATTGCTGTAGAAATAACTGATAATTTAAAAAAGTACAATCAGCTTAGAAGTGAAGATTATCCTTGTGCTTTAATATTCGGAAATGAACTAACCGGTATTGATGATGAGATTCTTTCACTATGTGATTTTTCAATAGAGATTCCTATGTATGGTGTGAAACATTCATTGAATGTAGCCGTAGCAGTCGGGATAGCAACTTACGAATCAATTAGAATATTTAATAAATTTAAGAATATAAAATGAAAATAAAAATAGCCTTACCCAATAGTAAGCTGTATGAGCCATTCTACAGTCGCTTTGATGAATTAAAATTGGAATTTCCAATTGAAATATATATACTACCTGAAGCTCGAATATCAGAGCTGATGCTTGCAAATCGGTTGGATTGTGCTTTGATGACACCTTGGTCTTACGGACAAGGTGTAATAAATGCTGATTACAGGATTATACCCGGACCAGCGCTTTCTTCCTATTCATACACACAAATTGGGACACTTTTTTTTAATAGAAATCTTAAAGATATAAAAAGTCTTGCAACAATAAATCCTGATGATTTTTTATCTAAAATTGCTGCCCTGATATTAGCCGAAACTTATGGTCAGTATCCTGCGATTATCAAAGTTAAAGGCAGTCCCGATGAGCTTGTGAAGCTTGCCGATTGTGCTTTTAGTTATGAAAATGGCGCCCCTGATGATGTGACTCTTGATATTTCCGAAGAATGGTATATGAGCTATGAATATCCGCTACCACTGGCTTTTTGGGTTATAAGAAACGAAGAACCACCCGAAGAAATAGTGCAGATTGTACATCAATTATTTAGAAAAGATCAGCCCAAAGAAGTTGAAATTATTGAAGAAGAGCTCGTGGCAGATGATGTAGAGCCAAGAGTCGGGAAGTTAAAGTGGTATTTTGATGATGAATTTAAAGAAGCTCTTGAAACAACTCTTGAGTTCCTTTTTTTGCAGCAATTAATCCCTGAACTGGCTGCAGTTAAGGTTTTAGGAGAGTATGATGAGTCTTTATTATCGCCTGAAATCACATGATATAATATGATCGTTCACCATACCTGCAGCCTGCATAAATGCATAACAAATAGTTGATCCGACGAATTTGAATCCATGTTTTATTAATTCTTTGCTCATGGCATCGGAAATTTCAGTACGAGCAGGTATTTCAGCCAGTTCTGCCCAGTGATTAACAATAGTTTTACATCCGGTAAATTTCCAGATGAATGTATCAAAACTATCATACTCGGATTTAATTTTCAGAAATAAGCCAGCATTATGAATTGTTGCTTTGATCTTGGCTCTGTTCCTAATTATTCCGGCATTGTTGACTAATTCATCGAATTTAATATCATCATATAACGCTATTTTATCTGCTTCAAAATTATCAAATGCCAAGCGGAAATTTTCCCGCTTATTTAAGATAGTTGACCAGCTAAGGCCAGCCTGGAAGGCATCGAGTACAATAAATTCGAAAAGTTTTCTATCATCATGTACGGGAACTCCCCATTCATTATCATGATAATCCATCATTAATTCCGAGTTTAAGCACCAGGAGCAACGAGTCACTAATTTTCCTTTTATTTCCATTATTTATCATTTATTAACGAATCTAAAATATTTAAGTAGCTTTGATAACGATCAAAGTCTATTATTTCTGCATCTACAGCCGCTTTTACTGCACAATCCGGTTCGTGAGTATGGGTGCAGGGATTATATTTACAATTTTGAAATAATTCATCAAATTCTTTAAAAAAAAATGTTAATTGGTCAGGTAATAGCCCCCATAGAGCAAATTCACGTATTCCCGGAGTATCTATTAAAGTTCCACCTTCAGGTATATTAAACATCCTAACAGCACTGGTGGTATGTTTACCCTTTCCTGTCTGATAACTAACAATGCTCGTGCTTTGCAAATCGGTACCAATAATTGAATTAATCAGAGTAGATTTGCCAACGCCTGAATAGCCGACAAGTACGGAGTTTTTACCTTGAAGAAAAGTTTTCATCTGATCTAAGTTTTCTCCACTTTTAACACTGAACAATATACACGGAATGCCTAACTTAAAATATACGCTCAAATCTTCAAGAACAGCATCACGAGGCATTAAATCGATTTTATTGATAAAAATGACAGGATTCATATCGCCAAGGTCTGCGGCAATAATAAGTCTATCAATTAACTTCTTGTTATAAAAAGGTTCGGCAGCAGACATAAATATGATAACATTTTCAATATTTGACGCAATAACATGTTCAAAAGGAATCTGTCCTACAGCTCTACGTGCAAGTTGGCTGCGCCGTTTTTTGATTTTTAAAATTTTAGCTTGAAACTCTGTTTTATGTGTTACTGGTTTGAAAAAAACATCGTCTCCAACTGCTACCAAAGAGGCGTTAGGATTAGGTGAGATTAAAGTTCCGCCCGGTTCTCCTTCATAAACGATTTCATCTTTGGTTTTTATATAAAAATACTTACCCTCAGCAGCGATAACTTTACCTTCCATAGCATTAGCAGAGGTTTTTCCGTTTTCTTTGATTAGCACTCTTTTAACAAATTTTTTCTTTTTCAATGAATCTTTACGATTCTCATAAATATCTCCAAAATTAGCCATGATAGCCACTACTAAAGAATACTACAATTTTATTTAAAGTTGACCTGTTACTAATTACACTTACTCCAAAGAAAAGAATCATTTTTTTTTGATTATCTTAGCAATATATTAATAAATCCATAGATTCAACTATAACAAGTTTAAATAATAATGAATTTAGAAAAATATAATAAAAAATCTAACACTTCAAAATTGGAAAAGTTACAAATCAAAAAATAATATATTTTTATTAAGCCAAACCGAGCAATTCCTATAAATATAATATTATCAAAGAATAAGCTCGATATTGGATTAAATTAAACAATAAAATTAATATAAAATAATATTAAAATCATTAAAAAGTGTGTAATTATTTACACATATTTTTGGCTATCGTGATTTTTTTTCTTATTTTTGATCAAATGTATAATGGGATTTGTTTGTGCAATATCGATGGACTTTAAGAAAAAATGCTGATGAAGATAGAATCCACAACTTAGCAAAGAAAATAAAAATTCCGACTAGCTTGGCCAATGTACTTGATGCACGAGGAGTGCGCACTGTAGAAGAGGCTGAAAAGTTCTTTAAACCTGAAATTAGTGACCTGCACGATCCATTTCTTATGCTGGATATGGACAAAGCAGTGGACAGAATATTAAAGGCAGTCAAAGATCAAGAGCTAATCTGGATTCATGGTGACTATGATGTGGATGGTACCTCAAGCACTTCTATGCTTCTACAATTCCTGAGGGAAATCGGAGGAAACATAGATTATTATATACCTGATCGCTTTGAAGAAGGCTATGGGCTTTCTTTTGTTAGTGTTAATAACGCTAATAAAAAAGGTGCAAAGATGATTATTACTGTCGATGTTGGTATAACCTCAATTGAACCTCTCGGATACGCTAAAGAATTAGGATTAGACTGCATTATTTGCGATCATCATGAACCGGGTGAAGAATTGCCCGATGTTTATGCAATTGTTGATCCGATTCGTCCGGGCTGTCCTTATCCCTTCAAATATCTTTCCGCTTGTGGTGTGACTTTTAAATTAATTGACGCAATGTCAAGAAGAATTGACAAACCAGGATTTGCACATCAGTATCTTGATTTTGTTGCAATTGCATCAGCAGCGGATATGGTGCCTTTAGTAGATGAGAATCGAACACTCGTTCATTTTGGTATGGAGCTTCTCAATAAAAGCCCTAGGCCTGGTTTACGGGGGTTAATCCATTGTACAGGCCTTAAAACAGGTCAGATTAATACCTCAAATATTGTCTATTCTTTAGCCCCTTTAATAAATGCTGCTGGTAGGATGGGTGATGCTCTGCGTTCAGTCGAAATGATGACACAAAAAGATGAAATTGCCTCATTTCGAATTGCTCAGCAGTTAGAGCAGGAGAACAGACGCAGACGCGTTTTTGACGAAACAACTTTCGATGAGGCAGTCCCAATTGCAGAAAAACTAATAGAAGACTCTAATTGCAAAGCCTTAGTTCTTTATGGACCGCACTGGCACGCAGGAATCATAGGTATAGTAGCTTCACGTTTAGTTGACAGATTCCATTTACCTACAGTTTTACTAACATCGTTTGGAAATCTTGCCAAAGGTTCCGCTCGTAGTATTAATAGTTTCGATATTCATAGTGCTTTAAAAATTTGTAGTGAATATTTAATTGAATTTGGTGGACATAAACATGCTGCAGGTCTATCTCTCAAGGAAGAAAATATTGAAGTTTTCAGAGAATTATTTAATAGTTTAGCTGCAAAACAAATTTCTGATGAAATGTTAGTACCTGAAATAGCCATTGATTCAGAGCTAAAGTTTAGTGAACTATCACCTACATTCTTAAAAATGCTTAATGATTTTGCACCCTTTGGTTTTGAAAATAATAAACCAATTTTTATGACAAGAAATGTAGTCTCAGCCAACGGTGTCAGGCTTATGGGACGGAATATCAAGTTTCGCGCTTATCATTCTCATTTCGCAATAGATGCCATTGGAATCAATCTCGCCGATAAAATAAAAATAATATCATCAGGGAAACCTTTTTCAATTGTTTATAACCTTGAACTTAACACCTACAACGGTCAAAACAGCCCACAGCTCTATATAAAGGACATTAAAGAAGAATGATATGCTTAACGAAAAGACAGTATCATTCTTGCTGCTTTCAATTGATGAAATAAAAAATAACCATCAATCCTCGTTTGTTAAAATCCGATTACTAAAAAAGCTTTTCAAATCAATTTTTGTATTTCTCACTGAGAACGAGCAGCAGCTCTTTTCTTCGCATTATGCAAGAATTTCTTTTGTTTTGAATAAATACCATCTAACTACTGATTTTGCAAAAAATATCAGGAAATTTAACTATAAACTCAATAATGCAAGTCGATCATCATTTTCTGAAAACATCGATCTGGACTACTTTATTTCATTTATTGAGAATTTAATAAACGTCTTTTCAAAAGAAAATCCGCACTATGTTATTAGCCTTGATGATGAAGAAGCAGAACAGGAGCCAATTCAAAGAGAATATTATATTCGATGCATTGTTAAGAAAAAAGCTAATCGTCAAATAAAAGATGGTCGTGTAATTTCGTCAGAGTTAGTGTTAGAGAAAGTAAACGGGCAATTCATTACTCTTGTGCTTTATGATAATTGGAAATCATTTTGGAATTTGGTAACTAAAAATTCAACAATTCATCTGATAAATGTTGAAAATTCAAAAAATGAGAATAACAAGTACTACACTAATTCTGACTCATTCATAGTTTACGAGCCGGACTTTTTAGTTGATGTAACGGAAATTTCCGAATGTTTCGGCAATTACGGGGCGAATGAATATATTTATTTTTTACATAAATTTGTCAGTAAACCTACCAGCTATAGCCTGATTCTGGGAAATATTGTTAATTCTATTTTTGACGCATTAATTGAAAATTCAGATGCTGATTTTGAAACTGTTATTGAAAAAGCATATAAAAACAGACCTTTGCAAATATTTTCATTAGCTTATCGAAAGCCTGAGCAGTCGCGAATTTTGAAACAAGATGCTTTTAATCATTTTCTTTTATTAAAAAAAATAGTTAGAAACTTTGATAATACAATCAAAAATATAGAACCATCCTTTATTTCTCCGCTATATGGTTTGCAAGGAAGATTAGATCTATTATTAGAATATGAAGATGATGAAAATAGGAAAGATATCATTGAGCTAAAGTCAGGAATAGCACCTTCGATTGAATCAGCAATCCGCTCTGATACAGGTATATTTTTAAAAACTGGCATCAGGAATAGTCATTTAGCTCAAATATCTTGTTATAACTTGCTCTTGGACTCTACATTCAAGAATAGGAGCGGCAATTCAGCTATTCTATATTCAAAAGACGAGTTAAATCCTTTACGAGATGCGCCGAATATTCATAGGAACAAACAAAATGCAATTATTGCAAGAAACTGGATAGTGGCTCTTGAACTTAGTTTAATGAAAGGTGGAAAAACTATATTTGAAGCAATAAATGTTGAAAAATTTGGGGAATTCCCACCTTTTTTAAATGAAGATATTCTGCGTTTTCAATCTGTCTATCAAAGCTCCAGAAGCATTGATAAGGCATATTTCCATAATTTTGTTTCGTTTATTATTCGTGAGCAATGTTCTGAAAAATTCGGAACAGGGAAGGAAAACTCAAATGGATTCTCTGCATTATGGTTAGACTCTGACTCTGAAAAGTCCGACTCAATGCAGATTCTTACTGGACTGGAACTTGAATCTGAATTAACAGATTTTGAAAAACTACACTTAGTTTTTAAAAGATCAGACGAAAATTGCATTTCAATTTTTAGAAAAGGTGATAGTTGCATTTTATCAAAAACGATTGATAATAGTGAATCATCGCATCAGAAGCAATATGTCAAGTGTACAATCAAATCAATTAATCCAGAACAATTAGTTGTAAGTTTAAGGAACAAACTTTTTAATAAGTCTTATTTTGATCATTCAAAGTTTGCAATAGAAGCTGATTATATTGATTCAACATCAAAAAAGATGATGCAGGGATTATTTCGCTTTCTTGAACTGAATCAAGAAAAAAGAGATGTGATCCTTGGTTTGAAAACTCCTGAAACCGTCACTGAAACTACTGTTCTACGACCTGATTATTTAAATGATAATCAATATGAAATCTTACAAAAAGTAATAACTGCAAAGGATTATTTCCTGATACAAGGTCCACCCGGAACGGGAAAAACTTCCTTTATGCTACGATCAATAGTTGAATATTATTTCAAGTTTCCAAGTTATAATATTTTACTTATTGCATTTACGAATCGCGCTGTGGATGAGATTTGTTCTTCAATTTCAAGAATTATCGAACAGCCAAAATTTATTAGGCTCGGCTCTAAAGAATCTTCTTCTTTTGAGAAAAATTTACTCTCAAAACAAGTCGATGAAATGCCATTGAGAGAGGTTTACAAAAATTACTTAACAACACGGATTGTGATATCGACCAGTGCTTCTGCTCTATCTAATCCGGAATTATTTGAGACTAAAAGGTTTGATCTTTTAATTGCAGATGAGGCTGCGCAGATACTTGAACCTCAAATAATTGATATTATTAGCAGAGTTGATAAATTTATTCTCATTGGTGATGAAAAGCAGCTCCCAGCGATAGTTATTCAACCTGACTCCACTTTGAATATTAATAATGAAGAACTTCACCAAATTGGAATTCAAGATTTAAGATCCTCACTTTTTGAAAGATTATTAAAGACCTGTAAATCCAATAACTGGAATCATTCTTATGACATGTTAAAATTCCAAGCAAGGATGCATAGTGTGATCCAGACTTTTCCTAATAAAATGTACTATAATAATCAACTCAGAACATTAGAAGAGAAAGGCTGGCAGCAGCAAAAAACAGATGATTTTTCAATTATTACTAACGAACCTATAGAATGGCTTCTATCGCAGTGGAATGTAATATTTATCGAGACAGAAAAAGAAAAGCGATCAAAGGTAAATTTACGCGAAGCTGCTTTAGTAGCGGAATTATCTAACAAAATATTTCAACTGAAAAAGCAAAGTTTTAATAATAGTACTTTAGGTATTATTTCACCATTTAGGGCACAATGTTCGGCAATTTATAAAAATCTATCATACGAATTAAGAGATGTTATTACCATTGACACTGTTGAGCGCTTCCAAGGCTCTGAACGAGATATAATTATTCTTTCCACAGCAACTAACAGTTCATTTTTACTATCAACAATTCAGAGCTTAACTAAAAATGTTGATCTAAATATTGATCGTAAATTAAATGTAGCAATAACAAGATCAAAGAAGTATTTTATTATGTTCGGATGCCCTGAAATACTGAGTGAATCAAGAGATTACCATGCATTTCTTAATTTTGTATCCAAAAGAGGCAAATTTATTTCAGTTCACGAAATTAATAATTTCTTTCCTTCAAAAGATAGTTTATAAAAAAAAAGCTCTACAATGTGCTTGCAGAGCTAATTACAAGAAAATTAAAATAATTATTTCAAAAGTGATATCTGAGTACCATCAGCGAATTGAATTGAATAGGGCTGCCAGACTACTCTTGCCTTTTCTCCGCGACGAACGGCCCTATCGTAGGGATTTGATTCATCATGTTCATAGGGTGAAGTTCTTATTTCAGCAAATTCATCAACATTAATTGTCTGAACAATATTAACTGGGAATTGCTTGATTATCTGATTTTCGTAATACACGTTAATACTACCAAGAATATTAGTCAGAGCCTTTTTTGAAGTATTAGTAATCTTGAAATAAATCACAGTGGCATCTTTTCCAAGTGTATCAATTGCAGCCATCTTCAAGTATTCAAATTTATGACTGACAGCAACTTGTGAGCGTTTAACCGAACTCTCCAACCCAGAAAGACTAACTTCAATATTGTATTCTTTTTGAGATTCGATTATTTGTTCAACTGTTTTATTAAACAATGAATCGCGTTTGAGTCCTATTCTTGATAATCCATTCGAGAAATTATCAATATCTTCCCTGGAAATGGACTTATCGGATTTAACTTTTTCGAATAGATTTGATAAGCCTTCTTCGGTTATTTTTTCTGAAAAAACAATTGGCTTTTGCTTGCCACAAGCTACCAGAGCAAGTATTAATACAATACTAAGTGATAACTTTACTGTAATGAATTTAAAATTTCTCATGTTTTGACTTTCTATTGGAATTCTAAAAAAATATAACCTTAAAAATAAGGATTTAAATTTAATTATTCAAAAGAGTTAAATTTTATTACAAAATTGATTTCATTACACCGTATCTTAATCCTTTGGCTGAAACTGTGACTGAATCTATGTGGAATTTCTTCATAAATTCTAATAATATTAGAGTGCCGCAAGCTATAACATCAGCGCGTTTTGGATGTATCTTCCATACATCAACCAAATAATCTAAAGGGACAGATATAAATTTTTGTAAAATTAAATTTACTGTATCATAATTAAGTTCAAATCCATGTATTTTTTTATAATCAAAAGTTTGTAATCCAAGAATCACTGCGGCTATTGTGGTTGGAGTTCCTGCACAGGCAAATACATTTGGAGGTAAAATATTTCTACCATATAGGTTAAAATGATTTTGTATTTCAGTGATTATTTCTGAAAAATCTGTCTTCAAATATGGGTGACTATTATTCAAATAACGCTCTGAAAGCCTTACTACACCGATATTCATACTTTTAACGTATTCTATTCTATTTTTTTTACCACAAATAATTTCAGTACTTCCACCACCAATATCAATCAAGGCTGATTCATCCTCAGTTTCTACTGCTCCTGCAAAACTTAGCCTTGCTTCCTCTTCACCAGAAATAATCTCAATTCTTGTTCCTAAATAATCAGATAATTCAGCAGCGACTTCATTCCTATTTAAAGCATCTCTCATTGCAGAAGTGGCAACTGCTCTTACTTGATCAACTTTATAAGAATCTATTTCTGATTTATATTCGAGTAGAATATTTTTGGCACGTAAAATCGCATCATGATTAATTAAGGAAGTTTTATTAACACCTTCACCTAATCTTGCAATTGAGTTGTAATCATCAATAACGGTATATTCAGAGCCATTTTTATCTGCAATGACCATTAATATTGTGTTCGTACCTATGTCTATACCAGATACTCTCATGTTATCCTTAAAAATCAAAATAAAATAAAATCAACCCATTTCATCCCAGCTTTTAATAGCAATATCTTCGAGATCAATTGTACAAAAAGCATGGATGAAAGCATCAGCCAATCGATCATTTGTAATAATTGGTATATTTCTGTCAATAGCAGTTCTTCGGATTAAATAGTCTTTCTCAAGCTCTTTTTCGTTAAGTTCACGAGGTATGTTGATAATCAAATCCAGCTTCTGCTCTTTAATATAATCAATAATGTCAGGTTTATTATTCTCATTGGGGCGATAAATACGAATAGTTTCGATACCGGCATTTTTAAGAAATTCATGAGAACCACCTGTTGTATAAACATTGTAATTCCGCTCTAAAAGCATCGTTACACTTTCAACCAGACCGGCTTTTGATCTGATTGGCCCAGATGAAATCAAAATATTTTTCTTTGGAATTGTATAGCCGACTGATAACATCGCACTGAGTATAGCTTCGTAGTAATTTTCACCGAGACATCCGACTTCCCCTGTAGATGCCATTTCCACGCCAAGCACAGGATCAGCCGAGTGAAGCCTCGAAAAAGAGAACTGTGGCGCCTTAACACCAATATAGTCCAAATCGAAAAGTGATTTACTCGGTTTCTCATATTTATTGTCTAACATGACATTCATGGCCAGTTCTATAAGATTTGTCTTCAAAACCTTAGAAACAAACGGAAAGCTGCGTGAGGCACGGAGATTGCATTCTATAACTTTTATATCGTTATCTTTTGCTAAAAACTGAATATTGAATGGACCGTTAATCTTTAGTCCCTGTGCTATTTTACCGGTTATTTTTTTTATTCTTCTTGTAGTTTCTACATAAACTTTTTGAGGTGGGAACATCATGGTAGCATCTCCAGAATGTACGCCTGCAAACTCAATATGCTCGGAAATAGCATAAGCAATGATCTCTCCATTGGCAGCTACAGCGTCCATTTCGATTTCCTTTGCATCGACAATGAATTTAGTTACAACTACAGGGTATTCCTTGGACACATCTGCGGCTAATGTTAGAAATTTCTCAAGCTCACTTGAATTAGATACAATATTCATAGATGAACCAGATAAAACATAAGAAGGACGCACCAGTAGCGGATACCCAACTTCGTCAGCAAATTTCATAATATCTGCTATATCCGTTAATTCCTTCCACGGTGGCTGATCTACTTTGATTTTATCCAATAATTCGGAAAATTTATGACGATTTTCTGCCATATCAATGGAAATAGGGGATGTCCCTAAAATATTAACTCCCTGGCTATATAATTTCATTGCAAGATTATTCGGAATTTGCCCTCCCATTGACACTACAACACCCATTGGCTCTTCAAAGTCAATAATATCCATAACTCTTTCGAAGGTTAATTCATCGAAATAAAGTTTGTCGCAAATATCATAATCAGTACTAACTGTTTCGGGATTGAAATTTATCATAATCGAGCGATAGTTACTCGCTTTGATCGTATTTGCAGCATTAACCGAACACCAATCAAATTCCACACTGGATCCTATTCTATAAGGACCAGAGCCAAGAACGATTACCGATTTTTTATCTTTTTCGGCAATAATATCGTTTTCAACGCCATTATAGGTCAAGTATAAATAATTTGTGACAGCCGGATATTCACCGGCCAATGTATCAATTTGCTTTATCGAAGGTATTATTTTTCTGCGTTTTCTTTCAGAGCGCACTCTCAGCACGTTATCGTCCATTTTTTGAGAATTATCTTTCAGTACAAAACGAGCAATTTGAAAATCTGAGAATCCATTTTTTTTAGCTTTGATAAGCAATTCATCTGACAGAGAATCTAATGAATTATACTCCAGAAGCTCACATCGGATGTTATATATATTTTTTAATTTCTCAAGAAACCACCGGTCAATTTTTGTCCATTTGAATATATCTTCGACTGAATAGTTGTTTGCAAACGCCATGGCTATGACAAAAACACGCATATCGGTGGGATTGGATAACTCTGATTCATAGTCAAGAACATTTATATCTTTATTGCCAACAAATCCGTGCATTTCCTGACCAATCATTCTTAATCCTTTTTGAATGGCTTCCTCAAAGTTACGTCCTATAGCCATTACTTCGCCAACACTCTTCATGCTGCTACCGATTAATTTTGATACTCCTTTGAATTTATTCAAGTCCCAGCGAGGAATTTTGCATACAATGTAATCGAGTGCAGGTTCAAAAAAAGCAGATGTAGTCTTAGTTATAGAATTTGTAAGCTGATGCAGTCCATACCCAAGCCCAAGTTTAGCTGCCACAAATGCCAGAGGGTATCCGGTAGCTTTTGAGGCGAGAGCTGAAGATCGCGACAGGCGAGCGTTTACTTCAATTACGCGATAATCTTCAGAGTTTGGATCTAATGCATACTGAACATTACATTCGCCCACAATGCCAATATGCCTAATTATTTTAATTGCTAATTTTCTAAGCTGATGATATTCCCTGTTGGATAAAGTCTGAGATGGAGCGACTACAATGCTTTCTCCGGTATGAATACCCAATGGATCGAAATTCTCCATATTACAGACTGTGATGCAATTATCAAATCTATCGCGAACAACTTCGTACTCAATTTCTTTCCAGCCTTTTAAAGATTCTTCGACCAAAATCTGGTGGGAATGTGCAAACGCTTTTGCAGCTAATGAATTAAGTTCATCTTCATTTGTGCAAAACCCGCTGCCTAAGCCGCCAAGTGCATAACCAGCACGGATAATTATCGGATAAGTTAATTCTGCTGCTGCTTTTCTGGCATCTTCAATATTTAATGCTGCTATACTTTTTGGAGTCCTGACATCAATCTGATCTAATTTTTTTACGAATAATTCTCTGTCTTCAGTATCAAGAACAGCTTGGATAGGTGTCCCTAATACTTTTACACTATATTTATCAAAAATGCCTGCTGAGTGCATTTTAAGCCCGCAATTCAAGGCTGTTTGGCCTCCGAATGACAGCATAACTCCATCAGGCTTTTCTTTTTTTATTATTTTCTCAACAAAAAATGGAGTTACCGGGAGAAAGTATATTTTATCTGCTACATGTTCGGATGTTTGAACTGTAGCTATGTTTGGATTTATCAGTATAGTCTCGATATTTTCTTCTCTTAATGCTTTGAGTGCCTGCGAACCGGAATAATCGAATTCACCGGCTTCTCCGATTTTTAATGCCCCAGAACCTAATATCAGAATTTTTTTTAATTGTTTTTCCATATTCTCTATTTTGATTTATATTTTTTAACTATTTCAATGAACTGCTCAAAAAGAAATTCTGTATCAGTTGGCCCTCCCGATGCTTCAGGATGAAACTGTGAAGAAAAGAATGGTTTGGATTTGTGCCTTATACCTTCGTTGGATTTATCATTTAAATTTATGAAGTATGGCTCCCAGTCATCTGGTATGGATGAGGAATCAACTGCAAAGCCATGATTTTGAGAGGTTATAAACGCTCTGTCGGTTCCTGCCATTAAAACTGGTTGATTATGGCTCCTGTGGCCGTATTTCAATTTGTATGTTTTTGCTCCGGCTGCTAATGCTAACAATTGATTTCCAAGGCATATCCCAAATATTGGTTTGTCCTGAGTGAGTGCTTTTTGCAGATGATTTATTGTTGAATTACAAATAACTGGGTCACCTGGGCCGTTTGAGATGAACAGACCGTCGTAATCTTCGCTACTAAAGTCATAATCATAAGGTACAACAATAACAGTTGTATCTAATTTTAACAAGTAACGTATTATATTTGCCTTACATCCGCAATCAACCAAAAGAATTCTAAACTGACCGTTTCCAAAATCTCTTTTTTCTTTCGGACTGACTTGAGCTACTAAATTATCCTTATTCGGATCGTAGAACTGAGGGTTATCTTCGGCAACTACAATCTTGCCAAGCATGGAACCATTTTCTCTAAGTTTTTTAGTAAGCGCCCGTGTATCTATATCATAAATTCCGGTTACTTTATTTTCCATCAGCCATGTGTCAAGACTTTTTTTGGCATTCCAGTGATTATATTTGAATGAATAATCACAAATAATCAATCCTCTAATATGAATGGATTCGGATTCAAAAAAATCAGGCAGCCCGTCCGTCAATGTTAAATCAGGGACTCCATAATTACCGATTAATGGATAAGTCAGAACAAGAATTTGTCCTCTGTATGAAGGATCAGTCAGGCTTTCGGGATAACCTGTCATTGCAGTATTGAAAACTACCTCGCCGGCTTGTGAGCCATGATAGCCAAATAGCTTTCCGCTAATTGAACTGCCATCTTCGAGTATTAATTTAGCCTCATCATTTTTTTGCATTATTTTTGAAGTTTAGAATAACAAAATTCTCCAAAAATAAGCTAAAAATTCTTGCTGTCAAAGATAAACAGATAATTATTGAAATTGCGACGATTATGCGATATTACCTGATATGTAATCCATCAAATATTTGTTTTCAACTCTGGAACCGGTCAGAAGAGCATTGACAATATCACCAAGTGAAATTAATCCGACCAGTACACCGTTATCTAAAATGGGAACGTGGCGAATTTTATTTTGTGTCATCAATGATTCTAAGTATTCGATCTCATCATTTGGTTCAGCAAAGATAACTTTTTTGGTCATTATATCCTTTATCTGTTTCCTCTGAAACATATCAGGATTTGAGTAGCACTGCCGAATAATGTCTCTTTCACTTAGAATTCCTACTATTTTGCTTTCGGCTGAAAGAACAATTAAAACTCCAATACTGTTTAATGCTAATAATCTTATAGCCTCACTGGCAGTCAATTCTTCACCGATCGAAAAAACCTGAGGGCCTTTATTTTTCAGAATTTCACGTATTTTCATAAATCTTATCCTATAATTTTTCAAATATTAATCAAGTTTAATTAATTTCCCAAACAAAGTTAAATTATTAATCTCCAATTTCCAAATATAAATTCCGGATTTTGACAATTGAGTTGGGAAACTGATTGTATGAATACCAGCATTGATCATTTCGTTGTTAAGAAGATTAATCCGCAAAATTCCAAATATATCAAAGATTTTTAGATTGACTTTTAAATCAGTAGTAAGATTTAAGTCAAAGTTAATTTTATCTGAAAAAGGATTTGGATATATATAAACTAAATTATTTTTATCGAAATCTTCAACTGAAATGATTTTTTCCGTGCTGAATCTTTGAATTGGGGACCAGAGGCTACTGTTGGCACTATTCAGTGATTTTATATGCCAATAATATATTCTCCCGTCATATAAATCAGAAAATTTGTAAAATAAATTCTGAGTAAAATCATCAATCCTTAAAACATCAAATAGGGGATCTTCTCCGACTTGTATATGATAACTGATGGCGCTCTCAGATTTCATCCAACTGAATATATTATCTGTAAGTGAATAACAACTATCTTTTGATGGATTTAATTGGTCGGGTGATGTCAGCGCCGTTAAAAAAGAATATGAGTCAGACCAAGAACTCGAAGCTAAATCATTAGTTGCCCTTGTATGCCAGTAATACCATTTATTATTCTTTAATCCTGAAATTTGAATTGATGTGCTGTTGCTAATAACAGTATCAGCAATAGGCGGATTAAAATCAACATTTTCCGAATATTGTAATCTGTATTTCGTGGCATTAGGTACGGCTTTCCATATTAAGGAAGGATCAGTGGGAATACCTGATGAACTATCCACCGGTGAACTTAAACTTGGTTTGGCAAGAATATTTTTTGATATAGTTGAAAATGTCCAAATATTAGACCAGTCGCTTATACATACACTATTTTTTGCAGCAACTCTCCAATAATAAATTGTATTATTTTGCAAATTTTGGACAGTTTTGTAATTTGTTGTAAGTAAAGTGTCTTGAAAAGCAAGATCACTAAAATCAGGTAGCCTTGAAATTTGAAGTCTGTAAGTTATCGCACCCAGAGCTTCTAACCAAGAGAATGAGCAGTTTATGGATTGATCAGAAGCATTATTTGATGGAGATTTCAAATCCGGATGGTTTATAACCGTTGTAAAACTCCAAACTGGCGACCAATCGCTTTTTTCGCCAGCATTCGAAGCTTTTAGTCGCCAGTAATATGTTCTATTGTAGTTTAATGGACTAAGAGTGTAAGAATTTTGTGTCAATCCGGTTTCATCGACTTTGAGTGTATCAAAATTTGTATTTGAAGATATTTGCAGTCTGTATCTATCTGCTCCCACTACTGCATTCCATCTTAACACATCGTTTTGATTTAAAGCCAAAGTTTTATTTGGAGGATAATTCTGAATAGGAGCTGCCAATATCACGGAAAAAGAAAATCCGGCAGACCAATCACCACCGTTGGTCGGGCTCATAGCGATTACACGCCAGAAATAAGTTTGATTAAAATTTAAATTTGTATAGCTAATAGACGTTTGACTTAAATTTGCTTGATCCAAAATGATAGATTTGAAGTTATTGTCAGTTGATAATTGAAAACGGTAGTAGCCCGCACCTTCAACAGCCGTCCATGAAATAATGCCGTTTGGCTGTTGAGATTTTGAATTATCAGCAGGAGAGCTTGGTTTGATAGTTCCTAATTTCGTATTAAATGATCTTACGGTTGACCAATCGCTTTCTCCGCATTGGCTGGAATATTTAACTCTCCAAAAATATTTTGTATTGCTTTTTAATAAGGTATAATAAAATGAACTTGAATCTCTGATAGTTGTATTAAAAATAATATTTGAAAAGGTATCTTCTGTCGCAATCTGAACATTATAAGAGCTTGCTCCTGAAGTCTGGTGCCATATCAGATATCCGTTCAAAAGATTGGCTGAAGAATTGTCAGCAGGACTTGAAAGTACAGCCTTCTGAGCTGAACTCATTCCGATAATAAATTCGCCGAAACCACTGAAATCTGATTCTATTTCCTGAGTAGCGCTATAATAAGCGAAATTTTGCAATAAACTGAAAGTGCCGTATCCGTCTTTATCTCTTTTATAAATTCTTAAAACAGTTGGATCGGATATCTCTTGCAAATCGGAAATTTTTATTCGTATCTTGCCTGATGCCGATGAAATTCCTTGTTTGGTTGTAACCCAGCGATAGGGGAGTACCAGACAAGGTGCAGTGCCATTATATGTAGAGCCGAACGCTGTGTAAAAATGTTTCTCTGTGCCAATTGATCCTGCACCACTAATTGAATTTATATTCAGACTCAGTCCGGTGTTTGTCGATCCTTGTGAAAATGTAAAATTTCCGGTTCCAGAGACAGTTTTTTTTACAAAATCGGAGAATATTTGAAATTTATATGCTCTATAAGGTGTTACATCTGAAACATCAATTCTGCTAATTAATACACCTTCGCTATTAACTTCACCGAATTTATTTCCCCAATTAAAAATAGTATTCCCGTTACTAAGCCGTTGTACGTTGCCCATGCTCTCGGCGTAAGTTGCAGGACTATCAAAATATTCCCATACTTTTGTGGCAATTTTATTTACTTCATCTATTGAATATTCTACAATTCGAGTAAAGGGTGTTGGTTTGAGATTACCGTTATCAATTAGAAGCAGATTCCCGTTTGCAAGCCTTTTGACAGCGTGCTGGTGTGAAAAACCACAGAAATTATCAACTGAATCATTTGCGAATAAAAATTGATTTCTTTTGGATAGTGACCCACCCATTATCCAGATGATATTGCCGTTAGATTTATTGATCTTAATGATTTCATCTAAATTTCGGCATGAAATTATCAAATTTCCGTCCACATCTTCAAACATGGAATTTACATGAAAGGGCATGACTGTTGATCTTGTGAAATCTATATCTTGGGTAGCGTCGGTTAAATCTATATGATCAAAAGTATTCCAATTCCATACAACATTTTTATTTTCATCTTGTTCCTGAAGAATAAATCCGAAAACCTGAGCATTGGGATTACCATTGGTAACAACTTTACTTAAATCCATTATTCTGGTTTCACAGCCTAATAATAACGCATGGCCATTGGAAAGGAACTGAAAATCATGAAAATCAGTTAATGTATTTGCTCTTGTTATAAAAAAACTATCAATCAGATTAAAAGATTTATCTATCTGATAGACTTTATGTTCATAATTGTTGAAATAGGTTATTTTTTGATTTTGATGGACTTTAAAATCAGAAATACCTTCACTCTCTAATGGTGAGGACTGTTCTAATAATTTATCAAATACATGATGTCCGCCATTATCAATGATTGTTAAATACAATGATGAATATGGGCCGACAAAATAATAACCCGGTGAAGGATCTTCTTGAACATTAGTTGTTAATGTAGGAAATTCCCAAACATTTAAAAGCGATGCCATAATGAGCAAAACTATAGAGTTCATATTTTCCATTCAATTTTTATTTGTAGAAACGCTCTATAAAACACCTTTAAATAATGAGAACTACATTGTTTTATACCTCAATTCAAATTAATAATAATTCCTGAATAAACCAAACTATTTATCTTCAATTTCCAAATATAAAGTCCGGTTAAAGGGAAATCTGGTTTGATTTTATAAGAGTAAGTGCCATGATTGAGATATGAGCTTTTAAACACCTCAGCTTGCTCATTACCTAACATATCATAAATTTTTAATTCAACTAAGGAATTATATGATAAATTCAGTTCAAAATTAAGTTGACTTGAGAAAGGATTTGGGAAAATATTCAATTTAAATGAGTTTATTTCATCTTCAACGCTGATGATTTTTTCAGTTTTAAATTTTTGAGTTGCTGTCCAAAGGCTGTTATTGATGAAATTTAATGCCTGAACATGCCAATAATAAGTACGGTCATTAGATAAATCAGAGAATTTATAATAGACATTAGGGGATCTGTCATCTATTGCAAGAACATCAAATAACGGATCTTCTCCGACCTGAATGTGATAATCCTTTGCAGAATCAGACCTGCTCCAACTAAACAAATTACCGTTTACTGAATAAACGGTATCTTTGGATGGATTAATCAGCTTTGGGGTTGTTAATGCAGTCAAAAATGAACCTGTTTCTGACCATGGGCTTGAAGACAGATCATTTTCTGCCATAATATGCCAAAAATACCAAGTATTATTTTTTAATCCACCAATTTTAAAACTTGTCGAATTGTTAATAATTGTATCAAGAATAACCTTTTGGAAAGAATTATTGTCGGAATACTGTAATCTGTATTTATTCGCATCAGTGACGGCTTTCCAAGTAAGCTCAGGGTCTGTCTTAATACCTGAATTATTATTAGCAGGATCTGTTAAAACAGGTTTTAAAAGAATATTTTTTGGAACAGTAGTAAATGTCCAAGTATCAGACCAGTTACTGATGCAAACTTTATTCTTGGAAGCAACACGCCAATAATAGACTGTATTAAATTGAAAATTATTAACAGTTTTAAAATTTGTTGTCAAAACTGTATCTTGAAAGAATAAAGTTGAAAAATCAGGTTTGGTTGATATTTGCAACCTGTGAGTTATGGCTCCCAGGCTTTCAATCCATGAGAAGGAGCAATTTATCGGTAAATCGGAAGAATTATCAATTGGTGATTTTAATGTAGGATGGTCAATAATTGTTGTGAAATTCCACACCGGCGACCAATCGCTCTTACCGCTTGAATTAGAGGCTTTAAGTCTCCAATAATACATTTTATTAAATTCAAGGGTTGTAAGTGTAAAAGAATTTTTAGTGATTCCGCTTTCATCGACTTTTATCGTATCGAAATCAAAATCTTCAGAAATCTGAAGTCTGTATCTTTCTGCACCGGGAACTACATCCCAGCTTAAAGTATCATTGGGTTTAAGAGCTGGTGTATTATTGGCAGGATAGTTCTGAATTGGTGTACCCAAAATAACAGTAAATGAATATGCAGGGGACCAATCTCCAGTGTTAGTTGAACTTGAAGCAATGACACGCCAGAAATAAGTCTGATTGAAAACTAAATCCGTATAAGTCATTGAAGAAGTACTTATATTACTTTTATCAGTAATTAATGACTTGAATTGCAAATCCGATGACAATTGAAATCTGTATTTAGTAGCTCCATCAACTGCACCCCAAGAAATTGTTCCTGCCGTTGATTGGGCTCTTGCGCCATTGGCAGGCGTATTGGGAAGTGCATAAAATAATTTTGTAGTGAAATTATTTGGAGTTGACCAATCGCTGTTACCACAGGGACTTGAATAGCGAACCCTCCAGTAATATTTTTTATTATAATCAAAACCAGTATAATAAAAACATGAAGAATCTCTGATAACTCTATCATAAAGAAGATTTGAGAATGATTGATCAGCGGCAATTTGAACATTGAAGTTATCAGTACCATACATTGGTCGCCAATAAACATATCCGCTGAGTAAATGGGAACCTGAGTTATTTGCAGGATTAGTTAGTATTGCTTTCAATACAGTATCCGTACCAATGATGATTTCACCAAAACCACTGAAATCAGCTTCAATCTCCTGAGTTGCGCTATAGTATTGAAAATTTTGAAGTTTTGTAAAATAACCGTAACCATCTTTTTCTCGCTTATATAAATCAAGAACATACGGATTTGTTACTTCAGGAAGATCTGAAATTTTGATCCTAATTTTTCCACTAATGGATGAAATTCCATTTTTGGTTATAACCCAACGATAGGGGAGAATCAAACATGGGCCGGGACCACTATACTGAGTATCAAATGCAGGATAGAAGTGTTTTTCGACGGTTAATTTCCCGTTACCGGTTACTGAGGTCAGATTCAACCTAAGATTTGTAACTGATGTATCCTGATTGAACAGATAACTTCCATTACCAGTAATATCTTTTGCAACTGCATCAGAAAAAATAACAAATTTATATACCCGATATGGTAAATTGGCAGGACTTGAAAGCTCAAAATTGGAGCTAACTGTCCCATTTTGTGTTACCTCAAAAACCTTTTTTCCGGCACAGATTACCGTGCTCCCATTTTCTAAACGCTGGGCAGAACCCATTGCACCGGCATGGTCAGAGTCATGTAAACGATATTCCCATACTTTAGTTACAATTTTATTTACTTGGTCGAAAGTATATTCAACTGCTCTTGAATATGGATTTGGTTTGAGATTACCATTGTCAAACAACAAATAATGCCCGTTAGGCAGGCGTCTTATATCATGCTGGTGAGAGAAACCGACAAACCCATTGTTAGTATCATTTACAAATGTAAATTGATTATTCTTTGATGCAGAACCACCCATTCTCCAAATTACATTACCATTACCTTTATTAATCTTAATAAGCTCATCAAGATGGCGGCAGGAGATAATAATGTTTCCGTCATAATCTTCACAAAATGCGTTTATATGAATAGGCAAAATTTCAGAATTAGTTAAATCATTGTCGGTGGTAGCATCTGTTATTGGAATATGATCATACGAAAACCATTGCCAGACAACATTCTTATTAGCATCTATCTCTTGTAGTACAAATTCATAAACTTTTGTTCCAACTCTGCCACCATCCACGAGCTGACTCATATCGACAATTCTATTATCCTGACCTAAAAGTAGAGCGTTGCCATTACTTAGAAAAATAAATTCATGAAAATCTAATGGGTAATTTTGAGTTACAAAACTATCGATCACATCATAGTTCTTATTAATCTCAAATACTGCAGCTCTGCTAAAGAAAGTAATCCTATTGTTTGGATGAATTTTGAAATCCCATAATACATTATTGGTTCCGGCATCATTAAAGGACGTCGCTTTGTCATAAATATGATGAGCGCCGTTATCTATTAATGAAGCTGTACTATTTCCAAATGGGCTAACAAAAAAATAGCCGGGAGACGGATCCTCTTGAACATGCAGATATACTGCAGGAAATACGTCATCGGCAAATAAATAACCGTTTATTAATATCAAACTAATAAAAATCAAAGAAAAGTGTTTCATATTTATTATCCTCTTTAAATGTAGTATTAATTATTCGATAAACAGTCTCCTTTTTAATTTTAATTATTTTCAATTCATATTGAAAGTCAAATTAGAATCACAATATAATAACAAAAATAAAAACAATTTGTTACAAAACAAAATGTGACTGTCTCAAATTTTTTTATCAATAATTAGTGTTACCTAAACTATTAATTCCGAATTTTTGAGACAGTCAATTATTTTCTTATTTAATAATCAATAATTTAGATGTAAAAACATTTCCGCGATTTATTAATTTACAAAAATACATGCCAGGAGCCAATTTCGCAGTATTACAATCTAATTTATATTTACCGGGATTTAAAATCCCTTCGCATACTTTTGCAACTTCAAGCCCATTAATATCGTAAATATTTAATGTGCTGTAATCAGAATTAGGAATATCGAATTCTATGTTTACAAGTGCATTTGCAGGGTTTGGGAAAATTTCGCTGATTGATAATAGAGGTGTCGGCATCTGTTGAAACTCTACAGATAAAACTATTGCAAAGAAATTATTTGATTCAGCATAAAAAGTAGAATCTTTGCGTGAAACTATTCTGATTTTATATCGGTTCCCAAGCTCAAGTATTGGCTGTAGTCCCCAATAATATGCCTGATACGGGCAATAATATTTATCTGCGATATTATTATAGTAAACATTATTTCTGTAGAGTAAGATTTTTACAGAATCAGTTGAATTAGTTTTCCATTTAATTAATGAAGTATCGCTCTGCAAGAAGGCTTCACCGCCGTTTGGTGTTAAAACAGTAATATAAGGATTCTTTGGAATAAATGTCCAAACATCAGACCAGGGGCTCTTTCCATTATCATTCTCAGTCTGGACTCTCCAGTAGTATTTTGTTCCGGCTACAAGATTTGAAAATGTAATAAGTGCTTCTTTAAGATTACTTTGATTATCTGCAAATGTACTGAAATCGGATTTGTCAGAAATCTGAATGGTAGATCGCTGAACATAGCCTTCAGGAGACCAATTGAAGGGAATTGGATTTTTAGCATTGGGGAAAGATGCAGAATCAGGATAGATCAAATGTGGCTTCGATGGTGCCGGAATAGAGTCATCCACTCCGATAATAAATTCGCCATCGGCTGTCACTGTTGCTGTAATCGAATTTTTAGCAGCATTATAAGTTGTCGGGAGTTTGGAAAAAGTACCTGCACCTGGTGTAGCTCTGTAAAATACGTTAAGTTTGCCAGAATCGAAGAAATTTAAAATTTCATTCAGATCAACAGTAAATTTAGTGCTATACGGATTAATATTTTTTGTTGCTAATTCAAACCGGAAAGGCGCTACCAGTGGGGCTAATCCTATAAATACAGGCTTCATCGGTGCATAATCGTATCGAGAAACAATAACGCTGTCAGTGCCACTCTTTGTGATGCTATCAAAATTCAGACTAATTCCTGTTGCAAGGGTATCCTTAAATGAGTAATCAGTTCCTTTTGATAAACCGGTAACAACGCCACGGGAGTATTTCTGCATTGGTGGCCAGGGAAATTTGAAAGCACGATATGAAGTGCCTGCACCAGACATCAGTACTGGAAGAGAAATTTCAAGTGCAATAGAACCATCGGGATGAACTTCAGTATAAGTTTTATTTCTAAAAGTTGAACTTGAGCTTGTAAATCCGCCCCAACCTATTACAGTGTTCCCATTTTTTAAACGTTGGACATTGCCCTGAGTCATTGCATAGATATCACCAACGGAGTGCCTGTACTGCCAAACTAACTGGCAGGTTTTATTTACCTCATCAAGTTGATATTCAACTGCTCTTGAATATTGAGGACTATGTTTTACACCATTATCATAAAGTGTAATATTACGGTTTGGTAGCCTCCGGATGTCATGTTGGTAAGAAAAATAAGGTTCGGATTTAACTGTTTCATTTAGAAAAGTAAATTGATTCTTTTTGCCTCCGAGATACCACATAATCTCGCCGGTTTTACGATTTATTTTTGTTATATCAGAAGTATGACGACTGGATACAAGAATATTGCCATCATAATCGAGTTCCACAGCATTAATGTGGACTAAATCAACTTTTGGTCCCGTTAGCGGTTCATAACATTCATCAAATTTTCTCCAATCCCATGTACGCCATTGGAATACTACATTACCGCTCATATCCTGCTCCTGAATTATTCCTCCAAGAACCTGTGCATCAGCTCTGCCGCCAGTTACGTATTTACTCATATCAATTAATTGATAATCATAAGCTACAAATAAAATATGACCGTTCGGCAGGATATGAAAATCGTGAAAATCAGCAATGTAGCCGTTTTTGAACTGGGCTGAGTCAATTACTTTTAAATTACTATCTCGTATTTCAATAATGCTCTCTGCCCAACCGAAACCTGGAGGAGTTACACCTTGTAATATATGAGCATCACTTACCAAACCATTTGGCTGCATAGTAAAATTCCAATTAGGAAAAATTAAATTTTCGACATAAGCAACCGGATTAGCATAGCTATCGATTATCATCATGTAAACATATTGTTTACCAGTATTGCTTGAAATAAAAACATAACCAGGTGATGGATTATTTACAGTTGTATCAACAGTTAAAGCAGGCCAATCAGATGGTTTGGGTATTGTTGCACTTGTTGTTGAAACGTCTGCTGCTGAAATTGAAGTAAGAGAAAAAGTTTGTTCATCAGGAGAAAAATTGACGTGCAATGGCTCTGAAAGCGACGTTGTTGAAAAACTATAAGTATAAGAATTTAAAAGACTGCCGTCAATTGTTTTGATTTGATTTGAAAGCATAACTGAAACATTCTCATTCGGAAGAAAAGGATCATTCACGGCAAAACATAAAGTACGACCATCATCGGCAAGTTTAAGTTTGCCGCTGTGAATGCCACTTTTATCACCATTAACAATTAAACTGTTTTGATCTATTGTGCTTTTTAACAGCAATTCTGAAGAACGCAAAATCAGAGGAGAGCGAAGAGAATTAAAAGTTGATCCATTAATTGGGTTAACATACTCGATCGTCGCTGCCAGACTGCAATTTAATGCAATTATCATTAAAATAAAAACTCGGAGAATAAATTTTCTCATCATGCACCTGAATATTTATGTAAATCAATTTGTTTGCTTGCTACAAATATATAATAATAATCTCAAAGAGTCATTCTTTTATTCAAATCACATTAACACATAATTCGACTTGCAGAACAACTCGTTATTTGTTAGCCGAACTAATAACAAGTCAAAAATCAAAAAGTTACTTTGAAGCAAAATATTCAAAAAATAATGCAGAAACTTTAATCCCATTGAAGAAATTATTCAAATCGAAATTTTCGTTAGGGGAATGGATATTATCGCCCGGAAGGCCGAATCCCATAAGAACAACAGGAGCTTTCAGAAAAACTGAAAGTGTCTCAACAACCGGAATAGAGCCACCTTCGCGGATAAATACCGGTTCAATGTTGAATACATGACGAAATGCCTGAGCTGCAGCACTTATTGCAGAATTTTGTTTAGGAACCAATACTGGATTTCCACCGTGCATATATTTGACGGTAACATGGACTGATGGCGGCGCTAATGATAAAATATAATCGGAGACGAGTTGAAAGATTTTTTCCGGATTTTGATTTGCTACTAATCGGCAAGAAATCTTCGCTCCGGCTTTAGCTGGTAAAACGGTTTTGACGCCGTCACCGATATAACCGCTCCAGATGCCATTTACATCCAACGATGGACGAACCCAGACTCTTTCTAAAGTAGTAAATTCTTTTTCCCCACCAAGGGCTTTAATATTGAGATCAGCCTTGTAATGCGCTTCATCAAAGTTCAGCCGCAAGAAATCGTTGCGTTCTTCGATACTGGCTTCGATTAAATCATCATAAAATCCGGGGACTGTGATTCTACCATTTTCATCATGAAGCTGTGCTATTATTTTAGATAAAACTATTGCAGGATTATCGACAGCACCACCAAATGAACCTGAATGTAAATCCCTGTTTGGTCCCTGAACATTTATTTCCATGTAACTCAATCCACGCAAACCATAGCAAATTGATGGCAAATTATCTGCAAACCATTCTGTATCGGATATTAATACGGCATCACATGAGAGTAGATCTGTATTTTGAGCGATAAAATCATTAATACTACTTGATCCGGCTTCTTCTTCACCCTCGATAATAAATTTAATATTCACCGGACAAGAGCCCTGAGCCTTCAGAAAGTACTCGACTGCTTTTACATGTATGAAGAATTGTCCTTTATCATCAGCAGTACCTCGACAAAAGATTTTATTATTCTCTATTCTTGGCTCGAAAGGTGAACTGATCCATTCATTCAGTGGATCGACAGGTTGGACGTCATAATGCCCGTAAATTAAAACTGTTTTAGCATCAGAGCCAGCCCCAAGCCATTGAGCATAAACCAAAGGATGGCCTTCACCGTTTTCTATTGTTCTGCAATTATTCAGCCCAATACTTGAAAAATGCTCTACGAGCCAATCAGCGCAATAAATCATATCATTTTTATGCTCAATCTCGCTGCTGATAGATTGAATTTTCAATAATTCAATTAATCCTGATAAGGAATTATCCCTGTTCTGGTCTATTAAAGCTAATATTTTATCCATTTTATTTAGTAGAATTTTTAAAAAAAAATAGTGTGAATTATCTGCTTATCTCAGGTTTCATTTGAGGGAAAAACAAAACATCGCGAATTGATGTCTGACCTGTGAGTAGCATTACGAGCCTGTCAATGCCTATTCCAAGCCCAGAAGTCGGAGGCATACCAACTTCAAGAGCATATAAGAAATCTTCGTCAACAACCATTGCTTCTTCGTCACCAGCGGCTCTGTTTCGAGCTTGCTCCTCGAGGCGGGCACGTTGGTCTCTGCTATCATTTAATTCTGAAAAGGCATTTGCCATTTCAGCGCCATTGATGAAAAGCTCAAACCGCTCGACTAATCCTTCATCCGAGCGATGAATTTTTGCAAGGGGTGACATTTCGATAGGATAATCCATAACAAAAGTAGGCTGAATGAGATTAGGTTCAACGAAAGATCCGAAAATTTCATCTAAAATTTTCATATTAGTTGTACCGGGTTCAATTTCAACTTTTAATTTATGAGCTATATCTATTAACTCAGCATTAGTTCTACCTTTTAAGTCATATCCTGTATATTCTTTATAAAGATCGAACATCTTAGCCCGACGAAAAGGTTTTTGGAGATTTATCACTTTGCCATCAAATTCAATATCTGTTGTATTGCAGACTGAAAGCGCCAAATGAGAATATAAATCTTCTACCATTTCCATCATCCAAAAATAATCTTTATATGCAACATAAATTTCCATAAGTGAAAACTCTGGATTATGTTTTTTATCCATACCTTCATTACGAAAAACCTTTCCGATTTCATATACACCTTCGAATCCGCCTACAATTAATCTCTTCAAATATAGTTCTAATGCAATTCTTAGGTATTGATCAACATCCAAAGCATTATGATGAGTTATGAAGGGACGTGCTGAAGCTCCTCCATAGAGTGGCTGTAAGATTGGGGTTTCAACTTCGAGCCAGCCTTTATCATCAAAATATTTTCTCATATTTGAAATAATTTTTGCTCGTTTAATGAATACTTCCTTAATCTGTGAATTGACGATTAAATCAAGATAGCGGCGACGATAACGCAATTCTTTATCTTCAAATGCATCGTGAATTATTTTATTGCCATTCTCATCTATTTCTTCTTTTGGGATAGGCAGAATAGCAAGAGACTTGCACAGGAGCTGCATTTGGCGAGTATGAACAGATACTTCCCCTGTTTTGGTACGGAAAGCATAACCCTTAACACCGATTATATCGCCAATATCAAGCATTTTAAAATGCTCGTAGAAATCGGGCAGATCATCTCTTTTGATATAAATTTGTAGTTTTCCAGTTTCATCATTAATATGACAAAAACTTGCTTTCCCCATTCTGCGAATACTTGAAATACGTCCGGCAATAGCGACTTCGGATAAAATTTCAGGATTATCATCACTAAAATTATCGATTATAAATTTACAAGTGTGAATTTTATCAAAGTTATATGGAAATGGCTGTACTCCTGCCTTCTCGAGGAGTTCGAGTTCCTCGATCCGACGCATTTCCTGATCATTTTTTGTGTTCTCTAACATAGTATAAGTTGATTTATTTGAAATTTAAATTATTACAGAATTTTTCAGTTAATTGGATGATGTTAAATTTATAAAAGACACAAAATTACAATTTTTATCGGAAATGAACAGGAGCGAGAAAAAATATATTTTATATTACAACAAAAGATATTATATTTGTACTATGGTAAAGTTTTTATATATTATTAATTACAGAAAGGGAATGTTTGAAGCTAACCCCAGGAACTGATTCGAACCACCACAGCTCTTCTTCACATCAGAAAGACAGCATCGCAAGCCGTTATAAAGTAAATTCTGAAATCCAGGCTAAAGAAGTTAGATTAATCGACGAAAATGGAGCATTAATCGGAATTGTTTCATCAAGAGAAGCATTACGAATATCGGAAGACAGAGATATTGATATTGTTGAAATAGCCCCACAGGCTAATCCTCCAGTTTGTAGATTAATTGACTATGGTAAATTTATTTACGAATTACAAAAGAAAGATAAACTCCAACGCTTGCACCAGCAGCAGCAACAGATGAAGGAAATACGTTTGAAATGGCGTATTCAGGAGCATGATTTTAACTTCAAACTTCGCCATGCCCGGACTTTTATTGAAGAAGGAAATAAAGTCAAAATTTCTTTAATCTTCAGAGGCAGGGAAATTACCCATCAAGATATCGGAAAAGCAATGATTGAAAGATTTGTTGCTGCTTTGGAAGATATTGCAAAAGTTGACTCAGGGCTGAAATTTGAAGGAAAAAGTCTTTCTGTTGTTATGACACCTGATAAAACAAAAAAGAAAAAATAAAACGTGAACAATACTTATTTTCATTTAGAAAATTTCTAAAGATACAGCCAATCAGCATCTTTGAGAGATAAGGTTATTGATAAATATTTTTTTAAATTTTCTTTGGTTATTTTCAGAAAAAAGCGTAATTTTGAAGTCTTATATTTTTGAGGTTTGAAATGAATACAATTGATTTAATAGGCGCAAAAGTTATTGAGCAGGCAATAGAAAGCCGCAAGAAAAAAGATGGTGATAATTTCGCCGAAATTCCTGATTTCCGTCCCGGTGATACTGTCAATGTGGCTGTAAGAGTGGTTGAAGGAGAAAAAGAACGTATCCAGAATTATAAAGGAATTGTCATTTCCCGCCGTGGAGCTGGAGTTGGACAAACATTTCTCGTACGCAAAATTTCAAACGGCGTCGGTGTTGAAAGAATATTCCCATTATTTTCTCCTATGATCCAAAGTATAGCTGTTATGCGCAAAGGTAACGTCCGCCGCGCTAAACTTTACTATCTACGCGGAATGTCCGAGAGAAAAATTCGTCAGAAGACAAAATAATAAAGAAAAATATATTAAAACGACTGCAAATTATTATATCTTGCAGTCGTTTTTTATTTTTATTATTACAAAATGAATTTTTAAGATTATGATTGAGAAAATAAAATTATCGGTTTGCATTATTACTTTTAATGAGGAGGAAAATATCCGTAGAACTCTTGAAAGTGTTCGAGATATTGCCGATGAAATTATTATTGTCGATTCTAATTCTTCGGACTCAACACGCGCAATAGCTGCCGAATTTACTGATAAAATCTTTATTAAAGTCTGGGATGGATTTGTTAATCAAAAGAATTCAGCTCTAAAAAAATGTTCTGGCAACTGGATTCTTAGTATAGATGCTGATGAAGTGCTCTCAGACGAACTGAAACAATCGATTTCAGAAGCAGTTAAGGTTGATAACAATGATTTTTCATATAAAATTAATCGCAGGACTTTCTATTTAGGTAAATTCATGAAATATGCTTGGCGACCGGATTGGCATTTACGTTTAGTGAGAAAATCAGGAAATCCGCACTGGGTCGGGTACGATGTACATGAAGAACTTAAATGCGAAGGTTTGATTAAAAATATTAATGGAGATTTGTTTCATTATTCTTATAATAATTTAGAGCATCACTTCACCAAAACTATCGACTATGCCAGTCTTTCTGCATTAAGTTATAAAAAGCAGGGTAGAAGTGCAAAATTCTTTAATTTACTAATCAACCCGATAATTGCTTTCATAAGACTTTATTTTATTAATAAAGCAATCTTTGATGGCTATCGTGGCTTTATAGCAGCGCTAAGTAGTTTGGTAGGTACTTTTCTGAAATACGCATTTCTATTCGAATTAGAGCAAGATGAACAAAACAAAAAAAATTAATATTCCAAATTTAATTCCAGTCCATTTCAATAATTTTTAATTCTTAGTTCCAAATTCGTAATTCATTAAACTCCTCTTCTATTCGGCTCCCATACGTACTTATGCATTTGCAATTGCAATCTGACTGGTAAATTATCTTCTAAAATCAATTCGGCTAATTTTGACAAAGAAAACTTATTTGTTATTATTTCTTTTTCAGGTGAAGGATTTGCTGCAAAGGAAAAAAATACTGCTTTGGTTAATAAATTCAAATTATACTCAGAAAGAATTTCTTTAGCCCAGATATAATCCGAATGACTGGCAATTACAAACTTTATCTCATCAAGTTTTGTTAAGCATTGAATGTTAGAATATAGATTGAATTGGCTCATTTTAGAATCAGGACATTTAAAATCCAAAATTTTAACTATTCTTTTATCAAGGTCGCAAATATCAAGATATCCGGCAGTTTCAACTGCAACAAGATAATTCAAATCCAACAGATGTTCCATAAGATTTAGTACATTTAGCTGCTCAAGAGGCTCTCCGCCTGTAAATTCAACGAAATTACAATTGATTTCTAAAATTTCATTCTTTATCTCTTGGAGTGTCATTTTCTTCCCACCTGAATCGAACTTCAGTGCATAAGCGGTGTCGCACCAAGAACAACGCAGCTTGCAACCTTGCAAACGGATAAATATACATGGCATACCAGCCCTGCTGCCTTCTCCTTGAATTGAATAAAAAATTTCCGATATATTTAGAGTCAAATCAGGAATAAATATCATAGTTTAAGGGTAGATTAATGTTTGATGAAAAATTAATTAGAAAATAGCAATCAATAAATTTATACTTTTTCAAATATAACATATATTTATTAATTTCAGAGCTTGTCAGCTATTATTATGATTAAGAATAATTAATATTTTAGGAGCATTATGGTTATCATTTTATACAAATTTAGTAATTTATTTAAGTATAAAAGTTAAATTAGATTTTTTTGGAATATTTATAGACAAATTAAAAAATGGACATTAAATTATCACAAAATTGTAAGTTCACTTTTTCTAATAAAAATTAAATTGAATCATCAATATCATAATTTTCAGAATATTCCAAAATTCGATGTAATTTAAAGGAAGCACATTCTAACAATTACCAAAACAATGAAAGATTTTTTTTCTTCAATTTCACATGACTATCTAAAGTTCAGACCAGATTATCCTTCTGAACTTTTTGATTATATTAATCTAAATGTTAAGGATAGATCGAACGCTTTGGACTGCGGTACAGGTAACGGGCAATTAGCTTTTGAAATATCAAATTACTTTACTAATGTCTATGCAATTGATATTAGTCAGAATCAGATAACAGAAGCAATAAAAAGGGACAATATTTTCTATAGTTTATGTAATTCCGAATCAACGCAATTCCAAGATAATTTTTTCGATTTAATTGCAGTGGCACAAGCTATTCACTGGTTCGATTTTGATAGATTCTATTCGGAGGTGTATAGAATAATCAAACCTGACGGAATCTTTGTTGCTACCGGATATGGTTTATTTAGAACCGATACTGAAATAGATAGATTGTTAAGATATTTTAATGATGAAATAATTGGAAATTATTGGGATAAAGTACGACATTATATTGACGAAAGTTATAAGACAATTCCATTCCCATTTAATGAAATTCATGTACCTGAATTCGAAAGTAAATTTTATTGGACTTTTGATCAAGTAATCGGTTATTTAAATACATGGTCTTGTGTAAAAACTTATTTTGAAATCCATGATCGTAATCCTTTAGATATTATTTACAATCAATTAAAAAATTTATGGGGTAAGGAGCAAGCACGTAAAGTGATTTTTCCAATTTTTACACGGCTGGGGAGGGCAAATAGATTATGAAAAATAAAATAAAAAATAATTGGCGTTCCGGTTTGACGGTTGCTTTAGTTTCAATTCCACTTTCTGTTTCTCTTGCTATGGCATCCGGAGCTACTCCAACAGTCGGAATAATAACGGCTTTTGTTGCCGGTACTATCGGCGCAATTTTTGCAGGTAGTCAATTTAATATAATAGGTCCAACAGGTGCTTTGACTGGTTTAACGGCTACTTTTACTCTATCTTATGGCATTGGCTTGTTACCTGAACTAACTTTCATTACAGGTTTAATAATTATTATCGGGTATTTTCTTAGAATTGAAAAATATTTGATTTATGTTCCTTCAAGTGTGATACATGGATTCACTCTCGGAATAGCTGTCATTCTAATTTTAAACCAAACTAACTTTATTCTCGGATTATATACAATTCCTTCAAAATCTAATTCATTAGAAACTCTTATCGTCGCTTATCAGAACCTTAGTCATTTTGATTATAAATCTTTATTATCCTTTTGCTTATTTCTATTATTCCTTTATTTTACGAGAAAATATAAATTAAAAATACCCGGTGCTATCATATTGGCTCCAATAGTAATTTTATTAGGATACCTTTCAAAATCTCAATTGATACAGTATAATTTATTTACTTTAGGTGATAAATTTCAAGATATAAAATTTTCTTTTTCATTAGCAAAAGAGTTCTCTTTTCATAATCAAATAATCATATCGGCTGGAACAATCGCTTTTGTTGGGATTATTGAAACAATGCTATCTGCAAAAATTGCCGATTCAATGACTCATTTAAAACATAACCCGCGCAAGGAATTATTAGCGCTTGGTTTAGCAAATATTGCTTCTGGAATTGCAGGAGGGATGCCAGCAACTGCAGCATTAGCCAGAACATCATTGAATATACGTTCCGGTGCTAATAATAAATTTTCAGGGATATTCAGTGGAATCTTTATAGCCGTTATATCTTTCTTTCTACTTAATCAATTTAAATATTTACCAATGACTGCAATTGCTGCTATTCTTGTTGATACTGCAATAAGGATGGTTGAATCAAAGCATTTTGGTAAACTTCGCAAATATGACTTACCCAGCTATGTAGTAGCTTTGGTAGTGGCGCTTGTTACTGTTATTGAAGATCCGATAGTTGGAATAGCATTAGGAGTAGCAATTGCATTCTTTCTTTTTGTTGAAAAAACTTCACATGGTCATTTCGAAATTTTTGTTAATGATGAGCAAGGTTTGGTTAATTCGATTTCAGGTGATAAACTAAAACCTTTGAAAGAAGACGGTACAATTCTGCTTTATTCCATAAGAGGCAATCTTTTGTATGTGAATTGCGCGGCTCATTTGTCTCGTTTTGAGACAGATATTTTTGATAAATTCAATATTGTTATTATCAGATTACGAGAAGTGTTTCAAATGGATATGGATGGAATTGAAGCCTTTGATGCAATGATTGAAATTCTAAAATCAAAGGGAAAAAGTGTTTATATTTCAAGTGCATCGGATCAATTGAAAAATAGTTTAAGAAGGCAGTCTAAAGAATTTATTTATCTTGAGAATCATGGATTTGTATTTAATAAAACAAGGTTTGCGCTCCAATCTTTGGGTATCGAAACCAAATACTAATTAAAATTATATTCTTATTGATTCGTTATAAATTTCTTGAGAAAATTGTCGATAATGTGGTTAAGTTATTTGATAGAGTGATGAAAGATTTGTTTGAAAGTAATTATACTGATATTAAATATAGTTCTCCTGTTTGGAGAGATACAAGCCAAGAGATTTGAACCTCGGAAGGACATTGTATTTTCTACTTACTTGGGAGGTAGTGTAAATGACGCCGTGCGCTGTATGAAAGTCGATTCTAATGGTTTTGTTTATCTATGCGGATATAGTTCTTCTGCAGATTTTCCCACAAGTTCCGGTGCCTACGGAACTCAATTTCATAAAAATCAATTTTTAGACCCTGATATTTTTGCAAGTAAATTGGATTCATCCGGTACAAAGTTGATTTGGTCAACATTTATCGGGAGTTTTGTTGATGACTACGCCGAATCATTTGCTTTTGATTCGTCAAAGAATCTGGTTATTACCGGGTATGTTAATCAAACAAAGTTTTTCCCTGTCACATACTCGGCTTTTGATACATCGAATAATGGTGGATTCGATTGCTTTGTTTTAAAACTTAAATATGATGGCGCTTCTCTGATTTGGTCAACACTCATCGGTGGTGCAAAAGATGATTATGCCCAATCAATCGTACTTGACAAAGCTCAGAATGTATATTTTACCGGTTACACAGTCCATGAGGGCAGTTACCCCTATACTCCCGGTGCTTATATGAATTATGATACCGCTAAAAATGATGTTTTTATTAGTAAACTTAGCTCAAATGGTTCCACATTATCTTTTTCAAGTGTCTTCGGTGGTGCTAATGATGATTTCGGACAATCGGTTGATCTTGATAACTCAAATAATATTTATATACTCGCTACAACTTCTTCAAAAAATTATCCCATAAGCGCTGACGCTGTCGAACCAGTCTATCATGATAAAGATTCATTAGGAAATTTAAGCGATTTAGCCCTAACCAAACTCAATCCCGATGGATCCGCTCTCAAGTATTCCACTTTCATCGGTGGCAATAGTCGTGATATTGGTTACTGCCTTAAATTAGATACTGCTAATAACTGCTTCATTGCCGGTTATACCGAATCCTTTGATTTCACAATTACAGATTCCTCTTGGTGCCGCTTATACGGGCAAAAAGTTATGCAGGGAACCGGTGATGCCTTCGTTTTGAAATTCTCTCCTTCAAGTAATTCCATTACTGCTGCCACATTCCTTGGTGGTATTGGTGTAGAACGAGCTTTCGGACTATATTTTAATCGAAATTATAAAGAAGTTATTCTAAGTGGTATGACCAGCTCACGAGATTTCCCTACCACCAAAGGTGCAATTTTCCCAAAACAGCTCGATACCATTTCTTCCTCCGATGCTTTTCTTACTATCTTTGATAACGACCTCCGAAAAATGAAATATTCTACATACATCGGTGGTTCTAAATCCGATGTCGGTAAAAATTGTTGGTTCACTGATAATGGATTTGTTATTATTACCGGAAATACCCTTTCTACCGATTTCCCAATTTCAAAAAACGCATTTGATTCTATTTGTTACGACACTTGTCGCTCCAAACCCTTTGTAATAAAATTTCTCCCCAAATATCTTGCTGCTTTCGCCGGAGATGATCGGCAAGTGTGCTTAGGGGACACCGTTAGGTTCGGTTCTGTTCCCGATTTTATCAACGGTAAACTTTCTTGCACCTGGACTCCCAAAAATGGCATCCTGAATGATTCCGTTCCAAATCCACTCCTTGTACCAGATTCTACCCGTTCTTACTATCTAACCATCCAAGATGCAAGCGGAGATATTGACAAAGATTCCGTTTTCATCAGCGTTTTAGACCTCCCCTCAGCCACTATTTCCGGAGATACTTTAACAAAACAATTATCCATCAGTGATTATTATGGAATCTCCGACGACTCCTTATCATACAAATGGTCCGTAAAGGGGGGCTACTTCTATGGAGATAGCAATCTGGCACACGTTAGGGTAGTCTGGACAGATACACTCAATTGCGCCATCGGATTAACCGTCACTAACTCCAATGGCTGCAAAACCAAGTTAAAAGGATTCGCAGTTACCGTTATGAAAGCCCAAAAGATCAGCCTTTCACCAAACGGCGAGAATCCCTTAATAATTTGCAACGGCGATACTGTAATTTTAGACGCCGGCCCAGGATTTGCCCGCTATTATTGGAGTGATAAAATTACCAGTCGGCGAGATTCCGTCCACCTTGCCGGTAAATATTTCGTTATTGGAGTCGATGCCGCTGGCTACAAATGGTTTTCCGACACACTTACTGTCATTTTGTACCCTAAACCCGCAAAACCTAAGGTATTAAGATCAGGAACAGAACTCTATTGCTCAACAGTCGCAAAAACTTATCGCTGGCTCTTGAACGGTGTAATTATAAAAAACTCAGACATGATCAAGTACTCACCATTAGTTGATGGAAAATATCAGGTTCAAACAACAAATATGGCTAACTCTTTTGCTTGCAATGCAATCTCGGATTTATACGATTTTGCATTTTTAGGAATTAAAGAAAACAAAGGTGCAATCTCAGTATTTCCGGTTCCAACCGACGAAATTATTTACATACATAATGGTACTCGAGAAATATTTAACTATATTGGACTCTATAACTTGTTTGGAGAATTAGTTAGCAATGTAAATATTTCATTAAATGATGATAATTATTCTATTAATATGAACAAATTAGCTAATGGCGTTTATTATTTGCGAATAAACATAGGAATTGAAATCAAAAGCTACAAAATTATTCTAAGTAAATAATTAATGAAAATCTCAAATAATCTTCCAAACTCACGTCTGATCAATCAAAATATTTCTCACAATAAAAATAATTCCCCTCTCGAATTAGTCAAATGGATGGGCGGGCTGCAAGGTCAGGATTTTCACGGAGTTAAATGGTCAATCGCACTCCGGTTAAACCAAAACAATTCCCTGCCCGATATAGAAAATGCCTTCAATGATCGTTCCATTATTCGCACATGGCCAATGAGAGGAACTCTGTTCGTTATCCCCGCCGAAGATGTCCGTTGGATGCTTCAACTTTGTTCACCCAAGAATATCAAAGGAGCATTGAACAGACGTAAAGCCTTAGAACTCGACGATATTACCTTATTCCGCTGCTATGATGAGTTCACCAAGGCTCTGCAAGGAGGAAAACAATTAGTTAGAGATGAAATGTATGCCACTCTTGAATCAGCCGGCATTTCAACAGCAGGGCAGAGAGGCTATCATATCCTGTGGAACTCTGCTCTGAAAGGAATCATCTGCCAAAGCGGGATAAAGAACAACGAACAAATGTTCTCCCTGACCGAAGAATGGGTTCCCAACCCAAAAATATTAGCTCGCGATGAAGCTCTCGGCCTGCTCGCCAAACGATATTTCATAAGCCATGGCCCTGCAACTTTACAGGATTTCATTTGGTGGTCAGGCTTATCTGCCGGAGAAGCAAAAATCGGACATCAATCAGCAAATAACTTCCTTTTAAGCGAAAAAATCGCCGATAAAACCTATTACTTTTCAGCCGAAACTCAATCCGTCAATCAAAAATCATGTTTCGTCTTACCAGGATTTGATGAATATATATTGGGATACAAAGACCGAGCTGATGTGCTTGCTTCCGCCCATGCCCAAAAAGTATGCCCCGGAAATAATGGCGTATTCATCGCAACTATTGTCATAAACGGAGCAGTTGCAGGAACTTGGAAGCGAACAATCAAGAAAAACAAATTACAGGTACAGTTATTCCCCTTCGATTCCTTCTCAATCAACCTAATAGAAATGATAGGCATAGCCTTCAAAAGATATGCCAATTATTTGAAATTAGAATTTAATTCAAGTTGTATATCTTTCTAAGAAGTTTTTAGATCAATAAACACATCTTTCAACCCATTGATTAGAGGCGGGGAGTTAAGATTTACTTATTTATTGATTAATTGAGGCTTTTGAGGCAGCTTCTTAGGGGGTGTGTTTTTTATAAAAGAACAAATTTCCTTTATTAATAATAAAGTTCCTATTTAGTATAATAAATTTATTCGATATAATTAAAATATAGCCTTAAACATAAGAAATAAATCATCAACGAAACGAAATAAATCATCAACGAAATGAAATATATCATCAACGAAACGAAAAAAATCATCAACGAAATGAAATAAATCATCAACGAAATGAAATATATCATCAACGAAACGAAAAAAATCATCAACGAAATGAAATAAATCATCAACGAAATGAAATATATCATCAACGAAACGAAATAAATCATCAATGAAGTTAATCAAAAATGCTAAAGCATAATTCATTAAAAGAAAAAATCAGTTCAAAGCAGTTAAAATAAAATTCGTGATTAATAATATTGTATTCAATGATAAATAAATTATATTCGTAAATAATAAAATACAGTTCGTGAATAATAAAATACTGTTCTATGATGTAAAATATCTTTGATTTATTGTCAAATTATATTTGTAAAAAGATAAATTACTGTTAAAGGTGGATTCAAACTTAATAATTTATTCATATCGGTTTTTATTAACATTTCAATTTTTATTGGAAATGGGATTTTTTTATTCGTATAATTATATAATATATAGATTTAGTTAATAATTGGTATGTAATTTGAATTATTTTAATTGTGGATGAAATTTGATAGAAATGAAGGGCTTATGGTGATAATTAGACAGAAAAAAAAATATGATAAAAGAATAAAAGCCAAAGTGGCTAATAATATTATTTTACTTGGTTTGAAGAATCTTAAATTATTGATTATTAAGCATAAGCCTGTAATCAAGTTTATTTTTAGTTTAATTGTTCTTTTTCCTGTATTTTATTATTTTTTAGAAAACGGCTATTTTAACACGATTGTTGCAAATTTAATTCTCATGGATGTTGCAATCATTGCGCCAGTAGTATCTTTTATTGGTTATCATGTCAATTTATCAGGTTTAGGTCTTATTTATAACAATTCACAATTCCAGATCGGATTGGGCTGCGATGGCTTCGAGCCGATTGCACAATTCATAATTATTGCAATTTCATTCCCGAATAGATTTGTTAAAAAACTAATTATCATGGCTGTAGGAGCATCATTAATCTTTGGATTAAATATATTAAGATTGATTATCTTATTTATTATGTTTGCTGGTCAGAGTTCCTACCTTGATTTATTTCATATAGAAATTTTTCCGGTATTAATCGCAATTATTGAGTTTGGATTATGGATAAAGTTATTAAAAATATCTTCGTTAAGTCAGCAAAAACCAGTTTAATTAAGTTAATTAACGGTTGGATGAACAGTTTTCCGGTTTTGAAATCGGTAATTTTATCATGTTTGATTTTTATTTTGTTATTTTTTTCATATTCGCTTGTTAATCAGACGTTTCAGATTGGTTTGCTGAAGGTGATTAAAGCTGCGACGGCCTTGCCAATCTATTCGGAGAGCGAATTGAAGCGCCTGACGATTGATTATAATTATGAAAATATAACGATCACCGCCTCGAAGATGGTTTACCACACTAACGGTAATTATGAAATTGCCTTGCCGAACATTTTATTTAACATAAAGACGCATTTTTATGTTCCGTTTATTCTGACAATAGCGTTGCTAATTTCATATAGGCTGTCGTTTTTGCAAAAACTGGTGGCGATTTTTGCGAGTTCGGTCATATATTTTGGATTATTTTTGTTGAAATTTTCAATAATTTTGTACGAGACCGCAAAACAGCAGATCATTTATGATAATTCGACAAAAAAATTCGCAACAATAAACCCGGAATCTTTGGTATTTAAGTTCATAGCGTTTATAAATCAAGTGATTAATACTCATTCGAACATCAGTACGAAGGGATTGATAGCGATAGCGATTTTTTTTGTGTCGGTGTTTATTGTTAGGATAGTTTTTAAGAAGAAAGTAGGGGAGATTTGAAATTGTATAAAAAACGTAAACATGTTTTAGTTTTAATTTATTGAAACATGAAGGATTTTATTATTGACTAATTTAACGAATAGAAGAAAAGATACATTAGCTGACGCAAATTTTGTCTGTGTTAGCTTTAAATGCTTATTATTTAATAATGAAAAGTATAAGTCCATTAACATTGTAATGCTGGTAACAATATTAATCATTTTTCAGATAAACATAAACTTATCTTCTTGCTATTCGCAGTATTTAAAACTCAGTGATTGTTCTCCGGCAAATGGTTCATGGCCATTAAATGCAGTTGTTTGTGACGGAACTTATCTGTATGGAACCACGAGTACAGGAGGATTGAGTAATTTTGGAGTAGTTTACAAGATAAATATGAATGGAAGCGGTTATTCAAAACTAATCGATTTTGCGGGAGCAAGTAATGGGAGATTTCCTTATGGAAATTTATTGTTAATTGGCTCAACACTTTATGGCATGGCTTCTGCCGGAGGTTTAAATGATAATGGAGTTATTTTCAAAATAAATACAGATGGTTCAGGTTATGCAAAATTATTTGATTTTGATATAGTAGCAAATGGGGCATATCCTAACGGAGGATTAATAATAAACGGAAGCACATTATATGGGATGACAGCATGGGGAGGAATATCTTCGGCAGGGATAATTTTCAAAATAAATACAGATGGCACAGGGTTTACAAAGCTATTTGACTTTAACGGAACAAACGGATTGACTCCGCTTGGAAATTTAACATTGAGTGGGACGACTTTATATGGTATGACTTATGCAGGTGGATTAAGCGGCTTTGGCGCGGTTTTTAAAATAAATACAGATGCAAGCGGTTTTGCGGTTTTACTTGATTTTGATGATATTACAAATGGAAGTTATCCTTATGGAAATCTTTGGCAGCAGGGCGCTACTCTTTACGGCACGACAAGTACGGGAGGAAGTTCTTCATTAGGTGTATTATTTAAGATAAACACGAATGGATCGGGCTTTGCCAAGCTTTATGACTTTACCGCAGCAAATGGAAGTTCTCCCGGATTTGGTGAATTATTATATTATAACAACAATTTTTATGGAGTAACCTGGGATGGAGGGATAAATAATCTTGGGGTTTTATTTAAAATAAATACGGATGGCACAGGGTTTACTAAATTGCTTGATTTTGCCGGTGCGAGCAACGGAGCCAATCCTTCCGGCAGTCTGATCTTGAATGGTTCAGTCTTATACGGAATAACTTATACTGGTGGAACATCGAATGCCGGAACAATTTATGAATATCAAATTCCCGTTAGTGGGAATAAATTTCCATTTTATCAGCCGTGGCTTATGTGGATTTTAGTCTTAACACTAATCATTCCTTCACTTTATTTTTTGAGAAACATAAGCTGAAAAATGAGAAAGAATAAGCTTTAAAAACAAAAGAGCCGGATTTTTCCGGCTCTTTAACAATTAATAATTGACATTTACAATTATTAAGCTGGTATGTTTTTAAGAATACCCAAGAATAAATTCCAACAATTTTCAACGGTATGAATTAAAATCTTTTCGTCAGGAGAATGAACATCTTTTAAAGTCGGCCCGAATGAGATCATATCCATTCCGGGATATTTCTCACCGATTAATCCGCATTCCAAACCTGCATGGATGGCTTCAACTTTTGGTTCTTTGCCATAAACTTCTTTTGAAATATCTTTGCAGAGTTTTAAAATTGGTGAGTTGATGTTCGGTTGCCATCCGGGATAACCATCGCCGGCTTCAAGGCGGGCTCCTGCTAATTCAAATACGGTGCGCACCATTGTCGCAAGATCCATTTTCTCAGATTCGGCAGAACTGCGCTGGCTGGTAACAACTTTTATTTCTTTCTCGAAAGTTTCGACAACAGCAAGATTTGTTGAAGTTTGAACAAGGTTCTCAATATCGGGACTATTACGGATCACGCCGTGAGGGCAAGCATAAAGGGCATTCAAGAATGCACGTTGTGATTCAACAGTCATCACTTTATCAGGAATATCAACTGCTGTGGTGACGAAATGCAAGTTTGGTTCTTTAGTTTCATACTCAAAATGCACCATGCTGTTGAATTCTGTAATATAATTTGCAACGTCATGTTTAGCAGGTCTGGCACAAGCAATAACGGCAAAACCTTCTCTTGGAATTGCGTTATGTTTATTGCCACTATTAAATGTAGCTAAACGGACATTATATTTATGAGTAAGATTCCAGATTAATCGATTGAGGATTTTAATTGCATTACCACGTTCGTCATGAATTTCAATTCCAGAATGACCGCCACGAAGGCCTTTTAAAGCAATTTCAAATGCAAAATGTTCACCATTTAAAGTATCGGCATGATAATCAAAAATGGCTGCTGTATTGATTCCACCCGCACAACCGATAGTAAAAGCACCATCTTCTTCGGAATCAAGATTTATTAAAATATCAGCTTTTAAAATATTCGGAGCAAGAGCCTGAGCACCTGTTAAACCAGTCTCTTCATCTATGGTAAACAAGGCTTCAAAATCTGGATGTTCAATATCGTTGGATGCAAGTACTGCCATAGCCATTGCAACTCCTATACCATTATCCGCACCGAGGGTTGTACCTTTGGCTTTAACCCATTCACCGTCGATCCAAGGCTGAATTCCATCGACATCGAAATCAAATTCGACATCATTATTTTTCTCGCAAACCATGTCAATATGTCCTTGAACACAGACTGTTTTGCGGTTTTCCATCCCTTTGGTAGCTGGTTTCTTGATTATTATGTTTCCGGCACTATCGCGAACGGCTTTGAGTTTATATTCTTTCGCAAAATCCATGATATATGCTGCAATTTTCTCTTCCTTTTTGGATGGGCGAGGATAGCTGCAGATCGCTTCAAAAAATTCCCATACTTTCTGCGGTTTCAAACCGCCAAGAACGTTACCCATTGTGATCCTTTCTTAATTCAATAAAAGTAATAAATTTGTGAACAAATAAATTATTAAAAAACTTTCCGATGCGCTCTGGTGCTTGGTTTAGTTCATCACCAAATTTTTCAGTCAGTTTGTTTGTGATAGTTTCAACTTTTGTATTACCATCGATTAAAAGCCAAGTTTCACTACCGAAGCTATCAAGATTGGCTCTCATATATGGATTTTTCATTTTTGGAATTAAAAGTTTGGTAAGCCATGTGTTTTTAAATTTTGGAACCAAAACATCAACCAATCCATCTTCTTTTTGTACAAATTCGTGCAATCTCAGCGGTGTGAGTTCCATTAAATTATATTCTTGCTTTTTCTTTTTCAATTATCAAAACGATAAATAACACATTTTACAAAATTAATCAATTTTAATGAGATTACAAAGGAAATTGATTATTCGTAATAATTGGTTTATTATTTTCATAGAAACTCAACTTTTAACAAACTATAATCATCGTCAAGGGTAGGTGACTTGTGATATTGAATTGCTTCCTGAAAAAGACAATCGAGCGACAATTTATTTTTTTCGATGTTTTCTATCAAACTATCCTCGAACTTTTCGCTTGTGAACATAATTCCTTGTGGATTAATAATTTCATAAACACCATCCGAATAAATATAAATACTGGCTGGTTTTTCTATTTTAATCGTCTGGAATTTAAAATTATAATTGGGAAGAGCACCTATAAATATATTGGTTGATTCCAGGTGTTCCATGGTTCCGTTCCGGTTGATTAGTAATGCTGCAGGATGTCCGGCTCCTGCGTAATTTAATAATCCCGTTTCTGTGTCATAAACTCCATAAAACAGAGTAAAATAAATTTCATTATGATCTTTCATCTGGAAAATTTTATTCAAAGCCGTCAGAACTTCGTCTGGTTTTGTAAAATCAACATTAGGGAGTGTCTTGTGCTGAAGTGTATTTAGTACCTGAACGGAATGTAAAGCCGGCCCAATACCGTGTCCACTTACGTCAAGAAGATAGAATGCGAAAGAATGTTTGCTAATCCATCTGTATCCGAGAGAATCGCCACCTAAATCAGTTGATGGAATAAAAATCCAATCTGTTGAAATTTTATCATTTTGATTAAATATTGGTTTTGGAATTAAATTATGAATATATAAAGATGCTGTTTTAAGTTCTTTGTTAATGATATTTAGGAGTTTGTCTTTTTCAAAATGAAGGACTGAGAGTTGTGAAATCTGATTTTGGATTAAATTATTCTGTTCGGAGAGCTGAAGATTTGAGTTATTCAATTCTTCATTAATTATTCTCAGTTTATTATTAAATTTTTTATTTGTTCTGTAAATAAAATAAACAGCAAAGGCAATTATCAGAGCAAGCAGTGAAATACCAATTAGATATTTAATTTGTTTATTAAGATTCTCATTCTTTATTTCACTAACTTGAATTGCTTTCTCAAGGTATGCTTTTGTTTCAGTCAGATTATTATTTTGCAAAAAAAGTAAATTATTATAAGCCACCAAAGAATCAATTTCTGAAAAAAAGCTATTTAGTCTGTCAAAACTTCCGGAATTCCAATTAATATTCTTAATTTTTTGTTTAATGGCTTCAATTTTATCTTTATTTGCGTTAATAACCTTGTAATTGTTATCAATAGATTTATTCTGCTGTTGCAGGTATTTGTTAAGTGTCTTTAAATCGGCTGCAGGCTGAGTTGCATCAAAAATTGAGTGATCGGTATTGAATACTTTATTAATAAAGTCTAAGGCATTTGAATTAATTTTATGAATTGAATCATTATTTATTATATTATCGCCTTTTATAGTTTGATCGGGAGACTTTTTTTTATCTTGGATATACTGATGCTTATTATACAAATTCAAACTATCAATAACAGAATGCAATCGACCAATTTCCTCAAAAACATTTTCGTAGGACTTTAATTCAATTATGTATTCATTCTCAGATTTCCCCGGAGAATATGCAAGATAACAGTACTCCGGTTTGATCTTTGTACCATAAACAATAGAAATATTTTCACCATTTCTTATAGTGGCTTTTTGCCCCACGCGGTTAAAAACGATAGCAATAGGTGTCTTTTTGGAAATATCTTGAGATAGTAAAGAATAAGAATTAAATATAAAAAATAGAATAGTTAAAATCTGAAAAATAGTAAAGATATATTGATTAGAATGATGTTGTAATATCTTGATTTTAAACATGATCATTTTTTTTAATTTTCACATTTAATAATAGTTACAATATCGAGCTTTTCAGTAATTTTTATATTTCTGATTCTTTCATCATAAACTTCTTTAAATGAATCAAAACAATGTGATTTTACAACATAATATCTTTGTTTCAGGTAAGGTTCGATAAACGATGACTGAACTAAATTCATGTTTCCATTTGATTTAAGAAAATCATACACTCTTTCTGCTTCTTTTTTATCAGTAGAGGAAATGTAGAGGATAACATAGCATTTGCATATAACTCCACTTTTTCTATTTTCTTCTTCAACTGCTTTTTCAGCCTGCAAACGATCAGCTTCATATTTTCCTATTGCAATCCGCTGCTTTTCTTCATTTTGTCTAATTATTTTATTCTGTTCATCAATCTCTAATTGTTTTTTTATCTCTATTTCTTTCTGCTTTTCAATCAATGCAATTAGAGAATCAGTTTCTGCTTTTTGTTTATTTCTTAGAGATTCAGTGGAATCAATTAACCTCTTCTGATTTTCAAGTTTTATCTGAAGTTCCGCTTCTGAGATTCTTAATCTTGGATCAAAATAATATTTAGAATTGGAATAAACTAAGGCAATTCCTAAAGCAAATGAATTATTTTTCCAATTTATTCCGGTTACAATATTAGTTAAACTATACTCATAGCTGATTGATGGCCTTAATAATAAAGATTTATTAGTATTTAGAGGATAGTCGTAAAATACTCCGGTGAAAAGACCAAGTTGTAAATTACTTATTTGAGGGATTTTGCCGTTTTTTACATTTCTTATAGCACCAAGACTTTTTCCGGAATCATCTAAAAAGACTGCATCAGCCGGAATTACTATTGCCTCATATTGATTAAAATTTGAACCGATATTAATTGTACTCACAATTCCGAGATTTATCCCTAAATTCTCTAAAATCATATACGATGCTGCGATTTTGAAATTTAATAACTTAATTTGATAATCCAATCGGTGTTCAAACTCACCATTTACTTTTTGCCCTTCAATCCCGAATAGCATATCCTGTATAGACTTAAAGGTACCGATATTGTTTTGGTATCCGAATTCAAAATCTATTCCATAATTTTGTAAATAATATCCATAAAGCATATTAAGCGAATATCCGCGGCCAGTCCCATTTACAAAACCGACACAACAATTAGGAATGCCCGGTAACTTATTAAAATTAGCTTTTTGATTAATAAATTCGTAAGTCGAGTTTAAACCAAAATTAGAATATGGCTCGTTTGAACGAATATATTGTGCTTTAACTATCGAAAAGCTGATAATAATTAATAAAATGCTAATTTTAATATTCATATTACCTTGATATTGTTAAAGTTGAAATAACTCTGTTATCACCGGATTCAAGGTATAAATAGTAAGTACCATTGGCAATTGATTCAACTGAAATTTGTGTAGAGTAGTCACCGGGTTTGATTTGTTTTGTGAAACAGTTTCTGACCAATTCTCCGTTGCTATTAATAATTTTCAAATTAATCAAAACATTTTGATTCACAGAATAAAGAACTTGAATATTATCAAAAGCCGGATTCGGATTTATACTTCGAATTGAGAGAGTTTTTCTTTGTTTACCGATCAACCTTTTTCCACCATCTAAGCAAACTTCCTTTAATCGGAAGAGTCCGCTATCTTGAAGGAATAAAAATTTTGCATTTGCCTGAATAGTTTGAATATTTTTAAGAAATATTTTTGTGGAATCAGTATTGCCTAACATTGCTTGAACATGAATACTTTGTACAACATTATTTTGGATGAAGGTAGGTGGAAAATCCAGATTCATGTACCTATATCCATCAACATATTGCCCTGAAGGCAAGCCTTCAGGATAAAGCAGATTTGCATTAAATACCAAAACCGCTCTGATTCTATCGATATTCAATGAATCAAAGTTTTTACTTTTGAACATTCGAATAATTATATCCGTATAATCTCCAGATGCTGCGGAAATTGTATCAATTTTAAAGTATGTGTATTTATTTTCTTTATCAAAAAATTTAATATCTGACTTCTGGGATTTGCATCCGGTATTATTTGTAACCTGAACAGTATAATTCCCACCTGTAAGAGGAATAAAAACCTGAGAATTAGCACCTGTTATCAATGCCCCATCAAGAAACCACTGATTACCTTGTAAGGAAGATGAAATCAATGAATCTCCTGAATTTGTAATTTGTGGAATTGAAGGAGATGATATAATGTTTACAATTTTAAAATTGGAATCGGAACATTCTGCAATTGATTGAAATAAAACAGCCAATGTCCCTGATCCCGGTGAAAGCCAATTTACTGTTGCAGTTGTTTGGTTGTCAGCGCCGACAATGTTTCCGTTTATAGCTATCCACTTAATCGAGTAACCTGTTGTAGCTTGAACTGTATATGAAGCGCTACTTCCGGAGCAAACCGAATCAGTGCCAGTTATGGCAGTATTTGCTTTTCCTATGAAACTGATGTTCTGAAGATTGTCTAATCCTTGAACAGCCGGAGCAGTACTTCTGATCCTTATTCTGTAATTGGCAGACGGACTTAAATTTGCAGGTATATTTACTCTGACAGTTCCCGAATTATCAGTTGTAGAGCCAATTTGAACCGTTTTTGAGTCAAACTCACCATCGGGGGATGAAATCTCGGCAATGAAATTATTATTTGGTTTAAAATTGATTTTAGGATCACTAATAAATTTTATGATAAAAGTAAGATTTCCGCATAAAATATCATATGGGAAATCACTGATATAGATTGGGAAAAGACCTCTGAATCCGGTTTTATAAATTCCATCACCAAGTATATATGTATAAAGAGCATTTCCGGAATGTGTGAAACCAAACAAATAGAAATTATATAAGCCATCATTAATTTGTTGCCATAATGAGTCCGGTGAGACTTTAATATAAGCACCGTCTGAACTTGCATTCAGTAAACTCGAATACATTTTATATAAACTATTTGATTGTTTGCGGATCAAACCTTGATCGAAACTCACCCAGTTTTGCCCTTTGTCACTTGATGAATAAACTCCTGTCCATGATCCTGCAATAATATTCTTTTTGTAATTTATCAAAGTTCTGACTGAATCAATATTTGGATTGATATTGTTCCACGCGTTTCCACCATTAGAGGATTTATAAATTCCAAATGCAGAACCTATAAAAATGTCAATACTATCCTTTAAAATTGAGTAAAGTTGATTATTATCAAAGTCAATTGTAAGAACAGAATCCCTTTTGTTATTGATGATTGAGGTATATGATTTATTTATATATTTTTTACTCGAATTATAGACATTTTCTATTGCAAAGTAACGATTCTGGTCAAACGTTAGATTAATAAAATTATCTTCGTTTGAGAGATTAGGTTTATAGTATTGGTTCCAAGTTTCCCCCAAGTCTGAAGTCTTGAAAATCCCATCGCTTGTACTTGCAAAAATTGAATCTTTAACTTCTATCAGGTTATTAATGGTTAGAAAAATCCCGTTGTTGTTTTTAATATAATTTGCAATCTGCCTCCATGAAGTTCCACCGTTATCTGATTTAAAAAGTCCGTTTTCAAGAGTACCTGCAATCAGATTATTAGCATTTGCTATCATGGAAAGCGTCTGAATGCCGTAAAGTCTAACATTCGAATAATATCTACTTAACGAATTTACTTTATTTAATTTCAAAATTCCATTAAAACGTGTCCCAAGTATGAAATCATTCAGTGAAATCGTCAGTCCGCTGGATAGAAACTGACTCGATGTAGTTGTGTCAAGCACCGATTTCCAGTTTTTACCATCGTCAGGAGAAGAAAGTATTAAAATGTGGTTTTGGGAGATTAACGAGATCAGTAATTCCTTATTCAACTGATCGAATTCAAAAACTTGTTTGCCAAAGAACTCTGCATCTTTATATATATTCCAATCGAAATCTCCTGCACTCGATTCGTAAATCCTCAAAGTATCAGCAGTGGTAGCATAAATTTTATTATTAAATGTAAATAATTTGTAAACAGGTCTTTTATCAAAACCTTTGCCTGTCCAATTGGAATTTATTTTATCATTAAAAAATATTCCATTATTATTTGCAATATAAATCCCATTATTAAATTCGATAAGATCATTGACGGGCTGCCCTGAAAATGCTGATTCAGTCCATTGATTAGCGTTATCCGATCCAATAAATAATCCATTATCCGTACATAAATATAGATTATTATTTAATGAAATAAATTTATTTAAACTATTGAATTTTCCATTATTAATAAATTTCAATTCCCAGTTGGATCCATTATTGGTGGAGCGGTAAACATTACCATTATTCGTTATAGCAAAAAGATAACTATTATTAGAAGTTATTGCAATTGTCGTTTTCAAAGGATTATTAGCATTCGTACAGGGCTTCCAGACAGTATCTGCGAGAGTATTAAAAAAAATACCACCCGGATAAACAACAGCATAAGTTGTATCTGATTTTCGTAAAAGTTGAATGATGTTCCCGCCAACCGGAGAATTAATTCTCTCCCATGCAGCATTTGCACTTGTGATTATCAGAATAATCAATATAATTAAAATTAATAATCTATATTTATTTTTAATGTTCAATCCAAATTCAAATTTGCTCATAAAATAACCTCCTAATTACAAAATTAACATTTTTTATCTCAATTTCATAGCCATATATAATTAAGCCTGGATTATTCATTAGAATTTTACAATAATATCCCCTGCCAATCTCACAGGAGAGTAAGATAAACGTACCTTGGGGGCTAACTCAAAAGTATAATATTTGCTAAAATTGTCATTCATATGCATGAGACTGTGTGAAAACGATGAAATTCCAATGGAATGTCATTCTTCCGAAAATCATCAATTGAGGTTGTCTTTTATGTTGAATTCCAAGCTTTTTTTCACCTGAGACAGTTTTTTTTTAGCTTTTAAAAATTCAGGGTTCGGAATTTTTAAAAGCTCCATTTTTTTAGCTTCTCAACTGATCTTTTTA
>JAPLFL010000038.1 GCA_026390695.1 Candidatus Kapaibacterium sp. | reverse complement strand
GACGAAGCTCTTGCACAGGCTTATCTGTTTCAGAGCGAATTAATCGTTGATCAAACTGCTTTTACGGCTGCTTTGCCTTCGTTTGCGCCGCCTTTTGCAGCCGATTTCCTTGATGATATCGAAGCTGCGGACGCTATTCCGACAAATGAAGTCGATTTGAACCTACAAGCGCTGCATACTTCGGAGGTTGAAGTGCAAATGGAATTAGCACGCGCACATTTTCAGAAATTATTATTTTATATTGGCTTTGCTTGGCCTGATTCGGAACCAATGTTGAGGCTTTTTGGCAGTAATCTTTATGAAAAGGCGAGAGCAGTGCCTCTTAAAATGTTGAATTTATTACAAAGTTCTTATGAAATTGCAAATTCAACGGCTTATAAGGCAACTTTAATTTCAGAGGGTTTCCTTCAAGCCGATATTACGAAGCTTAATACGCTTTTTGATGATTTATCAGAAAAAATCAGCACGCAACAAGACTTTATCAGGCATTCTTATGCAAGAACGGAAGATCGTGCAGTGGCATTTAATAAAGTTTGGGACACAATGGTCAAGATTAGCACGGCAGCAAAACAAATATTTAAAGATTCTCCGGCTAAAGTGGAATATTATTTATTATATCCATCAAGCGGTGGAGGCGGTAGTTTAACCCCGCCGGCTAATTTTGCATATAATTTCTCTTCAAATATTTTCTCGTGGGACTCTGTGACGAATGCAACGAGTTATCAAATTGAAGCGAGCGATAATGGAACGGATTGGTCGGAGATTTATGCGGATGCTGCGGCTTCTTTTACGTATATTCCGGCTTCAGGTGTGACTAAACACTACCGTGTCCGCGCACGTAACTCTAATGGATTTGGAGCTTTTGGCACTGCATTGGTATTTGCTTATTATGATTCTTTATCGGCGCCTTCTGGATTGTCGATTGGCTTATCTGGTGCGACTCCGCCGCTGAATATTAACTTAAATTGGAATTCTGTTGCAGGAGCGACGAGGTATAAGGTTTACAGAAGCATAGTTTCGGTTGGATCGCCGGCTGGTACATACTCATATTTGGAGCTTGCTAACACAAATTCGTATTATGAGGTATCAGTTGAGAACAAGAGATATTATTATTACTTGATTGCAATTAATGATTACCGCGAAAGTTCGGCAAGTTCGGCGATTTTTGTGGATGTTCCGGTGGATCCGTCGTGATTTATAATGTAAAATGGAGAATGATGAAAACCTTCCGAAGGTTTGGAACCTTCGGAAGGAATTATTTTCTTCTGCTCTCTAATCAGATATAATAGCTGCCAAGAGGAATATTACTTTAAAAACTCTTTGCTGCTTTTAAACTCTTTCGTCTTGCCATTTTAACTTTGAAAGCGTATTGCATAAAATACATGCAAGGCACTATCACTAATGTTAAGAATGTTGCGAAAGTAAGTCCGTAAATAATTGACATTGCCAGTGGCCCCCAAAATGCAGCGTTATCTCCTCCGATTGCCATGTGCGGATTGAAGGATTCAAGGAAAGATACGAAATCGATGTTAAATCCTATTGCGAGCGGAACAACTCCTAATGCAGTTGCAAATGCAGTCAGTACAACTGGATTGAAGCGTATTGCTCCACCTTTTGCAATGTTATCGCGAACACGACCACCTCTTTCATGTAATAAGTCAATGAAATCTATTAGAATTATACCGTTTTTCACGACAATTCCCGCTAATGCGACAATTCCTACACCTGTTATTACTACGGAAAATGTTTGTCGAAAGATTGTAAAACCTAAGAAAACACCGATTGTTGAAAGTACAACTTGTATTATGATAATAACGGTTTTAATCATGGAATTAAATTGTGTTACGAGAATTAACATGATTATAGCAATTGCGATTAAAAATGACATTCCTAAGAAATCGGCAGATTCTTTCTGATCTTCTGCCTGTCCTGTAAATTTAATTTCATATCCGGGGGGTAATTGGAAAGTTGATAACATAGCCTTCAGATCATTAACAACCTGATCCGGAGTGAATGCGCTAAGAACGTTTGAACTTAAAGTAATTGTTCTTTTTTGCATTTTATGATTTATACTTGCGTAGGTTGTTCGATACTGAGCTTTCACAACTGATGAGATAGGAATCTGATGGAAGGAGCCGGTTGCCATATCACGGAAGGAGATCGGCATGTTAAGTAATTTATTAAGATTAGTACGATAATTAGTATCTAATCTAATTTGAATGGAATAATCATCTTTATCATCTCGGAACTTGCTTGATTCCTTTCCAAAAATAGCTAATCTCAAGTTATAACCGATATTTCCGCTTGAAAGACCATAATAATTAGCACGAGCGCGATCGACATCAAGAACAATTTCGGGTTTATTCTTAATCAAATCGGATTTAAGTTTTTCGATCCCTTGAATATTATTTTTAGCAATTGCTTCTCTCAAACGAGTTTCAATTGCTGTCAAACTGTCAAGATTATCACCCTTAATTTCCATATTAACGGCTTTACCAACGGGAGGCCCCATATTTTCTTTTTCGGTACGAATTTCAACTCCGGGATAATTGCGGACAAGTTTACGAATATTGTCTAAATATTTTTGAGTAGAACCGTTCATACGTTTATCATGATCAACAAAAGCCACTGTGATTTTCCCTTTATGCGGCATTGCTGTTCTATCTGGCATCATCGGATCACCGGCACCGATTCCTACATTTGAAACAATAGACTTAACATCAACATTATCTTTTCCTAAAATATCGGTAACTTGCTTGGCAACAGTTTTAGAAACCGAATCGGTAATTGAAGCATCTGTTCCGATAGCAGTTTCCATGTAAACATAAATGTAATTAGGATCACCGCTTGGGAAGAAGTTTACAACCGGCGGAAATGTAGCGAATATTATTATTGATGCAAAAAATAAAGCAATCATTCCAGCGAACATGTAATAAGGGCGGCGACCACGTAAAACAAAATCAAGAGTCTTTTTATAAGAGCCGATTAGTAATGGGAATATTTTTTCTTGAAAACCTTTGATTAAAATCGGTGTAACAAGATATTGGTTCAAATATCCTAATGCAACAAGAATGAAAGCTAAATTGCCAAGGATTTTGATTCCACCCAAATGCAATAAAGCACCTAAACCGACAAGAATTGCACTTGATATATGCAATCGTTTGTGGTTTTTCACTCTTCCACGATCCATAAAATCTACGGCAAGAACAGGATTGATTATAAATGCAACAAATAAAGAAGCAAGTAATGTGATAATAACTACTCCCGGCAAATACATCATGAATTTTCCAACAATTCCGGGCCAGAACAGAAGTGGACAAAATGGTGCTATTGTGGTCAAAGTCCCAGTTAAAACCGGAATGAAAACTTCTCCTGCTGCTCGGCGAGCTGCTTCGCGGACAGGTAATTTCTCGCGCGTGTGCAGACGGTGAGTATTTTCCACAACAACTATAGAGTCGTCCACTATTATTCCCAAAGCCAGCAGGAAGGCAAACATAACAACCATGTTAAAAGTAAATCCGATACCTGGCATAAGCATAAAAGCAAGGAATGATGCAATTGGAACAGCAAGTCCTACAAAAATAGAATCCTGAACACCAAGGAAGAACATCAGTACAATTGTAACAAGAATAAATCCAATAATAACACTGTTGACCATGTCTGCCAAAATCGAACGGGTTTTGACGGACATATCATTAGTAACAGTTATTTTAACACCATGAGGAAGTCTGGTCGTTGAAAATTCTTCGATAATTTTATTTATCTTATCGGCAGCATTGATAAGATTTTCACCGCTTTTCTTTAATACAGAAACAGTGATAACCGGCTTATTACCCATACGAGCATAACTTTGTTGCTCTTTAATACCATCTTCAACATTAGCAATATCGCGGAGATAAACTGAATTCCAGCGTGGCCCGTGCATAACAATATTTTTTATATCATCAATTGATTTGAAGGATGATATTAATCGCAAATCACGGCGAACTCCATCACTGGTGATATTACCGCCAGAGATATTCATATTCTCATTTTTAATTGCATTATCAATATCAAAAAAAGTAAGCCCTGCTGCCTGCATTTTAAATAGGTCGATATTTACCTGAATTTCACGTTCCGGTGCACCGATAATATCGCAGCGGGTAATTTCCTTTTGTGCTTCAACCTTATCTTTTAACTCATCAGCGAGGTCTTTCAAACGGGTTGGTTCCAAATCTCCTGAAATGTTAATGAACATGATAGGAAATTCAGAAAAATCAATTTCAGCGACCATTGGATCTTTATCCAGATCGGTAGGAAGATCGGTGCGGGATTTATCGACAGCATCTTTTACTCTTTGTTTTGCAATCGGAACCTGAACGTTTGTCTGAAATTCAACAACCACAACTGAAACATCAGGAAGAGACTGGCTGGTTACTTTTTTAATACCGGCAGTCGATTTCAGTTGTTTCTCAATCGGGCGTGTTATTTGATTTTCAATATCAGTAGGAGAAGTACCAGGATATATAGTTTGAACAATGATGGTCGGAATAACAATTTCCGGAATTTGCTCCTTTGGAAGGCTCAAATATGACATTAAGCCAAGAATAGTAATCACAACAGTTACAATATACACGGTAACTTTATTGTCGATTGCCCAGTTAGTCGGTTTGAAATATTTCATATTTTTCTCTCTTAATTGATTATTTAGTTACTAATGATTGACCGTCAGCAACATCAAAACATCCTTCGATAATAATTTTATCACCGGATGACAAACCTTCAAGAATTTCCACATGGCCGTCATAGCTCAGACCTGTTTTTACAAATCGTTTCTTTGCTTTCAGACCAGATTCATCAACAGCGATAAAGAGGTATTCTTTATCTGCACTCTTTTGAATCACTTTGATAGGTGCTAAAATTGCATTGTTTTTTGTAATATCATTAATTGAAATACTGCAATTCATATTTGGCTTCATGCCCGAAAAAATTTTAGGAAGTTTGGCTTCAACGCGAAAAGTTCTGTTCTTTGTTGAAATAACTTTGGAAGCAACACTGATTCGTGAATCAATTTTCTCATTAATATCAGCGAATTTTAGAATACAAACATCACCGGATTTAACGGAATTGAGATATGTTTCGCTTACCTCAGCCGACACGAAAACATCAGACATGCTTGTAAGTTTTAATACAGGGAAACCGGGCATGATAGCTTCGCCGACTTTTGGAGTAATTTCATCGACAACTCCATCAAAAGCAGCATAAATTTTAGTATCCGATAATTGCTGTTTGACGGTTGTCAGCCTTTTCTCAAGAGATTCTTTAGTGTTTTTGGCTTGCAAGTATTGAATTTCAGAGCCAACTTTTTTCTCCCATAAGCGCTGCTGTTTCTCGAACACAGTATTTGCAAAATTATATGAATTTTCTAATTCCTCAAGCCCTTTTTTGTAGGTTTCGTCATCAACTTCGATTAAAAGCTGACCTTTTTTTACCATGTCACCGTTTGAAACATGGATTTTTGCAACCGTACCCGGAACTTTGCTGCTGACCGATGCTGCACGCTGAGATTCAAGTTGTCCCTGAACTTCAAAGAAACGTTTGAATTGCTCTGCTTTAATTTCTTCAATATTTACTGTGACTGTATTATTACCTGTAGTAGTACCAGACATTGAAGCAAGTTCTTTTTCAAGAGCAGATATTTTGTTTTGAATGTCAATGCTCTGAGCTTTTAATTTACTTAATTCTGCTTTTTTGGCATCTGAACTGTTCTGATTTTTAGAACATGCGATAAAAACCAAAGAAGCTACAACCATTAGCCCGATGATTTTTCCAAAGTAATTTCTTTTCATAATTTGATCCTATAATTTAGTTTATAAAGTTCTTAATGTTCATAAAGTTTATAAATTCTCAATTTCCGATGATTTATCACTTTTGTAAATAATTTCACAAACTGCTGATAAGTCTGGGATCTGGGATTGAGCATTTTTATTAATATCGTTTCTGTATTTTTTTAAAATTTCATCATTATTAGTATTTGCACAAATAAAGGTTTTAATGAGGTCTTGAATAATTAATCGAACATTTACATTAGACATTGATGAATGGCGTCCCATTTTTTTACTGACCTCAAAGGCTCCCATACAAGAAATCCAGAGTTGAACCACAGAATACCTTGTATTCAGAGTCGGATAAAAGATATTTGAATCAATACCTCTTTGAATCAGAAACTCAGTTGCGTCATAGACAGCAATTTCGTGTTTTTTAAAGTTCGCAATAACCTCATGCCCGATTTTACCAGTTTCAAGGAAATCTTTAACGTCAACCATGATTTCCATTATTTCGCTATGGTTACTTGAAAAGTCATAAAAAGCTTCAGCCATTTTAATCAAAGCTTCATCGGCAGCAGAATCATCTTCCTTAAAGGCTACCATGACTTTTTCAAATTTTGCGAGAGAATCCTCAATCAAAGAGAAATAAATTTCATGTTTGCTTTTAAAATAGAGATAGAGCGAACCCTTGGACAATTGAGTTTCTTCGGCAATCATATCCATAGAAGTATCGTCATAGCCGAGCTTCAAAAATATCTTTTTAGCTGCTTTAAGAATATCTTTGCGCCGTTTTTCTTTTTCTTTTATTTTACGTTCGGTAACGCCCATTAATAAATCTTTCTATGAATAAAATAGCTAATTGTTTTTGTCATTCTTCATTTCGTTACCAATGACATTAGAAGATTTATTTCTCATACTTTGTATCCAGCGTTGACAGCAGATTCTCTATTTCTGCTTTTGCTATTAAATAATTCATTATCGCCTGCAAACGTCCAAGCCTGGCTTGGCGTAACTGGATATCTGCATCATTAATTTCCATTTGGCTGCCCATTCCTTCTTTGTAACGAATAAGTGCTATTTCATACCCTTTTTCCGATTGACTTACTCCGCGTTCCTGCGCCAGTAGCACTTCTTTTGTCTGATTAAACTGAAGTAAAGCAGATTTAGTCTTGAATTTAATTCCTTCACTTGCTTGTTTGAATCTTTGTTCAGCATTAATCAAATCAACCTGAGCTTGTTCCAGACGTGCATTGGACTGGAGGCCATTAAACAAGGAAATTGAGAAATTAATACCCGCAGTCCAAGTTTTGAGTTTATTTGACAACGAAGCATCATCGGATTGCATGGTATATTGATAATTGGAGAAAACTGCGACGGACGGATAAAATTCAGATTTACGCAGATCGATCATATCCTGAGATAATCTTTTCAACATATCAACGGTTTTCAACTCGAAATTATTATCTAACACTGATTTCATGATTTTATTCTCATCTGGCATAGCTTCACTCGTATCGGCATTTAGGATTCCACTTACTTCGATATCATTATTTATATCCCCGCCAATGAGAAATTTCAAGCCGTTGAGAGCATTTGAATAGGCTGATTGCGCATTTATAAGCATTGGCTTCAAATTCTGAACTGCAATGTCCGCTCTGATTATATCATATTCAGGAATAAATCCTTCTTCAAAGAAAGCCTTTGCTTGACTTAAATTCTCTTCCGCTTTTTGGGTACTTGTTTTAACGATTTCAACAAATTCCTTAGCCATCAGAGCGCCATAGAAGGCTTTTTTAACATCTAAAACTGTTTTAGTAAAACTTGATTTGAGTTGCTCGCGTGAAATATCTGAATAATCCTTTGATGAGCCGATAGCTTTAAACACTAAGGAATTAAATAATATCTGTGAGACTTGCCCCTGCATTTGCAAATTATTATCCTGCACCATTTTCATTGCAACAAATGGAATTTGTGGTTTTCCGATAAAGGAGCCCGGAATCAGAAAAGACATTGGTTCGAGGTATCTCATATAGGTTGTTCCAAAAGTTACATTAGGTAGAGCATTACCGAAAGCCTCATTGACAGCGGCGTCCGCCTTTTTAACATTCATTTGGGCAACTTTAATATCGTAATTATTTTTCATAGCTTCTTCGATTGCTTTATCAAGGGTATAATTTTTCATTTCAGCAAGTGCAGAAGCCGTTATAGCAAAGGTAAAGATTAGCAGAAGAATTTGAAATTTTCCTTTTTGCATAAATTGTCTTTCATTTATAAGCATTATTTTATTATTTTATTTATCAAATACTTAACCCACAGTCAATAACTAAACGATAGTTATTTTATGACTATTGGTCACAATTACAAGTGTAAATACGAATATATTATAATTTTGTTGCTTTAATGCAAATAAAAGGAATATTTATTGATAATTCTCCCTTTTTATTGGAATATTCATTTAATCTTTTTTCAAGGGCAATAAAAAATTCTTTTTTTACCGATTGAGGTATTAGGTTTTCCCAGTTCTCTTTGAAAGCCAGTCTGATAAAGAATTGTTTTAAAAATGCGCTCCCGTCAATAAATCGCCAGATAAATTCTGATTCGGTTGATTCGGATATTATGAAACCTGAATTTTCTAATATTTTAAAAATATATTCTTTTGGTTTCCGTTTTTCAAATATGTAGTCTTTAAATTTTCCAATTTCCTCTATCAGTCCGAAACTATTAAGTAAATCTTCAAATACTATATTGAAGATCAGCATTGTTTCAGGTAAATTTTGGGTGAAAACAAGTTCCCCACCGGGTTTTAAAATACGGTTACATACATTTATAGCTTCAGTAAAATTATCAACATTATTTAGTCCGTTATTTGAAACGATCATGTCAAAAAAATTATCTTCAAATCCAGAGTCAAGGATACTTCTGTTTAATAAAATTACATTTTTATAACCGTAAATCTCATTTTTAAAAACTGCTCTTTCAATGGCTTCTTCCCATAAATCAATTCCATAAACTAGACATGAATCGCCTAATCTTCCTGCAATTTCAAAAACAGGAAAGCCAGCTCCAAAGCCAATATCAAGAACTTTCATATTCTTTTTCATAGATATTTTGTCAAGTAATAATAAACCGAAGGGAGCTGACCATAGAGGTAATTCATCGAAAGCAGAAACTAAATTTTTATTGCCAAATTTCATAATAATTAATAAATTATTCCTCTGAAAATAGAAAGTGAAAATGAATACTGCCACTGATTCCAAGTGTCAGTTTTGATAACTTGCATAATCGGGATTCCGACATTGACAGATGGAGTTAAATACCAGTTTTCGATTATCGAAATATCATAACCGAGTGAAATTCTTGGTACAATGTACAAATTTTTTAGTTCTGGTGACTTGTAAAAGATACTATCCGAATTTGTATTGCGAAAATGGTAACCGGCAGGTGAAAGGACATGCTCGAATATCCTTATAGAATTTGAACTGAGAATACCAAAACCGAGAGTAGTCCCAATGTGAGCATGGGTACCGAAAAGTCTGTATTTTGCCCCTAAATTTAAAGTAATATATGAAAGGTCAGACTGCATAACAAATTCTGTTTTTAATAGAGTAGTATCATTTAGAGGCAGTGCTTCTCCCATTTGTTGAAGATTTAATTTACTGTGTGTATAATTCAAACTTGCGGTCAGAGCTATATAAGGACTTGCCCAATATTCACTTGCAAATCCGTAATTATAATTAACTGTACTTTGATGTGTGTCGAATTTAGTACATATGCAGACATTGTCAAATAAATTGATAGCGGTTGTATTCTGGAAATTTGTTATTTGGGTATTAGCTCCAATGAAAAGATTCGGATAAGCAGTCGGCATACGCGAAGAATACTGCCAGTCGAACCCTTGGGATTTTAGTATTGTGTTGCAAGAGAGTATGAGCATACAAAAGATTAAGCAAATAAACGATGAAGAATGAAAACCCATATTTACAACTTTTGTGGGACAAGAAGATGGAAATCCCCCCTGCCCCCCTTTTTCAAAGTGGGCAAAAACTCCTGATACTCCCTTTTTCAAAGGGGGGCAGGGGGGATTTCCCAAAAGGAATTCAAAATTATTATTTTCTATATTATTTATTATCTTCTTCATTTAATAATAAAAAATCTTCTGGTAAAAATTTGTCCGGTAGTTTGAAGTTCACAAATATAAGTACCCGAAGCCAAATCCTCTTTTCCGAAAGATAATGAGTTTAAGCCTTTTTCATATACTTGTGGGGAAAATTGCTTTGATATATTTCCATAAGTATCGTATATTTTAATTTCTATATTTGATTTTTCAGATGTTTCAAAATTCAGATCTACAATTTCTGAATTTTCCGTATAAATATTCAAACTAAAGTATTTATTATTAATTGGCTTTAATTTACTTTTCAAACCGCAGATGGAATCAAAAGTAATTTTAGCATCCTTTGTCCGGTCTTCGAGATTAAATATATTCTCACAGCTTTTATCACTAAATTTGGGCTTTGTAAATTTAATATCTGATTCTATAAATTCACCTAAGTAGGTTTTAAATTTTAAAAGAATCAGGGTATCACGTGATATAAAGTGGTTAAAATTATCATGGTTTATATTTATTGCAAGTTTATTTTTAATCTGATTTATTTCAATATTAGCTCCTTCGGACGCAGTATTATTATATATAAATCCATCAAAAACAACTGAACTTGGATCAATTATATCGAGAGTATCTTTGAAAGCACTTGCAAGTCCGACAATTGAACTACTGTCGATAATTGGTAAAATAAATGGAGTACCCGGTTTTATTGTTCTGTCGGAAAGTTCAAGTCTGTTTTGAATTTTTGGTAATTCAAACACTCTTATTTTGAGTCGGCTTGTGTCTGCCGGAGGAAAGCAATTTGTGATAAATTTAGCTATTTCAATATTCTCCAATGGAGAATAAATCTGAGGTATGAGAGAAACAGATATTGTAGCAGATTCTTCGGGCTCAAGTTCTAAATAATTAGGACTAAATGTGAATAATGAATTTACGGAGTTAAATAAAATCTTATAATTTGTTAATTTAATATTTCCAATATTAGTTACCTTTAGGGTCATACTTTTTTCAACCGGGCAATCACTACTGAAATGAATTGTCCCGAAATCTATACTATCAGGAGAAAATTTAATTTCCGGTTCTATACCTCTCAAACGTATGTAAATGATTAATCGTTTGGCATAATTCGGTACACCATATATTTTTCTGCTTGTTATATCAGTATAAATAGCATATCGTAAAATCGATTCACCACGTTTTATAGCTTTTATATGTACTTTAAAAGAATCGTTAAGGGTCGGGAACAAATAATCTCGGTTTTTTTGTAATTTTGTAACAATATATGAACCGGATACAGTATCGTCATTTATTTGATTTATAAGTAATTGATCAAGAATGCCTATTGGGATATTACCGTTATTCCTTATATAAACGTTCATTTCTTTATCCATCCCTACAGGGAAATCACCCATGTCCAATAAATATCGACTAAATGTATCGGATGCAGAGCTTTCTATTATTGTTGAAATATTCGTATCGTAATCACTGACACTATCAACGGTTATATCCTGAACTCCACCGACCGCCCGCATTGTTGTATTAATTTCTTTAACCGTGTCTGGAGTTTGATTATAAAATAGTGAATAAGATGCGCTATCATAACCAATTCTTTTGGGTTTAAAAGAAATAGACCAGTTTAATATTTCTTTTGGTGAAACAGAAAACGGGTAGATCATACTATCATTTGGCGTCCAGATTGAAAATCCTGAATTTGTGAAGTAAGGTTTAAATCTTGAACTATCAATAGAAAAGGAAGCTTCCCCAACATTTTTAACTTTCCAATCTTTTTTTGAAGAATCAGTGTAGTTACGTTTATATATAGTATCGAAGTCTAAAAAATGTTCATAGCTATCTAAATATTTTGTTGTTTTTCGGGCTATTAGAACAAACTTCCTTTGCGTTGCAAAAGCATTTATAGTTGGGTAAGCAGAATCTGCATCGAAAAGTCCCATCTGTAAATAAACAATTTTTTTACCTTCGGAATAAGTTGGTCCTTGCAATAATTTGCCTGGTTTATATAATACTTGTATTTTTGATTGACTATATGGATTAATAAATATCGGTGTTGGCTCGCTAGAAAAAAACCAGTTGTGATAAGGGTAATTTGGATAATCTAAAAAATTTAAGGCTATATTACTTGTTTTATTATCAATCATCAACATTTGTCTGCAAGAATTTACAAGAGTAAAGGTAGTGGATAGAGAATCATTTTCATAAAAGCAGAGTCCCATATCTATAATGGGTAACTTCTTATCCAGTACACCGGGCAAAGAATCGACATTATAAATAGAGCCGGAAAGTTGAGCAAAACTGACGATCCTGCAACAAAAGATGATTAATATATATAGAAGAGTTTTGAACATATTTTAATTAATCAATTGATAAAAGCAATTATTATAACTTTTCCCTCTCAAAACCTAAAACTCGAGTAAATCTGCATCAGTGGTATTCCACCAATAACCTTATGCTTATAATTCTCCTGAATCTGCTGTGCCGATTGAATAAGCTCATCCGACTTTATTCCCGACGCGCAAGAACTCCAGGCCTCTAAAAATGCAGAAAGATGATCCGCCATACGAATCAATTCCCCATCCATCGGAGAAAATTTATTCTCATTATACTTGGCACTAATCTCATCCACACTAATCTTATTGGATTTAACTTTATGCTTAACTATCACCTTATTTACAAACTCATCCTGAGTAAAATACTTAATCTCCTCAATCCACTCTGGCTCAAGAAACGGATAAATTTCCTCCTCAGCCATTGTAATTTCAATTTGCTTCAGCAACTCATCAAATTCCTTGGACGAACGCTTCACTGGCGAAATTATATCACGCGTCACTGCTTCCGGCAAGTCATGGAACAATCCACCAAAGAAATTATTATATATCCGCTTCTCACAATTCGGCAAATCCCTTGTAAAAAAGTACGATATACTCGCCACCAACATACTATGTCCAAGCACTGAAGTTTTAGGAACTCTCGGTGTCTGCGCCCAACGCACCTGAAAACGCATCTGACCGCACATATCTATAAAATTACATATAGTTTGATTCGACACATACTTCCTGACCCCAATCAAATCATTAAAACGGCTGATCTCGTTAAGCAATTCTGTCTCAATTTTCACATTTTGATAACTATTCGGGTTAGCATGTTTTACAATTTTAAATTCCCAATAACTCGCGCAAATATGTGCAGCCGATAAAATCCTTGAAGTCAAATCATTATTATCGTCCTTAAATAAAAAATCCTTAATTTCCGCTTTAATCTCATTACTTGCTATAATCGGCTCCAATTCGGACAATGCAAAATTGTTCAACTTCTCAAACACATCACTGTGCTTGCGAATCTCACGGTAAATCGTGGATTTAATATCCGAAATTACAATCCGCCGAAGCAACTCATACACACCGGAACGAATAAGATCAGTCCAGTCAATTGTAGCTCCAGCCGCCTCTTCATAACGGGCAAAGCAATAAGCAATAATCATCTTATGCGCATGTTTATCCATTTCCGTCAATTCCATAGGACGCACTCTATCATTCCAACGCTGGATATGAAAACCGCGGAAAAGTTCGTTCAGGAGCGAGAAGTTAATTATCATCTATAAAATTTAAAATAAAAAACTATATAAACGATTAAATAATAAGAAAATTTTGTACCATGAGTATTTTTTTTGATAATTTAATGTTGATTGATATTTTGAAGGAATTTCGTAAATTTGTATAAATTATTAAAATGCTTATAAAATATGATTACAAATGAACAAATAAATGATTTAATCGAAAAAATTACTATCTTAAATTACACAAAAGTATTGCTAAATATAAATTGGAATAAATCCAAAAGTACCCCATGAAACATCCACTAATCCACACCCTGCTTCTTCTTACGAAGATAATTCTGTGCCGGATTAGAATGATAAAATATAAATGAAAAAAATATAATTATATCGCCTTCGTCTTAAAAATAATCTTTTAAAAACATAAAATGAGGTAATTTATGAAAAACGCAGAACTAACAATACTCATCCAAAAGGATACCGAAAGCGGCTGGTACGTTGGACAGCTCGAAGAATTCCCCGCAGCAATCTCCCAAGCAGCAACTATAGATGAATTAAAAGAAAATTTGAACGATGCATTGAAACTTTTGCTCGTCACACAAAAGGAACAATTGAAAAAATCCAATCTTGGACAGAAAATATTAAAAAGAAAACTCCGCTATGCCTTATGAAAAGGAAAGAATTTGAGAAATATTTGAATTCAATGAACTGCTTTTTATTGCGTGAGGGAGGGAGTCATTCTATTTGGCAAAATAAAACCAATAACAAACAAACAAGTGTTCCACGTCACAGTGAAATAGTCAATATTACGTGCAAAGTTATTTGCAAACAATTGGAAATTCAAAGTCCAGTTAAATAAAAATCAAATAGGTACCCTATGAAACCACCACTAATCCTCACAATTCTCCTGCTGGCCGCAATAAATCTGTAGGCGCAGGTGCCAATTATGAAAATATATTCGCAGATGGCTCTTCAAAGCAGTATAATCTGGCTGAGATTGAATCGCTTTCATAAATCAAGTTAACAAAAAACAAAATAAATAATTTCAATCATCGTCTTTCTCATTAAATTTATAAAACTAACTAAAATAAGGTGAAAAATATGCCAATCGCGCTTGAAATAAACTCTCGGAAATTTGTTAAATCGTTAAAAACAATTCCACGAAAAGAGAAAATTTTTATTGCTGAAAGTATAGAAAATGATTTGTTATCCGAATGGGATAATTATGAGGAAACCCCTGATGTTTCTAACCGAGTTAATGAAGCTCTGTTGGCGTATAAAAATAAAGAGGTTGTGAATTTAAGAGATATTAAATAAATGGATTTTCATGTTTTAATACCGAAACCTGTTTTAAAGTATTTTAATGTACTTCCCGACAAGGATAGGCAAAAAATATTGCTGAAACTTCAGATTTTGGAGAAGAATCCTAAACCAATCGGCTCATTAAAACTTCAAGGTCAGGAGGAACAATACCGGATTAGGTCTGGGGATTATAGAATTAGATACTTAATTAATCAAAATAAGGGCGAAATAGCTATTTTAGATATAGCACACCGAAAAAATATATATAAAAAGAAATAATATTTTGAGTAAGAATCAACTTTTTCTTTAAAAAACAAATAAAACAAAACCATGAAACCACCCCTCCTCCTCACAATTCTCCTGCTGACGGCAATAAATATGCAAGCGCAGGTGCCGATTTCTTTTCATAACATTCCAGATTTTAAAATATAAATCAAAAATACTCATCTTAGCAATTCAGATAATAAACGTTGTCATTCCTGCGAATGCAGGAATCCCCCAAGAATGCACCGAAGGAGATTCCTGCATTCACAGGAATGACAGAATCATAATCTCCCCCAATAATATCAAAAACTATTTGACGCGATAACCAAACTTTTTGACCCGAAAGTTCAACTGGCAAAGGAAATTCTCCAACTGGAATAGCCGATTGCATCACTGGTTCACCCATAAGTCTAACTATTTCAGGAAAAAGTTCAACTTTTTCAGGAAAACGCCATCTGAGCTACTATTTCATCATTTTCATAGAATATAGGTATATTTTTTAAAAATATTTGTACTTTTTCCTATAATAATTTTGATATTAATTGAATAATATTTATTTTTGTATTGTCTATATTTGTTCTCTTATATTTATTTTTCACTTTAGGGTAAATTTTTTATGAACATTAAACCTCCAATGCGCAATTATACCCTCTCCGATGCTGATTTAGTTGGTTTCGGTCATAATTTGTGCCAAAACATTACTCGCGATCAAGCGCAATTTACTCCTCGCGGCGTAACCGCCGGGAATGTGACTTCTCTTAATGCTCTCGTTACCGCTTTCGAGAATCTTCCGGGTGACTCTTATTATGCAGCGGATGTCTCAATTGCTGTTGAGGCAAAAAACGCTACACGTGCGGATTTGGACATTAAGATCCGGGACATTACACAATGTGCTATAATCAAGTGGGGGGCAGATTCGCCTCGGTACAAGAAATTTGGGACAATTGATATTTCAAAAGTTTCTGACCGCGAATATCTTTCGGTATGCCGGCAGGTAGTTGTGACTGCAACCGGTTATCTTTCGGATCTGACATCTGTTGGTCTGACTCATGATATGATTGATGCGGTTACGGACGGTGCTGATGCATTTGGTTCAAATCTTGATGATCTCAATGAGGCTATCACTGTGCGCGACATTAAAAAGGGTGAGCGCATTGCCGATGGAAATGAGATCTATTCATTTATTACCCAGTATTGCACAGTTGGAAAATATATCTGGGACGATGTAGATGAGGCAAAGTATAATGATTATGTAATCTATCCAACCGGATCTTCGGGCTTATCCCGTCCAACAAATCTCACGGCAAATTGGATTACGGGTGATCCGGAAGTACATTTGAACTGGGATGCTGTTAGTGGGGCAAGTTCTTATGATATTTATCATTGTGCAGTTGATTTCGGATTGCCATCTGGTACATTTACGTTTTGGTTTGATTCTCCGAATCCTCCTCAGGGTGTAGCATTTACAGTGAACAAAAGAAATTATTATAAGATTAAAGCAAAAAATGGTTCGGTAGTTAGTGAATTTTCAGATGAAGCGTGGACTGAGGTGGTTATATAATGTAAAATGTATAATGCAGAATGTAAAATGATCGCTTCAGATGGAGAGGTGGTATTTCTAATGATCCAAGAAAAATCCCCCCTGATCCAAGAAAAATCCCCCCTGCCCCCCTTTTTCAAAGGGGGGATCAAGAATCTTACTCCCCTATGCAAAAGGTGGGCAGGGGGGATTTTCTTTTTCACCCCCCTTTGTAAAAGGGGGGCAGGGGGGATTTCCTTTTTCACCCCCCTATGCAAAAGGTGGGCAGGGGAGATTACCTTTTTCACCCCCCTTTGCAAAATGGGGGCAAGGGAGATTTTCTTAGGTTTAATTTAGCACAACATTTTTAACAATAGATTAATATTTTTTCAAGGAATTATATATGCTTGAATACAATAATAAACTAAAATCCCGTGCCAGTGATCTGCGAAATAACTTAACAGACGCAGAATCCATCCTTTGGCAAAGATTAAGATACAAACAATTAAAAAATTCTCAGTTCAATCGTCAAAAACCTATCGGAAATTATATAGTTGATTTCTATTATGATAATTACCGCGACGAATACCTAAAATCTCTCGGACTAAAGATATTGCGCTTCTCCAATTATCAAATTATGAAGCAATTGCAGGAAGTTGTGGAGTTTATTTATAGAGAGATGATGGATTAATGAGGAAGAAATCCCCCCTGATCCAAGAAAAATCCCCCCCGATCCAAGAAAAATCCCCCCTGCCCCCCTTTTTCAAAGGGGGGATCAAGAATCTTACCCCCCTTTGCAAAAGGGGGGCAGGGGAGATTTCCTTTTGGATTGCTTGGATTAACTCTCGGCAAGAAAAAATTATAATTCTTCCCCGCCAATTATAAATAGGGGATCATTTTGCATTCTACATTCTACATCTTACATTAAAAAAGTCCGCCTTTTTTAACGTCGTACTTGTTTAGTTTATCTATGAAGGAGTAATATGAATCAAAAGATATCTCCTGATGAAGTATCGCGTTGATTATTTCCAAATTTCTTTTGATTTCTTCTGGTTTGATTAGTTCAATTATTGATTTTAAATCTATTCTTTTTAATATTTCTTTGGTAAATGTTCTTTTGGATGATAAAAATGTGATTGATTTTAGGAACGCGATACAAATTCCGCTGTTCAATAATAAATTGCAAAAGACCGCGTCAGAAATTGTATCGAAGCTTAGGAAATAGCATGTGTCATCTAACATTAAGGGCTTGCCATTTTCCGGTGTGACCAGTTTAAATGAATAATTTTTATACATTCCTGAGATTGCGACCTTGTACGGCGCAAAAGAATAGTCGCCAATTCCGAATATGGCAAAGGGCGGATTATTATTGTAGATCCGAGATCTTCTTTTGTCAAAGTAAGTTTTATTTTTTATTAGGTAATTATATGTTAGTGGAAACTTCAGTTTGATATATTCGGTCTTCTGACCGGGTTTTGTTTGAGTAATAATAGTATATTTTCGCGGGCGATCAACAATTAATCCCTTTAGATCACTACTTTTTATCATCCCATAAACAAGTTCCGGCTCCAGATTGATTTCTGAACACAATTCATTATGAAATATCTCATTAGTTTTATCAAATTCCATCACCTGAGCACAATCATGCTTCACTCCTTGACGCCATTCGAAGGTACAATGCCCGTCAATCTCCTTAGTTTGCTGATACAGCAAGATATTTGAAACAAATTTCTCGTTAGACCAGCCAAAAGATTTACTCATGGAATCAATTTCTTTTAAATGATTAACTTTTGGGTGGGTAAGTGAAGAGTTTGTATTCTGAGAAGGATGAATATTCTTAATATTATGAGAATTATTCGGGTTATGATTATATAAATTCGAGGATAGGCAAGTATATTCCGGTCCTGAATTAAGTTTGCAGATCAAAAGAGCAGTGTTTGCCTGAATCTCAAATTCTTTTTTGCTGTCAAAATCATAACTTTCTATGTTAGAAATAGAATAATTATAGTGTATTTGATCAAAAACCATGTTTTTTATGACAGATGATTTCAGCAGAAAAGCAATTTCGCCGTCCCGATCCTGAAATGTGAAGATCAGAGAAAGAAGTATGTATTCCGAGATGTCAAAATTCGCTTTCCCGTTGATGGCATCGAAGCCTTTTTCATGTTTAAAATTGGTTTTGTTGGGAATATTCTCGCTATAGACGGAGCTTTGCCCTGAATTGGTAGCCCATGGTGGATTCCCGATGAGCAAAAATGATTGCCCGTGATGATTTTGTTTGATACTATTGAAGTCAAATTCAAATATGTCGGCGCAAATTATTACTATTTCGGTGTTTGGCTTGGCATTATTATTGAGAAAATATTCAAGGATGGAGAATTTCGTTTCCCATACGTAGGGCTGGTAAATCTCGATACCATAAATCTTTTGCGAGTTTGGAAATTGTTTAAGGCATTCGATAATAAAGCTACCTTTGCCGCAAGTGGGTTCGATTATTATGTCGGGTCGGACAGCTTTGTTTAATAAAAGTGTTGTTACGTTGGAAGTTAGCTTGCTATTGGTTTGGAAATCGCCATATTCGTCGCGTTCGATTTGTTCTAAGATATTGGATTTCGCATTTAAGATGAAGTCAAGTTCTTTAAAGTCGTCTTCGGAATCAAAGAAGTTTGAGATTCCGGTACGTAATTTGAGAATTTGGTTAATATTGTCAAGGGTTGCGGAATATTCGAGAAGGTTATTCAGAAATAAGAAGGCATTTCGTTGACTATATTTGAAGCAATTTTTCACATTTATTGAGAATTTACCATGCTTAATGAGGAGATGTTGAGTTTAAATGTGAAATATTACAGGTTAAATTAAAAATTAATAAAGCTGGAGAACTAAATGTACAACTGCGGCAACGAAACTGTAAACTTTGTCCATTTTCCACCCACCTTTATTCATGGAGGGGAATTGACTGATCCATTTTGCGCTTGCTTCGATATTAAAAATATTATTCGGGAGAGTGTCCTGATTAAGATCGATGATAAGATTATCATTAACAATTTGATATTGTGCAGTTAAAATTTGAAAGTGGAGAAGATAGTTCCAGTTTAGGTTGTTTTCGATAATGTTTTTTGCAGTGTGGACGTAAATATTTACTAAACTATCGTTTAAAATCTTAAACCGGACGTAAGCTCCGTTACTTGCGCTTTCCTTTCCTGTATGTAGGTCATTGATTGCTTCATCAAAGCCGATGTAATAATTACTGTCAGTTGATCTAATGATATCGAAAGATTGGAAATTTTGCTCTAAATATACTCCGTAAATTGTATCGGTTTTAGTTTCGATAGCGTCTTGTGAGGTTTTGAATACTCTACAATCTGGTAAATCGAAGGTTAATTTACAATTTCGGAAGCAAAATGGCTTTTCGTATTTAAAGGGGAATTTAATTGTATCGCCATCTTTTGGAGAGAGAGAGTCAATTATAACGGCGGGTCGGTTTTTTGAATATCCGGTAAAGCGATACATTCCTTCGTTAATTAAAGTTTTTTCAAAGTATGGAATAAAACATAAATCTTCGTCATTTAAATAAATAATGGGATAATTGATTGATTCCGTGCCACACGCAATGTTTATAAAATAAGTGCCATTTGCATATTTTGAAAAATCAATGGAGGTTTGAATTGAATTTGTTAAATAAAAAGAAGAATATAAAATGCTTCCATTAAGGTCAATAATTTGCAAGTTGCTTGCAGAGTTGTTATAGGAGGTGTAATTAATTAGTAAGTTAGTATTAATTATTTCAAGTTTGTTGATAGACAAATTATTTTCAGGGGAATATCCATTAATATTTAAAATATTTATTAGATCGACATTATTGAATGTTTTAACGATATATTTTGATTTAGTAAAATAACTGTAGAACTCAACGCTATCAATATTTAATTTATATTTATCGTTCCAAAGATCAGAATTTGAATAGTAGGTTTCCGGTTTAAAGTTCACTATTTGAGCAATTGTCAAGTTATGGTAAACAAACAACGATAAAAAAACTGAAAAAGAAACAATGGATTTTGCTTTTAAGATATTGAAATTCGGATTCATAAATCCACCTAAGTTAAAAATATACTATAAATCAAAAAGTGACGAATATAATTTAGTATTGTTTTATTTAACATAAATATTCATTAAATCAGATAGGGATTTAGCCCCAGTTCTCCGCTCATAGCGATTTATTGCATCATCATCCGGAACAATAAGAGCAGAAGAGTTTTTCCAGTTCTGGTAATATTGCTTGAAGATTTGGGCTATGGATTCAATATCTTCCTGAGCTGCACATCGTCCGCATCCTGTTTCGGTCATAAGAACAGCAATTGCACTTTGAGGAGGAGCAATTGCTATAACCGGTTTGCGCAAGCCGACATATTCATACACTTTGCCGGGCACGATTTCTTCGCTTTCCTTAGTAGAATCGACGATTAACAGAGTCACATCGCTCTCAATAAGTTGTTTTATGCTTTCCCCGTGCGGCAAATAAGGAATAGATTCAATAGAATTTGGAAATGAAACCGAATTAAACATTTTCTCAATATCGGCTCCAAAGCGTCCGACAAATTTCAGTTTAATTTCATCAGGATTAACCTCATTTCGCTGAATTAAACTTTCAATAGCTTGCAGGAAAGTTTCTGGATTTCGTCGCCCGTACATTGCTCCGGTATATGTGATGGTGAATTTACCTTTCTCCAGCATGTCATTCCTGCGAATGCAGGAATCCCCTTCCATTGACCCGTTTGGGATTCCTGCATTCGCAGGAATGACAGAATTATTGGAGTGGGTCTGAGTGAGGCATTTCGGAAAATCCTCCGAATCAAAGCCATTCGGAATATGAAAAAATTTATTCTTATCTAATTGAGGATATTTATGCAAAGCGTCTTTGATAATTCCAAGCCATGCACATTCAACGGCATCGGCTTCGTTAAATACTGTTCGTTCAAAATGACGATCAACTAAAGCAGGCAGCCACCAGCGGACAGGTTGAGTTATAAATTCAGTCCAAGGGTCACGAAAACCGGCAATCCATGGTAAATTATATTTCCGCTTTGCATTTCTGGCAATTATTGAGCAGGTATATGGAGGCGAACTGGAATAAATGGCATCAATTTTATGTTCTGCCATGATTTTTTTAATTGCATTACCGGCTGTTGCCAGCCAGCCAACACGTGCATCAGGAATGAAGAATGTTGCACGAATAAAATTTGCAAAAGCTTCTTTGAAGGATAATTTTTCATTTTCCTTCCAGATAGTATTTACATCAATAGCCACACCTTGCTTTTTGCCTGTCAGTTTGCGGTAAATATTATATGGCTCATAAGTTTCAGATTTATAGACTATTGTTGAATCCGGCACTTGTGACAAAAGAGATTCATCACGAGCCGGGAAAAGACCATTCGATACCGTCAGCACAACAGGCTGCCAGCCAAATTCCGGCAAGTATTTTACGTGCTTCAGCACCCGTTGAACTCCGCTACCTCCCGAAGGAGGGAAGTAATATGCTATAATTAGTAGTTTACGCAAATTCATTCTAAAAATAATGGTGAATATTAAATCCTATTTCAATTTTATAAGTCCAAATAATAAATCAGCAGCCTCTTTTATTAAAGTTATCTTCCTCGAAGCTATCTCCATGAGTATGACATCTCTTTAATTCGGATCAATAAGCAAAATATCCGAATTCTCTTTTTCGATTATTGCTGTAAGTTTTTCATTAAATATAATTTATATTCCATAAAATGAGTAAAGACGATAATTAGATATAATATTTTATTTAGCATCTATAAATGAATTCTGGAAATGTTAACCTCTCTATAGTAATAGCACTTGAATAGTGTAAATAAAGAATAAAAGCTCTGTAAAATCAAACATAAATCCCCTAATTCATCTTATAAAGCATTATTTATTACTTACTTTGGTTTATGTATAAGTTTGATATTTAATTTCATTTCTACTTTTCTATCGTCAATTATGCTTTGAGGAGTAATAAATGTATAATCTACAGCATTTACATCTTTATTCCTTAATACGGGTTCTAATCTGACTCTTGGAACTGATTTAGCCATCTTTTGAGTTTTTTCAATCAACTTCATGTATTCTTCCATCTCTTTCATATTGGGTGTAACAGGTACATGCTTAAGCATTGGCGTTTGAACCTTTTTCATATCGTTTGCCTGATCAAGAGCAGTTCTTTCAATGATTTCGGCAAGAGCATTCCTGATAAGTTCAGCCGCATGACCGAGAGTATGAGTATATTTCATATCACAATTTTCAAATTTTTCGATTATTTCATTTTGTCCGTCCGGCATTAAATTTGAGTAAGGTTTGCCGGGATTGGTACATTTACAATCATCAGGGTCTTTTTTCAAGCATTTACCTAAATATGATTCATATTTTGGAGCTAATTCGTCAAATTCAATCACAACTTCAGGTTCGTAATTGGCATTTGAGTTTCGTTTTGTGCAACCGGGTTTAATCATGATATAAAATGGAAGTTGTGCAGTTGTTGGTGAAAGAAAATCAACAGCTTTTGTACCTGTTGGATTGAACTTGCGATCAATATATTCAAAATAAAAATCCTGAGGAATAAAAAGAAAATTATGCTTGTTAGCTAAAAAATCTTTATCAAGAGTTAATTTTGCTCCTCCATGGATTTTAAATTTATATTCATTCTCAATATTTCCATTATCTTCATTTTCACGATAGCTTTTAAGGTCAATTTCCATTATAAAATCAAATTGAAATACATCCAGAAGGAATTGAAGAATATCAGTATTGCTGCAAACATCCGAACCCAATTGAGTGCAGGCTTTAAGTAATGGCAAATACATACCAACAGCACGATAATCATGATCCAATTTAATTTTATCTGTTAATTTTAAGAAACATGATTCGGAAAGTCGCCTTGCCAGATCCAAAAATAGAGTAGCTTCGTCATCGCAGGCAAGAGAGGCCGCTTGACGACCTGCAAATAGAATCGTTCTGCAAACAACATAGAAATATTTAGGTTCATTGCCATATAATTGAACAAGAATTTGAGCTTTTTTGAATTCTCTATTGAATATTTCCTGAAAAATAGTATGAACATAATCATTTTGATCATATTTTTTATCCTTACAATTTTCAGAGCAAATCTTCCATTTCTCTACAATTGCATTTAATATTGGCGCTTCAGGTTCATAGAATTTCTGTTTGTAAGCCGCATCAATTGCATCAGGAACATCATCATTGGGGCAATCAATATTTATTTCAGGTGGTACATCAGGAACGAAATTTAATGGAGTTAAACAATGATTATGAGCAGCTGTACCCACTATCTTTAAATCGTTAATCAAAGCATCACAGTTTTGAGCAAGTAAATTTTTACACGATAAAACAAGGAATAGTAAAAAAGGCATTGATTTAAGTAAATTTACATTCATACTGATCTACTCCTTAAATAAGATATATTTTAAAAAACAGATAATTAAAATCATCTTTCAATTACAATTGCAAATTACCAAAAAAATAATTTATAAACAAAATAGGAACTGATTTTTCTAATATAATTTTTAGCTTTTCATCTATTATTAACTGATTGAATTTAGAAATTAGAGATGTAATAATAATCAAATCACCATTTAATATAAGTAATATTGCAAATAACAATCGTCAAACAAAATGATCAATAGCCTTATTCCCAATTTTAAAAAGCATTTTTTATATTGAAAATGGGTTAAAAAGAATTGGAAACATATTAGCTGATTCAAAAATTACATTTTCTGGCATTAGAACTACGCTTTACTAAACCACTATGAAAGATATAATTTTTGAAAGGGAGGTTAATATTTCATAAAAAATTACCCCCCCCTTGTTCAAACTATTTCTTCGCTATCTGGTTCATTGCATCAATAAATCTGTCCAAATCTTCAAATGATGTATAAACATGAGGAGTAACTCGAATACCGCTTATCTTTAAGTAATCAATTGGAGTTGTAAAGATTTTATGTTTTTCCATTAAAGCTGATTGCAATTCACCCGGTTTCATTCCTTCAATCGAAACAAGTCCCAAACCACAAGCAAATTGGGGTTTAAGAGATGTTTTGACTTGAATTCTGTCATTTTTCATCAGCTCCGAAGCCCAGTAATTCTTTAATTTAAGCAAACGCTGCTCTTTTCTTTTGGCTCCTATTCCGTAATGATAGCTTATAGCTGTTCCTATTGCTTGTTCGGAAGCAAAATTGCGTGTACCCTGAGCTTCATATTTACGAATATCTTCGCTATCGGGATTGTCATTTGGGAATAGTGGAGCAAGATTTTTGATTTTTTCTTTACGAACATAAAGTAAACCCGTACCAAATGGCGCACAAAGCCATTTATGGAGGCTTGTTCCAAAATAATCACAATTTAAATCGCTAATTTTATAATCAAGGTGAGCAAAAGTATGAGCACCGTCAACCATAGATTCAATACCGCGAGCTCGTGCTTTATCAGCAATCCGACGAACCGGAATTATTTGTCCGTGCCAATTAATTATATGAGTTAGATTAACAATTTTTGTTCTTGAAGTAAAAGCAGCCTCATATCGAGCTACAAGATCATCTTCATTTTCGTTTGGCAGATCCAGATCAATCCAAACAATTTTAATCCCATCGCGTTTTTCTCGAAACTTCCATGCGTTCATTACGTTAGGATAATCTTGTTTGGTAAGAACTACTTCATCACCTTTTTGAAGCTGGAGACCGAAAATCACTATATCAAGAGCTTCGGTTGTATTTCGGTTGAAAGTAATTTCTTCTGCACTACATCCGCAAAGTGTAACCATACGGGAGCGCAGACCTTCGCGGCCTTTGTCGAGCACTTGCCACATGTAATATGCTGGCCCTTCGTTGCAGAGCTGGTAATAATGCAGGAAGGCATCCTGAACTGATTTTGGCTGCGGGCTAACACCTCCATTATTTAAATTCAAGATATTCGGATTGACAGTGTAAGTAGTCTGAATCCAGCGCCAAAAGTCTTCATCGGATGAAAATGAATCGGGGACACGGCCTCCATTTTTATCATCTCCGTTATAAAGAGCGGCTTGGGCGGAATTGAGCGACAGAAGCGGCGCAGTTGCGAGTAAAATTGCAGAATTTTTTAAAAAATTTCGTCTATAATCATTCATAAAAACCTCCTTTAAACAAAAATAAGAAAAGAAATTGAAATAAGAGGGATATATAGAATATTTTTTATAAAATAATTCAAATTCTCTTTCGTTCTTAATTAAATGATGACAATAGAAGAGCATATTGAATATTGGATTGAAAGCGCAGAACGCAATTTAAGTTCGGCTACGAGTAATTATAAAAGTGTGAACTATGATTGGTGCTTGTTTATTGGTCATCTTGTACTTGAAAAAATTAAGGAATATCATAAATGGCTCAAATCCCTGATAGAATAATTGAAATTATTAAAAATTTTGTTATTGAAGCAAAAGTTGATAATGTCTCAATAGAAAAAGCCATACTTTTCGGAAGTTATGCAAAAGGTACAAATCACAAATTTAGCGATATTGATGTAGCTGTTGTTTCGAAGGATTTTGAGGGGACTAGATTTTACGATAATGAAAAATTATCAAGATCAAAAATTGATACCAGCATCGACCTTGAAACCCATCCATATCGGCCCGAAGATTTTACAGAGGATAATCCTTTTGTTAAAGAAATATTGGAAACAGGGATAAGGATAATTTAATTTTGTTCTTCCAATCTGGAATTTTTCCTGATTAAGAAGGAAGACCGTCAGGTGAAAAACATGATGGGAGGGAAAGAACAGTATTTGAATTTAAATTTCATCATACAATATAAATAAAATAATTCCATTATTTTTGCATTAGTTATTTTCTTAGTTTTACGGATTGAGTTTATGAATAATAACAAACAAATTGCAATTGATTTTCTAACAGAGTTTATAAGGATCATTTCAGCAGAAAGCTCTCTGGTGCTTAATTTTACAATGATGAAAGCAATTGAAATAGTGCTCAAAGATAGTTTGGAAATCAACAATATATCAGATTTTCAAACATTATCGAATAAAAAGTTCGACTTTATAATCGGTGATCTTCCATTTTGTCATAATTCTGTACTTATTGATAAAAATTCAAAACTAAAAGTAAGTAAACATTGGAGCTATTTGTTGGATTCATTGAGAGCTCTAAATAGTTCTGGAAAAGCTTTTTTTCTTGTTGAACCGAGTTTATTATTTTCAATACTGGGGAAAAAATTTCTGAAATTTCTTAATTCAGAAAATTATTTCTTAACAACTGCTTTTGAATTACCAGAAAAAGTACTTTATCCCGAAACTGGTCTTCAATCTATCATGTTAGGATTTGAAACAATACAAAACGACAATTTGTTCATTGGTGAAATAACTTCAAATTTTTCTTTATTAATTCAAAACTATATTAATAAATTTGATTCAGCATTTTTAAAAAATGGAATTTTAGTAAAAAGTGATACCTTCGAGTCTTTCCATAAATTTAGAATTGAACAAGAAATTCAAAATCTTCAAACTCAATATAAGGACTTTACTAAATATAAATTGAGTGAAGTTTCAATCGAAATCAATCTTACTAAGACAGTTTTTCAAAACAAGGCTAATAGTGTTTATATACCTAAAATTGGAACCTCACCAGTAATCTCCGAACTTGAAAAAACAACTTTAAAACATCATAATTACTTTCAAGTTGTTCTTAATAATGAAATAGTCGAAGCTAAATATGTCGAGTTATTTTATCAGACTGTTTTAGGAAAACTAATTTTACAATCGAATACTTTTGGTAGTTTTATACCAAATATAAATAAAACTGACATCATATCAAGTGTGATAGCAATACCTAATCTTTCAGAACAAAAGCTATTAGTATTAACAAATCAAAAACTTTCTGAACTTCAAGCAATTATTTCTCAACTTAAAAAAGAACTTAGTTTAAATCCCAAAAATGCAGAAATAATTTTGGACAAATTTGAATCCATTAAAAGTCCACTTAAATTATTGTCTGATGAAGATAGAATACTTAGTTTAATCAGAAAAGGTGAAAATAAACGTATTGAGTTTAAAGAAACTTTTTCAAAGGATTTAAAAACTGGTGCTAAAAATAAAGATATAGAGAAATCTTCATTGAAAAACATTGCTGGTTTTTTAAATTCTGAAGGTGGAACACTTCTAATAGGAGTCTCTGATGGGGGTAATGTAAATGGTATTGAAAACGATCTCTTTAAAAATAGAGATGATTATAAAAAACATTTTAAGGATGTTCTAAAAGCAAAGATTGGTGAAGAATTTTACAACTTTATCGACTTCGACATTTTTTTAGTCAATGGTAAACAAATATTAAAAGCTGAGTGTAAACCCTCCACAATTCCTTGTTTTTATGAAGGAGTAGAATTCTATGTTAGAACTACTCCAGCCACTGATCAACTTTCGGGGAAAAAGCAGTTTGAATATATAAAGACACGATTCAATTGATAAATAAAATAAACAATTTTACATTACTGCCAGATTCCCATCCGACGGGACAGAATAGTCAGAAAGAATTTCTGACTGTAGGAACACAAAGCATTTTGAATTATCAATTCTTTTAAATAATTTTGCATTGTACATTCTGCATTAAAAAAGTTCTTTGATAGATTTTGTTGATTTTTACGGTTTTTACGCTTTTGTAACGGTTAGAAATACTTTCGTATGGGTCTGTTATACTTCTGTAAGGGTCTGTTACGCTTCTGTAAGGGTCTGTTGCACTTTTGTAAGGTTCGTTACGCTTCCGTATGGGTCTGTTACGCTTTTGTAAGGGTCTGTTACGCTTTCGTAAGCATACTGGAGTGTAACAGACCCTTACGAAACTACTTTTGAAGCATACGAGAGTATAACAGACCCTTACAAGACTACTTTTGACGTTTACAAAACAATTACTGACATTTACAAGAGCGCAGCTAAGGTTTACAAAAGTGTAACAGACCCTTACGAAAGTGCTTCTGACGTTTACGCCACTACTTTTGACGATTACGAGAGTTCTTTGGAATATATTTTTACATGATTTCAATTCTTTTTGTTCAATATATTAATTGGAGATTGTATTTATGGGTTCATTAACAAGAAATTATAGCTTTTCTGACGCCGATCTTTGTATGTTCACCAGTAACTTGGTTAATACGATGACGCGCGACCAGACTGAATTTACCGCTCGCGGCGTTACTGCTTTGATGGTGACGGCGATGGAGACTTTGGGTAATGCTTTCGAGGTGTTTCAGCCCGATGCTTATTATTATGCTGATTATATCGGCGCGACCGAAACGAAGAATACACATCGTGAGGCGTGTACGGTAAAACTAAGAATGATAATGACTTACTTTAAAATTAAATGGGGCGCTAATTCTTCGCAAGTGCGGAAATTTGATGCCGGCGATATGACGAAGCAAGAGGATAAGAAATTTTTGACGACTTGCCGCTTCGGCGTTGGAATTGCGAGGGAGTATCTTACTGATTTGACGTCAGTTGGGCTGACCGATGCGATGATTGATGATCTGGAAGATACGGCGCAACTGATGGAAGACTCGATGAATGAGATTGCGACGGCGCAGGAAACCCGTGATATTAAAGCGGTTGAGAGGATTGAGAAGGGAAATGAGCTGTATGCGCTTGTGAGCCGTTATTGCGAGATCGGGAAATATATCTGGGAGGATGTAAATGAGGCTAAGTATAATGATTACGTGATTTATGGGAGTTCGGGACTTGGAAAACCGCAGACTTTAGTTGCGAACTGGACTTTGGGTGATACGGTTGTGCATTTGACATGGGACACTGTTATCGGGGCAAGTTCTTACGAGATATATACTTGCGCGGTGAATTTCGGATTGCCGTCTGACAGCTATACATTATTGATGGAAGCGCCGGGGCCGCAAGGCGTTGCTTTTGTTGCAGATAAGAGAAATTATTATAAAATTAGAGCGAAGAATAGTTCTGCCATGAGTGATTATTCGGATGAGGCTTGGACGGAGGTTGTGATTAGTGTTTAAAAATCCCCCCCTGCCACAAGAAAAATCCCCCCTGCCCCCCTTTTTCAAAGGGGGGTCTGGAAGCAACTT
>JAPLFL010000103.1 GCA_026390695.1 Candidatus Kapaibacterium sp. | reverse complement strand
TCTAAGCATGGCTTCTCCATTAATTGTTTATAAATTTTATTTTTACCAAAAACTAAATTAATCAATTTTTGGTTAAGCCTGCTTTTCAAACATACAAACTCATAAGTTTCGTTTCTGTCATTCCTGCGAATGCAGGAATCCACTAAAGTGGCACTGGAAGGAGATTCCTGCATACGCAGGAATGACATTTTTGTTAAATATGAGGTGTTTGAGACGGCCTCAGTGAAACATTCTCATTAATAATTAACCATTAACAATTTATAATAAATATTCTCTTTGTTGATAACTTTCTTACGATTATTGTTTAGCTTTTGTTAATTTGCATTTAGTTCTTTTCCACATTTATCAGAGTTATTTATGAAATTGATGCATTGTTCTGATATTCACCTTGGACGCCGCCCCGCCGGCGGAGCTGGAGATTATTCGGATAAAAGATTCGACGATTATTTCAAAGCTTTTGAATGGGTGGCCACTCTTGCGATTGAAAGAAATGTGGATTTAGTGATTATTAGCGGCGATTTCTTTGATAAAAAAGAACTTTTACCAGAAGTTTTAAGTCGCAGCGAAAGAATTTTAGGATTGCTCCATCTTGCTGAAATCCCTGTGATTCTTGTTGAAGGCAATCATGACAATATTATTACGGGAAATGAATCTGATTCATGGCTGATTTACTTAGAAAATAGCGGTTTACTGCAAAGACCAACTTATAATTATGTTGAAGATCATTATAATTTTATTCCGATTCTGATTAAAGAAACAATTAAGCATGTCATTCCTGCGAATGCAGGAATCCCCTACGATGTCGATTCAGGGGATTCCTGCATCCGCAGGAATGACAGTCAAAGCAATTCAGGGGATTCCTGCATCCGTAGGAATGACAGTCAAAGCAATTCAGGGGATTCCTGCATCCGCAGGAATGACAGTCAAGGAGATAGTCTTTATATTTATGGATTGGGCTATCCGGGCAGTTATATAAATGAAGTGATGACAGAACTTGCGGATTTTTTGGAAACAAAACGTGATGAAAAGAATATTGTCATCGTTCATACTGCAATTGCTCGTCCTGAAATGTTTCCGGGAACGGTCGATTCGTCTGTAATTGATAAATTTATAGGAAAAGTTATATATATTGCGGGAGGACATTTCCATTATTACCATCATTATCCTTCCAAGAATCCAATAATGTTTGTTCCGGGATCGACTGAATACTGGAGTAAGGATGAGTTTTACAAACAAGAAAAGAAAGGAGTCATCATTTTCGATTCTGAAACGCTTGAACATGAATTTATAGAAACTCCAAAGCGACATGTTCTGAATCTAACAATATCATCCGACGCTGAAACTGCTGAAGAATTTTTACTTGAGTTTCAGAATCAGGTTGATAGTCTTGAAATATTAGCTAATGAATCAGTTGTATCAATAATAATTAATAATAAATATAATTTTTATTTTGATATTGAGTTTTGTCAGAAATATTTGGAATCTAAAAATCCTTTGAGGACATTTATTAAAATTGATACAGGCAATAAAGAATTTTTTAGTGATTATACAAACACCTTGGGCGGAACAGAGGAAATAGAAAATGAGATAATTAAGTCATGGAACAATGTTTTTTCGCAGAAACCTGATTTAGTATCTCAATCTCTTTGTAGATTAAAGGAGCATCAAAAGAATTATAATGAGTCTGATTTTATTGAAGAATTTGATTTGTTAATTAATAATATTATGAACTGATTATGAAAATTAACAGCATCACTTTAACTGATTATCGTAATCATACCGGAGAACATAAGTTTGATTTTCTACCGGGCATAAATCTTTTATTAGGTAAAAACGGAGCAGGGAAATCTTCAATATTAGAAGCGCTCGGTTTAGCTCTTTTTAATGCAGGTACAAGAGATAATTTAAGGGATGCTGTGAATTTTAATACAAAGACTGCGACTATATTAATTGAATTTGAAGGCAATGATGAGAATATCTATGAAGTTGAGAAGAAAATCGGAACAAATTCGAATTTAAAGCTGAGATTAAAAGGTGAAAAGTATGAAAGACAATCTACTGAATCAACCGAAAAAAAGATCCGAGAGCTTTGTGGTATTAATTCAAATTCCGAATCAATCTTTAAAAATGTAATTTCTGCCTATCAGAATCAATTGACGGGTATTTTTTTAGATACTCCGACTAAGAGAACTAATACATTCAATCAAATTTTCGATACTCAAATATACAGAGATATAGTTGATGGTTATGCAAAGAAAGCTGTTGAAAAATATCAATTGTCTAAAAGAGATACTGAGACCATTCTAAATGAAAATAAACTTAATTTAAAAGATGAAAATGAATTGAAGATTGATTACAGCGAAATTGAAAAAAATAAAATTGCATGTCAGGAGCAGCTTTCAGGAGTAAATAAAAATATAACCGAACTCGAAATAGATAAAAATAAACTTATAGAGTTAAAAAATAATATTGATCAAGCAAAAAATAATCTGAAAAATGTAACTTTACTTTTGGAAAAGGAAAATTTTACATTAAATGAGGCAACTCTTCGTTTGGAAGAATCTAAAGCTGCGATTCAAGTTGTATATGAATCGGAAAAAGGTTATAATACTTATATTGATATATCTAATAAAATCCGAGAAATATCATCAATAATCACTTCACTTGAAAGGAAAGATAAAGAAAATTCTGATTTTCAAAAGCAAGTAAATATATATGAATCTGAAAAAGTAAGATTAACCGAGGCTGTTCGTAAAGATTCAGAGAATAGAATCGAAAAACTAATAAGCGAATCTAAGTTAAAGCAAGAGATTCAGTCAACAAACGATGAAATTTTAAAGAAACAGAAAAAAATTCTTATAGTTAATTCAGATTTGCAAGATATTAGCCATAAATTTTCTGAATTAAATGAGATTATTAATGGTATTAAAAATTATTCTGTTAGTCTCTCAAATGATAAAGTACGCTTAGACGAAAAGAAGATGAATCTTCTAAATATTTCAGATATAGAAACAAGTATCAAAGAAATGGAAGAAATTCTTGAATTATTAAGTAAGAAGCAATTTAAAAAGCAAAAAGTTGAAGGTAGCATCAGTAGCGTTAAAGCAAGAATTAAAGATAATGATGAAGCAGCCGATCAGCTTAAAACAGGAATTTGTCCATTTTTAAAAGAGCAATGCCAAAATATTAGTTCAGGTTCTTCGGAAAAAGATTATTTTATTAATAAAGCTAAAATACTACAGTCCGAGTTAAGTGAACTAAATTCAGAATTACAAGATTTTTCAACTATTGATAGAGAAAGAGACGATGCTCAAAAGGAATTAGGTGCAATTCGTTTAAATAAGGCCAAAACAGAAAAGAATTTACTTGATGTCCAAGTTTTGGAAGCCAAAATCACTGAAACTGAGAAAAATGTTGAGATTGCGAATTTAAAATTTACTAATTTTTTGAATAATTTTAAAGATTCGGAATTTTATAAAGATGGAATTCGAGATTTTGATTCAGTTTCTGAGTATTTAACAAATGAGATTAATTTAAAAATATCGCAAAAGGATACTCTAAGCCATTTAATTGACAGTGATAAAGTTAAATTAATTAATCTCGAAACAGAAGATAAAAAGCTGATAAAATTTATTTCGCAACTGGATATTAATATAAATGAATCTGAAATCAAGATCGGTGATTATGAGAAGAAAGCAAAAGAATTAAAGAGTAAAATTGATATACTGATTCTCGAAATTGAGCCTTTAGAGCAGCTCAGAAAGCAAAGACGTGATCACAATGCTATTCAGGAAGAAAATAAAATATATTACAATAATTATATTAAGTATAAAGTAAAAGCCGATGAACTTGAGAAGAATAAAGAAGCAATACTTATTATTGAAAAGAGTATGAAAAATTTCCAAAATGAATACCTTGAAATAAATGAAGAACTTCAAAATATGATGACTAATTTTTCTGAAGATAAATTTGATGAGATATTAAATTCACATAAAATTTTACAAATTGAAAGAGACGGTTTAAATAAAAAAATTGCAACTTTTGAACATCAGTTAATCGAAAAATTTAAGGAAATAGAAAGTAATTTGATATTAAAAAAGAAAACTCTCGATCTTGAAGAAAGGATTTCAATATACCTTAAAAAACTTGAATTGGCAGAAATGTTCAGAGATAAATTAAAATCAACAGGGAAGCTCGTTGCAAGCAGGATGCTTGAGAAAATTCAAAATATGGCAACCGAAAGTTATCGCAGAATCAGCAACCGAAATGATAAAATTCTTTGGGTAAATAATGATTCGGATTCTTATCAGGTTATTTTGGACAATTCAACCAATAGACGAAAATTCGAACAGCTTTCGGGTGGCGAACAAGTTTCTGTTGCAATAGCTCTACGTTCTGCTATGGCTTCATATCTAACAAAAACAAATTTTGCTATTTTCGATGAACCTACTAATAATCTTGATTCGGAGCGAAAATCAGCCCTTTCAGAATCATTAACCGAAATTTTGAAAAATCTGAAACAAGCTATAATCGTGACTCATGACGAATCTTTCCGCGAAATGGCTTCAAACGTTATAAGGGTTTAACAATTTTAAAATCAACTCTTCTATTTCTGGCTCTCGACTTAGGATCAGCATTAGGGCGGATTGGCATAAGAGCACCCATACTTCTCCAGAGTAATTTCGTTGTGTCAATTCCATTAACATGTAAGTATTGCTTAATAATGCTTAATCTAATATCGGAATAAAGATAAGCCATCGAATCTGTTTTTTTTGCTTCTGAATGAGTTTGAACAAAGATAGTGCATTTAGGGCAGGTCTGGACATATTTTACCATTTGCCTGCAAAAATCCTTCATGATATTTGTCATTGATGTATCGTCTTTTAAAAAATACTCAAAAGTATATTTTTTATTAGGCAAAAGTGTATCTATAAATTCTTCAGGGTAAATGATTGTCATCTTTGGATTACTGGTGTCTCGCTGTGCATTTAATGAGAAAACCACCACTAAAGTTAAAATTAGAAGCATGATCGCAATATTTTTTTTCATTAATTCCTCAAATATTAAAAAACATAACAAAAAATTTACTAATTTGCATTAGACGATGTTTGTTAAAAAATATTTTGGAAATATATTAGAATTAGAGTGATAAAATTTATAAATATTCATCTTTCTTTCTCAGAAAAAAAGATTTTCAATAATTTCAATCTGAATATTCCTGCTGGAAAAGTCATTGGATTAAGCGGCCAAAGCGGGATTGGGAAGTCATCACTGCTAAATCTGGTTATGGGATTTATCAAACCGGATGAAGGAACCGTTTTGGTAATGGAAAAAAAAATAAACAAAAAAAATTTGAAAGCAGTTCGCTCAAAGATTGCATGGTTGCCACAGAATTTTATATTTGCAGGTTCTGGTACTGTGCTTGATACAATTAATTATCCATTTATCTTTGAAGTAAATTCTCAAATAAAACCATCAGGAAGCAAAATTATTGAATCTCTTGAATCCTTAAATCTTGATGGAACAATTTTGTCTAATTCTTTTGAAAGCCTGTCAGGTGGCGAAAAGCAGAGGATTGGTTTGATTATTTGTAAATTATTAGGCAGACAGATAATTTTATTAGATGAACCGAGCTCTGCATTGGACAGAGAGACATCGGACTTAGCAATTAATTATATCCTCTCCTCTGGGGCAACGATTTTATTAGTTTCACATGATCAGAACTGGCTTAACAAGTGCGATGAAATTGTAGAAATGTGAGAGTATCTATTTTATTTCAAATTTACAGAGAACTCTCAATAATTATAATAAAATACTCTTGAAATCAGCTTGGTACTAATTAATTCATCATTCATAATTAATCATTCACCATTAATTAACTATCCTATTTTGTCTCAAGTCCACCACTTTATCGGGTTTTGGGATGCTTACAATAAATATCCCTTTTTTATTGATAAAGCCGTATTTATTTGCTTTTCCTTCAGAAGCCCAGGCCAAACCTTCAACAAAACTATCTGCAGAAGTATATTGCGGCTCTATAATGTATGTTGAAGTTCTATCAATAAAACCCCACTTATCACCTTTTAGGACGGCGGCTAAACCATCTGAAAAATCACGGAATTTATCATATTCAAATTTCCCATATTCTTTTCCAGCAGTATCAATAATTCCCCAATTAGTTTTGAACTTGGAATCCAATTTCCCAACAAAGGCAAAACCCTCAGAGAAATTATTCGTATAATCATATATCGGTTTTATTGCAAATTGTCCCTTAGTATCAAAATATCCATACTTCTCAATATTGTTTCCATAGCATAGACCTGAAGTGAAATTACCGACTTCATCAAATTTCAAATTGATAATTAATTTACCTTTTTTATCAATAAAACCGAAAAATGCAGCTTCGTTATTTACTTTTGCTATTCCTTCACTAAAATCATAACCAACCAAGGAATCCAAATAAAATTCATAATCACCCTTTTTATTAATATAGCCGCGCTTGCGATCAGAGCGCAAAAACGCAAGACCTTCATGGAAATCAGTAGCATCGGTATATTGAACAGGAATAACAATTTTCAAATTTTCATCAAGAAAACCATATAAATTTTTTGTTTTAAGTTCATCAAGATATTTTACAGCTACAGCTCGACCTTCTGAAAAATTCCATACCTGATCGACATCTGGAATCTCAACAATAGTTCCGTCCATTTTCATAAAAGTAATTATTTCTTTCACAGCTCTTTTAATTTTCACACGTAAGTAGCCGTTTGAAAAGCCCAGAACCTCCATCACCTTCGAAGTGGAAAGTAATTCTTTACCAGTTTTGTCCAAAACATGCCATTGGCCTTGCAATTTATAAGCAACAAGTGGCGTAGTATCTGCAGCAATGGCATCAAAATTTAAAAAAGTGAGTACAAATAAAGCAAAAAATATTGTCTTTTTCATAAAAATTCTTAAAAGATAAACAAACGCAATATAGACGATATAATTTTGGTTTTATTATATTTTTTAGTATAATTTTCATTATCCATATTGAATTATATCGTTTCCTACTTGAAGGCTGACATTTGTGCGTTACAGGAATCTCCTGATTGGTACTGGAAGGGGATTCCCGCATGCGCGGGACTGACAATAATTCCTAATTTATTAAGGAAATGGAATAATATCCCCAAAAAAAAAACTTTCCTAAAGTATAGAACTTTCTGAAAGTTTTTTTAAATATTTTAAAAATCAAAAATATTAATTATTTAATTTCTGTATAACAAGTACTACGCGCCCTAAAATCTGGAAATCCATCCTCATACGGATTGTTATATCTTTGTATATTGGGTTATCTGCAACCAGAACCACATGTTTATCTGCTTCTGTATATCTTCGGATGAATAATTCATCATCGATTTTACAAACAATAATTTCATTCATAATCGGTTCCTGTTTTTTCTCAACAATAACCGTTGCACTATCGACGATACCGGCACAGCTCATGCTATTACCATTTGCCTGACAAACAAAGAAAGAGTCTGGCCCTGATTTAATTTCCTTCACTAATCCTTCAAAATCAAGAATCGGCCCCTGTTGAGCAATCTTAGTGCCGCTGGTATTGAGTGCTTCAAGATTTAAAAGACTATGGTAATAAGCATTAATCTCATTTGGAAGTGTGAAACTCGGCTGAATTATTTTTGCATTTCCCATTATATTACTCCTGTAATTAGTTTTAAATTTAAATTGAAATTATTTGCAATTGAATTGTTCAGTTATTTTTTCGAACTATTAGGTAAATTTAATTTAACCTGTAACTTTCCGGTTGAGATCAAATCATTTATCGTTTTGAAAATTGAATTCTCAATAAAACGCAATAGTTCTTCTTCACTAATCCCTTGAACATCTCCCATATCGACATCATCAGAATCAAGATTTTTTGTTCTTTCAGTAAATTCGATTTTAAGTTCGTTACCTATTTTATTGCGAGCAAACATCCCGCCTGAACCTGACAGAAGCCAATCTATGGACAAACCGGCTTCATAAAATTTTAATTGAATTTCAGCATGAGCTGCTCTTAAACCCTGAATATAAGCCGTTATCTGAGTTGAAGGTACATCACATGCTTTTGAAAATGCCGCAAGAGAGCCATAGCAGGTTTTTGCAAAGAAACCGATTCTATATCCAAAGTTTTTTTTATCATCTATTAGTTGTTGGTCATTTTTCATAAAAGCTCCAAATTTTAAAATACAAATATACGCAATAAATTTAAAAAATAATAATTATTTAAATTTCTTTAAACTTTCTGCATATAAATTTTCAACTATTTCAGTAACATCAACTATCATTATTACTCGTCCGTCTCCAAGAATTGTCGATCCAGCTATCCCTTTGATTACTCCAAGATACTCGCCAAGAGATTTGATAACAATTTCCTGCTGCCCTAATAATTCATCGACAACAAGTCCTATCCTCTGAAGTCCAAGTCCAACCACCACTACATTTCTTCCTTCCAGAGTCTCAATCGCGTCTTTTACACCAAGTGATTTATCCAAACGTATAATTGGGAGTACTTCCTTGCGAATTCTTATTACTTCTTGTTTATTTACGGTGTTTATTAAATTTATATCAATAGCCACAACTTCTACTACCGAACTAAGTGGAAGTGCATAAGTTTCATTTTTAACTCTTATTAAAAGGCCTTGAATGATGGCTAAGGTGAGAGGTAATTTAATAACAAAAGTAGAACCCTTCCCTATTTCGGATTCTATTTCAATTACTCCCTTTAGATTTTGTATATTTGTTCTCACTACGTCCATACCTACGCCTCTGCCAGAAACAGAGGAGACTTTTGCTGCCATACTAAAACCGGGCATGAAAATCAATTGAAAAACTTCTCTCTGGCTCATCTGAGCAGCTTGTTCAACAGTAAGTATCCCTTTTTCGATGGCTTTTGCTTTAAGCTTTTCCGGGTCCATTCCCTTGCCATCGTCTGATATTCTCAGAACAATATTATTTCCTTCTTGTTCAGCATCCAGAGTAATTTTACCAATTGTATCTTTTCCGATTTTTGCTCTTTCTTCGGGAGATTCTATTCCATGATCACAAGAATTTCTGATCATATGTACCAGCGGATCATTTAATTCTTCTATGATGCCACGGTCAATTTCGGTTTCTTCCCCTTTTACAATTAAATTAATGTTCTTTCCAAATTCTTTGGATAAATCCCTAACAATACGTGGTGCCTTCTGATAAAGTTTACCAATAGGAACCATTCGCATTTTCATTACTGCGGCTTGAATTTCAGAGGTAACAAAATCAACCTGTGCTGTAGTTTCTATTAAATCTCTTAATCTTTCTTTATCAGGAATAATTTGGGCTAATTGATCGGTAATTTGGGCTAATCTATTCCTTCCTAAAACGAGTTCACCGGATAAATCCATTAATGCCTCAACTCTTGAAACATCAACCCTGATTGAATCTGCTGACGGTTTCTTCCCTACTTGTCCTTTTTGAGACTGAGTACCAATATTAGAAGTTGATTCTTTGTTTGATTTTTGATCAAGACCATGGTCATCATCATCAGAATCTGAAGTTTTAATTTGTGAAGGATTATCAGCAAAAATCGGAGCTTTTGTAGCGATCAAACTACTATCTCGAGGAAACTCTTTAACAATTTTCTCATTTTTAAAATTTGCATTAACCTCATTAAATGCAGCTTCGATCATTTCCAGTTCTTCGGGAGTAAAATCATCGGTATCTAAAAATTTATCAGCATTTTTAAGCACTTTATCTACACAAACACCAAATTTTTGAGTTAGATTTTCCTTACCTGATTCTTTTATATCTTCCTTTATATCTTCTTTGATTATATTATCATTAACATCCTGAACAGTTTCATTAATTACAGTAGTGTCAGATTTTTTTATCTGAATTTCATCAATTTTTTTTAATGTTTCAGAATAATCAAAATTGAGATCAGCTTCATTTTCAATCGCCTCCATTATACGCTCAATCCAATCATGTACCTCTAATAAAACATCAATTATTTTTAGAGTAATGATCATTTCGCCGCGGCGTGCTTTGTTTAAAATATCTTCAGCATGATGCGTAATTCCTGAAATTTGTGTAAATCCCATAAAAGATGAAGTTCCCTTGATAGTATGGAAACTTCTGAAAATTCGATTTAATAGTTCTTTATCATCAGGGTTAGATTCGATAGTCATTAGATCCTGAGACAAACTATCAAGTAATTCATGAGTTTCAATTAAAAAACTCTCATAAATTTCTTGCATTTCAGGATCGTTAAAATTAGTCATTTTAGTTAAAATTTGATTAATAAAAAAATTCAGTTATTTATTTACCGAATAAAGCATCAATATCGTCTTGATTGAAGCTTTCAAAATCATTAGAATCTTCGATGGCAATTAATATCGGGACAGTAGTCACTTGAGTTTGTGTCTGAACGGGATTATTTGCAAACAATTTATCAATATCAAATTCTTCATCTGATTCTTGATCATCGGTTTGATCGGTAAAATCAATACCCTGCTGGAAAACTGCATCAACTTCATCTTGCCGCGTTCCTCTATTTGTGATAGAATCCACAGCATCGGGATCGAAAGCTATCTGACGATGGAGCTTAGAAACATTGGTTTTATCTTTATATGATTCTTTCTCCCGAACAAGATCACTAATTTCTGTGGTTTGAAATCTCTTCATGATAATTCCGAGTTTTTCCTGAACAGTCTCAAGCAGGTGATTAACTGCGGCAATTTGTTGAGATGTGATGTCTTGAACTTGAAGAGCCATCATTATTGATGAAGTGTCATCTTTAATACTGTTTGCAATTTCATTTGAATGATCGACAATTTCATTGAAATCTTTGCCAGTCGTTAATTTAAGGTTATCAATAGCTTTACCGATTTGCGGTATAATTTCCTTGGGATCAACTTCCTTAATAAGTGCTTGATATATAATTTCAAGGATTTTAAGAGGGCTTTTACGTTTCTGCTCGTCAATAACTTGTAATCTTGAAATATTTGAGCACATTAAATCAACTTTGTAAACTAATGAATCAAGTGTATCCATGATCTCAGTAGTTGCATTTTCGGTTGCTTCTGTAACCTTGGATAACTGTTTGGAAGCATTCGGCATCTTTTTTAGATTTTCATCAATTGAATGATTGATATCATCTAAAAGTGGTTTTATCTCACTAACAAATAAAAATATTTCTTCAAGAAACGGTATAACCCTTTGTCCAATTACAAAAAGAGCTTTTAATTCTTCTGCTTTTCGCAGAATAACAGTAATGTCATTATCAATCATTCACCGACTCCTATTTTTTTTTTAATTCTTTACAGCTTTAAGAACTGCGTCAATCTTTTCTTTTAGTACCTGAGGAGTGAAAGGTTTGACAACGTAATTATTCACTCTTGCTTTTAGAGCTTCAATAATATCTTGTTTTAATCCTCTTGTAGTTACCATAAGAATCGGTATATTTTGATAAGTTGGGTGCTCTCTGATACTTTTTGTAAGTTCTAATCCATTCATCACAGGCATATTCCAATCTGTAATGACAAAATCAATATGATTCGCATTAAGCTTATCAAGCCCTTCCTGACCGTCACATGCTTCAACAACTTCCTTAATACCGAATGTTGCAAGAGCATTAATTACAATTCTTCGCATCGTTGGTGAATCATCTACAACTAAGTAAACCATTTTTTAAACTCCAAATTATACAAATAAAATTCTTAGCCAATATATTTAGAAACTTCATATTGAACCCTCTTAGTATTAAAAGGTTTAATCAAATATGAATTAGCACCGGCTTCAAGTCCCTTGTTTATATCTTCATCTTTAGATAACGAAGATAATATAATTATTGGCAAGTCCTGATATTCAGGATTTTCCCTGACTGTTTTAATTAGTTTTAGTCCATCAATATTAGGCATATTCAAGTCAGTCATAATTAAATTAACTTCTTCTGTTGGAAGTTTTTCCAAAGCTTCCATTCCATCGGAGCAAGCAATAACTCTATAACCATCCAATTTAAGGGCTAAGGTTATAAATTTGCGAACTGAATTTGAATCTTCTGCTATAAGAATTGTTTTAGGCATAGTTCCAACATATATTATTTCTTATTATTTATTCTTTTTTATAGACCATTGATTTAGGCAAATGCACCAATTTAAAAGCTTTTGAAACACCATGAAGTGATTCTGAATATCCGATAAATAAATAGCCATTATTATTAAGTGATTTGTATAAATGTGATACAACTTGCTGCTTAGAAGGTAAATCAAAATATATCAATACATTACAGCAGAAAACAACATCACAGCCCGTAACTGTTGACATTGCAATCGGGTCATAAAGATTAATATTCATAAACTTTACCATACGCTTCACTTCATCTTTGAGAAGGTAGGTTGTGCCATTTTTTGTAAAATATTTATCCATATATTCAGGAGGTACACTACGGACAGAATATTCTTTATAAACTCCTTTTCTTGCATTTTCAAGGACAGCATTATTAATATCGCTGGCTAATATTTGAAATTGAACGTTCGGATATTTGTGTCTTAAACGTTCAAGCACCAAAATAGCAAGAGTATATGCTTCTTCCCCCGAAGATGAAGCAGCGCTCCAGATCCTGAATACGGATCTGTAATTTGATGGACGGCTATTTAAAATTTCAGGAACCACAATATTTTCAAACGCTTCAAATTGCTGTTGAGCTCTGAAAAAATATGTTTCATTAATAGTAATAGCTTCAAACAATTGGTTTAATTCACTTCTTCCGCTAATTGCCTGAATAAATGAAATATATTCTTCATACGTATTCAGATTTAGCGCTGTAATCCTTTTGATGATTCTACCTTCTAAAAGGTACTTTTTACTATCTGTATAATAAATCCCACAAAGTTTATAGATTACATCGCGAAGCTTAGAAAAAGTATGATCCGAAAGTACAAGATTACCTTCTCGTTCTTGTGTTGGAATTGACACAGCAATATCACCTGTTTTTGGTTTATTAAACTTAAATTTGAACAAATCCGACGCCATTTTACAGCTTTTACCTTATACTTTTCTTACTTAAAAAAATATTTAACTAATTTTGTAACAATTGCAAAGTTAATATGATCTTTTTCCTTAATTCACTGTTTGTATCTTCAAAATCCTGAAAATATGGAATAACTTCGTTAATTCTATTTATTGAAATTAATTCCAATGCTTCGTCAATTATTTTTGAGTCACCTGATCTGACAATTTTAACAAAGCTCTTACTTATTAAATCCTTATCTATGGTTCGAAGTAATTCAATCATATCAGAAGAATAATTTTTCGGATATCTAATAATCATTTCTAAAAGAATATGGAACAGTGCTTCCGCATTTTCCTGTGGGATTTCACTCTTAATATCTTTCAAATTTGAAATAAATAATAAATCGCTTCCATCTCCGGTCACCAAAAGACAAAATTCATTAAAAAACTCTTTGATTAGTTCAATTGTACCTGTATTTAATAAATTAAATAAAATAAACTGTTGCGTTTCAGAATTATTTTGTAAAATTTCATTGATTAGGGCTGGAATATCCTCTTTAATATATTCAAGGCCTAATGCAAACAAGCCACTATGGCGGATGTCAGCATCATCATCAAATAGAGCTCTATATGCTATATCTCTTAATTCTCCCTCTAAAATAAAGGGTAGATCATTACGGTTTGCAATAGCGGAGACAGTTTTAAGCATTATTGGTTGGAGTTCTTTTTGGGTATGTGGCAGTTCTTGAGAAAGTGAATGAAAAAGACTTATATCGTTTGCACCTTGAGCCAGAGCATCTATACATGCTGTTTGAAGAAAAACATCTTCTTCTGACTGCATTTTATCAATAAGAAAATATATTGCTTCGGAACCCCCGATTTTTCCGACTGAATCAATAATGACGTTTTTTAAATCTTCAAACTTATCATAATTTTCAAACAACAAATTTAATCCATCATCGGATCCTATATTGCCAATCGCTTCGAATGCGGAAGAAATCACGTTGATATCGCCGTCTTCAATGAGTTCAAAAATAAAAGGCAAAACACCATTGTTTGAGATCAGGCCAAGTATATCACATGCAAATTTTCTAACGTCTTGATCTGGGCTTTTTAGATATGGAATCAGGTATTCGACGGAGGCAGCCCCAAGTTTAGTAAGAATATCACCGGCTAAATTGCGTATTTCCAATTCTTCAACGTTAATCAAATCACATAATTTTTCAGCACAAAGATAGGCACCGGAACCCGTAAGCTGAGCTAAGTATCTGCTACAAATATCTTTAACTCCATTGTCAGAATCTTGGATTCCTTTGATCATTGCTTCGGCAATGCTATCATTAAAAACCGATGACATTGCTATATCTTCGGCTGCCTGACGTCTGACTTCCGAATCGGGATGATTCATCAAATTATTTATTATGTTCTCAATTTTCATTTTACTTCAATTAATATCTAAATTAAAGTCAGGCAAACTAAATAAAATTATTTATGAAATTGTTTTACCTGAAATATTTATTCCTAACTGTTCAATCCTATATCTTAGTTTAGCTCGGGATATACCCAAAATTTTTGCAGCTTTGATCTGATTTCCGCCAGCAATATTTAAAGTTTGAATAATTAAATCTTTGAGGACTGATCCCATCTGTACACCGTTTTTGGCAATCTTTAAAAAATGTTTTCCATCAGCAAGATCAATATTTTGCTGTGCGACAAATGCAGATTGCTGTGATGATTGCGACAAAGTACCAATTTTAAGAAAACCAAGTGATTCTTTATTGATAATATCACCGGATTCAAGCAATACTACTCTTTCGATAACGTTTCTTAATTCTCTGACATTTCCTCGCCAAGGATAGGACTGTAAAATATCAATTGCCTCCTGTGAAAAACCAGTAACAGTGCGATTAAATTTTTTATTAAATTCTTTCACATAAGCTGAAGCAATCATGATAATATCATTACCTCTTTCTTTTAATGCAGGAAGATGAATCATAGCCACGTTCAGGCGATAGAACAAATCTTCGCGGAACTTACCTTCTTCAACCATTTTTTCAAGATCACGATTTGTAGAAGCCATCACTCGAACATCTACCGAAATTTCCTTGGAACCACCAAGTCTATAAAATTTGCGTTCCTGTAAAACACGCAATAGTTTCACTTGAAGTTCCATCGATAGTTCAGCAATTTCATCAAAAAGTATAGTTCCGTGCTGAGCCTGTTCAAATCTTCCTTGTTTGATTTTCTCAGTAGCACCGGTAAAAGCACCTCTCTCATAGCCAAACAATTCATTCTCGGCTAATTCCCTTGGAATAGCTCCGCAATTTAAAGTTACAAATGGTCCCTTAGCCCTTGGAGAGTTCTGATGAATATATCTGGCAATTAATTCCTTACCTGTACCTGATTCTCCGTAAATTAGAACAGTTGTTTCATCAGCAGATGCAATTAATTTTCCAAGTTCAAGCGCTTTCAGCATGCCATCCGAATTACCTAAAATCTCACTTGGTTGCTCTAAAGCTAACTGTTCAGATAAAAGATCGACCTGACGGCGCAAGTCATAATTTGTTAAAGCACGTTCTACTGCAACTTCGAGCTGGTCAACATCCGGTGGTTTAACGATAAAGTCTTCAGCACCCAACTTCATGGCTCTGACTGCGAGTTTAATGTCAGAAAAAGCAGTCATGATAATGACAGGCATTGCATAGCCAAGTTTTCTGATTTGCTCTAAAATATCCAAACCATTGGCATGGCCCAGAAAAATATCAAGCAAAATAAGATCAGGGAGTATATTTGGAAGCTCATCCTGAGCCTGCAGAGCGTCCGTAAAAGAAAATACCCTTGTATATTTTTCACGAAGAATATCCCTCACAGTTGAGCAAACAAGTGGATCATCATCCACAACCATTATCGTATAATTTTGTTTAGCCATACACCCTATATTTCAAGTTCAAATAATTGCAACATAAAAGATTTAAAAATAACAAGATTTTTCCATATTTCATAATTTGATTAGCTGATTTCTTCTCTAAATTGAAAATAATTCAATTTTTAATTAAAAGTTTACAATTATCAAGGTTTTATTCATATTCATCGGAGATTCTGAGGCAATAATCACGATATGAACAATCAGGTAATCTATTAACAGTCTCCAAATACTCTGCTTTTGTAATAAACTTCATTCCCAAGGCTATTTCTTCAGGGCAAGCAATTTTTCTTCCCTGACGTTTTTCAACGGCATGAATAAAAGTACCCGCTTCAATCATACTTTCTGGTGTGCCTGTATCAAGCCAAGCAATTCCACGACCCATGATTTCAACATTTAATTTACCCAAATTCAGATATTCTTTCTGCACATCGGTAATCTCAAGTTCACCTCTGGGACTTGGTTTCAGGTTTAATGTCTTTTCTACAACACTATTATCAAAAATGTACAAACCAGGAATTGCAAAATCAGATTTTGGCTTCTTTGGCTTTTCTTCAATACTAACGACATTATTATTTTTATCAAACTCGACTACACCGTAACTTTCAGGATTCTGTACTCGATATCCAAACACGGTAGCTCCTTCGTTAGCTTCTATAGCCCGTCTTAGGAAATCCATTTTCCCATAAAACAAATTATCACCTAAAATCAGACAGACTTGAGAATCTCCAATAAACTTTTCACCGTAAATAAAAGCCTCTGCAATACCTTTCGGTTTGTCCTGAATAATATAATCAATACTAATCCCCCATCTTTTCCCGTCTCCAAGCAGCTTTTCAAAGTTTGGAGTATCTTTGGGAGTGGAAATTAATAGCACTTCTTTAACACCAGCCAACATTAATGTTGCGAGTGGATAATAAATCATAGGTTTATCATAAACTATCTGCAACTGTTTGCTAAATATTGATGTCATAGGATAAAGTCTGCTGCCACTGCCACCGGCAAGGATTATACCTTTAGTTTTCATTTTTAACCATCCTATTTATTAAAATTTTATTCAGTTTCTGCATTTAATTCTTCCTTCTTTTTCTTTTTTGAAGCAATTCTTGAAATGACAATACTAATTTCATAAAGTACGAAAAGTGGTGCAGCAAAAATTAACTGGCTTATCGGATCTGGAGTTGGGGTTGCCACTGCAGCTATTATTAAAATTACAACTATAGAATGGCGTCTGTACTTGCTTAAAAAATTTGGTTTAAGAATTCCCACTCTCGAAAGTACATAAGAAACCATGGGCATTTCAAATAAAATTCCTGATGCTAAAAGAATCATAGTTATAAAACTCAAATACTCATTCACATCAATTTGATTTTTAATTTTATCTGTCCCGAACGATGCAGCAAAAGCTAACATCGAAGGTATCATAACGAAATATGAGAATGCAATCCCTGTAAAAAAACAAAGAGAAGTGAAAAAAGTTATAACCCGCACCCAGCTTCGTTCCTTGGAATATAGACCAGGAGCGATAAATTTCCATAATTGATACAACATTAACGGAATTGATAAAATCAGTCCGCTCAATAAAATAATTTTGAAATATAGAAAGGGTTGCCCGAAAGGTCGTAGATTCTGAAGTAATAGACCCACTCTGGCTGCCGGCCCCAATAAGATCAAATCCATTATTTTATTTATAAAAATTCCCGTAAAGATGCAACAAATAACTAATGCTAAAACTGCATAAATTATCCTTTTTCTCAGTTCCTCCAAATGATCCAGAAAGCCCATCTCGTCCTGAGATTCATTATTTTCTGTAAGCTTTTTCTTTTCTTTAGCCATTTGTTTGTATTTATTTTTAAATAATGATTATTTGCTAAAATAGTGAACATTTATACAAAATTACTTATCCTTTTTTTTAATCGAATTTTCAATTTCCTGAACAGTCCTTGGTATAAATCCGCTCATATTAACGGGCTGCCCTTTAGTTACGAGAATATCATCTTCAATTCTCACTCCTATGTTCCACCATTTTTTATCACAATTACTATTTTCCGGTATATAAATTCCCGGTTCGATTGTAATTATGTTTCCTGGCTCCAGTAGTTCCTTTTCACCAACATCGTGGACATCCAATCCAAGATAATGAGATGTACCATGATAAAAATATTCTTTGGCATCATCATCATTTTTTATTATACCAAGCTCTGAAAGCCTCTTTTGGATAATCATCAATGCTTTTAAATGAGGATCTTTAAATTTATTAAATGCTATTGCAGCAGTAAAGGCGGAATCTGCAGCTTCGAGCACAATATTATAAATAATTTTTTGTTCTGTGTTGAAATTCCCACCGGAAGGTATTGTTCTGCTAATATCAGCGCAGTAGCCGCTGTATTCGGCACCACAGTCCATCACCACAAGTTCATTGTCTTTGATAATTCTTTTGTTCTCAATATAATGAGCATGAGTTGAATTTGGGCCACTACCAATAATACAGGGAAATGCGTTAAAACAAGCGCCATTGCTACGAAACTGAAATTCCATTATAGCCTCATAATTCAATTCCGGCATATCCGGCTTCATTTCCTTAAAACACTCGAAAAAGCCTTTAGAACTAATATCAATTGCCTTTTTAATAAGTGATATTTCGCAACTGTCCTTTATGCTGCGCGATTTTATTAAATTTTTATTAGAATTTTCTAAAATTATTTTTGAGTTATTTTTAAAAATACATTCAATTAAATCTATTGCTTTAGCGCATGAATCCTGCATCTGGTGATATTGTCGAATATATTTTATATTTGAACTTATAAATAAAGTATCGATTGTTTTGACTAATTTCCCGATTAATTTCGTCATTTCTTTTATATCAATAACTTCGTCAATACCGAGAATTTCATGCGCGGATTCAGCGTCCATAAGCTTCCCGTGCCATTTTTCATCACTCTTGGCTTGAATATTGATTAATAATATTTCTCTGCAATTTTTACCATTTATATTCAATCCATTCGGAATAAGCAATAGTGCTGCATGCGGGTCTGTAAATCCGCTAAGATAGTATAAATCTGGACTGGGATGGAGTTTATTATTGTTATCAGGATAACCAATATCTGCAGATAAGACTAATAAAGCAGAATTAATAGAAATTGAACTGGTCACCTTTTCACGCCTTCCCTTCAATATTTCATTCGGGCATTTATCCTTATAAAGATAAATATATTTTTCAGAACAAATAAGATTTGAAATATTTAGTATAAATAACAAAAAGATTACTATTCGGCTGTGAGTGCTAATATTATAGACTTTCACAGATAATTTCATTTTTTCAATATTTAGCAATTTCAAATTCATAAAGTTAAAAAAGTAATAGTTTTTTAAAATATCAAATTTAATTATAGTGCCAAAAGTAGGAATAGGACATAAGGTTTAAGAAATAATATTGACCAAGTTGTTGTAATTAAAAATTATTTGACCAATCTATAAATTTTTCTTTGGTTATAAGTAAATTTTTCCCTATTTTTGAAATCTGATTTCAGTCACGGAGAGGTGGCCGAGTGGCTGAAGGCACCGGTTTGCTAAACCGTCGTAGTGTTAAATAGCGCTACCGCGAGTTCGAATCTCGCCCTCTCCGCTCCAGAGCTTCAATTATTTATTGAAGCTTTTTTTTTGAACAAAAAAAATCCGTTAAGTATTTAACAAAACGGATTAATCTTAAAAAGCATAAGCATTTTATGCTGAATATTTCTTCAAAGTGGCTATCAGACCGATTTTATCAATTGTTTTTAATATACAGGCAGCAACTTTCACCTTCACAAAACGTTTTTCTTCAGGCAACCAAATTCTTTTAGTTTGAAGATTCGGTAAAAATCTTCTGCGGGTTCTATTATTTGCGTGTGAAACGTTATTTCCGGTTAAAACTCCTTTACCCGATATTTCGCATCTTTTTGACATTTTATTTTCCTTCAACAATTTTATAAGAACTACAAAATTACTATTTTTCTTTTGAATAAAAAAGAACTATTTATATAATCCTAATATTTATTCTTTTTATTATACGATTTAATGAAAACACATCCGAAACCATTCAAAGAAAAAGAGCTGCTATATTAGTCTGGCAGCTCTTCTTAACTTTTTTTATTCTGAATTATTCAAGATCAATTAAAACAGAAAATCTCATTGTATTAGCAAGCGGATGATTTGCTTCAATGGTATTAATAAAACTGAAATCTAAGTGAAATATATCATAACGTACACCAGCACCGAAGTTCCAGTATTTTCTGTCACCAAGAGGCGCAGGTTCGGTAAAATAACCCAAACGAAGGGCGACAATATGCTCATACCAGTATTCAGCACCAAGAGCAAGTTCAACACCCGGATTTTTCCATCCTGATATTAATGAAAGCGGCAATGGGTCTATCGTTAAGCTATCTCTATGAACTAATAATTTCGAAACATCACATCCGATTTTTAAATCATTAAATTCGTCCTGAACCAAATTAAAAGCTGCTGCCATACGCAGAGTTGTTGGTAATGGATCAGCTTCTTTAATATAAGTTATTTTTGGTCCGATATTTTTTAAATTAATTCCAAGTGAAAATATATCACCAATGTCCTTGCCCAACAATTCAAGTTTCTTTGGCTTCCACAGCGCTCCAATATCAAATCCACCGGAGTTGCCGGTTCCGGGTGCAGTCTGGGCACCACCTACAGGAGCCAGATTAGACCGAATATACCTGAGTTGAAAACCTAATGCTAAATCCTTTGCAACTACTGTACCATAAGCTAAACCGAAGGTGTATTCACTCGAAGTAAAATTTCCTTTGGGATTTCCATTTATATCGGTGCGCGTAAATTCACCTAAATTCATAAAAATGAAATTAAATGCAACAGTACCGTCAATTTCGTCAAAGTGCATACCGGCTGTCCCATAGCTATAAAACAAATCAGCATTGAATTGTGGCAGCCATGGCGAAAAGCAAAGAGCTATCTGTCTGTAAGGTACTGGCTTTGAATCTGTGGACATGTCAGTTTTGGGGAAATAATCCAAAAAACCGAGTCCAGCCGGATTCCAATAGATTGCATTTATATCATCGGCAATGGCAGTACCTATTTCCCCCATACCACTTGACCTGGCATCAGGAGAAATCCTAAGGAAAGGTACTCCAGCTCCGCCACCTTGGGCATTTAGAGTAATTGTTAATAAAATAAGCAGTATCGCAACGGAACTGATTCTTGTTAGTTTATTCATTTTTTAACCCTTTTTTTAAACAAATCGAAACAGAGTAATAATTCTCCGTATCTGCCTTTCCTTTAATAAAAATTCTGTCTTACTGTATTTTATTTCATTAAAATTGTTTGAATTTCCTAATATCTTCGAGCATCACTAATTATTCGAAAATTACAAATATAAACAAAATGACTTGTATTCAAAAATATAAATTATAATGTTGAATTTTCATCCTATAATTAATGATAAACGTTTACATTATTATTCTATTTCAAATAAGTCATGATTCCACCCTTAACAGCTCTGTTCCCCTTTATATCGGTCAATATAACTTCATAAAGATAATTACCGTCAGAAATAATATTAAATCCATTATCATAGCCATCAAAGACAATTTCACCCACAAAAGGAGAATTTATTTTTTCATCAATCGATCTTACTAAATTACCATCCGTGCTATAAATCTTGAGTGTCAAATCCACAGGAGGTGAAACATTATGATAAAATTTGATGCTTGTGCTCGAACCGTTCAATATAGGATTTGGATAATTTAACAAATTGTAAATATATATTCCATTATCCGAAGGTAAAATTTGAAAATATGTAGATGCCGTTGAAAAATTGTTAAACACATCCCATGCTCTAACTTTAACCTTATGTATGCCGGGTGTCAGCTTATACAAAAGTCCCTGAGCGGTTCCACCACCAAAAATATTTGATGAAGTTTCAAAGCTGTTGGTTAAATCAATCGAATTAATTTCATCATCGACCCAAGCTTCAATATTATGTCCTATGCCGCTTCCGGTAGTATTGATCCCTGACTTGTCGGTTATATCCGCAATTAGCAAAGGAACTGCCCGAACAACATTTCCCTGTTGAAATTCTCTTGAATCAAGATATAACTTAATTTCCGGTCCTTCAATATCACCAATTCCTGTTAGGATTAATGCACTATCAATGATAAACTTTCTAAGTGAACTTTTGGCGTATCGATTATCGTTTGAATTAGAATAGACGTATAATCTTCCTAAATTATGAGAAAAACTAATATCCTTTGGAATAATAAATTTTGTTTTAAAATTGCCATTAACAACCGTACAGTTGCTCCTGTTCAGTATTCCGCCAAAATGATCGATATTATGTTCTGAACCATCAACATCAATGGCAACAACAAAATCATCTCCATCAAGCATTGTAATAACTGCATTTCCATTAAAACTCGTATCAATTGATTTATTCATCAGAACTCGACCTTCAAGGCTGATTTCCTGCATAGCTTTCAAATGCAGAGTGTCTTTATAATTTGCCAAATCAATCGAATTTATTTTATCAATCACAATATTTTGCTTAGGGTAATTAAGATACATCGTCGGATCTCCGAGCAGATAGTATTTTTGATCATTGTCGGAAGTATTATTCAACTTCACCTTGAACAAGACATCACCCAATGCCGAATAATCGCCACTGAGGCTATTCTGTTGAAATAGGTTAGAATAAAATGACGCTGTTATAGCTTCATTTCCTTGAATATACACAGATCGGGTTGTTGAAAGTAAACCGATGGCACCACCTCTTTTTGAAAGTAGCATTTCTTCAGCTCCGCTTCTGAGGCCATCGGGATAATCAAAACGAGCATAATCACAAGTAGCGGCAGTACAAAAATAATATTTATCTGAATTTACCATTTGTGGAATATCATTACCACGCTCTAAAATCTCCTCATGTGCCCAAACTCGTGGATTACCGTGACCAAACCAGCTTAATAACAATGTTCCTTCATTGTTGATTGTCGAAATCATTTCCTGATTAACACGTGGTTTGCGGCGTCCACCGGGAACATTTTCAGTTGGATATTCAACAAGATAAATTTTCTTTTGGAGGATAAAATCAGGAATGCAATTCAGAGAGATATATTCCGAGCCATTAGTGTGAGCAGCACCATCGTGATCAATCCCATTGCCATTATTTCCTGCCTGGCTATCATCAGCTAATAAGGTAGCCCTACAGCGCCAGATATCACGTGATGAGTTAGTTTCATAATTCTTAATTTTTTCAGCCATCCAATCGCTGATTTCTGGAGAATCCGCAGTGATTCTGCCGATAGCTAAATCAGGGATTAGATCCTCTCCGACAATTCTTCCGAAATAGTCATCAGTAGTGTATGAATCAATCTGGTCGAATGAATCAACCTCAGATTTTGTTTCGTAAGGAAGAACATAATTCCGGGTAGCTGTTGTTGTTATATTTTTATAATCATAATGGCCATCACCCCACAAAAGCACATATCGTGGCTTTAGTGCCCAGTTTCTATATGCAAATGCTATAAAATCACGATATGCCGTAGGATCTGCGATTGTATATGAAAATTCATTATAAATTTGTTCTGTTGTAACAACTATGACTTTGATTCCAGATTTTTGACTACGATATGCGGCATATTTTTTTACTGATTCAATAAATTCAGGAGCTGCTATTACGATCAGGTCTGCACCATCAGTGATACTTCTCAATCCGGCAAATTCAATTTTTGCAAGTGTCGGTTGATGGAATTTTGCGCCTATGAAAAATCTTGAATTTACATTAGAATCAATTTTTGATTTTAAAATGTACATTCCACCTGTACTGGCAGCATTTTTTAAGAGTTTTGGATTTGAAGGATCGCTAACATCATATCCATAAATTTCACTATTTTTAAAAGGTGTAATTGTAAATTCATTAATTCCCTGATTTGCTTTTTCAGCAAAGAACTCCAATTCATCTGAAATAGGCACAAAGCTACGTCTATACTGGATTTCATACCAATTAAAATATGGAATAGAACTTTTATTTAAATTTGAGTAATTAATATTTATTGTGCAATGCTCGTCAGGAGTAATGCTTGTTCCAAGTGATGCAGCTTCTTGTTCAATACAAAACGCATCAGAACTGGTGCCACTTATTGGAAAATTACCAATATTGATCGTATTAATATTTACAGAGAAATTTCCGCTATTATTTGAACGATGTGCTAAGGAGAATTTGAATTTAATTTTATTTGAACGGTCAATATTTGGCAGCAGAGTATCTATCACAGCAGGGAAACTCTCTCTGCCAAACCAAAATCTTCCTGAGGCGGGGTAAGTGAAAGCATTGTAAAATTGCTCCTGATAAAAAATATTTGCAATATAGGAATTAGGTCTTGCAATAACAGGTTCCGTTGGTGGATCAATAGCTACAGCCCTCTTCCCAATATCACCGCTCCAGTTTAATATATAATAATTTTTCCATGAATAATCGCTCAGATAGTGCCTTGGCCCATCCTTGCTCATAATGAATCCGTAAGCAGGAGCTCCGTAGAAAATGATTTCATCAAGATCGCCGTTAGGCTTAGTTTTTACAATAATATCTTGTTCGTTTAAAATGCTTTTATTACCTTCAATTACAGACTCACTGAGGTTATTTCCATATCTTCCATAAACTTTTATTTTAGCAATATCAGATTGAGATATTTTAACTCCTAAAGATGCAAGCTGATCAGAAGTCACTTTGTAAATACCTTCGTTAGCTACAGCCATTTTAACACAGTTTTTATCTGTACTTTGAAGATTATTCTGGGTTTTGGGTGTTCCGGTATTCCTTTTATCAGGCTGCAAATTCACAGCCCAATTAGATATTTGTGATGTATTTAAAACAGCGTTATCAAGCATTGACGGCTGTATATTAGCATTAGTCTTGGTTCCGAAAGGAATTTTAAATTTTATTTTGATTAATATTTCGGTTGGAATAATTATTGAATTTGTTGAGTAATCATAAGCAGCACTATTAATGACAAGTCGAGCAATATGATTGGATCCGGCTAATCCTGCATAATTTAATTGAACAAATTCGGGTAGCTTGGAATTTTGATATTTAATTCTATCAATTGTAAAAATTGGATCAACATTACTATTTCTGACCGAAATCTGTGGAACGGGTGCAATCATCATTTCTTTACGATCTTGCGAAATAATTTTAATTTCGGAAATTGAAAATCCGCTTTCTGTGGGAACTACGATGCTATTAATAATCGAACAGAAATCAGGACTTCCTTTATCCTTACCAGAAAAAACGGTTCCTTCGATTCTTGGTCGGTATGCAATGGATCCATCACTAAGAGTGACTGGGTCAAAGCTATAATTTTCAATTTTATATTTTATAATAAGTTCGCTACTATTGCTGCTAATAACAGATATTATATCATTTTTTGCAAAAGAATACGAAGAAATCAGCATTAAATTTAAACAAATAAATACTAATGCCATTAACTTTTTGGCTATTGAAATGCTCTTAATCATACGAAAATCCCAAAAATTAGAACTACAAAAAAGTAGATATTTCCGTAAAATGACTCTATTAATGAAACAATGTAGAAAGATATATAAGCAATTTGATTTATTAACTTTTTAGGAAAACGAGATTGATTTTTATTTATTGTAAAAGTTAAAAAATTATTTTAGCGCACCGACAGATCGTTTTAAACGGATTTTTGATATTTGATAATCATAAAGAGTTTGAATAAAAGAAGTTTTTGCAGAAAATAGTAAAACACGCGCATCGGTAATCTCAAGAGGACTTCCAATACCCTCACTGAATCTACCTTCAGCAATTTTCATAGTTTCTTCGGCTTGGGTTAGCAAATTTTTGGTTGCAATGATTTTTTGTCTGTTTTGATTTAATATAAAATACTGCTGCTGCACTTCAAGATAGATTGAGTTAACCAAAGCATTGTTTGTAGCTTCTGCAATTTTCAAATTTGCTGAAGCCTGATCTACCATGGACTCTATTCCAAATCCTTGGAAAAGCGGCAGGGACAGAGTCAGACCAATATTCCAAGTATTTGGGAATGGCCCTGAAAATGTAAGACTCTTCCAGTTATAGCCACCACTGGCATTCAAAGCAGGTAAATTAGCTGACCAAGCTGCATTAAGATTTGTTCTATTTGCATCAACAATGAAATTACTTGAAATTATTTCAGGTCGTGATTTTCTTGCAACATCGAGTGCAGAAGCCAATGTCATATTATCTTCGATACTTTCGAGATTATCCTTTAGATTAAATCCCTCAGATAATTTATCATTTAAAACATTTTCCAATTGTACTTTTGCTATTGATAGAGAATTCAGAGCCGTTATTTTATTTAATTCTGTGTTCGATAAATCAGTCTGAGCTTTTAACAAATCATATTTCGATGTTTTTCCAACGGTAAATAGCCCTTGTGCCTGCCTCAGATGCTCCTGAGCCTGTTGATTGACTTCATTAGCAACATCAATCTGACGTTTTGACTGCAAATAATTATAATAAGCAATATAAACAGACATAATAAGATTCTGAGTCGCAGTCAGTCTGTCTTGATCGGCTGCTGATAACAAATCTTTTCCGGAAGATAATTTTTGATATTTACTATAATCAAAAATAGATTGTGTCGCCTGAAAGCCGAAAGTATAATTTTCAAGACTTCCCGGAATCTTAGATTTTCCGAAAATCATATTATAATTATCTGTCCAACTGCTCTGAAATGAGATCTGTGGCAATAGTCCTGATTTTGTCAATTTATATGATGCTTCAGTTAAATTATAAATACCTTCAGATATTTTCATTGATGGATTTTTTAAAAGTGCGATCTGCAGACAGTTCTCTACTGTTAATGTATCAGAATTCTCTGCTTTGATAAATTGAAATAAAGTAAAAATAAATAACGCAGCAATTATGATTTTATAGTTCATCGATTTTATCATCTTCTTTTATTTTTTTGTTAAATTTTGTTTCAAACACAGTGTATAAACAAGGAACAAACAGCAAAGTTAAAAAAGTTGATGCTGTAAGTCCACCGATCACAGCAATTGCAAGTGGAGCCTGAGACGTTTCTCCCCCAATAGACAAAGCAATGGGGATCAAGCCTAATACAGTAGCCAAACTAGTCATTAAAATCGGTTTAAGCCGTGTTTTTGAGGCTTTTATAACTGCTTCATTCAGTTCAAGTCCAGTTGTTTTTCTCAAACGATTTGTATAGTCAACCATTAAAATTCCATTTGAAACAACAATACCTATCATTACAATAACACCCTCAAATGAAGTTACGGATAATGTTGTATCTGTAATAAACAGCGCCCACAGCACCCCAACAACGCCTAATAGAACTGTGAACATGATGATAAACGGATCAAGTAACGATTGGAATTGTGATGCCATGACCATATAAACCAGCACTATGGCGAGTAACAGGGCGAGAAATAATCCACTGAATGTTTTTTGTTGTTGCTCGATATTTCCACTAATACTAACCTGAAATCCGCTTGGGACGCTAATTCCAGCTACTTTTGTTTTAATATCATTAACAACGGAGCCTAAATCACGTCCGGTCACATTTCCAGTTACCTCAGCTATTCGCATTTGATATTTTCTATCAATCTGAATAGGAGATTTTGAAAATTTCAAATTAATGAGGTCTCTGAGTTTGATAAGCTGTCCCGCAGAATTAGCCACACTCAGGTTTTTAATATCATCGGTTTTATTACGATAATCTTCTTGCATTCTTACGAGCATATTATATTGATTGCCAGTATTAGGATCAATGAAATACGACACGACCGAGCCACTGATCGCGGTTGCAATTGTATTTGAGATCTGCTGGATACTTACTCCGGCAGCCCCAGCCTTCACTCTGTCAATTGAAACTAACAGTTCGGGTAAATTAAGTTCTCTTGTTATTTGCACATCTGTTGCTCCGTTGACGGTTTTTACAGAATCAGCAATCTGCCTGATTAATGGATCAGACTTTACGAAATCGTGACCACTTACTACAATATCAATAGGAGCGGATGATCCGAAATTTAACAAGAATTTTAAAAATCCTCCGGTATTAACGAAAACCTGCGCTCCGGGCAGACTAATAAGCTTTGGTCTTAACTTTTTTATTATTTCAAAAATTGTTCTGCTTCTTTCATCCGGTGGAACAACAGAAACAGCAATATTTGAAGCATGACTTCCGGAATTTTGTCCGAACAGATTTCCGCTTTTGGCATTGGGTACGCCTACATCGGAAACCATGGTTACTAATTCAGGTACTTCTTGCTTTATTATTGCTTCTACTTTTTCTACAAATTTTATTGTTTCTTCAATTCTGGTGCCGACCGGCTTTTTTATTATTACTGTAAACTGGCTCTCATCGGTATCAGGAAAGAATTCACTGCCAATAAACTTAAACAAACCGAATGATAAAAAGGAAAATATTAGAATACTGAAAATTACAAGTTTTCTGTGTCTGAGAGCTGATTTTAATACGGATTCATAATTATTATCAATCCAATCAAGCATCAGTTTTGCACGATATTGAATTCTGTGAGAAAATTTATCTGAATTAGCTTCTATTTCACGTTCAGGATTAAGATATTTATAGCACATAAGCGGCGTTACAGTTCTCGAAACAAAGAATGAGCCGAACAGTGCAACCGAAATCGTTGTTACAAGTGGTACAAACAACAACTGAGCAATTCCTGTTAAAAATACGACCGGAAGAAAAACTATAACAGTGGTCAATGTAGAAATAAATATTGGTGAAGCAACCTCTCTTGCAGCATCCAATGTGGCTTGCATCTTAGATATTCGATCTCTTCCCATTGTATTATAATGACGAAGAATTGCTTCAAGTTCAACGATCGAATCATCAACCAAACGCCCGATTCCAAGCGCCAAGCCACCGAATGTCATTATATTGAGGGATGTGCCGGAAAATCTGAAAAATATAAAAGTAGCTAATATCGAAAGTGGTATTGCAACAAAAATAATTATTGCACTTCGAGTATTCCTGAGAAATAATATGATAATTATCATCGCAAGAAAAGCACCTAACATTGCCTCCTGCTGAAGTCCGCTGATGGACTGCTTTATATAAAGACTTTGGTCAGAGCCTAATGATGCTTTAATAGAAGGAGGAACATCTTTTAAATTTGTTAATGCTTTTACGACCGCATTAACCACACTCACGGTATTTGCTCCCGATGTTTTCTGAACACGCAGAATGACTCCGGGTTTTCCATTATGCCTGATAATTTCCGATTGCTCCTGAAATGAATCTTCAACACGGGCTACATCACGAATACGGATCGGAATATTATTAATAGTTTTTATTACAACATCACCTAAGGGTTCAACCATATTAAAACGGCTTTCAGTGCGAAGAGAATAATCCATTACACCTGATTTTATGTCTCCTGAGGGTACTATCAAATTTGATGAGCTCACTGCATTCATCACCTGTGAGAGCGTCAGTCCGGTTGCATCAATTCTATTTCTATCAACTCGTACCTGTATTTCCCTGATTTTTCCACCAACAACCTGTGCAAATGCAACTCCGGGAACATGCTCCAATTGCGGTTCAATAACATTGTAAGCTAAATCATAAAGCGCTTTTTCGTCTAAATCTCCGCTAAGAGCAACAATTCCGACCGGCATGTTAGTTATATCGAAACGGAGCACCAATGGCTGCGATGCAGTCGGTGGTAATAAATTAAATACACGATTAACTTTTTGAATAACGTCAATAAGACCTGTGCTTGTATTGGCATCCCAATTAAAAAATACTCTGACTTGGGACAGCCCTTCACGTGTGGCTGATTGTACATAATCTACATCATTTGTAGAGCTGACCGCCCTTTCTATGGGAACGGTGACAGTTTGTTCCATATCAATAGGACCTGCGCCATTGTTGAATGTGATGACCGTCACAACTGGAATTTGAAGATTGGGCAGCATATCAATTGGCAGTTGATAAAACGATACGAAACCTAAGACAAACACTGCCATTGCAGCCATCAATGTTGTTATCGGGTATTTTAATGCTAATCTGGTTAACCACATAATTATTTCGCAATCTTGACTGTGGAACCATCTTTGATTAAATTCTGACCAACAACGACGAGATTATCATTTTCATCAATACCGGATACTATTTCACATTTTGTTTCTTGCTTCAATCCGAGTTTCACATATTTTTTTGATACAGTACATGTTGAGTTTGGCTGCGGATTACCATTAACAACAAAAACATAATCACCATTTGGATCGCTCTGAATCACCTCATTTGGTAAATAATTTATATTTGACTTTTTCTCGGTTATTAAACTAATTTTTGTAAACATTCCGGGTTTTAATACTTTTTTATTATCATTAATATCAATCTGAACTTCCATTGTGCGTGTCGATAGATCAATCGAACCGGAGATTCTATTTAATTTGCCCTTGAATAATTGCTCTGGTAGTGCATCAGGGATAACTTCAATATCAGTTATCCTATCAAGGATACTAATATCTTTTTCAGGAATATTTGTAATTATTTTTAACTTAGTTAAATCCGAAAGAATGAATAAATTTGAGCTTTGAGACGCTGCAGATGCTGTTACATAAACACCAGCATCCAGCATTCTTTTAGTAATGTATCCGGTAAATGGTGCTGTGATTCTGCAATAACTAAGTTGTGTTATTGCATTCGAATAATTTGCAAAAGCAGCATCTTTTTGAGCTAAAGTTACTTCATAAGCAGTTTTTGAGTTATCCACTTCTTGTTTGGAGATAAGATTCTGCTCCAATAATTTACTGTTTCTGTCAAAGAGTAATTTACTGTTAGCAGCAGTGGCAGTAGCCTGATTATAATTTGCACTTGCAAGTTTAAGATTTTGTGAATATATACTTGTATCTATCAAAGCTAAGAGTTGTCCTTGTTTGACAAAATCTCCAATATTAACAAAAACTTTTTCTATATTTCCACTGACTTTAGAATAAATATTTGCCTGTTGATCGGAATAAATTGTTCCGGTTAAACTTTCAGTATTGGATATATCTCCTTTCTTGAGTTTTCCAATATTGACATTTACAATTAAAGGCATTCGTTTTACGCCTTCAGCGCTGGATTTTATTATTTTCTGGACAGCGAAAAACAGTGCGCTTACCACGAAAATTGTTATAAGAATAATTGCAATTTTTTTCTTCATTTTAATTCTTATTATCGAAAAGTGTAAGATGTTTAATTTTTAGTGATAGTTTATTTTAAATATAAATATTAGGAAAAGTTTAGAATTTAAGTGCTATTCCAAATTTTATCATATCATAATTCATTGGAGATGCATCCGAAAAAGGCCAGTTCATTTGATGTCTTCGCAGTTCATACAGAGAAAATGAAACCGCATTCTTCATAAGAAAATACACCAAAGGATAAAATTCTTCGTAACGGTCAAGCAGCTTCTCATCAAAAACATCGATTGTTTTTTCAAGTAATAATTCCGTAAAGTAAGACCCCATCCATTTAAATGGCATAAAACGAGGGAATACTATTGAATGTTCATAAGAAAGATCTGCATATAAAATCTCATATATCTTAGCATTCAGTCCGGTCGAAGTTGATGTACCGAATTTAAATACCAAATCAAAATGATTATAAATGTTAAGATCATTTTGATCATTTGGATATTGCTCGAAATCAATATGAGTAAAAACAAATGCACCACTATGCCATAGGAGCAGGTCTGAACGATGACTATCCCATCCCCAACCGCTTGTGTGACCAAAGCCGAAACGCCAAGAATCGGTTGTGAGTCCTCTGTTTTGAATAGTACCAGGGCCAAAATGTGATGAGATATTTGATAGGAAAGTATATTGAGTGTTGGATTTATAAACCAAAGGATAATCGTAATTGCTGTCAATTTGATTGAATCCGTATATAATTTCAGTATTAAAGCAAGAAGCAAGGGGATTCTTCAGCGACTGAGAACTTATCGGAGCTAACCCATAAGTCAAACCTACTGTAGGTTGATTAATAATATAGTTTGGTTTGGAAATGATTTTATTTAAATATTTTTTTACTGATAGAATTAATGTAGTATCGTTTGAAGCTTTAGAGTCAGTGCTAATTATCAAAAATAAAATGATAAATAATAATTTCCTTATATTTGAGCTGAACAAGTAAATGTATTTCTCAATTAGAGCTTTTGGAGCTATTCTCTGTATTTTAGGCAATGACAGAATCAAATTATTAAAACCGGGAACTAATAAACAACACTTCACTCTTTTTCCAGATATGTATATCCATACAAGCCAGAACGATAATTCGAAAGAAATTCTTTTCCTTCTTCAAGTGATATTTTACCTTCTTTAACGCATGTCGAGACATAAGTTTCCATCGTTCTTACTAATTTTTTTGAGCTATACTGAACATAATCCAAAACTTCGGCAACTGACTCTCCGTCTATAATTTGTTTGATTTCATACACACCGTCTTTCACAACCACATGCACTGCATTTGTGTCACCAAACAAATTATGTAAATCACCTAATATTTCCTGATAAGCCCCTATAAGAAAAACACCTAAATAATAGGGCTGGTCTTTCTTGAATTCGTGCAGTGGCAGATTGTGAGATAAATTGCGTGATCCGATAAAGTGTTCGATTTTACCATCCGAATCACAGGTAATATCCTGAATAGTAGCAAATCTTGAAGGTTTTTCCGTATGCCTATGAATAGGTATTATCGGAAACACCTGATCTATAGCCCATGAATCAGGTAAAGACTGGAATAATGAGAAATTACAAAAATATTTATCGCTCAACATCTTTGAAAGAATTTTCAACTCTTCGGGTGGATGTTTCATTTCGACACTAATATCATAAACATCTCTTGCAGTTGACCAGAAGAGCCTTTCGATCATTGCACGGGTATGCAGATCAAGCATACCAAGACTAAATAGATCCAATGCCTCTTCACGTATCTGCTGGGCATCGTGCCAGGCTTCGAGCATTCGGGATGGGCTTAAATCCTCATAAATTCTATATAATTCTCTAACTAAATCATGTTCATTATCGCCAAGTTTTTCATTTTCTTCCCACACAGGCTGCGTCGTTTTTTCCAAAACATCAAAAATAAGTACTGAATGATGGGCTGTTAGAGATCTACCAGACTCAGTTATCAAATTAGGATGCTTTAGATTATTTTTTTCGCAGGCTTCAACCAGAGTAGCAATTGCGTCGTTGACATATTCTTGGATTGAATAATCGATGCTACTTGAATTTGTTGAGCGAGTACCGTCATAATCTACACCAAGTCCACCTCCAATGTCAACAAAATTGATATTACAGCCGAGTTTCATAAGTTGAACATAAAACTGTGCCGCTTCACGTAGGGCAGTTTTAATTTTTCGAATTTTGGTGATCTGGCTACCAAGATGAAAATGGATCAATTTAATTTGTTCGAGGAAATTGTATTGGACAGCTATTTCAATTGCTTCAACCAACTCGCTGGCATTGAGTCCGAATTTACTTTGATCACCGCCTGAATCTTCCCATTTGCCGCTTCCGGAGCTGGCAAGTTTAATACGAATTCCTACATTTGGCTTTACACCGAGCCTTTTTGAGATTTGAATAATAAGGCGTAGTTCATTTAGTTTCTCGACGACTAAAAATATCTTTTTACCCATTTTTTGAGCTAAAAGGGCTAATTCGATAAAATCTTTATCCTTATAACCATTACAAATGATCAATGATTCTGGGTTTGTTGTAACGGCTAAAACAGCATGAAGCTCAGGCTTAGAGCCAGCTTCGAGTCCAAAATTGAATTTGCTGCCATGTTTTAATACTTCCTCTACAACTGGTCTGGCCTGATTCACCTTGATTGGATAAATACTGAAAAAATCGCCATTGAAGCCATATTCCTTAGATGCCTGTGCAAAACAATTTGCAATTGTTTCTATTCTATTATCAAGGATATCAGGAAAACGCAGTAGAACTGGAGTAGAAACGTCGCGAAGAACCAATTCGTCAATTAAATCTTTCAGGTCAATACTGACCTTATCCTTCTTAGGACTAACGCTGATGTTGCCATTTTCATTTATAGAAAAATAATCGACTCCCCAGCCATTAACATTATATAATTCAATTGAATCCTCAATTTTCCATTTTCTCATCGGCACCCTAATAAAAAATATTTGTAAAGAATCTAAATAATTAAGTATAGACGCTTTATTTAGCATTTATTTTGTTTTTAACTAACAAATTTCGGCATCTTACTCCAAATTTATCGCATTGAATGAAAAAGGATATAGTTCATTCAAAGATGTTTTAAAAATATCGGAAACCAGCCCTAATTCATCCAGATTTACACCATATACGATAACATCTCCATCAGAGAATTCAGCTATCTTCTGCCTGCAAAGTCCACATGGCAGCGGATACCCTGACTTTGATGATAAGGCAACAGCCAGACTTTGAATTTTTGCACCTACTCTTGATTTAACCATTGAATCAATTGCCAACATCTCAGCATGGGTGGTGAGTGTATAATCAGATGATTCTATGTTACAGCCGTTGTGAATATCACCGGCATCATCTCTGAGAGCAGCTCCTACTTTAAAATTCGAGTAAGGACAATATGCCATTTTGCGTAAAGATATTGCAGCTTCGATAAGTTCGGTTTGTGATTTATCTAATGATAAATGATCAATTTTTTCCATTTCATTTTTATAAATTAAAATACTTGTTTAATTGCATTTTAAAATAGTAATTTTGTAATTATTATTATAAAAAATATTTAACATGTTTCTGATTTTACTTATAATTTATTGTAGTGGTTTTTTCATTTTGTTTGAATTTTTTGGAATAAGCACATATGGGGTCGGCGTTTCTGATGCCGGTGAACTTCTTCTAATTTTTTATGTGATTAAAAAAATGATTTGGGAAGGACAAAAAGTTAAAATTACAAATCCTGATACCCTACTAATAGTAATAGCAATGCTTTTTATTTCTGTTTTATCAGGAGTTTTTGTTGTATTTGAGCATAACTCTGATATAACCATACAATTTATAAAAACTTTTTTACATTTTGTTTATGTAATAATCCCATTAATTATTTTTATAATATTTCCAATAAAATTAGAAGATTGGGCTAAGTTAATCAAAGCTCTGTTAATTATTTCCATTATAATAAACATTTTTGGGGTTTATCAGATTTTCGCCCGTGCTTTTGGTTTACCATTAGCTTGGTTAAGTTCAAATTCCAGAAATATGGCCACCAGATCTTATGGAGTTGACAATGAAATAAGTCAAATAAGTTTACAATTTGCTTCTTTTTTTCGCAATACATCTGTCTTTTCAGAACCATCGGCTCTCGCAAATTTCAATAATGTGATTTTAATTTTTTTAATTACTCCATTGATTTATTCAGGGAAATTTATATTAAAAAACCAAGGATTAGCAGTTCTAATCTTTATTATCAGCCTTATCAGCCTTTTTCTTACCTTTTCAATGACAGGATTTACCGGATTAGGAATATTCATTTCTTTTCTTTTTATTTTTGAAAGATTTTCAAAAACAAAGAAAATGATACCGGTAATAATAATTTCAGTACTGATAATAATTTTTGCAGATATTTTAGTTGAAAATTATCTGAATATAAGTGTCATCTCGTTATTTACCGATAGAATTTATGGTATTTCTTCCGGTGGACATGCAAGCAGGCAGATGGCAGGAGAATCCTTTTGGTTAAGGGCATCAGGAATAAAAATTGCTTGGGAATGTTTTTTGAATAATCCTCTTTTGGGCCATGGGCTTGGCTTAACCTTTATTTTCACAAAAGGTAAAGTAATGTTCTATGATTCATCTTTTCTTCAGGTTTTGTCCGAACTTGGATTGATTGGGCTAATTATATTTATTTCCATGTTCATTACTCCCCTTTATTATATTAACCGCTTACTAAATTCCAATAGAAAATTAAATTTCATTACTCCAGAAAACTCATCATTGCTTGGAATTGCTTTTTTTATTGGTTGCAACACTTTCCTTATACAGAACATTGCCGGAAATCAAGTGATTAGCCAATCACTTTATTTTTTCTTTGGATTAAGCGTTTCTATTTTAAATGCAATATTAGTCAAATATGATTGCCATGGACTGATAAAGAAACAATATGAATTTAGATTAGTGAGCAAACCTCTAAAAATTCTTTTAGCTGAAAATATCGGTTTTTTTATTCATAGTAAAGTAAAGAACAATATCAATGACGAGTGAAGAATTTAAGATTATATGTTTCAAGAACAATATACATCTAACTGAAATAGCCTTTGAAAAGCTGCAACAATACCACAATGATTTAATTTACTGGAATGATAAAGTAAATTTAATTTCACGTAAAGATATTACAAATTTATGGGAAAGACATATCTTACACGCATTGACAATTATTAAATATTTTGAAATAAAAAAGAATTCAAACTGCCTTGATATTGGCTCAGGAGGCGGCATACCTGGCATCCCAATTTCAATTGTCCGTCCTGATTTGTCTATGCTTTTAGTTGATTCTATTGAGAAAAAAATAAAAATTACCGAATCAATGGCTGATCATACCGCTAACAAAAAACTCAGAGCTGTTCGAACAAGAGTGGAAGAGCTTCATTTTAACAGAAAATACAGGGAACAGTTCGATATATTCATTTCACGTGCAGTTGCACCGGTAAATCAGATATTGGAGTGGATTCAATATCTGCTGAAGCCACATTCTAAAATAATTTTATACAAAGGCGGTAATATTGATGAAGAAATCAAACTTGCAAAAAATTCTTTTCCGAAATTAAAGATTAAAGTTCATCCTATTTCGTTAATAGATTGTGACTTTTTTGAAAAAGATGATAAAAAATTATTAATCTGCGAATTTAAATATGAAGAACCATGCTATAAGCGATAACCCAAATATTTTAAATAAATTATTTTATAAGATACAAGGAGAATCCAAACATAATTTTTTTAATGGGAAATCTGGGATCATAGCCCATTCTTGTTTGAGTTCCATAATCATAATTATGCTTTTGATTATCACTGAAAGCGCTCTGAGTCAGCAGACTACCAGTGCCTTTAAAATAGCGAGAGTGAAATATTCAGGTGGAGGAGATTGGTATAATGATCCTTCGTCAGAACCAAATTTGCTGAAATATTTAGCGGCTAATACAAATATTAAAGTTGCTCCTTTTTACGAATATGTTGAATTGGCTTCGGATAATCTTTTTCTGTATCCAGTAATTTTCATTACCGGACATGGTAATTTAAACTTTAGTGAGACTGAAATCAAGCACCTGCGGGCATATCTCGAAAACGGAGGGTTTTTATATATAGATGATGATTACGGATTAGATGAATCTGTACATAAAGAAATGAAAAAAGTTTTCCCCGAACAAAAACTTGTCGAGTTGCCTTTTAATCACGAAATATATACCTGCCATTTCAAATTTCCAAACGGTTTGCCAAAAATCCACGAGCACGATAATAAAACACCTCAGGGCTTTGGGTTATTTGCGGGTGGCAGGCTCTGCGTTTATTATACTTATGAAACAAATCCCAGCGATGGCTGGGCTGATGCCGATGCCCACAACGATCCTCCTGAAAAACGCGAACTATCTTTCAAGATAGGAGTCAATATCATGGTCTATGCCCTCTCGCACTGAGTTTGTAAAGTTCTTGTCCTCTTTAAATAGCTAAAAATCTCAAAACCGTCATTTTGGAACGTTCTGAAGAATCACTATTCCCCCTCACTAAAGGGTGCTTCTAAAAATAGTCATTCCATTGGAATTTCATAGTTTTTACACAGTCTCGAATGCAGGAATCCCCTAAATTGGCACTGGAAGGAGATTCCTGCATACGCAGGAATGACATTTTTGTTAAATATGTGGCTTTTGAGACGGCCTCGATTGATGATTTTCGCAAGAATGACAAATTTTGAGTTTCTATAATTACACTTAAATGCCTAAAACCTCAGGTTAACTATAATCTAATTGTGCATTTAAAGTTAATTTTAAACTCAATAACCAATTAGAAATTTTATTACATTAAGCTTTTTAGCCTCGTCTCAAAATGAATTTATTTAATGCTCAATTTTTAATACATGAAATTGAAAATTGAATCGTCAATACGTAATTAAAATAAATGAAATAAATTTTTATGGATAGAACAGAAAAATTAAGAAACGAAAAAATAGGGAAACTGCTCTTTAGCTTTTCTCTTCCCGGTATGATCGGAATGGGTGTGATGGCTTCTTATTCACTAATTGACAGATATTTTATCGGCAATGTTGTTGGCACCTTAGGAATATCGGCGATTCACATATCAATGCCTATAATCATGGTATTTTTTGCATTTGGTATGCTACTCGGATTCGGCGCTTCCTCAGCCGTTTCACTGAAATTAGGAGAAGGGAAAAAAAAGGAAGCTGAACTTATTTTAGGTAATGTGTTCTCACTGTCTTTAATATTATCAACTATTGTTACCGGAATTTTGTATATTTTCTTAGACCCCTTATTAATTTCATTTGGTGCTCAAGGAACGGTTCTGGAATATGCACGTACTTTTTTGAAAATATCGTTAGTTGGTGGAGTTTTTCAATCAATAGCATGGTCCCTGAATAATGTGATACGTGCTGAAGGAAATCCCAAAACCGCTATGATAACCATGATTATTAGTGCATTAATCAATATTGTTCTTAATCCGTTATTTATCGTTATTTTCAAACTTGGTATGGCTGGATCGGCTCTGGCTACGGTTATCGCACAATTAGTTTCACTTATCTGGATTTTTGCTTATTTCCTTCAAAAGAGAAGCCATTTGCATTTTCATTATTCGAATTTCAAGCTAAAATATGAAATTGTAGCGCAGATAATGAAAATCGGTTTCCCTTTCTTTGTGATGCACATAGCAGGAGCAATCACGATTTCCGTTGCTAATAAGGCATTAACTATGTATGGTGGCGACACAGCTATAGCAGTTCTGGGAATAATCAGTCCAATTGCTATGTTTATTATGATGCCCATCTTTGGAATCAATCAGGGAATGCAGCCGATAATCGGCTTCAATTACGGTGCAAAGCAATTCGACCGTGTTAAATCAACATTGAGGTTATCAATATTTGCAGCGGTTTCAATCGGAATTATTGGTTTATTAGTAGTTGATATATTCGGACGAGAAATGATTTCTAAATTTTGTGATAATGACCATGCTCTTATCGAAATGGGCACCCACGCTATTAGAATCTATCTTATTATGTTACCAGTAATTGGATTTCAAGTTGTAAGTTCTGTATATTTTCAGGCAGTCGGAAAGCCAACCCAGACATTAATATTGACTTTAACGAGGCAAATCATTTTTGTTCTGCCACTGATGCTGATATTACCACAATTTTTCCATACAGATGGAATCTGGTATTCTGCTCCTATAGCTGATTTTTGTTCATCGGTCTTAACAGGGATTTTACTCTATATTGAGGTAAAACAACTTGATAAAAAGCATAATGCGCAGCAGGACATCAGCACAACACTGGCAATGAATACTGATTTTTAAAAAAAATATGATTTAATAGAAATAATTAATATTTTTTTTGGATAATTCAAAAATAAGTCGTAATTTTGTTTTCTGCTTTAATGCAGATCGGCTCAGGTAGCTCAGTTGGTAGAGCAATGGACTGAAAATCCATGTGTCGCTGGTTCAACTCCGGCCCTGAGCACGGCAATAAAATACAAACCCTTGCAAATATTAAATGCAAGGGTTTTTAATTTATACCTACCACTGAATAGAAAACGCAAAATGTCATTTATATCATTTCCTTAATGAATTAGGAATTATTGTCATTCCCGCGCATGCGGGAATCCCCTTCCTGTAGCACATTTTGGGGATTCCTGCATGCGCAGGAATGACAAGAAATTGAAGTTTTCACACAGTCTCATGCGCGGGAATGACAGCCTTCAAGTAGGAAACGATATAATATCAACAAACTGTGCCAGTGACTCCGGGTTAGCAATTGCACTTAAATTTTTGACTTGTTCACCATTAAGTATTTTTGTAACTGCTAATTCTACTTTCTTACCATTGAATGTCACTGGTACTTGGTTTATTGCCTTTATAATATAAGGAACATGCCGAGGAGTGAGCATTACCCTTATCTTGGATTTTATTTTAACAATTAATTCATTAGTTAAATTAATATCTAATTTGGTAACAACAAAAAGTACAATCCGAATATCATTATCATGATTGACTCCCACGACTATACTATCGTTTATTTCCTCAATTGATTCTATAACTCTATAAATTTCTGCAGATCCGATACGCACGCCACCAGGGTTAAGAGTTGCGTCAGAACGACCATAAACAATCACACCACCTCTATCAGTTATTTTAATAAAATCACCATGGCACCAAACATCGGTAAAAACATTGAAGTAACTATTAAAATATAATTTATTTTCAGGGTCATTCCAAAAATATACAGGCATCGAAATAAAAGGTGCAGTGCAAACTAATTCCCCTTTTACATCTATAATTCCATCTGCATTTTCGTCATAAGATTCGACTTTCATTCCTAATCCACGGCACTGAATCTCACCCGAATAAACCGGAAGATTAGGATTTCCTAACATAAAGCACGAGATAATATCCGTGCCGCCAGAAATTGAAGATAAGCGAATATCAGTTTTAACATCGGAATATACCCATTGAAATTCATCTGACGAAAGAGGAGAGCCGGTTGATAAGATAGTTTTTAATGATGAAAGATCAAATTCTCTTCCAGGCTTAATACCTGATTTTTGGCATGTACTCAGGAATTTCGGGCTTGTACCGAAAATTGTTATTTTTTCAACTTCAATTGTTTTCCAAAGAATGTTTATATTCGGATATGAAGGTGAGCCATCGAATAGAAAAATTGTTGCGCCGCTGTTTAGTGAACTCACAAGCCAGTTCCACATCATCCAGCCACAAGTCGTAAAATAAGTAATCACATCATCCCGTGTTAGATTAGTATGGAGGCTGAGCTCTTTGAAATGCTGAAGCAGAGTTCCACCAGCGCCATGAACGATACATTTCGGTACACCTGTAGTACCCGATGAATACATAATATAAACAGGATGATCAAATGGCAATTGTTCAAATTCAATTTCTACTGCATTTTTATCAATAAAATCATTCCAGAAGATAAATTTACTTTTGCTGTCCATATCTTCAGTGTCATTTGTAACTTCTCCGTTGTCATTCCTGCGAATGCAGGAATCCCCTGATTGGTACTGGAAGGGAATTCCCGCATGCGCGGGAATGACAGATACGTTATTATTTCGAGTTTTCACACACTCTCGAATGCAGGAATCTCCTATGGTGGAATGGAAGGAGATTCCTGAATTGGCAGGAATGACAGAAGATTCGCAATTGATGATTCCTGCATTCTCAGAATTAACAGGAATTAAATTTTCAATTGTCGATTGAATTTTCGGAATGATGACAATTTTCTCTAAACTAATAATTTGCGAACAAATTCCTTCGATTTTTTCTGAGCAATCAAAATCTGTTCCGTTATAGGTATATCCATTCACTGCAAACAGAACCTTTGGATTGATTTGTTCAAAGCGGTCAAGAATCCCGCTTAATCCGAAATCCGGCGATGTTGATGACCAAACTGCACCAATCGAGGTCGTGGCAAGCATTGCAATAATCGCCTCAGGGATATTAGAAATTAATGCTGCAACTCTATCACATTTTCTAACTCCAAGCTTTTTTAGTCCCGCAGCGCATTCGGCAACCTGTGCGTAAAGTTCACGATATGAAAGGCTAATTCTCTCATTTTTTTCATTATTATAAATAAGAGCAATTCTATCATCTCGATATTTTAAAAGATTCTCAGCAAAATTTAGTTCAGCACCTTGAAACCATTTAGAGCCGGGCATTTTCCGATCATCCAAAACTGTTTTATATGATTTCGAATAAATGATTTCAGAAAATTCCCAAATCGCTACCCAAAAATCTTCAATTCTATCAATTGACCAATCGTAAAGATTATAATAATCTAAAAAATTCAGATCAAATTTCACATTGACAAAATTCATGAATTTTGTCATGTTTGAGTTTTTAATTTGATCAGGTGATGGGTACCAAAGTGGTTGAGCAGATTGCATATATATTTTTTAAATCATTTTAAAACATCAGAATAGAAAAATACTTTCGGAGGGGTTTAAGCTTTGAAATGGATTGTTTTACATTTTCAACTAATACACTTCATCATGAGTCCCTATATTGTTTAATAGAATTGCTTCTACAGTATTGCCAGATTCTTCATCAATTGCATTAACCAATTGAAAAATAATTCTAAGTTCGTAATTTATACTACAAGCCCAAAATTCCTTCATTTCACCATTAAGTTTGTGTGTTTTTAATCTGCTATCATAAAGATTAGAAGTTAATATTTTCAAAGTTTCATTCAATTCTATCAGAAAATTCGGATATTTTCTGGCAAGTTTCTTTGCTGATCGAATAAAATTTGATGATTTGACAAGGTAATAGCTCAAGTGAGAATTTCTTTCATTATATCATCAATACTTGTTGTTTGCTTATCACCCGACTCAAATTCTAAACGAGATTCTCTTGCTTCATCAATTATTCTTATTCTCTTTTCAGCAGAAATTCTTTTTTGTAAAATTTCAACAAATGTTTCCTGTTCATCAATAGAAAACTTATTTGTTTCTTCGATTATTTCATAAAAAGTATTCATTGTTGCCTCAAAATATTTCTAAAGTGGATAAAAACGATAAAATTAGGATTATATTTTCTTTGGATATAATTAATATGAAATTGTATATTTAAAATAATTGAATTCTATTAAAATATTAAATTCAAAGAAAGAACTTACTTAAATCTCCCCTGCCCCGGTTATAGAAGGTAGCAGAATTGAAAGTAGAAAAGTAGGAGGTAACAGGAACGTTAAAAAAATTAAAAACTCTTTTTCTGCTTTCTAATTTCCTATCCTTCTACTTTCAATGAACTTTCCTCTCCATACTGCTGCTTTTATACCGAAATCAAAATCATTAACATCAATGGCTGCCTTAGCTGCAAGTTCAATGTATTTCCCTACCTTAGGATTATTCTTTAAATGAAGAACATAAGCGATTGCGAACATTTGCCTATAATCCCTTGTATCTGAAAAACGTACAAAATTTGCTTCGGTTGCTTCAACAAATTCCAGTTCATTTAAGGATTCAATTGTTTTTATAAAATCATCTAATTCTTCCTGAGTCGGCAACTTTTCGAGCAAAGCCATTTTCCCTAAATTGTTTGCTGTATATATTGATGAATCTTTAATGAAATCCGGTAGATTATCAAAACCCATCCCTTTTTTTGTGCCCGGTTTCATAACAGTAAACAGTGAAGATTTATTTGCATGAGTATAATATTCCGCTCCGTTTCTGCCTACTAAATCTAATAATGCAGGATCAATTTTCCCATCCCGATAAACTTTTTCGGAAATATGGAACTTTAAAACTTCGCAAATCGCAATATTGCCAGCACCGAACTCATCTCCACAATTAACCATTTGAATCAGCTTGCATTCCATCTGAAAAGGAGATTCCATCACTCTTCTGGGCTTAACTAAGTCAGATTCAATAGGAGTAAAACCACTTTTGATAAATTCATCCACTTCAGGAGGATAATCACAAGATGCAAGATTGACCTGTTCAACCATTGCATAACTAACAGCATGGATCACACATTCTTTTGATTCGATCAGATTATGATAAGTATCCTTCAGTGAACCGTCACGCACTCTTCGGGAAGGTGAAAAAGCCACAACCGGCGGATTGGAACCAAATGCATTAAAGAATGAAAATGGTGAGAGATTATTTACGCCATCTTGTGAAATTGTTGAAACCAAGGCAATAGGACGCGGAGAAACTCCGTAAGTCAATAAAGCCGATATTTTATTTATACTTAAATCTTTAACTTCAAATTCAAACATATTATACCTATAATTTATTTTTAATCTATATCAGGATTTTTTTTTATTTAATATCGAAACATTATTATCACTTAGTACTACTTTATTGGTCAGGCGCCCCAAGCCGGTAATTTCCAATGAAATAATATCCCCATTTTGAAGCCAAACAGGATTGTACTCTTTGCCTTTTTCTTTGGCTTCGCGTGCACGAGTTCCGTTTATCTCAAGATAGCAGCCAGTTCCAACAGTTCCGGAACCGATAACATCTCCCGGATAAATCTCAGTGCCATAGGAAGCCCTTTCGATAATTTCAGCAAAAGTCCAGTTCATATCTTTAGCATTACCCGATGAAACAAGTAAACTTCTGTGATATGCTTTCATTGATAAATCATAAACATTTCCAAATTCGGTAGAAATTCTATAATTTTCAAGTTCATCTGGAGTTACAAGCCAAGGGCCGATTGCAGTAGCAAAGTCTTTCCCTTTTGCGGGTCCTAAATTGAGCAACATTTCTTCCATTTGAAGGACACGAGCTGAGAAATCATTCATAATTGTAAAACCGGCAATATAATCATCTGCTTCATTAGATGGAATATTCTTACCTTTCTTTCCAATTACAGCAGCAAGTTCGAGTTCAAAGTCCAACTTCATCAAATGATCAAGTTCTACATTTAAATCTCCACCACCAATTATACTATTATGGTTAGTGAAATAGAAAATCGGATATTGATCAAATTCTTGGATCATTTCCACTCCGCGATTCCTTCTGGCGGCAGCAACGTGCTGTCTGAAAGCATATCCATCTCTACATGAAGGAGGATGTGGAACAGGAGCAATGAGTTTAAAGCTTGTTAAAAAATCACCGTAATTTTTCAAGTGCAGAAAGTTGCATATCCGCAACTTTTCCATTTATATAAAGTCCTAATCTTTCCTGATTTTCAAGATTTAGATAAGTTATTAATTTCATTTTGTACCTATTTGTAATTTTTCTTTAAAACGTTCATTTTATCAATTTATTGTATTTATAAATTTTAATTTTATTTATAATCCAATTGTTTAATTTTCAATATTTTTTTACTTATTATTTAACATCTTGCTGATTTTCTTTTCTTGCCATGAGAACCTCGGTCAATCACTTTTTGAATGTATTCTTTAGCAAAAGGCTCCTTGCAAGCTGTTCCTCCCATATCTACCGTAACTATTCCGACTTGCTCGGCAACTTTAATGGCTTTATCAGTTAATTCGACAACAAAGGATCCGATAGCAATAATAAATCCGTTCATTGTGTGACGAACTCTGTTTTGAGAATGATGAATATCTTTGGCAATCTTATCCAGTAGATCACTATAAATGTTAATATCCAAATCTTGATCATCACATAAACTGGCATAGTCGCGGAGAGTTGCCCAACCGGCAGAAGCAATTTGTTCATTGTCGGATTTAATCCACTTCAAACCAAGCTCAAAACCAAAGGTCGTCTCGGCTGCAACCCATGGAACTGTATATTCGCATAAATAATACCAGTATGCTTTTTCAACCCACTGGTTAAGTTGTTTTTCAGTAATTTTGGTTTCATCAGCCATTAACCCTGCTAAGTACATGGCATCGGAATTGCCGGTATCATATAATTCCAAAGAAAGCTCGTGATTCTTCTTTGTTTTTTTGAGAATTTTCTTTAAATCTGCTACTTTAACACCAAAGATGGGCTCTTTGGCTCCATGCCGCATTAAAGTCTTTTTAGTAGCTTCGTCACCGAAGTCTTGAAGCATGCTAAGTATTTCTGTAGTTGTCATATAATTTCTAAGTTGAAAGTTTATAAAATTTAAAGTTCTGGGTTGATTTTTTTTGAGTTATGATAAATTGCTTTTTCTTAATAAATACTTCATCTTATATTGTTTCCTACTTGAAGGCTGTCATTTGTGTGTATGCAGGAATCTCCTGATTGGTACTGGATGGGGATTCCCGCATGCGAGCCTGTGTAAAAACTATCTTTTTCTGTCATTCCTGCGCATGCAGGAATCTCCTGATTGGTACTGGATGGGGATTCCCGCATGCGCGGGAATGACAATTCAATAGAAGTTGTGAGTTTTTACACAAGCTCATGCGCGGGAATGGCAGTAATTCCTAATTCATTTAGGAAATGATATTATTTATGAAATTAATTATAATATAATCATTCAGTTCCTGCCTTTTCATTAACTTCAAATATGCCAAAAGTATTATTGTCCAAATCCAAGAAATAGCCCTGCCAGCATCTACCCTGAATAGCAAACTTGGGCAAAGCTATTATTCCGCCGTTTCTCAGGATTAATTCCGATGTTTTATCAAAATTTTCAACCTCAATTGAGCAAACAAACGCATTTGTTCCGTATTGCATCGGAGGTACAGCAACTGGTCTTATCAGTAAGCCACCGCTAATTCCATCTGTTTCTATTCTATAATATTCGATTGGAACAAATTTTTCTCTTATAAAATTCCACCCGAAGACATTTTTATAAAATTCTATTTCTCTTGCTGGGTTTGAAGATTGGATTTCAAAATATCCGATTGTGTTCATTTTACTCCTTTTTTATTATAATTCGCATAATGATTTTAATGCTTGCTGTGCCAATGGCCAGGTTTCTTCCATCATTTTCATGTATTCTTCGGGAATACACATATCTGTTATTAATTCAGTGTCACTGTCCAACTCATTCAAAGTGTAATTTTCATAAGAATCCGACCATTTATGAAAATCTTCATTTGAAGTATCAACTACGCCACTAATGATTAAACCTTTATGGTGAATTGAAACAAATTTATACTTTATATTTTCATTTATAAAACTATACATTCCCATCATTTTCCCATTTTCGTCAGGAGCAAGGAAGCGAATTTCAGAACCCTTATCCCATGAACCTTCGAAACATGAACCTTTTTGAAAAACCTCAGTCCATTTCCGGTAACTGTCAGCATCAAAAATTGTATGCCAGACTTTTTCAACATTGGCATTGATTATTATTTTAAATTGTAATTTTTTCATTTTGTCCCCATTTTTATTGTTAATTAGTTGTAAAATTTATAAACAGATGTCAGGAGCTTCTATGGTTCCTCTTTCTACTTCTTTAAAATATTTCTTTTGAAACCACAATGCTACATTGACTAAGCCTATAAGTGCCGGAACTTCAACAAGTGGGCCGATTACTGCTGCAAATGCTTCGCCTGAGTTAATTCCGAATACTGCCACAGCAACTGCAATCGCTAATTCAAAATTATTACTCGCAGCTGTGAATGATAGTGTTGCTGTTTTGGAATAATCTGCACCAAGTTTATGACCCATATAAAATGAAACAAGAAACATGACGATAAAGTAGATAAGTAGCGGAATTGCTATTCTGACAACATCAAGTGGAATTTTGATAATATACTCACCTTTGAGTGAGAACATCACAAAAATTGTAAAAAGTAAGGCAATTAGAGTAATCGGACTGATTTTCGGAATAAATTTTTTATGATACCATTCCTTATTTTTTAGTTTAATGAGAATGAATCTTGTGAGCATTCCGGCAATAAATGGAATACCGAGATAAATAAACACGCTCTGAGCAATTTGTCCGATAGTTATATTTACTTTGAATGCCTGAATGCCAAGCCAATTTGGTAAAACAGTTAGAAATACATAAGCATATACTGAAAAGAATAGAACTTGAAAGATAGAATTAAATGCAACTAAACCTGCTGCATATTCAGTATCACCTTTTGCAAGTTCATTCCAAACGATTACCATTGCAATACATCGGGCAAGTCCAATCATAATAAGTCCTGCCATATAATCGGGGTGGTCGGGCAATAATAGAATTGCAAGAATAAACATCAAGACCGGGCCGATAATCCAATTTTGAACTAATGAAAGAGCTAATATTTTGACATTTTTAAATACGTCACCCAATTCTTCATATTTAACTTTGGCAAGCGGAGGATACATCATTAGTATTAATCCGATTGCAATTGGAATATTTGTTGTTCCTGTTTGAAATTGATTCCAGAAACCCACAATTGAAGGGAAAAGATAACCTGACATCACACCAAGAAACATTGCAAGGAAAATCCATAAGGTAAGGTATCTGTCGAGGAAGCTAAGTTTTTTTGTTATGTTTGACATTATTTGCCTTTTAATAAAGTAATGAATTATATAAAAGTGATTTCCTTAATAATATTAATTTGTATTAAAACTCTTGGATACAACCATTATTAATATGAACTCTGATGTTTCCATATTCAGAAGCTGTAGGGCTATGTGTAACCATAGCAATAGTAATCTGATTCTCTATGTTAATTTGTTTAAGCACCTCTAATATTTCAATGGCTAATGCAGGGTCAAGATTTCCAGTAGGTTCATCTGCCAAAATTAAATTAGGTTTGTTAACTAATGCTCTTGCAATAGCAACTCTTTGTTGTTGACCAGCCGATAGTTCTTTAGGTAAATGATTCATCCTATCCTTCAAACCAACTTTTTCGAGAAGATTAATTGCATAATCGTAATTTGAACTTTCACCATTTTGGTTTAAAGATAAGGGTATAAGAACATTATTCAAAACAGTTAAATATGGTATTAAACTGAAATTCTGCATTATAAAGCCTATATGCTTACTTCTTATTCCTGCTAATTGATTATCACTTGCCGAATGTAATTTATAATTCTGAAATTGTATAGTTCCTGATGTTGGTCTTATCAAACCAGCAAGTAAAAGCAACAAAGTTGTTTTACCTGAACCAGAGGGGCCTGTTATGGTTACAAAATCACCTTGTTTGAATCCTAAATCAATCTCTTTTACTGCTTCTATCAAACCGTCTTTATGTTGATAGAACTTTGATAATCCTTTTGTTTCTATTAACATGTCAAGCCTCCTGCATAATTTTGTATGGTTCAATTTTCCCTGCCAAATATGCAGGAATTATTGAGCCCAAAAGAGAAATTAAAATTGAAAGTAAAACAGACCAAAGTAGATAAATTGGTATCGGCTGAATGTTCAAACCAGCTAATTGAGGGCCAAGAACAACACCAGAAAGTGTACCCACAAGATAACCTAAGATACCACCAATGACACCAAGAATGCCAGCTTTCATTAATAATATTTGATAAATTTTACTTTTCGTAAACCCTATCATTCTCAATGTACCTAATTCTTTTTTTCTTTCATTAACATTAGCCCAAATTGAATTACCAATTGAAATTCCACCTACGAATAAAATAATTATTAGGAAAATAATAGAAATCTTGTTCATCAATTGGTTTGTTTTTATCTGAGTTGAAACAATTTGATTAATTGTAGTAATTTTAGTGTCTGGTAAGATATTCCTGAGTTTACCGAGCAAACCTTCACTTATGGCATTGCAGCATCCCATAATCTCAATAACACTAACTTGGTTTTCTATTCCGGTGATTTTTTGAACTGTATGTAAGTGTGCAAAGATACGGTCATCGTCAATAGTGCCTGTTTCTTCTAAAACATTGAATACAGTGAAGTCATTTTCAAGAATATCAATTCGGTCTCCTTGTTTTAACTTCAATAATTTTGCAATGTTCGCACCAACGATGCATTCATTTTGTTGCAAGGATTCGATTGGTTTTCTCTGAAGTTTTGTATCTTCAAAACCATGTGATTTATTGGCTGCACTTGTATCACAAGTTGCTTTTAATGCTTGACCAGTCAGACCTGATGTCTGCCAGGTAGGTTTTGCAGCTATTTCATTTGAAGGCAAAATTCCGGTAAGAACAACACTTTGATTGTTAAGTTTTATTCTTCTTGTAAGCTTCGGTGAAATGTTATCTACACCCGATAAAGTTGATGTTCTTATTTTTTCGACAAATTCTTCAGGAAATGTAGGAGCGTCAATATCGGCAGAATAGTAATTATCTATAGTTGTTCCTTGAGGAAGAACCAGGATATTTGCACCCAAATTATCAAGATTAATAGCAACAGCTTTTTCTGATACAACAGCGACAGAACGAATTCCAACAATAACACCTATTCCAAGTGTTATAGCTAATAGCGCAGTTATCAATTGAGACTTTCTATGCCAAAGTTCAATTAATACTAATTTGTATATTTTCATACTTTGATTCTTTTATTAATGAAAAAACAGTCTATTTGCAAGTCTTGCCACCACCCGGAGGGCAACAACCGCTACTTACTTTTTTATTGGCAGCAGTAACTAAACTTGTTGCTTCGGTAATTCCATTAAAAGTGGAGGCTATCTGTCCTTGAGCATTTAAAACGTAGGTAACAGGAAAAGAAGCATTTTTATCAACTTTGAATTTGGCTATTAATGACTTTTCGTTTGCATCATCTATATCCACATTCACAGTTACTGCTTTGTCTCCCATGTTAGTACACGCTTTTTGGCAAGCATCAATCTGTTTTTTATTTTTTGTATCCGATTTTTTAGAGAAAACAACGAAAGCAGAATGTCCATTATTCATAGCTTTGATTATTTTTTCTTCTTTTGCACTTGGAACCATATTGACAAGTGCATCAGCAGTTAATCCTTGTAACGGAGCACCTCCAGCAACAAACCCGTTTGTAGCAATGACAATAATTAGCGGTAAAGGTGCACCTGCCAAACGATATTTTTTAACTAATTCTGCATTTTCTGAATTCGCTCGGTCTAATTCTAAAACTTCTGACTTCGCATACAATTTTTGTGCTTCATTTGCAAGTTTTAATGCCTCCTGAATTTGACTAATTCCTTTTTCAGTAACTACAAGAAATACACAATTTCCTTTCTTGTTGGCTTTGTCGATGTCTTGCTTCGAATTTGCAAGAGTGAGAAATGAATTTGCAACAAATAAAGCTGCAATAACTACGATGATTCTGAACTTAAACATGTGATTCTCCTTAAATTAATTAAATAATATTGAAAACTTATAATTTTGAAAGTATGCAGTATTTTGCATATCAATTAACATTCTTTTAAATTGCTTCATTGCATAATCCTTCTTTTCTTAAAAACAAATAATCTATTTATTTCTTTCCTATGATTATTAACAACAATTAGTAGTTATTGGCTTTGTTGCAACAACAGTTGCACTTAATATTTCAACGCCTGAAGTTTTAAAGGCATTCAGTTCGTCATTACTAATAAAACCTAATAAAATTTCATCTGGTATATTTATCCTTTTCTCTTTTGGAATTTCAATATCAGTGAAACCTGAATCTGAAATTATCTTCAAATACTCGTCTTTTTGCAATGCTCCAGCAACACAACCTGTGTACATAGCAGCAGCAGACAATAGATTCTCTGGCAATTCTCCTTTTATTATAATATCCGATACACAGAAATGTCCGCCCGGTTTTAGAACACGATAAATTTCCGAAAAAGCTTTTTGCTTATCAGGCACTAAATTTAAAACACAGTTACTTATTACAACATCAATAGTACAAGCACCAATTGGCATTTGTTCAATATCCCCTTTACGGAACTCTACATTATTGTAGCCAAGTTTATCACAATTTAATCTTGCCTTGTCAATCATTTCATCAGTAAAATCTAAACCAATGACTTTCCCAGAATCTCCAACTATTCTTCTTGCAATAAATACATCATTACCTGCACCTGAACCTAAGTCAAGAACCACATTACATTCTTTAATTCCCGCAAATTCAGTGGGTAATCCACATCCTAAGCCCAAATCGGCTTCGGAGTAATAACCTTCAATTTTTGAATAGTCATCACTCATTATGGTATAATCAAAGGTTGCTCCAGAATCTGTCCCGCAGCAAGAACAACCGCAGTCTTGATTTGAAACTGCAATTTCGGCATATTTCTTTTTAACGACATCTTTAATGTCAATCATTGTATCCATGATATAATCCTTTTATTTGTTAATAATTATTTTGTAAAATTGAGTAAATTCATACTGGATTTCATCTCTTACTCTTCTAAATTCACCTAAAATCTGTTCCTCGGTTCCTGTTGCTTCTGCTGGGTCGTCAAAACCAATATGAATCCTCTCCTTAACATTTCCCAAAAAGGCAGGACATGATTCTTTTGCTCCACCACAGACCGTAATTACGAAATCAAAGTTTTCATTTAGATAATTATCTACGGATTTGGGAATATTTTTACTTAAATCAATACTTTTTTCTTTCATAACTTTAATTGCCAATGGATGAACAGCTTCTGTTGGTTTTGTTCCGGCTGAATACACTTCAAGCGATGAATCAAAAGATTTCAAAAAAGCTTCAGCCATTTGGCTTCGACATGAATTACCTGTGCAAAGTATTAAAATTTTCATTTTTTGGCTTTCATTTATTTAGTCAACGAAATGTATTACGAAATATTCAATAAAATGTTGCATAAATTTTTTCTGCAAACGGAATTTACTTTTTCGAAATCGGATTGAATTAATTCATCATTATTTAGATAAAAAGGCAGAATTAATAGAATTTGATTTAAAACAATATCTTTAGAAGCAGTATTGAGGCTGTAGTTCACCCATTTACCATCTTTTTCATCAATAATAAAATCACAATCACGCAATATTGATAAATGTTTTGAAACTGTAGAAACAGTTACACCAAGAATGTCTTGAATCTCGCACACACAGAGCTTCTTCTTTGTCAGTAGCAAAAGAATTCTAACACGGTTTTTATCAGATAGAGCTTTAAATATTTTAAGTAATTTTTCCATAATTTCAATATATTCTAAATTGTCAATTCGTTCAATAGCGAAATTACGAAATATTTTTTACATAATAAGCAAGAGAAATCATATTCCTATTAAAAAGTATTATATATTAAATATATTCCTGCAATAATTACCAGCACTCCACAAGTCTTTTTTATATATCGACTGACTTTTGAATTTTCTGTCCAGTTTAAATATTTTTGAACTTTCTTGGTTAATGTTCCGGCAAGAACTATGACAAAAGCATGTCCGATGGAAAAAGCAACGAGGAGGCTTATTGCTAATATCATGTCGGTGGATGATACTTGGAACACGACTCCAAGAACTGGTGCCATGAATGCAAAGGCACAGGGACCGAGTCCAATGCCGAATATTAGTCCAAGTACGAGCGCTGCTAATAATCCTTTGTATTTCGTTCCGCTCATTTTTGCACCGTCCCAGGGTAATCGGATTACATCCAATAAATATAATCCGACTACGAAGAAAATGACAGCAACAAGATATGTCCCGATTTTGCCGACATCACCCATTAAACGTCCCATTGCGAGAGTAATAGCTCCAATTATTGCAATTGTGATTAGTATTCCTATTGCAAATACGAGTGATAAGTTGAAGGTGCGTTTTAAACTTATTTCACCTTGAGAACTAAGAAAGCCGACGATTAATGGAATACTTGATAAATGGCAAGGACTTAGTAATATGCTTAATATTCCCCAAGCAAATGCTGAAAATGTTGCGAGCCAGAAGTTGCCGTAAAGCAGTTCGGAGAGAGAGTTGAAGATTGTTTCAATCATAAGTGTTCTTTCATAATGTTTTTATTATAAGATATCTCCGTAGCACACAGAAGAACCCCTCCCTAACCCTCCCCGAAGGGGATGGAATTGTATCGTGGCTTTGTTCCCTCCCCTTCGGGGAGGGTTAGGGAGGGGTTCTTGGGCTTGTTTCAGCGCAAATCTCACTATTTGAGCAAATAACTTGTTCTTACTCTTTTTCATTTAATTTATCTTTAATTATTGCAATTACTTTATTCCCATTTTGGAACACTTCTTCGTTTGTAAATCTAAGAACATCAAAGCCCATTCCTCTTAATTCTTTTTCTCTTTCTGCATCATATTCTTGTTTATCATCGTGCGAATCTCCATCTATTTCTATTATTAATTTCTTTTCAATACATACAAAATCAACGATATATCTATAAATTGCATGTTGTCTTCTGAAGCGATATCCTAATTGCTTTCTTCTCAGATTCGTCCAAATGATTTGTTCAGCATAAGTTGGGTCTTTGCGATTTTCCTGAACAAAACCTTTTAATTTGTCCCAAGTATATGTGTCTGTTAGAATATAGCGCATAAAAAGTGAATGGATTAGTTAACATAGTTGCTGTTAAAATTGATGAACAGCTTCATAATCAGCGAAGAACCCCTCCCTAACCCTCCCCGAAGGGGAGGGAATTGGATTGTGGCTTTGTTCCCTCCCCTTCGGGGAGGGTTAGGGAGGGGTTTTTCGGCTTTTGTCATTTTCTTTCAATTAAAAGTCCATCGTCCCTACTTCAAAACCTTCAATCCTTTCGATTGCAAAAATTTATCAATATCAGCTTCAGGATAATAACCTTCGTGACGAAGAATTTCTTTTCCATTTTCATCTTGAAATATTTGTGTTGGAATTAATTTAACGCCGTATTCTTTACTTTTATCTTTATATTCCTTTTTCCAAACATCATAGAAGATAACTTTGAGTTGCTCACCATATTTTTTTTCAAGTGATTTCATAATTGGTTGCATCTTTTTGCAAGGGATACAATTAACCGAACCAAGTTCAATAAAAGTAATCTTTGCTTTCTTTGTTTGTGCTTCAATATTCATTGTCAATGCACTTATTAGCACAAAGATAAGACTTGTAATAATTAGCTTTTTCATTTACATTGCCTCCTTAATCCATTGCAGAATTTGAGCATCTTTAGGAACTGAACCGAAACTAACTACTTTCTCATTAATGACTAATCCCGGAGTGGACATTATTCCATATTTCATAATGTCTTGCAATTCAGATACCTTTTGAATTTCGGCATCAATTGAATTTTGTTTTACAATTTCTTTTACTTTCGTTTCAAGATTGATACATTTGGAACATCCAGTTCCAAGAATTTTGATGTTCATAATAACTTCTCCTTTTTATGATTCTTTGATAAATTTATTAATTTCATCTTCGATATACTTTTGAAATTTTTGATAATCTGAGGAATAATCCCAGATTTTATCAAGATTCTTCCATTTCACTTCTTTTCCATTCACTTTTTTGCTTAAAATTAATGTTTGAGATTCAAATTTATAATCATCCTGAAAATGCTCATTTTCTGTTTGTTGAAAATCAATTGAGGAAGAAACAATAAGGCTGTCTTTCATTTCAATACTAAAAACAGCATTCATACTGTTCTTGATATATTCTTCTATCGTGAGACAGCCATGGCAACGAGTTGTTGCATGGAAATACAAAACATCAATACGAACTTTTTTCTCTTGTGCATTAATTGAAGAAGAGAAAGCAAATAACAGAAAAAAGATTGAGATACTAAAAATGAATTTTCTCATCAGTTCACTCCTTTCGTGATATATTCTTTCAATTCATCGACAGATGGTACTTTGCCATAAAAAATTACTTTTTCATCAATAACCATAGCCGGAGTTTTCATCACTCCATATTCAGCAATTTTTGCATAATCAGAAATTTTAAATATTTCAGCATTAATATTTAATTCTCGAACGGCCGTGCGGGCTCTTTTTTCGAGAGTAACGCAATTCATGCAACCGGGGCCTAAAATAAGAATATCCATTTTTTCACCACAAATTTTTGTTTAACATATTAAAAAATCAAATTAAATAAGAATCCAACAATCATTATACCTGTGGCAACGATTCCCACAAATGTAAAGATTAAGGGATATTTCAACACTTTTTTCAAAATTATTGTTTCGGGCAGTGATAAGCCAATAACAGCCATCATAAAGGCAAGAGAAGTACCCAAAGAAGCACCTTTTTCGAGCAGCACCTGAACAATAGGAATTATTCCCGCTGCATTTGAATACATTGGAACACCCAATAGAACTGCCAGCGGAACAGAATACCAAACATCTTTGCCCATAAAAGATGCCATGAATTCGGCTGGTACATATCCATGAGCTCCAGCCCCAATTGCAATACCAATTATTATATAAATCCATACTTTTGATACGATTTCCCGAACAGCCGTAAAACCTGCATCAATTCTGTGGTTTAAATTCAACTTCTCTTCTTCCATTGTAAGATTTCCGGCTTTTATTTCATAAACCCAAGGTTCCACCCATTTCTCTAATTTCAATTTTCCGATTACCCATCCTGAAAAAATGGCGATGAATAAACCCGTTGAAACGTAAATTAATGCTGTCTTCCACCCAAATAAGCCAAACAATAAAACTATTGCCACTTCATTTATCATTGGTGCAGCAATTAAAAAAGAGAATGTTACTCCAAGCGGTATTCCAGCCTCTACAAAACCAAGAAACAGAGGTATTGCCGAACATGAGCAGAAAGGAGTAACTATTCCAAGTGAACTTGCCATTATATTTCCAACAAATAGTGGTTTTCCTTCAAGTGCCTTTCTTGTCTTTTCGGGTGAAAAATAACTACGGATGATACCCACAACAAATACAATTAAAGTAAGCAGCATCAGAACTTTGGGAACTTCATAAATGAAGAATCTTATTGTTTCGGTTATTTGAGATATTTTGTTCATTCCAAATGTATTGTAAACCATTCCATTGACTATAGGTTCAAGATAAATATAGAGAATAAGCCAAACTGGTAATAAAATTATTGGAATCAGAATTTTATTTTTTATAAAAATTGAGTCTTTTTTGATAAACTTACTAAACATTTCAAAATACCTTTAATTAATAATTATTTTCAGTCCTTTGGACTGAATAAACAAGTGAATGCTGTCTTCTGTATAGAAACCTATATGTCTGTGAAGTTCAATATTATTTGTATCAAGAAATACCTGAGTGGGCATTGCAATTACTTTATATTGTTCAGCAGCTTTACTATTACGAATCACATCAATAAACTTTACAATGATTTGGCTTCCATATTTTTTTTGAATAGAGTCCATTACAGGTCTCATTTCTTTGCAAGGGATACAGTTATCAGAACCAAGTTCAATAAAAATCATTTTCAATGACGTATCAATCGGAGCTGGCTTAATTGTATTTGTTGAATTATTGGAACAACTAATAAACAATAAAAAAACACAAGAGAACAATGTTGATGAAATTATCTTTTTCATAATAACCTCAGCTATTTTCAATAAGAAATTTAAAAGAATTTGCAACAGTATCATTTACTGTTGCTTGCTTCATATAACGGGCTACCATAATAGCTTCAGTAATCTCTTGATTGGTTAAACCACTTTGTTTTGCCATTTTAGTCCACATCTGTGTGCATGTATCAGAACCAAGTGCAGAGGCAACTCCAATCCCAATAAGAATTTTATATTTATTAGGTACAACCTGATAATTTGGATTTTCAAAAAGCAATGCTTTTTCGTCCATTTGATTTTTAGAGAATTCGGGAGCGAATTCTTTTAATAATTCCATAGGTGTTTTAGAATTTGATTCCATGAGCGTATTTCCTTTTTAATTTGTATTTAGAAATTTATTTTTTTATTATTTAAACAAGTATGTTTTCGCATTGTGAAACCTCAAATTGAATGGTTGTATGGTTTACATCAAACTTAGATTTAAGAATTTCTTCAATTCCAATTTTTAATGGCATTAAGGAACTTATTAGGGAATCATTTACTTCAATATGAGCTTCAAAATGAATATCTTTATCATTTAATTTCCATAAGTGGAGGTGATGTAAGTTGATAACACCTGCCTTAGATTCAATTTCCTGTTTCATTTCTTGAATATCAATTCCATCTGGAACGGACATCATTAAAACCTCAACAGCTTCTTTAGCAATGATGTATGCTTCTTTTAAAATGTATATAGAGATGACAATCGTCATAAGAGGGTCAAGCCAATAAATATTAAAGAAAATAATAAAAACAGCTCCAATAACCACAGCAAGGCTTGAAATAGCATCACTAAGTAAATGGAAGTATGCAGCTCGCATATTCAAACTATTCTTAGACCCCTTTTTGAGCAACAAAGTACCGACAATATTTGCAATTAAACCAATTGTGGCTACAATAAGCATTATAGAGCCAGTTATCGGACTGGGATGATTAATCCGTTCAACAGCTTCTTTGATTAAAAAAAATGAAATTATTATCAATGTTGAAGAATTTATGATTGCTGCAATAATTTCAGCTCTCTTAAATCCAAAGGTGTATTTAAAAGTTTTGGGTTTCTTGCTCAACTTCATGGCAATATATGTAATGATAATCGCTATACCATCACTGAAATTATGAAGAGCATCTGATATTAGTGATAAACTTCCTGAAAGAAGCCCTCCAATGATTTCAATAAAGCTAATAATAAAATTTAAAAATATTGTAATAATCAGGTTCTTTTCTGATTTACTACTGGTCTTGGTATGAGTGTGATTATAGGACATATTATTTTATCTCACTCGAAAAATTTAATAACAGATATGTACCAATTGGACATACATCTTTCAGAAATTTTAAATTCTTATCTTTTGCTTTTGCAATTATTTCATCGTTCCAACATTCTGGAGGAAACCAGATATATGAATTACAATTTGCTTCGATTTGTTCCAGAGCTATTAAATTGTTTGCTAGAGACATTGCAAGAACAATGTTATTAGGTGAATCAGGTAAATCACTAAAAAACTGGAAGGTATTTATCCCATATATTTTTGGATATTTCGGATTCATCGGATAAACAACGTAACCAGCATCAATTAGATTTTTGACTAATTTAAAACCATAGCTTTCTTCCTTTGCTGAAGCTCCGATAATTGCAAAAGATTTTGTATTTCTCATTATTTCAACTGAATCCATTTTTAAATTCCTTTTAATAAATTGTTTTGCCAAGTGAATGTTAAACCAAGTGAATTTTTATTTGTCAATTGCTTACCATTATAATACTTGTATAAGGGAATATCAAAGTATGCAGAAATATTGAAATCCGATAATGAATAACTTAATTGTGGAGATAAGACGAATATGTTCCAGCCTGAATCTTCATTCTTTACACCATATTTTGTATCTTTAAGCTTTAAATCACTTCTGAATTCCAGCATACCTGTAAGTTTATCGAAAATACTTTTGGTAACAAATAAGGAATTAATTAAACTACTACCATATTTATAGGTATTTTTATTTTCAGCATTGAACTCTGCACGGTTTACAAGAATAAAATGCAGTCCTTCGGACTTATAGCCCTTGTGAAAATAAGAAATTAAAACAGCACCAAAAGCACCAGTAGAAGATTGAATATTCTGAGGCAGGTTCTGTTCAATGAAATTCAAAGGTATTTTAGCACCAAGTCCAATAGTCCACTCAAATTCTTTAGCTCTACTATTAAAAGCATTGTATTTCCCATAAAGGGTAGCATGTGAAAAACCTGAACCGGACAATGTATATCCACCAAAATCTTGTGCCTTATTTAAGTAATAACCTATTTCTGTATCTATTGTCAGGTCTTCAAGAATACCATAACCTATTAAAAGTCCTAAATATGAAGAATTGAAACTTTTAACCAATCCCTCTTCTGCCAGAATATCTCCGCTGTAGTATCTATTCCCATTTGAGTAAGAATAAAAAGACATTGCTCTAAGATTTCCTTCTTTTAATATGCCTATATTAGAAGTACCAGCAATTGGTGTGAGTCCTCCTACTGAGGCACCCCCCATGCAAGGACATTGAGTGTGGACTTTAAATGCACAGAACAAGCAAGCCAAGATTGTAACAGTTATAGTTTGGTATTGTTTCATTGTGGAATTTCCTCCAATACTTTTTTTATCTCATTACCTAACCCAGGCATATATCCTGCTTTTTGATATAATATTTTCCCTTTCCCGTCAAAAAGAGTAAAATGAGGTTTGTCGCTTACATTCATTTCTCTTTTGAAATCACTGTTCTCGTCAAGAAAAATGTCAAACATCCAGCCATTACTTTTTGCCAATGGAGCTACTTTTTTACTGTTTCTGGAATCATCAATACAAATTGCTATTATTTTAAGTTTATATTTATTTTGCCATATCTTGTAATTTTCACTTATTTCACTCATTGCCTTTAAACTCGGGTTGCAACAAGTACCAAAAAAAACTATTAGAAACGGGTTCCCATTATTTCCGAAGTTTCTTGTATCGACTATTTCTCCCGTCAACTTCTTAATTCTAATAGATGGGAATACTCTATTTTGTGATAAAGTATAAGTGAAGAGAATTACCAAAACAAGAGCAATTAAAAAGAATAGATTTTGAAATTTCATAATTAGCCTTTAATAAGTTTATCATATTTGGACAAACAACGAAATAATTTATATAAAACTAAATGTTGCATAAATTTTTTCTACAAACAGTATTAACTTTTTCGAAATCGGATTTTATTAATTCATCATCATTAAGATAAAAGGGTAAAATAAGCATTATCTGGTTTAATACAATATCCTTCGAGGCAGTATTGAGGCTGTAATTCACCCATTTGCCATCTTTTTCATCATTTATGAATTCAACATCTCTCAAAATAGATAGATGTTTGGAGACAGTTGAAACTGTAATACCGAGAATGTCCTGAATCTCGCAGACACAGAGCTTTTTCTTGGTTAGCATTAATAAAATTCTGACTCTGTTTTTATCAGATAAGGCTTTAAATATTTTAAGTAATTTTTTCATAATTTAAATATATTTCAATTTGTCATTTCGTCTAATAGCGAAATTAACAAAAATATTAAAACATTCAAAGATAAATTATCTAAAAACTAAAGAAATCTTTTCAATATCATTCCAGTGTATGTGACTGTACCAAACCTTAAAATTACACTGGATTATCATCCAGTGCAAAGCGAAGAATATCTCTTACAGCCATATTTGGAGTGATCCTTCGCTTTGTCCAGGATGAAATAATATAAATTCCTCAGTTTTACCACAGGCTCAGTTGCAGCAATCCCATTATTTGGCACTGGAAGTGGATTCCCGATTTTGTATTTAATCCCTCGAATGAAATCCTATTTTATTTCCCTCAGTATCGGAAAAGAAAGCTAAGAATCCATTATGACCAATGGCTGTTTTGGGTAAAAGAACTTTACCACCGGCTTGCTCAACCTTTGAAAGAGGAATATTCAAATCATCTCCTCCATTAAGATATATAATTGTTCCATTAGCAGACGGTTCATACCCTTGACCTGCTATTATACATCCTCCAATACCACCTGTTTCCATTTCAGCCGGAAAGAATGCTGAAATCATCCCCATTGCTTCCATAACCTGCATCTCAGTGCCAAGAATAGTTTCATAGAAGAGTTTTGCATTATTGAAATTTTTGACTGGAATTTCAAACCAATTTATTGCGTTTTTCATTGAGTACAAATTTAAATTATAAAAAACAGTAAATTTATCTCCAATAAGTCAGGATCATTGATACTACAATTAAAGCAATGAATTGATAACTGCTATTGATGAAGAAAAGTGTCCATGATTTTCTCTCCCAGACTGTTGATGAAAGAAACCCAGGTAAATAAAAACCGAGCCATGTGAAAAAAGCTGAAGAAAATGCTTTTGAAAAAGTGCTCATTTCATTCATTCCAGGTACAAAACGCCAGGCTTCGGTATTATGAGCAAAAACCCATGCAAAAAGGAAATTCCCGATTATCATATAAATCATCCCTTTATACATCAGTTTTTTATCGGGTTTCATATTGGGATCGTAACCCATTTCTCTACCCCAAATTTTTCCAAAGAGGGGCATATACCATATTGCTCCGATTATATAATTCGCAACTACTGAAACAAGTACAGCAGCCATGTTAATTTTGAATTCCATAAAATCTCCTAATAAATTATGCCTACTCTGCACGGTTTTCGGCTACCCCGATGAATGAGTTTGTCAGTTCATAAAGTTGGTTGATTATTTTTTATTAGCTTTTTTTGATGATTTTGCTTTTTTATTAAATTCTAATGCAAGATTGATCCAATAATCAAAATCTTCATTGGTTTTCATTCCTTCATCAGCAATATAGATGTATCCCTTCATTGGTTTTTTTGTGAAATCCATGGTTCGGCATCCGGTCATTTCAATTGCAGTATCGTGAAAATCGGGATCAATACGGCACATCATCTCTTCTTTGATGACTCCCACACACATTTTATCATTCACCATAAATGTCAAGCCCCCAAACATTTCTTTTTCATTTACCGCTTCCAGACCCGAAAGGCAAATACGTATCCGGGTTGCTAATTCCACATCGTATTTTTTTATTTTATTCATTATATTTTTCCTGAAATTGATTGACTATTAAACAATTAAAAAATGCTCTAAAAAAAACTTTCTGTTATATTCTGCAACGAGTAAATATTGACATTTTCACTTGCAAGCAACGGTTATAAAAAAAAAGTTTGTTTATTCTTTTTAACATTCATCTATCTGTTTTGCTTGATTGCATGATCAAGCCTCATGGCTACATTATCCCAATTTATTAGATTAAATAGAGCAGATACAAAATCGGCTCTTTTGTTGCGGTATTTCAGATAATAAGCATGTTCCCAAACATCTATTACAAGCAATGGAACTACTCCCCAATGTGATAATTTCTCATGATTTTCAATTTGCATGACAGCCAGGCTATCTGAGAATGGCTGATATCCTAATATTCCCCAGCCACTGCCATCAATATTTTTAGCAATAGTTGAAATGTAAGATTTTAATTTTTCAAAAGATCCGAATTGATTCTCGATTCTTTTAAGCAGCTCACCTTTTGGTTCGGACTTTTTATTAGTTAAATTTGTCCAAAAAACAGAATGCAAGAAATGTGAAGAAAAATGAAACGATAATTTTTTTGTCCAATGGTCAACGGTATCAAGATTATTGGCTTCCAAAGCTTCTTTAATCTTTTTCATATCATCATTCGCCCCTTTAACGGCGGCTGAGTGATGAAAAGTATAATGCAGATGTAATGTTTCAGCATCCATAAATGGCTCTAAAAAGTCTTCAGGATATGATAATTTCTTTTGGATGAATATACCTTTTGAATCCACTAATGAATCAATTTCGCTTGCACTTATGGTCTCGGCAAGCATTGATTTTGACGATAGAACAGTAGCAGCGCCGACTATGAGGCTGTTTTTTAAAAATTCATTTCTATTCATTAAATATCTCCTTATTTTTAATTAAAATTTTTCTCAGTCTAACCATGATTTATAATAATCTTCAATCAAAGTATTTTTAACATTTAATGTCACAGCCAATGGCTCAAAAGTATCCACCATTAAGGCATACTCATCAGTTTTTACTGCACCGATAGATTGCTCGGTTTTCCCGGGTTGAGGCCCATGAGGAACTCCTATTGGATGCAAGGTGATTGAGCCTTCCTCTATACCCTTTCTCGACATAAATTCACCTTCAATATAATATAAGACTTCTGCACTATCAATATTCGTGTGAAAATAAGGTGCTGGAATTGATTGAGGATGAAAATCATAAGGTCGCGGACAGAAATTACAAATCACAAAATGTTGAGTAGAGAACAATAGATGCACCGGTGGAGGTAAATGCAATTTACCTACCTTAGGTGCATAATCTTTGATATTTATTGCAAAAGGATAAAGATAACCATCCCAAGCTACAACATCCAATGGATGATTCGGAACTATAAATTCATGAAGTCTGTTCCCGTATTTGATCAGCAATTTATATTCGCCTTTTTCATCGTGAATTTCGAGCCTATTTGGTATTTTAATATCCCTTTCGCAAAATGGGGCATCCTCAGTCAATTGCCCATAATCATTTCTGAAATGTTTTGGTATTTCAAAAGGAGAATCCGATTCGACAACAACGATTTTATTATTTTCAAAATCATCGAAAAGCATGCTGAACATAATGCCTTTATATACTACAATCTGATCGCCTGGCTCAAAATCAAAAACTCCATACTCCGATACAAATTTACCGGTTCCATGATGAACAAAAATATATTCGTGAAAATAAGCATTCTTATAAAAATAATCGGGGTTGTGTGTAGGTTTGGCTGTATGGATCTTACAATGAGGATTGGTCAGAAATAGATCACGTGCCGAAAAAAAATTGCCTCCAGTATGTAACCGATTTGTCAAAAAATGATACTGAATAAGTTTAGCATCATCCCATAAATTTTCGGTTATAACTGCTAATTCCTTGACTTCCAAAGTCTGAGTAGGAGCATTGATGTGGTATTTGTTTGAATAAATACTTGAAAATCCAATAGAACTTACAAGCTCTTCCCGATAAAGTGATTTGCCATCAGCTTTATAAAAAGTTGTATGTTTTTTCTGAGGTATCTCCCCCAGCTTATGATAAAACGCCATTTTTCCCCATTTAAAATTTTGTAAATTTGCCAAAATTACGGAATATTCGGAAATTTACATAACATTTATTGGATTTTCAATTATAGTTAAATTCCCTCTTTTATCCTGATCTCTTTCGATTGATTCAAATAGTGCCTGAAAATTACCTTGTCCAAAACCCTGAGCTCCATTACATCTTTGAATAATTTCATAAAAGAATGTTGGGCGATCACTAAATGGCTTTGTGAAAATTTGTAATAGATAGCCAGTACCTTCAACATCGCATAAAATCCCTAATTTTTCCAAATCGTTGAGATTTTGAGTTAATCCAAAATCCCTTTTAGATAAATTTTCATAATAAGCATGAGGCGGTGCATCTAAAAATTCTACTCCGTTATCTCTAAGTGCACCGACGGTCGCTATAATATCTCGGGTACTTAATGCAATGTGCTGGATTCCGGTACCATTGTACTGCTGGATATATTCATCAATTTGCGAAAGACGTTCGGCTTCATAAGGTTCATTAATCGGATTTTTAATTTTCCCATCTTTTGAGCGAACTACTTTTGAAAGCAAAGCTGAGTATTTCGTTGAAATGTCGCCGGGGCCGTAATAAATGAATGTTTCAAAATCAAGAGCTTTGTTAATGTATTCAGCCCAATAGTCCATTTCATTTATATGAACATTCCCAACAATATGGTCAATAACTTTTAAACCTGTCTCATGCCTGCTGAATGGTATATTCTGATTAGGTTTCCCAAAGCCAGGTTTGAAGATTCCACGATAATTATCATGATTTATAAAAACTATTTCAGTTGAATCATACAGTCTGATTGCGGCTTCTTCAACATAACCCTCTTTATCTTCTATTTTGTGAGGCTTGATAAGCGGCACTGCACCACCCTTTAGAGCTTTCATAAATGCATCGGTAACATCGACAACTTCAACAGCCCAGCGTTTAACGCCATCACCATGTTTAGTAATAAATGAATTGATATCATAAGTATCCGGTTTCAGAGCAGATGTTATAACAATTCGCATTCCGTAAGGACTGGTCAGAAGGTATGAGGTTCTATCCCGAACACCCGTCTCAGGACCGCAATATGCCGTTATATCAAGGCCTAAAGCCTTGGCATGCCAATAAGCTACATGTTTGGCAGAACCAACATAGAATTCAACAAAATCATAACCACGAATTCCCATCGAATTGTTTGGAATGCGGCTCGGTATGCCACCGTAACAAATATCCATTTCCATTATAGCTCCATTTTATTGATAAAAAAAGTAAATATTTTTAACATGCCAAATTATATTTTTAGTATTGACGAAACAGTGAATTTTTATTGTTAAAGTTATGAACAAAAAATATTATAAATATTTATTTAATGATATTTCCCATTTGAATTTACGCCTTTATATATAAAGTGATTTCGATTATTATATAGAGTTTAATGGATATTCTAACAATGTCAGACAAGAATGTCTGACCTACTCTTAGTAGAACAAACATTCTTATTTGTTACTCTCAAAATGACAAACACACCTAAGCGGAAGTTTTAAAAGCATCGCATCTGTCATTCCTGCGCATGAGAGTGTGTGAACGCGAGGAAATTCCAATGGAATGTCATTCCCGCGCATGCAGAAATCCGCTTCCATGGCGCAATTGGGAATTCCTGCATGCGTAGGAATGACAAGAAAAGGTAGTTTTCACACAGTCTCATGCGCGAGAATGACATTTTTGGTAAATATTCTACCTTTGAGACAGTCTCAACCACAATAAGGAATAAAATAAATAATTAACTAAAAAATTAATTAATCTTATATCGTTCTACTTTAAATGATGAAACACCACCGGAAATTTTTATAAACACCTTTTTAACTGATGTATTAAAATTTTCTGTTTGCCAGACATTTTCAGAAACTAAATGAAAGTTAGGGAAGCTTCTGCTCGAAAGTCCTGTTTCACACTCTATTTCGCAAGCAGAAGTTTCGGGAATTTGAATTTTTAATGCGCTTGCGCCGATGTCGAAGGTCATAAGAGTAGTATCAGAGCGGTCACCAATTTTAAAGTTTATACTGCAAGCTCCGCCATCAAAATCGATTTTCCTTATAATATTTTTAGTAAAATCGCATAACAACTTTGAAGCACCCGCATCCATCTTTAATTCCCATGGGATCTTGCCACTCAATAATATTCTCGATCCATGTCGAACATTCTTTTTCATCATAATGTTGTTGAAATTAGATTCATAGTGAATTTCAGCAACTGAGTCTTTCACTTCCGAACTAATTTCGATATTATCACGTTTTTCATGTGATCTTATATCAATTAACTTATCGGACGCTGAATCAGAAAAAATATATTTCCCTGCTCCACCGGAGAAATTCAATTTTGCGAGTATAATCCCGACTGGTTGAGGCAGCGACACAGATTCGTTCAAGCTATCGCTATATGTTTTATCATCAAAATTAATATTATCAGGAAAATTTACTGAAAAATTCCCAGGGATTAATCCATGGCTGGAAATAATTCCGACAATAAATCCTGCCATAATCAAGCCGGCTATGCCAGATAATATGGATTTAATGAATCTTGGTATTTTTAAAAAGCAAATACCGAAAATAATTATTACAATTGGCCACAACTGCAAATTATCTGCAAAACTTATATATAAAACTTTTAAATCTTGCAATAAAAGCAATAGACCAAGAGAGATAAAGAAAATTCCCCAGAAATATGACTTTGGTCTCATTGTTGCTCCTGCGATGACTTCATATAACCTTTTAATAAAATCAAAACTCCAAGAATAATTAATAAAATAGGCCAGAAATGCAGCTCAAGAGCCGGGAATATCCTATTTAACAGAAAAAATACACCCATGATAATCAGCATAATCCCAAAAATCACTCTTCCATTTTTCTTTTTCTGAATTTTATTATTCACATTTATATTTGTAAAACTTGGAGAAACATCCGCTGGTTGAGATTTATCCATAACCGGTTCTACCAGATTAACAGGAACTATAATCCAAAATACTATATATCCGAAAATTGCTAATCCACCTGAAATTATTGCTGAAATTACAAATATGACCCTGATTAATACCGGATCGATATTAAAATAATCTGCAAGTCCCGAACATACGCCCGCGATAATTTTATTGTAAATATTCCTGTATAATCTTCGTTCCATTTTTCAACTCCATGTACTTAAACTTCTGTAATTTACGAATAATTTTTTAAAATGTTTCATATAACAAATAATTATAGTTATTATCAATGCGATAAAAGTTAATTTTGTAAAGTGTTTTTTATAAAATATTTCAGAGTTTATATGTCAATAATTTTAAATGGAAGTGGATTAACAATTGAAAAGTTAAAATCAATAGCTCGTGATTTTGAATCTGTTGAGTTATCGAAGGATTCTCTTGAACGAATAACTGTATGCCGGGCAATGCTTGAGGAAAAAATAGCAGCTCGTGAAATCATGTATGGGATTAATACCGGAATTGGTGAGTTTTCTGAAATTGTACTCAGCGATGAACAAGTAAGCCAATTCCAAAAATATTTAGTATATAATCATAGTGCCGGAATTGGCGAGCCAGCTCCACTTGAACATGTCCGTGCTGCAATAGCCGCTCGAATAAATGTCCATGCTCATGGTAACAGCGGATGCCGCCCTGAGATCACTCAAACATTAGTAGAAATGCTGAACAAACGTGTAACACCGGTTGTTTGTACTAAAGGCTCGGTAGGTGCATGTGGAGATTTAGCTCCTATGTCACAGATAGCGCTATTAATGATGGGTGAAGGGGAAGCATTCTTTAATGGAGAGAGATTCAAAGGTGCCGATGCTTTTGAGAAAGCCGGAATTGCCGTACCGGGGCTGCAAGCTCGTGATGGGCTTGCTATAATCAATGGCTCAAATTTATTAACCTCAATAAGTGCACTGAATCTTTATGATTTTAATAATTTTCTTAAACAAGCCGAAATTGCTGCTTCGATGTCACTGGAAGCCCTCCTTGCAAATATGAAGCCATATAACATACAACTGCACCAACTCCGTGGATTTGCTGGTGCTGTTCGTAGTTCTAAGGCAATACTCAAATGCGTCGAAGGAAGTGATTTATTGACTGGAAAAGTTAAAACCAAAGTTCAGGACGCTTATTCAATGCGTTCTACACCGCAAGTTGTCGGAGCTGCTCACGATGCAATTGCTTATGCACGTTCTCAGGTAGAAATCGAACTCAACGGAGTTGGTGATAATCCGATTTTTATACCGGAACAAAATTTAACATTGACTGGTGCTAACTTTCAGGGATCGCCGGTATCACTGCCAATGGAATTAGCTGGTAACGCAATTACTATGGTTTGTATCCTTTCGGAAAGAAGGCTGAATAGAATGTTAAATCCAGCTCTCAGTGTGGGTTTACCCTCATTTTTAACAACAAATCCAGGATTTTATTCCGGTCTGATGCTTTCGCAATATACAGCAGATATGCTTATAGTTGAACAAAAAATTCTATGTACACCTGCATCAGTTCAGTCGATTCCGGCTGCAGCCGATCAGGAAGATTTTGTATCTATGGGAATGAATACTGCACTAAAGAACTGTCAGATTTTAGATAATGCTTATGGAGTGTTAGGTATAGAATTTATGGCAGCGGCTCAGGCTCTTGATATTCGTGCTTTTACTAATGGTAAAGGAGTCAGAAAAGCTTATGAAACAATACGCAAGCATATAGATTTCCTTGATATTGACAGACCACTTTATCCTGATCATAATAAAATGAAGGATCTTGTTAAATCTTGTGACATACTGAAGGCTGTGGAAGAAGAAACCGGAAGATTGGATTGATAATTACAAATTATGATGTTTTTTTAGTCGGTATAATTATATTTCTTACTTTTATCTAAAAAGTTTTTGAAACCTTTTATTTATTCAAGTGTAATTATAAATATGATTATTAGTATTCAAATTATTTAATGATTTAAAATATTATAAATCTTTGTTCGTGTCATATTTTTTAAATATAATGAGTCAAAAATGAAAAATATAATTACTCTAATCTTTGCAATAGTTCTTGTTCTTGGTATTTATTCCTGTTCTGATGGGAATTCAAATTCCAGTAATCCACCAAGTTCCAAATTCGGGTCATATTTCCCAACCACAATTGGCTCTTACTGGATTTATAAGAACATCCCGATAGATACAAATGGTGTGGCTCATCCTTTGTCTGCCACTTACGATTCCGTGGTCTTAGTCGGACCAATCACATTGAACGACACTGCCGGCTTTGATTATAAAACTTTTACTTTTGATTCAACATTTAAAAGGATTACAGACACATCTGTTCACGTTTATTATCGTTTTACTAACGAGAAAATCTATCGTTACTCGGATGTGTCAGGACTTAATGTTTCAGGATTAGGCATGGATTCCTCAATCAGCAGTATTCCGAAATACTGGAGTACAATGCTTGATTTTACTGCTTCATTATGGCGAGTCTTCAAAATGCCTATTGACTCCACCACCTTCAAACTTCCGCTTCCGATACCGATAAATGGTTCAGTAGAGATGCAGGGAGAGCCATCGGCAGACAAAAGTTTCCAGATTGGCAGCTCAAACGTTATTACTAAAGCATTCCTTTTAACATTAAAAATAGATGTAACCATTACTATACCCGGTTTACCCGTTCCGATAAACACAAAAAGCAATATGACTTATCATTATTATGTCGGCAATAATATTGGTTTTGTGTCCGATGTGACCGATCCTTCCACCTTTAACATGACAATAATGTCCCAAAAAACCGGTGGATACAACAGAACACTTTTAAGATATCATTTAAAATAGACTGAAACTTTTTTTACAAAAATTAGTCTTACTAATGAAATTAATTCGAAAACATATTTGTTAACTTATAAACGAAATATTCTATGAAAAAATTCCAATTAATTGCGGCCATTCTACTTGCTGGCTTTCTGACATATTGCTCCGATAACGGGACGACAAATCCACCTGTCGATGCTCCTAAAACTTATATCCCAATTAACAAAGGATCATACTGGACTTATTTACATTATAATCTTGATACTTTAAACAAGAGAACTGATAGCTTTGCTCAGGATTCTCTTGTTGTTATCAGACGGGATACAGTTGGAACGCGGATCATATCAAGAATGCAAACCTCAGGAATGACCGGTATATCCGATTCTTCAGCATTTTATACCATGGCAAAAGACTCACTCTTCTGCAATAATGAATATTTATACCCCGGCACAACCAATATAATGGGATTTCCTATTCCACTCCCTGTAGCAGGTGGTTTCTCCAAATTGGCGTCAACAAATCCAATGGATACAGCATGGAAATTAATTGATACGACCATCAAAGGCTTGCAAATCCCATTCAACGGTTCCACTGCAACTGTAGATGGTAAATATACAATGAGAATGTTCAAAAGCCCGTCTGTGACTGTGAATTACGGAGAAAACGAAGCAAAATCCGCACTGTGCGAAGATTTCACAACTCAATTTATTTTTAGCGGTACAGCAACCGTTGTTTATTTAGGATTGACATTCCCCGTTCCATTAGTCTTTACAATACAAGTTCATCATTACATGAATTCGGAAATAGGAATGGTCCGTGTTCACACCCCATCAATCTCAATTCCGATAACTGTTCTCGGACAGACTTTAACCAAGTTTAATTTTACCGGTTCGGATATTGTACTTCTGAGATACAAAGCAGTAAAATAATTGATATTTGATATTTGAAAGAATGGGATGTAAGAAATTGCATCCCTTTTTTTTTCATAATAATAAAATTACCTAAAAGTAGAATCAGTTTGGAAATCTAAAAATTATAATCCTGACATTCCTGCGAAGGCTGCAATCTCCATTTATTCTTCTTCTGACATTGCTGAGAATGCTACAATCTCCAAATGCGCCAATGGAAGGGGATTCCTACATTCGCAGGAATGACAGAAATAAAGAGTTTTTACACGATCTCATTCGCAGGAATGACAGAAATAAAGAGTTTTTATACAGTCTCATTCGCGGGAATGACATGAGAAATATCTTATCATACATTTGAAAATCATTATGAACCTAATGAATGCTCTTATTAGCTCTATGAATACTTTTATTGACACTATGAATACTCTTATAGATATTTTGAATGCTCCTATTATACTTTTGAAAGCTCTTATTAACTCTATGAATGCTCTTATTAACTCTATGAATGCTCTTATTAACTCTATGAATGCTCTTATTAACTCTATGAATGCTCTTATTAGCTCTATGAATGCTCTTATTAACCTTTTGAATTAGTTCAAATCATCTTTAAGAGCATTCAAAATACTTATAAGACAATTCAAATCATCTTTAAGAGCATTCAAAATACTTATAAGACAATTCAAATCATCTTTAAGAGCATTCAAAATACTTATAAGACAATTCAAATCATCTTTAATCATATATGAAATATAAATAATCTATTGCAAATTATCAATAAGATATTTCAAAACATACATAAACTAATTCAAAGAATTAATAAACATAATCAAAATACCTACAATACATTTCAAAATAAAATATAATTCTTTTTTGTTATGTTAATCTTTAACGCAACGAACTGATAGACCATAATTATAAAGAATTTCAGAAAAAAACAATTCATAAGAAGTATTGGATAAATATCTTGACCATGCTCTTGTAAAACTTGATCCAGTTGAAGTCCACCAGTAAGCATTCAGCATCAAATTATCAAAATTTAAATTACCAGTATAATTACTTCTGTAACCACCGGGTAAGGCGGTAAATTTAAAGTCATCCGTCGCACCAACATTAGGATCTGTCCAGTGGGCTATTCCTTGCTCCTTTAATTTGCCTCCGGCTATTGCCAAACCACCAAGATAATTCTGCAATACTGACCAGTCTGCATCACTTGAAATATGCCATCCAACAGGAGCTAATCCACGCTTATCAGTAACAGCATACCAATTATAAAGTTTTCCATAAATTTCTCCTAATGAATCGGAATTATTATAATAGCACCATGCACCAGTTGTAAGAGTTCCCCAAACTTTATAGTCCGTTACTTGCGGAATTGAATCACCATTACGGTAATGATCCACATCAAGATTTTTACACATCCAAATCTGATTACCAATCCGAACTTGACAATCATCATAATTAGCTTTGGCAGTCACTCGCGCCAAGCAGATATTACTCGGAGTATTCGGAACATGCCACATATAACTTAGTCCTGAAGCAGTGTCCGAAATAAATATCCATGTTTTACCACTGTCTATGCTATATTCCAGCTTCACGTTTTCTTGCGGCGTCACGCCATCCCAAGTAATCTCAGTATCAGAGCCAGCTAAAAAGACTTGTCCGCCATTTGGTTGGACAAGATTTATCGAATGAATAATTGGAAATTTGCCTGGAAAGCCACCTCGGGCATAGTAATTTGCAGGACACACATCATTTACAAAAATGAACTTACATATACAATAGCCGCTGTCAGTGGGAGCAAAACTAATAGTCAAATCAATGCTTGAATCTTTCTTCAGAATAAAATTCTTTTTATCAATAGAAAATACAGAAGAATTGGAAAGTTTAATATCCGAAACCGTGAAATCCGCATTACGCGCCGTTATCCTGACAATAGTATCCTTCTTTGTTCCGGGCAAAACATTTTTATAGACAATAGTTGAAGGTGCAAATTCAAGTTGAGTAGCAGAACTGATTGAAGCCTGATATACAGCATTAGCAGCCAGATTAAGAGAATTTACCTTAACATCTACATTCATCGTACTTGGCTTACAATTCACTTGGCTAACCCAGCTAATTTCGCAAGGATCGCTGCCAGTTGCAGATTGCATGATTTTCATATAAACTTGCTTTGCTTCTTCGACAGTACTAATTTTTTCAAAATACTGTCCCCCGGTTTTTGTTGTAATATCTTTCATGCACTGGAGGCTGGGATAGCCAAGTGACACAAAATATATTATAACTGAATTTGAAAGTGCATCATTAATGATTTGCTGAGTATTAGGTGTGAAATTAGGCTCTCCGTCGCTCATCATAACGATGATTCGCTTATATTTCCCTGCTTTTGCCATCCATATACCACCAGCCATAGGAATATCCAGCGCCATATCGTAATCAGTCCCTCCGTTCGCTGTGATGGTAGCGGCTTTTTGGATAAGTAAACTTTTACTTGTGGTAAAATCCTGAATAATATAATTGGAATTATCAAAAGATGTAATTGCACATTCCGATTTCCCGGGAAGCGCATTGATCCAAGCTGCAGCAGCCTGATGAATTGCATCTAATTTTGTTCCTTCAAACATAGAACCAGACTGATCCATCACCAGCACAGATGACAAAGCAACGGGTGGTTTCGGAGCCGGACAAGATACAGCCAAAACAGTTCGTGGCTGCCCGTTTTCAGTAACAAAGAAATCTGACGCTGATAAGCTACGTATCTGATTTCCTACTGCATCAAAAGCATAAAACTTGGCTTTAATTACAGGGAATGCGGAAGTATCTATACTAAATACAGAAAGCGACTGACTCAGAGCAGAAGTTGAAAATATCACAAATATAGAATAATAGATAAATAATTGCATTTTGGAATAGTTATTTTAAAATAAACTAATAGTACAAATATAGCGAATAATTAATTATCTGATGCTTAGGATTGAAGGCTTTATAATCATTCATCCGATGACTGGCAGTCATCAGATGAATAATATTTTCATACTAATTTGTGCTTTCTATAATCATGACAGTTCCTGCGAATGAGACTGTGTAAAAACCTACAAATTTAAATAACTTTTCATGTTTCCGAAAATCATCAATTGATGCCGTCTCAAAAGCCACATATTTAACAAAAATGTCATTCCTGCGTACGCAGGAATCCCCATCTATGGCACCTTAGGAGATTTCTGCATTCGCAGGAATGACAGCAATAAGGAGTTTTTACACATGCTCGCATGCGGGAATGACAGCTTTCGTATATTTGTGGGTTATGAGACTGCCTCAGAAACAAAACTTTTAAGTTAGTTTTCTTCATATAACTAATAAGAAATTGATAATGAATTCATTATATCAAAAGCAGGGATTGAAAATGAAATTCCTTCCGTCCCAACTCCAAATAATTTTGATTCTACAACACCTAATAAATCTCCATTAGTATTGGTTATCGGACCGCCACTATTGCCGCGATTGATGCTTGCATCAATTTGCAGGAAATTCAAATCTTTATTTTTTCTTAAACTTGAGATAATTCCTTTTGAAATTGATTGCCCCAATTCGATAGATTTGGGAGTACCAATAGCAAATATTTCCTGTCCGGTTTTGAAATTCTTTTCTGCCGGAATATTATATGCGAATTCAGATTTTCCTTCAATTTTTAGTATGGCCAGATCAATGACTTTATTTGAACGAATAAGCTTGGCTTCATATTCTGTTCCTTCAGAAGTGATTACAGTTAATTTCAATTTTTTATTTGCCACATGATGATTTGTAATTATATAACCGTCATTTGAAATGAAAAATCCTGATCCGTGCCCTTTATTTTTCCCGATTTTAATTGTCACAGTGGCTTTCATTGCATCGTCAATATTGGATGGTGTTTTACTTGGTTTAGGAATAGTTAATTTATCAAAGATCAAATGTCTCAAAGTATCTTTTTTAAGTAACTCTTTAACAGCCGTAGTTTCCATAAATTTTATCAAAGATGTTTCGAGAGCATCTTCCATAGCCAGTTTTACAGCGGCTGACCATTTATTAAGATGAGTGCCAATTTGACCAGATTTTGAAGCTATTGAATCAACATAAACTGTATCTCCATAAGTATCTTCAACTATCCACTTACATTCCATATCCATATACATAAACTCAGCACCAGCACGATACCCCTTAATAACCATGTAATTATCAGCGACATCATTTATATTTACATTTTTCACAACAGCTTTAAAGTAATAGGTGTTAATATTATCAATAAAAACGCTCGGAACAGAATCCTGAAAATAAGTTTTTTTCATTATCTCTTCCAGATGTTCATCTAAATTCGAGTGTTTAATTACCAAACTATCAAGGTCTTTTGTCTCGATTGGATCATCATTTTTTAGATAATCATTATAAGTGAATGATTTTAACTTACTTTTACCTTTTTTAATGTCGAGGCAAACATTATCTATGTACACTTTTTTCGTTGATGAATCCCAAAAACGATACATATACGGTATGTCTAAACTCCAATTTTCTTTAAAGACATTGCATTTAGAAATCATGCCGTCAAACATTGGAACATAAATCCCAATTATTGTAACAATCCAGGGAAAATCCAAATAATAAAGCCAATGAGTTTTTGTAGGTATGGCAACTTGGTATAATGGTTTCGTGCTGTCGGATACCATCATAAATTGTTTTTCATGTCTGTCCCTCTCAACGATAGCTTCGACTTTGTCTCCATTACCAACATTTGTGCTGTCCACATAAACAGCTGCAGAAGGATTATTAGTTGTAATCACGAGCTTCTGATCATGAGTTGCAAATATTCCAACACAAGAACTAATCAAAAAGGAAGAAACAATAATTAAAATAAAAAATAACTTCATAAAATGATCCTTTTATTTATCGGAAATATTTTTTTCTTTTTTCCCAGTATTTAATATTAAGTTACAAAGTTAATAATTTTTCGCAATATAATCAAAACTTTTATTATTTCACCCTTGCTTGATTATATCATTTCCTTAATGAATTAGGAATTATTGTCATTCCCGCGCATGAGACAGTGTGAAAACTACCTTTTCTTGTCATTCCTGCGAATGCAGGAATCCCCAATTGCGCCATGGAAGAGGATTCCTGCATACGCACAAATGACAGCTTTCAAGTAGGAAACGATCTTATACCTTCTCAAAAGAAAAGAAATAGAATCCAGTACAGCAGCCTCTTCTGGATTTTTCATCAGTTTTGGAATGGCTGTAATTTGGACTTATTATAGAGCCAATGTAATAGTTTCAGTAATTGATTTTATTAATTTTTAATATATTCAAAATTTAAAAACCAACAAATTTTAATACAGCTTTGAACAGGCTTGATGATCTTGAAATCCGCCAGTACGCTTCTTCTTTAGTCATATTTCTTTGCTCGCCTTCCAGCTTGTACGCCAAATTTCTTGATTCATTGGCAATTTCTACAATCGCATTTATCAAATCATCCTCGTTTTCAATTTTGATTTCAGTTATTATTATTTTATCAAGGTTATCACTAATTTCGCTTTCAATAATATCGTCATTGCTGAAATGATTTTTTTTATTGAACTCATTATAATCCATATTATGCAATGGCATTGACAAATCCCCGATATAATGTCCGGCATAACAAAGATTGTAACGCCCGCTTTTTCCCTGTTTTGATTCGCGGATATAGTCCCGGACAGCAACAACAATGGCTCCATAAAGATGACCGGTGCTATCGGTAGGAGAATTGTAATTTTCAATTTGCTTTCGGACAATATCTGCTGTGATTATTGCAAATTTAGGAACATCGACATAATGATTAAAGGCTTCAATATTTTTAGCTTTGAGTTTGGCTACATCTGGAGCGGCAAGATTATAAGCTAATTTAAATCCGGCAGCTTTACCAACGGAAATATGGGTCTGATCATTCCATGCAATTGCATGGATATTTAAAAAGCAAGATGCTATCAAAATATAATAAAATGTATTTTTCATATATCCTCAATTTTGATTAATTTATTAGTTAGACGAAAAAAACAGATTATTATTCTTATTATTGTTGATTTTTTATTAGAACACATCATAAGAAGAAAATAATTAGATGTAATAATCGTTTTATGATTGTTTATTTAATAATTATTAATAATCTTTGAACTTATGAAATATTTTTGGAAAATATATGTTAAAAACTAAGACTATCCTGCTTTTATGCGCTACCTTTTTAATAAATTCATGCAGCTTTTTACAAGAGAAGAGTGAGACCGAAATCACCAATGATGCAGTTCCACCTAAAGATTATAATCCAACTTTTATTTATACAAGTATTCCATTCAGTGGTAAAGAGAAAGCACCGGGGATTGAGCTTAGTCAGATTATCAGCCATGAGCCAATGAAGATAAAGGTGAGAGTTCATCTGACGGATTCCAATAAATACTATCTGAGCGATGCAGCTGGTAAAGGTTTTAAAAAAAATTGGTGCGGATTTTTTGATGAATTTAATGGCAAATCAAAGGAAATCAATAATTATATTTTACGCGAATCTGATGCAGAAGAGCAGACAATTGCTGTTGCCTTCGTTTTGGATCATAGCGGGTCGATGGGTCAATGGCGTGCTAATGAGGTTCAGAAAGCCATTGGAGCATTGATCGAAAAAAAATATCCGAGAGACTATTATTCAATTATCAAATATGATAACCATATCGTAACTGAGTTGAAAGCAACTCAGAATCAGAATGAACTTAAAACCGGATTTCAAAAAAATGGTCTGGAAAATTATGGTGGAATGACCGCAATATCAAATGGAATAATTGAAGGAATTAATTCGTTAGATGCTGTGCCTGCAGGAATCACAAAAGCAGTTGTTGTATTTACTGATGGCTTTGATAACAGTTCCACGGTTCAAAAGGATTCTGTTATTAAACTTGCTATTATAAAGAATGTATCAATAAATGCAGTTGATTTCTGTGATGGAATCAATTATGGTTATATGAATCAATTTGCATTGGCAAGCGGCGGGGTTTATCGTCATATTTACAGAACAGAAGAATTTCCAAAGATGTTTGATGATATTTACTTTCGATTAAGAACTTATTACCAGATAGAATATCGCCCGGAGGAGTTTGGGATTCATACTCTGACATTGAAATTCTGCTATCCCGATACAACAATAATTGCCATCGCAAATTATAATAATTTACCGGATATCGGAACTGTTTGTTTATTACCGGTTGTATTTGAATTTGATAAGGCAAATCTTAGCAAAGAGAGCAATCCGATATTAGATAATTTCTTTGTCCTAATGAAATCATATCCTAATATGGAAGTCGAGCTTCGTGGTCATACTGATAATGTAAATAATTCTCCTGATGAAGAATATAATATGAGACTTTCACAGCGAAGAGCCGATGCTGTTAAAAAATATCTTGTTAATAAAGGTATTTCCGCTGCAAGAATAAGTTCAAAAGGCTTTGGTGAAAAGCAACCGATAGCTGATAACAAACTTGATGAAGGAAGAGCTCAAAACCGGAGAACGGAATTTATTATACTTAAGAAATGATTGTCAATTATGCATGGTTAAAGGTTAATGATAAATAATGGAAAAATATTTTTGTACTAAACTTTAGCAAGTTAGAAGCATACTCAATACAGTTCCGAACAGAAGCTTGTAAGTTGTCGTATAAATCTAATACTAATTAATAATTATGAAATTACTGATAAATTATTCTGATAAAAATTTTACTAAAGCTCAGCAATTAAATACTACAACCGGATATGAGATCGCTGGATTTGATAAAGTTATTGAATATTCACCTGATGATATTGATTCCGAATTTAAAGAAAAGAATAAAAAGATTTTAGGTTATTCACGTGGTGGAGGTTATTGGCTGTGGAAGCCATACATTATCAGAAAAGCATTGGATTTAATCGGTGAAGCTGATTATTTGTTTTATGCAGATTCAGGATCGATTTTTGTAAATTCGATTGATCCACTGATAGAATTGCAGAAAAGAGAAAAACAGGATATTATTCCTTTCGAACTCAGATTTATGGAAAAGCAATATACAAAACGAGATGCCCTTGTACTGATGGATTGCGATGAACCAAAATATACAGAATCTTTTCAAAGATTAGCCGGATATAATTTGATAAAAAAAACTGATTTCTCGACAAGATTCATAAATGAATTCCTGAATTTTGCATGTGATGAAAGGATAATTACCGATAAATTAAATTCTTGTGGACTTGAAGAATATCCGGAATTTATTGAGCATCGACATGATTTATCAATATTTAGTTTATTAACAAAAAAATACGGCTTAAAAGCATTTCGAGATCCTTCACAATTTGGTAAAGGATTGGAAAATTTATATCCTGATTCGGATTATCCCATGATTTTAGAAAGTACAAGGAAATCGAACAGCCGAATAAAACGCTCAATGATAAAAAGAATTGAAAAAATAATGTGGCATATTAAAAATAAATTTTAATAAGATTCGTTTATAGATATTAGTTCTTTGAAAGTTGTTAAAATTAATATATTAAATCCTTTTGAAATTGAGAAATTATATTGACAAGTATGCCTGAGCTACAGTAGGCCTACTAATTGTCTCTCATCATGTTTTTAAGTTTCAAACAAGGAATAAAATATCCATTTTGAATTGAAATAAATAAACTCATAAATTAATAAAAATCAACCATAAACTTTATGAACTTTATAAACTTTCAACTCATTCGGGGATGAAATGGCTTCGACAGGGTGGACGAGGTCGTAAGTGGCATGTCGTGCTTAAGCGGTGGCGCACGTAAATTCAACTGCTGATACAAAAAATGACAACTATAACTATGCAATGGCTGCTTAATTAAGTTTACCGGCCACATCTCAGGCAGGGTTTACCTATCGGTTTTGACTGAGGTGTCGCTTTAAGATAGGCTGGGAGTAAGTTTCACGGGTGGACTTGCTTTGAGAAATCACACTTGTTAGCGTTCGAGTGCCTGTTGATCGGCAGAATCGAAGGCGGGAAATTATAGATCAAATAAACATGTAGAAGCTACGAAAGAGGCACTTTGGACGCGGGTTCGACTCCCGCCATCTCCACTTGACAAAAATTATTTCCTGCACTGGCTCTGCTTTTTCAGGTACGTAAAAACAGATTAGAACGGAAATAGAACGGAATGAACTATTTTAGATATTTTTTAGGTCTGATTTATGATCAGTTGTCAAACCTAATTGATGAAAATTAATGATTGAATTTCTCATCTTAATTTCACTTCTTAGTGAAGGGTTTTAAGCTGCTAAATTCATATTTAATATATGGTTAAGGGTGCTAATTATGCCTTGCAGCATAAAAGTACGTTAAAACGTATTTGTGTAAGGCACTCATTAGCAGCATAGGGAGCCATGTTTGAAGGATTTCAAATAAAAAAACTATAAGACCGTCAAATAATGACAGTCCAGTTGTTAAGAGGTACTGAATAACTGAAAGAAAAATTATGCTAACTGAAGAACAGAGAAAAAGAATACAGGCAAGCGAAAAGAATTATAGTTTTGCCGATAAAATGCAAGGTGGAATGAAAGAACCTGAAGGTAAATTATTAACCATGCAAGAAATGATGATCAAATCAGATTACAGTTTTGCAGACAAAATGCAAAGTTCAATTCCGATTACTGACCCAAAAACATTAGGTATATCCTTAAAAGAGTATTTTGAAATTATTAACCAATCTGATTACAGCTTTGCAAAAAAAATGCAAAGTGGTGTTGATTCTGATGGTAAAAAATACTCAGCTGAGGAACTGTATAGTTCTTTGTCTGAAGAACAAAAAAAATTAATAAAAATAGTGAACTCATAGAAAATAGCTCCCTATTCTAATTCTTTTGGCAATTGTACAACAATAGTTCCTGAATGTTCAACTTCAGCACGTTCCACCCACCCTTCTATGATTTTAAACCACAGAGCACAGGCAGAGACGCTTGTTTTCGTGAGGTTGAAAATATTGTAAATCACTATTGGAGATAATGAACGTACCGGACTTATTTTCGGCTCAAATTTTAATTTCTTGTAGTGCTTAGATACTGTGTTTATATGAAGTCCCGTTCGTTCGGAAATTTCCTTCAGACTTGGCATTCTATTTCCATCATGTTCTGAAATAATTTGCAATACTGTACTATTGATTAATTCAGCATTGTCAATGAATATTTTTCTATTTGTGATTATCTGTGTGTTTTGTGATTCTTTTTGCATGATCATTTCCTTAAATTAGTTATTTCTATTTTTTTCCATCAATACCAGTAATCTATCTTTCAGTTCCATTTCTTCTTCAGTTTGTGGTACAGGTGATAATATTGGCATATTCATTTTTATATCGTTCTTCATATTTCCGTGCATCTCAATATTTTCTTTACGTCCGTACTCTTTTGGAAATTTACGCTCTAAAAACCAAGCGGCGGCTTGCCATTGCTTTTTTTGTGCCTCTCGGATACATTGTTCGGCTTCTTCTTTCTTTAACATAATACCGGCTTTCTCTGCTTTTTTTATAGTGTCGGAAAACTCGGAATATTTTGTAATCCAATTCATAAAAGTTTCGTGAGTAATTCCAACTGCTTTACAGGTTCTTACTCTGCCATTTCCTTGTCTCAGTTCCATCACTATTGATTCAGTGATTGCTTTTGAGTATTTCATTTTATCCTCTGATTAATTGCAAAATAGATTTCAAATTCATTTCTAAAAAAACTCACACGTTCAATTTTTTTAAAATTGAACAAGTGTATAAGATAATATTTATAAGATAATATTTATAAGAATAAGATTTATATAGTTCGACACTACTAACGACACTACTAACGACACTACTAACGACAACTTGTTCGACGCTTTATATAGTTCGACAACTTGTTCGACGCTTGTTCGACAAATCAATATTCATGTTCACGCTTGTTCACGTACTTATTTACAAGTCCAAGTGAAATATTTAGAGCCTTAGAAATTTCTCTTTGAGTCATTCCATCGGCTTTTAAATTCCTTGCTTTTTGCTCAATGGAAAAATTTTCGGCTCGACGTTCCCAAAATCTATTGGAATATTCTTTCACTTTTTCAGGATTGTTTCGTCTCCATTCTTTGGCATATTGCCTTTTTGCTGCTTTGGCTTGTTCACTTAATTCCATTTTAAAACTTTCTTAAATTTGAATAAATAATTTGATTTGATTTTTTTGATTATGCAAAAGGATCATTCCAGTCAGGAAAAGAAATATCATTAATTTCCGGTGGAGCTACTGACTGGTTTTTGTTTGATGATGATTGTTTGATCGTTGGCATGAAATTTAATTCTTGCAAAATTTCTTCTTCATACTTTTTGATCTGATTGTTACCCATCTTTTTTTCAAGTATAGATTTATTTTTCCTAATCATTACTTGCTTAATTAAATCTTTAGTGGTCATTTTGGGCTCTAAACTTACATAGAATCCTCTCATTCCTTTTTTGGAATAGTGTTTCAAATTCCATTTTGCTGCCAGTTCCGTTTTTATTTTTCTTGGATTTCTTTCAGAGTGATAAGGTCTGATTTTTTCTGATAGTTCATTAACATCGTATATTCTTTTTACTTTTCCGTCCATACGTGCAAGCCAATAATCATTAAAAACATGGCAATAAGGTTTTTCACCAAGTATTGATTTTAAAGCTAAGAATCCTAATAGACAGACCTTTTCAAAATCGGACTTCTTAGGCAAAGTCTCATCTTTATACTCGTCATAATAAGTCCAGAATACTTTCAACTCTATTCCACTCATTGGACTCCCCTTATGAAATTTGTCGTACAGATCTTTTCCGAGCTTTATTGTGTTCGGAATATTGCCAAGTTTTACATTATGATAATCTGTACTTGCCTTAATTTTTTTCTCAATGGTTTCTGCCTCATTATAATCAACTGCAAAGGAATAAATTCCATAGGTTAAAATATTATATAATGCTGTTTTACTATCCTCTAAAAATCCACTGAGTAACTGAATAGGAAAATTAAAATACTTAACTTCTTCTTTTTCCATCATAACCGCCTTTTCCTGACTGTTACGGGTTTACGTCTGCCGTAGTTCTTTAAGCTGCTAAATCTGCCATTAATGGACGTTCTTTCAGGATAACAGGCATATTTCTTGCCATGTTCTATGATCTGAGGATATTTGCCATTTAGCAGCTTATTACGCTTGTTCGATTTACTATTGTCTGTCTCCACTAAATCACTCCAAACTTATTTTCCAAACTTTTGAGGATTTCCGATTTCGAGAAAAATAATTTCCGTCCAAATCTCCGAGCTTGTAGTTTACCGGATTTCCGATAATTAACCAAAGTACCAAAAGAACAATTAAGAATCTTTTGAGCTTCTTTAGCATTGATCAAATCGGCTTCAGGTGGATTAATAACTTTAGATTGTGATTTTGGAATTAATTCATTCATTACTGATTGAACTTCATTACGGATTACGTTACTAAGTTCATCAATAGATATGCCTACAAATACTTGTCTATTTTCCATTATTTTACTCCCTTTGGATTAGTTTGTAAAAACTCATCAACATCGGATTTTTTGAAGAAAATAACTTTTCCAGTTGGCTTAAAATGTTTAATCCGTCCGGTAGATGTTAATTTGTAGGCTTGGTGTTTGGAATATCCTGTGTATGTCAGGAATTCTTTGAAGGATAACATTTCCTTTTCTGTGTGGAGCGTGTTTGTCATATAAAACCTCAATGAATAAAACAAAAATATATTTTCAATATAAAAACATAAGCAAACTTATATTCCTATTTCCGCCATTCAAAAAAGTAAACGCTGCCGTTATTTACTGCACTAATTACTTTTTTATTTATCAAATAAATTTTTGTATATTAATAGAGATATTAGCAGTTTCATAAAATGTAATTAAAATACTAATTCTATTATTTCATTGTAGGATATTAAAAACCGCCCTCAGTGCTGCTGAAGGCGGATGGATAAATTAATTATATTCAAACATAGTATTTTCTTTCATATCTGTGTATCCTCTATCTAAGAAAGAACGTTTCTCATTATTAAGTTCTTCTATCTCAATATCATGGCTTAATCTGTTAATAGTTTCTTTTATAGCTTGTAAAGGTCTCATATACATCACTTTCAATTCGTCTGTGCCAATTGTACCATTTTCTTTTCTCATTCGATTAATGATTGAATCTAAGGCAAGGTAAATAATGTCCAGTGAAGCGGCGGTCGGGTGGCATTCATAATATTCCTCTCGACTAATACTGTAAATGTTCGGATTAAATTCCATTGTTTATCCCTTTGATAAAATGAATAAATATAAAAATTGAAGTTGGAAAACTTAACCAACTTTTTTATGTTGATGTTTGATTATCTTAATTATAGTTCCATCGTCTGTGGGAGCTCTCCACGCTTTTTCAGTGGCTTCTTTTTGGATTTGTTTTGAGACTCCTACATATTTTGCAAAGGCTCTCGAATCCTTATGACCTGTCATAGATTTGACAATATGTTCCGGTACTCCCTTAGCTAAATTGAGTGAGGCAAAGGTGGAGCGCCCTATTTTGGAACTTATTTTCTGCCATTTCTCAAATTTTTCTTCATTCAGTTTGTTCCCTGACTTGCTGCTAATCGTAATAATCTCATTCAATCCACAATCTTTGCAGACTTGCTTAATAGTTCTATTGAGCTCTACTTCAGAGATTGAAGGGAGTACGTCATATTTATTCAGGATAATTTCAGAATAGGGAGTCAGTGGAATTGTAACAAAATTTGAGGTTTTTTGCTGTCTGATTTCAATAAATCCATTTTTGATATTATCCTTTGTTATCCGTTTCAAATCTGAAATTCTTAGACCTGTAGCACACTGCAAAATAAATAAATCCCTTGCATGATCATATCTCTCATTATCAGAAAAATCATAATTGAATATACTGAGTAGTTCTTCTTCAGTGATGAAAATAATGTCCCGTTCTTCTTCACGGTTAAGTTTGAATTTATGATAAGACTGGTTTATTTGGATGCCATTATCCTCAGACCATTGAAGAAACACTCTGATAAATTGTAGATTTTTACGAATGTTATTATTATTGTGCTTTTTCACGTCAATATAGAAATTTTGAAGTTTCTGAAAGAACGATAAATCTATACTGTGATAAGTAATTTTAAAATCCTTCTTTGTTATCTTTTGTAGTGCTTCAAATTCTTTCAGGTGAACAAGGATACTATTGTACTTCTTATGCCATGAGATGGATTTATCTTTGTGCAATTCGTTAAACTCTCGGAATTTGTCAAAGAATCCTGTTATTTCCTTCTTTTGGAGAGTGGATTTTACAACTTCTTTTATTTCTTCATAAGAATATTTCGGATTGTTGTCAATAAATTTGATGATCTCTTTTGAAATTCTACTTTTGAAATTATCTAAGTATGATTGCAATTCAATTCTTTCAGGATAAGCATTTTTTGGTTTACCTTCTTTTGAGTCCCAAAATTTTGGATCAATGCTTAAATCAGTTGATACAGGATAAGCATTCCGATTATACCGGATATAGAGCCGTATCCGTTTACCTTGTAAATAATATTTAAAATTCATGTAAAATCTCTAAAATATATTTTTAAAATGTTCGTCAATAGAAAAAGAATTTTGTTCTTTGAAATTATTTCCAAACTTAAGCACGTTATTAGAACGGAAATATTGTTTTTTATTGCAATTTTTTGTTAATTGTTGTTTTTCTCAATCTCTATAACTCTCTATTTTCCTAATATATTTAAGACAAGAAAAAAAAGTTATCAACAATAGGAAATAGTGAAAACGGACTCCCGCCATCTCCACGGTTTTAGAAGGTAGAAGAAGAAATTGGAATTAAGAATTAAGATATGGAAATAAATGGGGAGGTAATATCGTTTCCCACTTGAAGGCTGTCATTTGTGCGTATGCAGGAATCTCCTTCCAGTCCCACCTTAGGGGATTCATGCATTCGCAGGAATGACAGGAATGAGGCTTTTGAGACAGCCTCAATTGATGATTTTTGGAAGAATGACATTCTATTGGAATTTTATCGTTTTCACACATACTCACTTATTAGAAACAGCAGATCTGCACTTATATAAACAAAACCTCTACCATGAACTATTAACCATTATTTAATAGCTTTTTCTTTTCCTTGGACGTTCAGAAAATTCGGGTTTAAATCTATCACGGTTTTTAGATTCCACTCTGGTATCATCGTATTTTTTATCGGCAGCTTTTTCGACTATCGGTCGCTTGCCAGGTTTATCACTACGGAATGCCCTTAAAATAAATTCCGCCTCAGAAAATGGAACAGTAATAAATGAATAAGTATCAAATACTTCAACGGAATTAATTTTTTTATCGTGAGTTTTTGCTTTAAGTTTAATAAATTCTACAATTGATTTCTTTGTCATACCGTCCTTGGCACCTTTGGCAATGAAAAGTCGAGTTTCTTCGGAAATCACAGGCTTGGATTCTTTTATTTCTTTATAGGAGCTTACGTCCAATTCCTGACTAAAAGCGTGTTTTAAAAGTGTAATCAAAGCAAGTTCAGGGTCTAATTCATCCAAAATTTCCTTAGCTAATGTTCTAAAGATTTTTTCAGGCTTTTGTTCGCTTAATTCCAATAGCTTAGTTTTGATTGTCTCTTTTTTATTTTTAATAATTTCATCAATACCGGGGATTGTTCCTTTACGTATTTCTGTTTTGGAATCGCGACGAATCTGAATTAAACTTCTGCTCTCACGCCTTGTAACGAATGTTATAGCCGTACCTTCGGATCCTGCTCTACCTGTACGCCCCACACGGTGAACATAAGCTTCTGAACCTTGTGGCAATGAATAATTTACAACATGTGAGATATTCTGTACATCTACACCACGTGCAGCTACATCGGTTGCAATAAGAATCCGGATTCTTTTATTGCGGAATTTTCCTAAAACTTTTTCGCGAACTGACTGGCTAAGATCTCCATGGATAGTATCAGCGTCATAGCCACGATCAATCAATCTATTACAAATATTATCGGCATCTACCTTAGTTCTGGTAAATACCATACCGTAAAAATCAGGCTCAAAGTCAATTATTCTGCAAAGTGCTTCAAATTTGCTTGATTCTTCAACTTCAACATAAATCTGATCGGTTAAATTAGAAGTTAAACTATCGGTCTTAATAGTAACTATCTGATGTTTCCGAAGATACTTTTTGGTAATCGCAAGCACATCGGGGGCCATAGTGGCACAAAACATAAATGTACGACGATTTAGATTCACACTACTTAATATATCTTCAAGTTCTTCTTTGAAACCCATTTTCAGCATTTCGTCAGCTTCGTCCAGAACTAAATAGGAAACAGAGTCAACAACAAGGCTTTTGCGCCGAATCTGGTCAAGAACCCGTCCGGGTGTACCAACAACAATATCCAGACCTGATTTAAGTTTAAACATTTGTGCTTCGATAGAACTACCGCCATAAATCGGGGCAATATGCAATTTCTTATTTCCTTTTAGCGAGTTTATTTCCTCTGAAATCTGAATGGCAAGTTCGCGAGTAGGTGCGAGTATCAGGGCTTGAACCCTGTGAGCCTTCTCTTCTAATAAATGCAGCAAAGGCAGTCCGAAAGCCGCTGTTTTACCTGTTCCAGTTTGAGCTTGGCAGATAAGATCACCATCACCATCTAAAATCATGGGTATAGTTGTCTCCTGCACCGGAGTAGGTACTTCGAAACCCTTATCTTTGAGGGCTTTCAGCAAGTTGTCCGAGAGGCCGAGTTTTTTAAATTGTTCTAAATTTTCCATTACAAATCCAAATAAAAAAGAAATTGGCACTATGCGCCCATACTAAATGCAAATTACGAAAAAATCAGCAGATAATCACTATATTAATTACGAATTGATTGATAGATTTGATTTAAGTAGGATTGAGTCTGGCATTTTCTTTATTAAAAAAACTCTAATAAATATTTAAACTCAACAGACGAGGACGTCTGTTCTACTGCAAGGTAGGTCAGATGCAATTGTCTGACAGGTAGTAATTCAATATAAGACTTAATATAATATGAAGGAGATCTAATTTTTTGGTTACTCCACTTTTGTTATCATTTCGTCTCTACAAATGCTTCATAGACAGGAAATAATTATCCTTCCGATAGTGAAACCGGAAGGACAACAAATATAATCCATTAACTTTCAACTTTATAACTTACCAAGTGATAGTGCAAAAAATAGATCAATTGTTCATCTTTTCACATCTCATCTTGCATTATGAAATGACAAAATGATTAACCTTTTATGTTAATTATTTCTCTCAACTTATTTAACTCTTTCTCCTCTGGTTTGAAAATTCCGTGCTCAGTTATTAATCCTGTTACCAAACGAGCAGGAGTTACATCAAACCCATAATTCGCAGCATTACACCCCAAAGGTGGCACTAAGACAGTCTGAATTTTCCCGTCGGCTAAACCGTCAACGTAAAGTACTTCCTCTGGATTTCTTTGCTCAATCTGAATTTCATTTATACCGTCCAACAGCGACCAATCGAAGCTGGAGCAAGGCAGTGCAACATAAAACGGAACACTATTATCTTTGGCAGCTAATGCCTTCAAATACGTTCCGATTTTATTGGCAACGTCTCCTGTTCTTGTTGTTCGGTCGCTTCCCACGAGACATAAATCAACCAAACCATGTTGCATTAAGTGTCCACCGGCATTATCAGGGATTAATGTACAAGGGACGCCGTTTTCCATCAATTCCCAAGCTGTTAATTTAGCACCCTGATTTCTTGGCCTCGTTTCATCAACCCATACGTGAAGCGGAATACCTCTTTCCATTGCTAAATATATGGGTGCAGTTGCGGTTCCATAATCAATAGTTGCGAGCCAGCCTGCATTGCAATGAGTCAGTATATTTACAGTTGATTTTTTATTTTGATAAATATCTTCAATTAATTTTACTCCGTACTCCCCTATTTTCCTACTACAATCAATTTCGTTTTCATATAAATTCCTTGCATATTTCAGGCTTGCATGTACTTCTTCTTCAGTAGAATTAAAATGACCAATGAATTCTATGGCTTTTGAAATTGCATTCCTAAGATTAATGGCTGTAGGACGGGTTGCTATAAGTTTATCGGTAAATTCTTTCAATTTAGTTTGAAATGAATCTAAACCCAAATCTTTTAACGAAAATGCTGCAAGATACAGTCCATAAGCCGCACAAACACCAATCAGAGGTGCACCACGAACTATCATATCATTTATAGCATTGCAAATATCTTCAAAAGTTTGTAATTCAACATATTCAATTTTATGAGGCAGATTTCTTTGGTCAAGAACAACAACTCTCACAGGCTCAGTGCCACTTTCGCGAATTGTTCTTTGTGGAATGGAATTGATTAACATGTATATATTCAATTTAATTTAATCATCAAGATTATTCAAAATTAAAGAAATTAATTAAATTATTGAGGTAATTGAAACTTTTTTCTGCATTTAGCGTACTAATTGATGTAAACTCTGTAATTTTGTTAATTAGTTATTTGTAATATACCCGGATTTAAAATGAAAAAATTGCTTCTATTTATTATACTTAGTTTTATTTATCACGGAGCTAAAGCCGATAACAACATTATTTGGCGAAATCTTGGTAATAAATCTAATTTTTCGAATGTAGCCCTGTCCCCAAGCGGAAAACTTATCGTTTTTGCTCGATCAGGTGCTTTAGGCTCAAATACTGAGGTTTGGGATCTGACAAAATCATCTATGATTTATCAATCAGACGTTAAATCTCCGATCAGCTTTTCATTTAATAAATCAGAAGATAAAGTTTGCTCAATTTCTGATTTAACTACAACATTGAACATATATGATCTAAAAGCTAATAAAAAGACACAATATACTTCTGCTGATTACCGAATCAACTATGCCAGCTTCATTCCCGGTTCCGATAGTATTGCTGTTTTTCTTTATGATTATAGTAAGGTTATAAGTTATTTCGGGATAATTGATTCTAAAACTGCTACCCTGGTTAAAACCATTAAAATAGACAAATCATCCACATATAATACTATTAACACATATTTCATACTTTCACCCGACGGGAAATATTTCATAAGCCTCCTGAACAAAATAGGATTCGATACCGTTTCCACAAATAACGAAATGAGAATTTATTCGATTGCTACGGGCAAATTTATTTATGCCGATACATTAAACAGTTTAATTTCAACTGCTTTTTTTACCGCAGACGGGAAAAAGATAATTAGTACAGGATCACCAAAATTTTCCGATTCAAGTTTTACCATCAATACATGGGATGCCGAAAAATGTTCCTTATTAAGTCATTATAAAATTAATAAATTTATTCCATCAATCAGCAAATTCGATTCCGATTCTAATAAAATCAGATTCTTCGGTCAAGGCGGATTCTTACTGGATTTCTATATAGATGGAACCCAAAGAACCGTGCAAATGAATCAACCTCTCTACTTCCAGCAGCAATTTTCAAACTTTGCTTTCATGGATTCAGATACACTTTTCTTTATAAATGGAATTTATCTCTCAAAAATCAGTCTTGGTTTCGATGGTTCCCTCAAAAACGAAGGCTTCTGGCCATTATCCATCAGTCCTTCTCATTCCGATCGTGTTACTTCTGTGAATTTATCCAAAGATTTTAAATCAATTCTGACCAGTGGTATGGACGGAAAGATAAAATCATGGATTACGGAGTCCGGTACTCTCAATAAACAAGTTTTTTCCGCCGATTCCTTCGTAGTATCAAAAATGAAATATTCCCACGACGGGAAAAAAGCCGCATGGATAAATCAAAGTAATAAAGCAAATATTATAGTTTACGATTTAATCAAAGACACAGTCCTCAATCGCATTTATCTTGCCGATACTATAGCTTATGCTTTTGATTGGTCGGCAGATGATTCCAAAATAGCTATATCTTCAATCACCAAAATTTCAATCTACCCGATTAATAGCTCACAAGCTGAGAAAACTTATCAGCCTACATCACCAGTTTTGGCATTAAAATACTCAAACGATGGAAAGAAACTTGCATTAGGTCAATTCAACGGCGAATTAAAGATACTCAATTCTACTACTCTTGATTCCATTACCACCTTCCTCCAAGTTGATTCCATCACCATTATGACAAGAATCAACGATATTCGCTTCACTCCAGATGACAAGTATGTTGTTGCTTCAAGTTTCAACGGATTTGCATTTTCATTTAATTTATCTAGCAATACTTTCTATCAAAGATACAACAGCGCAACCGATTATGGCAATCTTTACTTCGGTAACGCCTCCGTAGATGCAATTAGAATTGCCAAAGACGGAAAATATATAATCGGACTTGTAAAAGGAATAATCAAAGTTTGGGATTTCGACAAAGGTAGCGACTTGTACGTATATGATGATCTATGGAAAACAAATTCACAAGTAACTTTCACCACCTTCGATGTGGACGATGAAGGCTCATTCATAGTCGCCGGTTCCAATTACGGAGATCTGATAAAATTAAAAAGCTGGTGGGTAGTCGGAGTGGAAGACAATCCCAAACAACAAAGTTTAGCAAGTGTTTACCCAAATCCCCTTATTTCCGGTAATCAAGCCAATATCAAATTTCTTTCTTCAGTTTCCGAACCAATTCAAATAGACCTTATTAATATTTATGGTGAAAGAATCAGCAGCTTAAATACAATCACTCAATCCGACGAAAATACAATCCCAATGGAAATTAGCAAATTATCAAACGGAATTTATTTCGCAATAATCAAAGGAAATGCAAATAATTACAGAATACAATTTGTAATAAGTAATTAAATTTACTTCCTACCGGGCTGATTTTAAATCCTTTATCCTCCTTTCAGATTTTAAATCTAAAAGGAGATAATCTGACTCGAAGGCAACATTTTATTAGTAGAGGCCGTCTCAAAAGCCTCATTTCTGTCATTCCTGCGAATGCAGGAATCCCCAATTGCGCCATGGAAGGGGATTCCCGCATTCGCGGGAATGACAGATACGTGAATATTTCGTGTTTCACACAGTCTCGAATGCAGGAATCCCCTAAAGTGGCACTGGAAGGAGATTCCTGCATACGCAGGAATGACATTTTTGTTAAATATGTGGCTTTTGAGACAGCCTCTACTTCGTTTTTTCCCCTCCAGTCGTATGTTTCATACGATGGGTTTCTTGATATTATCTTCAGACAAAAAATCTGACTATTGGAAATTATACTTTTTTTACATCAAGATAATAAATTAATTTATCTTGCATATATATTTTATTTGGTTATCCTAATTTTATTTATTATATTTGTAATCAAACATATATAAATTGTTTACAATTTGTATTTTGTTAAGAGGATTTGTGAAATTTAATTAAATTAATTAGTGTTTCACAAAGGCTGGTAGTCAGGTTCCGAAACTGACTGAATGTTCATTGAGATAAAAATTTGATTTTTTTTAATAAATATATCGAATGTATTTAATAGAAAATTTGTAATAGAAGCAATTAATTTATTTATTTTTTTTTATTTGGAGTATATATGAAAAATTTATTTGCAATATTTTCGATTTTAGTTCTTTCGTGCAGTCTTTCGAATGCACAATCATGGGGGAATGTTGGCTCTGCTGGCTTTTCTGCGGGGCTTGTTACTTTTACATCAATGACCTTTGATGCAACCAACACACCTTATATAGCTTATAAAGACGGATATTCAGGCAATAAAGCTACCGTCAAAAAATTTGACGGGGCAAGTTGGGTAAATGTCGGTTCTGCAAGCTTTTCTGCCGGTGCTGTTGATTATACTTCTTTAGCAATCGATGGGAACAACACTCCATACATTGCTTTTAGGGATGATGCAAATTCAAGCAAAGCCACTGTAATGAAATTCGACGGGACTAATTGGGTAATTGTCGGTACATCAGGTTTTTCGGCCAGTACTGCAAATTATACTTCGATAGCAATATATAACAACCTTCCTTATGTTGCTTATCAGGATATTACAAATGGGAGTAAAGCATCTGTTAAAATGTTCGATGGTACCAATTGGGTTACAGTAGGTGCTTTAGGATTCTCTGCAGGTACTGCATATAATGAGTGCATTGCTATTGACGCATCTACCGGTACTCCTTATGTTACATATATGGATGCAGCAAATGGTTTTAAAACTACTTGTATGAAGTTTGATGGAACAAATTGGGTTTTAGTCGGTAGCGCTGGTTTTACCCCAAGTTACGGTGATTATGCAAATATTAAAATTTATGGCAGCACTCCTTATGTTGTTTTTCAGGATGGCGCTAATAGTTATAAAGCCTCATGTAAGTATTTCAATGGAACTACTTGGGTTCAGGTTGGTACTGCAGGATTTTCGAATGCTCAGGCTGATTTCACAACCCTTGCAATTACTTCAAGTGGGACATTATATGTTGCATTCAAAGATTATACTACAAATCCAAGCAGAGCCACTTGTATGACTTATAATGGTTCATCGTGGGTACTTGTTGGTACAGCAGGATTTTCCAATAATGCTTTTAATATCAACTTAAGTTTAAGTAATTCAGGCACTCCTTATGTCGCATTTAGTGATTGGGGAAATAGCCAAAAAGCTACTGTTATGAGTTATACCGCTCCTCCAACCCTTACAACCACTTCCATCTCAAATATCTATGCCGCTACAGCCAGCGGTGGTGGCAACGTTACAAGTGATGGTGGTGCATCAGTTACTGCCCGTGGAGTTATTTACGGCACTTCGTCGAATCCTGAATTATCAGCTTCTTCCACCACATCATCTAATGGCACGGGTACCGGTTCTTTCACCAGTTCATTATCAGGATTAAATCCTAATACTTTATATTATGTTAAAGCTTATGCCAGAAACTCATCCGGCACAACTCTTGGCAGCCAAGTTAGTTTCACAACCATTCCTACATTACCTGAATGGGGATTAATAGTAATGGGAGTCCTTTTTGCAGGTTTTGGCGGTTGGTATGTTATAAGAAGAATGTAAAATATAGAATTAATAATGCGAAATAACATGTTGGGGCTGTCTCAAAAGTCTCATTACTGTCATTCCTGCGAATGCAGGAATCCCCTAAAGTGGCACTGGAAGGAGATTCCTGCATACGCAGGAATGACATTTTT
>JAPLFL010000019.1 GCA_026390695.1 Candidatus Kapaibacterium sp. | reverse complement strand
TCGTTTAACATTTTTACAGCATTTATTTTAAATTCTTTGCTGTATTGTTTTCTTTGTGTTCCCATTTTGACTCCTTTCGTTCTTGCAATTTAACATTTTTTCCACTCTAACTTGCTGTCCACATTTCTGGGTACACTCCAACAGGTGTCCAATCTGAGCACTATCTTACGGTGGTTATCATGATATGCTGGAGTGCCTTTTCTTATTTTAGGTGCTGTTCATGATTTTATATTTATTTTTGTAAAAAGTTTATTCATCCAATTTATTGGTTTTTAATATTAAATTAAGATAAAGATTTAGTTTAATTTAACATAATTAGTCTTTTTATAATTATTGTTATATGCTATAAACTCTAATCAATCCTGCCCTACACATTTTAATAATTTTTTTCTTTCTCTCGTCTATAAAACTAAATAACACTTTTAATAGCTTCTATTCTAAGTGTGTTCAATATTGGCATTTTTTTAATCCATCAAAATTAACCGTATTTTCTTTTTTATTTCCCCACTATCACAGGAATACAATCACTAATCCCATTATGATTGACGACAATAAAATAATTTCCGTTTGGCACCGAAGTACAGTTCCAGACTAATTCTGCATAGGCCTTTGATTGATTTTTCAATGTGATATTTTGCTTGCCTTCGATTAATTCCCCATTTACATCATAAACGCCTGATATTGCTTCCCACAGATCGAAGCTCATATCATAAGATATTTTAGCGGTTACAGAATTAATTGATGGCAAAGGATAAGGAGCCGATGCATAAAAATGATTATTATAATATAAAATATCAGTTTTTATTTCATCTTTTACATCCGTTGTTTTATTAATCATTATTCGATAATAATTTAATGGTCGAAGGCTGTCCGTGAGCTTTGCAATGGCCACATTTCCTTTGAAGATTACTGATTCAAATGTTGGAGTACCATAATCCCATTTAGAAGGTTGCCACTTTGTTAAATCGCTGCGTTCACTGTTTTCGAGGAATAGATTTTGTCCGCAGATATAGAATTTATTGCTGAGATTCATAACTTTAATATGCTGGGAATCATTATCTTTGAAGAGTGTATCAAAAGCATTCCTTATACGATCATAAAGATATAATCTGCATGGATTTAATGTCGTAAAGAAAACAGTATCTTTATTATGTTCATAAATTTGATCAATTTTCAATTCGTGATCAATATAGCATATTGTTTTATATGTAAATCCACTGTCGTTTGTCTCTTTAATTTCAAAACGATTTTTATTTAATCCGATTGAATCTTTTGCATTCGGATCTTGAGCATTAGTGAGCATTAGATAATGCTTTAGATTATCAGCAAGTATATGATGGACTACCATTAACGAATCTTTTATCCTTGTTGCAGGGATTTTTAAACTGGTATCAAATAAGTAAATATAACCATAATACTTATTTTTATATCTATTTTCATTCGTATTGGAATATATGTAATGACCTGATATTTGTTCAATATTGCTTGTGATAACAGGCAAGGATATAGAGCCATACCAGAGTTTGTCAACGTTTGCAAATTTATACCTTTTTCCAAAATCATAAGAAAAGGCGCAATTAAATTTAAATGGGCTGTCATCTGCTGTAGGGGCACCCCAAAAACTTTTTCCGTTGTTATCCATGTAAAACACTGATGTACTTCCAAAATTAGAAAAATAAGTCAATGTGTCTAATTTCATTGACACAGTATCGAATTTGCCAGTGCTATCTTTAATAATAGTATATATCGTAGCTGTATCTAATTCTAACTCTGTCGGCATAAACGATATGCCATAATTATTTGATCTGTAAATATCATTTTTCTTAGAACCGTCATTTGAAAAAATATAGGTAGAGTCATTAAGGATGAATTTAGGTGTTCCATTCAATGATGAATATAATTCCCAGCTTTTGCAATCATTCAGAGTTTGAATAATTGTGCCATAACTATTTACTTTTACAATAATAGAATCTTCCAGAACAGTGTTTTTTCCTATATATGTATTTTCTATCGATCCATGATCATCATTAGTAAATTTTGGTGTATAATATTTACTTTTAAAAAAATTATTATATAAATCGAATCTACAGTTAGTCCCATCATAAGAATATTTTCTAATTGCATAATTACTATTATCATTCCAAGAACCCATAAATAAATTATTGTTATTCATATAATAAGTATCAGGCATATAATCACGATATGGCCATTTTTTACTAAATAAAGGTTCATTTGGATTTAAAAAACTCGTGTCAGGAAAAAATCTGCACCATTTAGAAAAATCATTATTCGTAAGATATAAATCTTGATTTATTTTAAATACTGGTTTTCCATTATAGTTGAAGATATCATTGAGCACATAATATAAGTAAATTCCGGTTTTATTAATGTATATTTTATCTTTTAGGGGAATCAGCTTAATTTCAGATAGGTCTTCAGACATTACTGCAAACCCGTCTCTATATTTATACATTACATTAATAATTATCTGACCATTTAAGTAGAAAAATTCATTTAGAAAATACTTATTAACTCCGAGTTGAAAATAATCCGCTGTTCCAAATGTTGATTCAAATAATGTATCCTGAATAGAGTTTAGTAAATTGAAATTTTTATCAAATCTTAAAATTTCTTTTAAAGTTCTTATATAAATATATTTATCTGTAACCAGCAATTTGGTATAATAATCATCCTTATTAAGATTGAATTGTTTTTTAAACCAAGACTGGCCATTATCGACAGAGCGAAGTAAGTAACCTGAATCAAAAATACCCCAAAGAGTATCCTTGAAGTTCACAATATCACTAATATTACCAAAATCAGCAATTGAATGACGCTTCCATGTTTTGCCTTGATCAGTTGTCAACATATAAGCGCCATTACTGCCATAAGCGATAATATTCCTTCCGGATGTAACGGAACCAAGAAAATGAATATTCATAGGCATGAGGTTGAATGATGAAGCCAAAACCCAACTTTTGACAGTAATTACAAGAATTATTATCAATATAATTCTAATCTTAATATTTAACATAATTATTCTTTCTATTTACTTTAAAAATTATCAAACCTCACTAAATGTGAGGTTTGATATTAAATTAGAAATATTCTAAGGATTGCAATCTGTATGCACTCTTGCGCAATCAGCAGAATTTGGTACACCCCGTACGATAGTAGGAGCCCAATCACAAGTTGGGGTTGCACTCATTGTAGAAGTTATTGTCCCAAGTTTAACATGAGGTGCTGGACATCCAGGGTCACCATCACAAGGGGGAATGCAATTACAATAGCATTGATCCCATTCCTGAATACAATAAACCATACATCCACCTGGTTGATATTTCATTCTATACGTTGGTGGATTGGGAGCGGGCGGATTATTACCATCGTACTCCCATCCTCCACATATCGGAAGCTTATAAACGATATGGTCGCTCCCTGTTTCACAAGGTGTATGACCACATAGTTCTGCTTGATGATCACTAACCCATTTAAAAGCTGCATCCCAAGCCTTATCTTCTTGACCTTGCACCAGACCATCAATTTCAATTATTTCGGCAGTCATTCCCGGATTAGTGATACTACATTCATAGCACAAAGTGAAAGTGACATTTTGTATTATATGCCAAGGAGGATATGATACAGTATAGTTTACAGGAACTGTGATGACGACACACTGTTTTGGGGCATAGCAAAACTCACAAGTTGCCATCAAATTGAAATTGCTTACTAACATGGCAACAAGCACCACGACGATAAGAAGAGTTATTTTCTTCATTGTTTTCCTTTGATAAAAGGTACAAATATTTTTATTATATTTGCATGTCAACCGCTCCATTTTTGTGAGACGAAGCGGTTAGACGCCGGCTTGACCGGTAAGCTAATCCCTTCCGGTTAAGTTTTTTTTTATACTTAATCGAATTTTTATAGCTTAAACCGTAGTTAATAGTTTGCGAGTTACTAAATATGTTTAACCCGCAGTTAAACTTTCATAATCACCTTTACATCCTTCACGACACTTTCATGCCTTCAACATAATCTCAAACTTATTAGTTAAAATTTGGATATTCGGGAAAAACAATATCGCTCCCGAAAACCGCACCCATCCTAACTAATTCGTTTGCTAAACAACAAAGAACAATTATTTAATTAAATTACATTTCAAAATTAGTAAATATATTTGAACAAATCAAGAATTATTTTACATTTTTAGATAAAAATTTATATTATATCGTTTCCTACCTGAAGGCTGTCATTCCTGCGTATGCAGGAATCTCCTTCCAGTACCACTTTTGAGTATTCCTCTACTGGCATCAATGACAGGAACTAAACTTTAAACCAACCTCAACGCGCAGTTAAACTTTCATAATCACCTTTACATCGCCCGACAAGTTTATCCCTAAAACTCTATCTCAAACTTATTAGTTATGATTTGGATATTTGGTAAAAATAACTTTCTCCCGAAAACCGCACCCATACTTATTAATTCGTTTGTTAAATAACAAAGAAAAATTATTTAATTAAATTACATTTCAAAATTACTAAATAAATTTGATTTAAACCAAAAAGTATATATCTTTCACAAAAAATTCGTAAATTGTAAATTAAGTTTTTTTGAAATTAGGATAAAATGAGTAAATTCAGAGATATTATAGATTCTCCTTCTGGAACAAAAATTATTTTGCAAGGTAATGCTGCCTTTGCTCTCGGTGTGATCCATGCCGGTTATCATGCTGCCGATGGCTACCCAGGTACACCAAGCACAGAGGTTATTGATAAATCATTATCCCAAGTTCAGGATAAAATTACAGTCGGCTGGTCAGTAAGTGAAGCAGTAGCAGTGGCTGTTGGGTTAGGCCATGCAATTTCCGGTTCCGATGTTGTTGTAACTATGAAGGTTCCTGGCGTTTTTCAAGCAGGAGATGCTATATCGTCTGCTGCCTTTTTTTCCGGTGATGCTGGAGCTTTTGTATTTTATATTTGCACAGATTATGTTCCTTCGAGTACACAGCATGTCATCGATCCGAGATATTTTTTTAGTTCTATCTGCATACCTGTTTTGGAGCCACGAAATCATCAGGAGTTGTATGATATAGCTGCAACAGCAGCCGATATTAGTCGTCAGTTCCATACTCCTGTGGCAATTTTAGTATCAGGGATTTTAGCACATTCAGAAGGTTTAGTCGAAACTAAGGCTCAGAGAATTATCGTTCGTAAACCTGTCCCCAAAAATATGACAGACTGGATGTGCTTACCCTTTATTGCCAGAAATAATTACAACCGTGTTATACAAGAGAGATTACCTGCTTTATCTGAATGGGCGGAAGAATCCAATTTAGTGAACATCACGACCGGTGATACTGATTTTGGTATTATAACATGCGGGATAAATGATATTGTTGTTCGAGAAGCACTACAATTATTGAATTTGAAAGTACCTATTTTATCCTTAGCAAAAACCAATCCGCTGCCAAAAAAAATCATCAGAAAATTCTGGGGTTCTGTTCCCGGAAAAGTATTTGTAATCGAGGATGGTTACAGATTTCTTTGGGAAAAAATTACATTCATGGGATTGGATGTGATTGGAAAAGAAGAAACAAGTACAATCACCGATTGGTCGCCGGATACTGTATTAAGTTTCTTATCAGAGCATATTAAAAAACTTGATTTCCATCCTGTCCGAACAAATGTTGATATAAAACCTGCTGCAAGACCAGCGTCTATATGTCCGGGCTGTCCTTATCGGGCTATTGCAGTTACTATTCAAAAATTTAAAAAACAAAAGAAAATTATTGCTTCTTTTGGTGATATTGGTTGCTCTACCCTACTCTATTTCTTTAATGCACTGGATACAGTATTGTGCATGGGTGCTTCGGATTCCATGCGTCAGGGATTTGTGCTGTCGCGCCCAGAGCTTGCAGGAAAAGTTGTTAGTATAATAGGAGATTCAACTGAGTGCCATAGCGGCCTTGATTCAACAAGAAACGGAGTATTTAGAAATGTCCCGGGTGTAAAAATTATCCTTGATAATCGGATTACTGCTATGACTGGCGGCCAATGTGCACCAAGTTCACCGACAAATTTATCCAATCAGGAAAACAAATTCGACCTTAAACGAGCAGTAGAAGCCGAAGGTTGCAGAACAGTTGTTGTGGACGGATTTAATCTGGAACAAGTCGAATCGGAACTCAAAAAATCTCTCGATTTAGCCAATGAAGGAGTCTTTACAGCTATTATCATCGAAGGAGATTGTATTAATGAAGTAGCTAAGGAAACTACAATTCAACAACTTGAGTTCGATTATAATATTTGCGTCAATTGTGGTATATGCAATATTTGCACTGGTATTGAATTGGATGAAGATAAGCGTCCTTCTTTCACTGTTTTCTGCACTGACTGTGGCCCTTACGATCAGGTTTGTTTACAGATTTGTCCAAAACAAGGAGCAATTTATCTGCCTGAAAAAGCCGATAAAGTCGATAAAAAGGCATTAGTCGCAAAATCATTTACTTATGCAAATGATGATACTCCTGAGATTGAATTATTAACAAAAGTGTTGTCCAAAGAAGACTTACCTAATTCAATCAGAATAGCCATTCGCGGTATTGGCGGACAAGGCAATTTATTCTTCGGGAAGGCACTTTCAGAACTGGCTTTGCGCACTCCATTTTCTGAAATGAGAATCGTTAAAGGTGATACTCACGGTATGGCCCAAAAAGGAGGATCTGTGATTTCGCTCTTCTGTTGCGGGAATGTTTACTCCCCTGTTCCAGCGCCGAATACTGTTGATATTCTCGTTGCAATGGAAATTAATGAAGTTTTACGTGATGGTTTTCTTGATTTATTAAAACCGGACGGAATCCTGATTTTCAATGTTTTCAAAGCACTTCCCGTAAATGCTAAAAAGGAAGATTATCCCGATTTTGATGAAATTAAAAAGCAATTACCGAATTTTAACATTATCGAAGCTGATTTCTATGCAGCGGCTCACGAGCTTGGAGATGTTAAAGGACTTACGGCTAATGTTGTGGCATTAGGATTGCTTTCTACAGTTAAACCATGCGATGCAATTCCTGAATCAATCTGGCTTGATGCAATAGCAGCAGTTTCTCCGAATGAGAGAGCTAAGAATGTAAACTTCAGTGCTTTTAGAAAAGGACGGAAATTATGAGTTATGAGTTAGGAATTATGAGTTAAGAGTTATGGATTTTACTTTATCAAATCATGCAAGATATGAGATTCTAATTCGTCAAATCTCATTAAGATTATAAGAATAGGTAATAATTGAGATTTAACAGGTATATTTGTATGAAATTAATCATTTAGTCAGTCAAACTATTTTAGAATTTACTATTTAAAAAAAATGATCTACTTAAAATCTTTATTGCAGACAGAAATCCAAAACATATAAGTACAATTTTTTAATATTCAAAAATCGATAAATATTGAGCAACAATTAGAATAAATTATGATTAACCAACAAATCTCATCAAAAAAATCCTATCAGAGGATTAATTTCAACCTCAACGGCTCGGCTTGTGAATTGATTATTCCTCAATCCATGATTCTGCTGGATTTGATACGTGATGTTCTGAATCTGAAAGGTACTAAATCAGGTTGCAACGAAGGTGAATGCGGCGCATGCACTGTGCTTGTCGATGGCATGGCAGTTAATTCCTGCCTATATCTTGCCGTGAATATTGATGGCAAAGAGCTTTTGACAATTGAAGGACTTTCAACCGTTGAGCAACCACTTGATATTATTCAACAAAAGATGATTGAGCATGGCGCTGTTCAATGTGGCTTCTGTTCTCCCGGAATGACTATGTCCATTAAAGGATTCGTCAATGAATGCAGCACAGATCCTAATCAAAAAAACGATTCCGATTCCGTCAAAAAAGCTTTAGAGGGCAATTTGTGTCGCTGCACCGGATATGTGAAGATTGTTGAAGCAGCTTCTGAAATTCTTCAGATGCAGAATGTTTAGTTAATATTTTAAAATTAATTCAGATAAAAAAATGCAGCCTATAACATTTACAAATAATTCCATTTCTTTGAAAGGGTTTGCAAGAAGATGAAATATCCTCGTAAACTATCTGCTGGTGCTAATAATACAGTAATTGTTTTAAGTGAAACCGAAGTTGCTAAATTGTTTATTGGCGATACCCGTTCCGATATTGGTTCTGAATCTGAAAAAATGCAGTATGCCAATAAAATAAATGATTTAGTTGTTAAATTTATTCGTTTGGATTTCGATGATTCTCTACAAGCTGAATTGTTGGTGATGGAGCGTATAAATCCAATTGAATTCAGAGCTTATGAAGTTGAAATCCGAGAGCTTTGGTTTGATGTATTTGAAGATGAACTCAACAAACTGCATCATGCTGGTTTCGTACATCGGGATTTAAAGAGACCTGCAAATCTTGGTGGTATGGCTTTTGATAATATTCTTCTAACTCAATCGGGGCTAAGGTTAATTGATGTTGGTATTTCTGCACTTCGTAAACAGGTCGGCGAAAAAATATTTGAAAAATATATTGAAATAGAGAATAAAGAAATTGCAGAATTCAGAGAATATTTTTTAAATAGATGATTGTATAAATCCAGAAAATTTCGTTAAAACAGACATAACACTACATTAATCTGAAATTACACTTCCTACGATCAGAAATTCTTTCTGATAAGCATGAAAATTAGATTCATAATCCGACTTTAAGAATAAAAACCAATCAAATATACATAAGAAATTATCCCTTGTTCCCAAGCTCCTGCTTGGGAACATTCCATATCGTTTCGCATAAAATCTGTTCCAAAGCAGAAGCTTTGGAACGAGGGTAAATACACTTTTGAAAGCATCCGTGAACCTTTTGAAATATTCCGTAATATTCTTGAACGCTTCCATAATCCTTTTGAAGTCTTCCGTAATACTTCTGAATCCGTCCGTAAACCTTTTGAAGACGTCCGTAATACTTTTGAACCCTTCCGTAAGTGTTTTGAACCCTTCCGTAATACTTTTGAAGAACTTCAAATCATCTACGGAAGCATTCAAAACATCTACGGAAGGCTTCAAAATACTTACGGAAGGCTTCAAAACATCTACGGAAGACTTCAAAACATCTACGGAAGGCTTCAAAATACTTACGGAAGGCTTCAAAACATCTACGGAAGACTTCAAAACATTTAAAAATCTTTTCATAATATAAAAGAAACCCTTCAATATATCTACGAACATAATCAAAACACCCACGAAATTTTTCAAAATAATAATGAACATAAGCAAAAGTACAAAAAACAATTTAGATATTAAATTTAACAAGACAATCCAAGAACCCCTCCCTTACCCTCCCCGAAGGGGAGGGAACAAAGCCACGTTCCAGTTCCCTCCCCTTCGGGGAGGGTTAGGGAGGGGTTCTTCATGCCTCTTCAATATATCCACGAACAT
>JAPLFL010000017.1 GCA_026390695.1 Candidatus Kapaibacterium sp. | reverse complement strand
ACAGAACTATATGAATTGGTTTAGAATACAAAAGACAATGAATGGAAATATAAATAATTACTTAAAGTTAGCGCTGACATCAAATTCATCATTTGTTTCAGCAAACAATTTATCTACACAATATGTTATATCATAGCCTTCTTTAATTATAAATGATATTGAGAATCCTATTGTTAAAATGGCTTTTTTAAAAGATGGGAAACCCGTAAATTTGGAATTAAATGATTTGATAAAGAAAACTTCAGAGTATAAATATACTTTCAAAACATTTTTAAAAGGTTGGATTCCCATTTACGGTTTTATTAATACCCAAAAACAAAGAAATAATTATAACCTACAGAATAATTTATTAAAGGAAAAACAATATTTATTAGCATTTAATAAATTTATCGATATTGATTTGATATATTTTTTAAATCCAAACACCAACAAAGAGAATTTAGGAAATTTTGTTTATGGTAATGAATATCTTGGATTTGAAATTCGTTCTTTATTTGAATAACTAAGCACTTATTTTTTCTATATGAAATTAATTTACATTATAATTTATCATATACTTAAAACATTTATTGAAGCCAATTTCAATGAATTACTATTACCGGACAAAGCTGAAATTAAAAATCTAATTACAGCATTATTATCCGAAAGTTTTGAAAATAAAGTTAAATTTAAGGCAGAAATTATAAACTTGCATGATAAATTATCTGAAGAACACTTACAAGTATTTGGCAACATGAACCTGCTTCTTATTGAAGCATTAAATGCTGAATTTGAAACAAAATTGAATTATTTTGCGGTTGTTTTCGGTGATGAACCAACAATTATGAAAAATGGAGTTTATCTACCTACTCTTGACTTTTACATCTCCGAATCTTCAAACTCCAACAATGCTACATTTTGCAGAATTTACGATAGCACTAATCCAAAATTATGTAGATATAATATTGAAATGGAGAATAAGGCTGACAGCTTTATTTCAACTATTGTGGACTGTATGGAAAATATTGAAATTGTAAATGATATTGTCTCTCAAATTGATGAAAACGGAATTGAGCAAAAACACTCTGAATGTGGATTCGCTTTTGTTTATGATAAATTTATTGTTGAAACCGAGGAACTGACATAGGAGATAGTATGTTTATTAGACAAAAACCGCCATTAGACTTACTGAATGAAGGCTATGATATAACCAATGATTATGTTTTGCATATAAATTTTAGAAGAGATGAATCATCAGAATTGTTAGAAAATAGACCTGAAGATATTTTTGTTCAAATCAATCCAAATAATTTTCACAAAGATTATTCTGAACATCCTCAATTTATAAGAAAGTTTGGTTAGTATCATGCCAAGTAAAGATAATCAAGAAAACTCAGAATTGAAAGTAATAAACCATATTCAACAAACTCCGTGGGACAATTTATCAGATATGCTGCTCGGAGACTTCAATAGCACTGGACTTACAAATGAAGAAAATCTCAAAATATGCACTGACTGCATTGAAGTAGCTAATTGCCCTTATGGCTTTATGAGAATAGCCGAACTGCTGACTGATATATCCGAATTTTCACTTGCCGAAGAAACATATAAAAAAGCAGAATTACTATTAAACGAGCCAAGTGATTACATGTACTTGGCTCAATCAATAACTGACAATTTCAATTTTAGCTGGGGTATGGAATTACTCGAAACTGGCATTAGAATCAGCAAGCAGAAACCCAATGTTTGGGGTTATACCGTAATTGGGAACGTTCTTGCAGAAACTGTTGGAGACCAATTGCGAGCAAGAAAATATTATCAATTTGCTGAAACGTTTGCTGTCAGACCGAGCCATTTTGAGTTCATAGCAGATGGAGTTGATGAGTATTTGGAAGATAAAAACTGGTCTGCGGAACTTTTAGAGAAAAGTAAGGTTATTCCAAACATATTGACTAAAAATTGATGATTTTAAAAAAAGTGTAAATCTTGCTCCGGTAATTTTTGCCATGGGTTGCATCTCTGCTGCCACTTTATACATATAAAAATCGGTATCGGTTCCTTCGATGGGGAATCCCCGACTTCATTTACAATTTCTTACCTACTTGCGAATATAGAATAGAACTCACCAAATGTGTTTTAAAGAACTATTCTTATCAGTTGAGTATTAATACTCACAAATATTGCTCCTACTCAAGGATTTGAGTTATGAACGAAATATATTGCAGTTTCATTCTTCTTGTTTCAGTTTTTGAAAGTGAAATTGTTCATACTGGTATAGAATGGAACTCACCAAACGTGTTTAAAAGAACTATTCTTATTAGTTGAGTATTAATACTCACAAACATTGCTCCTACTCAAGGATTTGAGTTATGAACGAAATAAATTGAACTTTCATTCTACTTGTTTGAGTTAGAGAAAAAGAAAATGTTCAATAGAAGTTCTGCTTATTACTTCCTCCGCCATGATTTACCAACAAATGGCATCAAATTAAACATTTCGCAAATTCTGTCATAAATTTTAGGTGAGAATCGTTCTTGAAGTGCATTGGCATCAAGATTTGATATACAGTGTGTCTTGAATCCATTGCTCTTAAAAACAATATACCTCCGACTCAGTAACAATTCTGTTGGGTCTTCCTTTGTACCGAAGAAATTATGAAGACCAGAATCTTGACCAAGTTCGTCAATTGCAATATCTCCGTAATTGTTAAATTGCTCTATACTTGGACGTCCGTATTTGGTAAATTCATCGATTATTTCATCAGTATCATACATCATAAAAAAGTTCCCTTTATCTTTTATTAAAGTTATTATCTGAAATATAGTTAAAGCTAATGTTTTACCTGAGCCATTATTACCAACCAAAAGCAGCCCTTTATTTAGGTCACCATTGAACCTACTATCGTTTGTAAAGTAGTATTTCAACTGATTATAATATTCTGAGTTATCTGCATTAATTTCAAATTTTGGCTCAAGTCTTTTGCCAATATTTACAAGTAACTCATCTAAGCTGAGTCCATCTGAATTTACTTCTTCCATTATTTTTTTTATTTCTTGAGGTTTCATTTGTGTATTCCTTATTTTAAAGTTAAACTATAATCACCACCTGCCAGAGCTTGTCCAACAGATGAATAAGATTTTCTTTTACTTGTACCTTTTAGTTCTAAACGAACTGTATTGATTTGAGTCCTGATAAACATTGGGTTACAATTATTATAAATAAACTGGTTTTTAATTACAAATACTTGTTTACAGAAATTTCTAAAATGCTCTATCATGCCCTGTGAGTCTAAGTCTGGATGTTCAGACTTAAATAAGAGCAAAAGCTCTGAAATGCCGCCAATGTCCTTAACATGCGAAACAACGTATTTTAAACCTTTAGCTACAAGATATTCTTCCGCCCAGATGTTAAGTAAAATTTGTTTGTATTCTTGTTCTTCAACTGAATTTACTTGAATTACTTTTTTGGCTTTAGTTAGTTTTGAAGCTGTATCATGTTTAGGTGCTTCAACAACTTTGTAAGCTAAGTTTTCTTCAACAGATTTATTTACTTGAATTGCTCAATTACTTTTAGTACCTATTGTTGCTATATCTGCTTCAACAGATTCATTTACTTGAACTGCTCCATTACTTCTTGCTCCTTCCGTTGCTATATCTACTTCAACAGATTTATTTACTTGAATTGCTCCATTACTTTTAGTACCTATTGTTGCTATATCTGCTTCAACAGATATTTCTTCTTTAAGTTCATTTAACTCTGGTTTAATTCTTAAATTCATTTCTTCTTCTTCAACAATGTAAATTAAATTTTCGTTCTCTTCTTGCTTTTTTATCTTATTATCTATGGATGTTTCACTCCGTTTTCGTTCCGTTTTCACTGCGCTTTCGACTTTTAATTTTTCATTCAAGTAAGTAATTGATATAATTGTAAATGCGTTCGTGCTCCGTTTTCGAATTTCCCCGATTCGCTCGAAATATTTAAGAATTTCGTTTACAGAACCGATAGAAATTTTTAGAGTTTTTGAAATGTCCAATTGAGAGATTACACATTCACCGATACCAATTGTTAAATTTCGATTGTCGTAAATAATAGAAGATTCATGCCAATTTACATTCTTTAAAAGATGCATAAAGACAGCTAAATAATTGGGTTTATCAAACCATGGAGTATGGAAGAATCTGTTTAGAAATTTAGTGAAGTATTCAGTATGTTCGACCTGCTCATCAGCAGATGTTTTTTGAGGTTGTTTCTTCATTTTAGCTCTTTATTTTAAATTTGCTCTTTTATAAAATTCGCCGGACAGGAGGAAGAGCTAAAAACCTCCCATCCGGCTAAGTTGGTTAATTAGTCCAACTATTCTATTAATCAATTATACTATGATAGAATTTATTTGTTTACTTATCATGTTCAGAGCATCAATAAATTTTTTAATTTGATGCTGAGTTACTTGATATGATTGTAAATTTAATAACCTTGCATCATAGATAACAAGCAATCAATATCATTTCAACAACCGTTTCAGATTCTTTTTCTGATAGACATTTGTAAATTGCTCCAGCTGCTGTATAAGTGCAACAACATGTTCTTTTGATGGCTCTGGCATATGATGTCCACCAGAATCAGCTCCGATATTTACTTGAGAAACTGAGCAACTTCTGATTAGTTCCACCAGCTCCACAAGGTCAAATCGTAATATCGGCTCAACCGTGATATGTTTCTCAAATTCTATAATCGAAGCCATTGCTTTTGCTCTTTCTTCTGGCAGAGGAGCATTTTGCATGATATTAGGGAAATACCTGTTTGTTTCAATAGTGGTGCAAAGAACAGTATCTTCGGGGAACTCGTTAATGAAGTCCTTCATTCTTTCAGGGTTCTTTGACTGAAACAGGTATTTGTTATTGAATTTAGAGCAGTGCTCTAAGGTCTTGCTAATCCATTCTGAATTGATGGATTCTGCAAATAAATCATTCGATGAACCAACGAATATGAAATTGCCACGTCCCAAATCTGTTTTCAGTTCTTTTTCATCGAACCGAACCGCTTTCTGGTTCTTCCAGCGTTTCATGTAACAATATGAGCAGTCATGGCTACATAAGCCCTTGACCGTGTTATAGGTGCTGTTTACAAATGGGTACATATTGCCCTTTGATTTGTTTAAACCCATAAAAATCTCCTGTAAATAGTTAAAAAATAATTTTTCCAATTCCAATATTAATTATCTTCGTTCCTGTCTGACTTTTATATCTGTTATGTACTAAACAATAGCTAATATTAAAAGAGTTGAGGATTGACTGGAATTAAGTTATTGAAGAAGCAAAAGCCCTGAGAGAGTTGCTAAGGACTTTTGCATCCTATATGTTGTATTTCAAGCAAATGGACTCATTATTGAATTATGAATTAATTTAATCCATTATCAATAGTAATAAAGATTCTATTTCTTGAACATACTGCAATGTAATCAAACTTTAAGCCTTTAAAAAATATCATGCCTTTATCTCTGATTCCATACTTATCAATAAAAAATATTGCTTGGGCAACTTGATTAAGTATAAAATCCAGTTTCCAAGTTTTTAAGGGAAGTTTAACCGTAATTTTGAGATTTTTATTCAGGCAGTTGAGTACATAAACAGAAATGGGTTTAGATAAATCGAAACCGTCTAAAGTACCTTCCATTAGTTTAGACATAGCGCTAAAAATGATTGGTTGTTCAGCAGGATAAACTAAAAAATCAAATAGAAATTTACTGAACTCTATATCCTCTAACCACCATTCACTTATAGGTGATTCATTTTCTAAATCTTCCATATTAACATCAGTTTCTTCACATTTTGAAGAAATAAATGAGCTAATATATTGAAAGAAATCATTGTAAGCATCTGGATTATTTTGATTTGAAACATCGTTCATATCATTAACCCCTTCATTCAAACTGACATCTATTTTTTGTGATATTTCCTGATTAATATCAGAAGCCGAATCATTTACTTTTGACATTCTTAATACTCCATCAAAAATTAATTAAATTGTATTTTAGGTATTTTGCTACTTATCAATAAACTGATTACTGGTAATATTTATTAGCCGATATTTTTGCTTGATAAATCTTGTATTTATCATGATACACATATTCTTCAAAGCTCTTTTATGAACTATCAAACCATTTTATAAGTTTCTTCATTTTTTATTAGCCCCCAATAAATAAATGAGTAAAAAAAACTATATCATTTCTATAAGAAACAGATATTCTAAATTTGTTCGCTGATAAGTGCTTACTTCAACTTTGCCAAATTGACTGAGTAATTCAGTAAGCACTGGTATTGTAAGAATGCCATTTTCACTATATGAAAACAGCACATATTTTGCTTTGGTATTCTCCATAAGGTCAGCTATAGCTCTCGCTGCTTTTGTTTTGCTGTTGTAAGCAGACCTGTTCCAGTTAATAGGAACACCTGCTACACCTGTGATTTCAGTAGGTCTTTCATACTTTGCAACCAAGTTATACATGAAATAATCTTCTCCATAAGCATAAATATCAAAAGGAGGGTCAAAGTATGCTAAGTCAAGTTCCGTTAATTCATGGACAAGTTTGTTTGTGTCTCTGCAACTAATTACAGATTCACAATTAAAGTCGGACAGGACAGGTATTTCAAGAATAATATCCCGGAACAGTTTGCCAATAGTTTTCGGGTTGTTGCCACCCCATTGACCTTTATTTGAAGTAGTGTCCTTGTAAAATGCCCGAAATACATTCTGAACATTGGACTTATCTTTCAATGTTGCCAGAAGAGGAGCAATAAGCAATGAATGGTGTTGGGGTGCTGCAACTTTATCAATATCTCGCCTGATATTGTCAATAATTTTAGCATTCTCGTTTGTAAAGAATGCCCGCTCACCAACTCTTATCTGATGTGTTATCTTTGGTGAATATAACTCTTCAATAAAACCGGACTCGTGTGGCTGTAATCTCATTTCATTTAGCAAAGCCACTGACTCACGAAGTTCAGATATTTTTACCGAACTTTTGTTTGTAAGATAGCACTGATTGATGACCATTGAATAATATTCAAGGTCATTTGAATATAATGTGCTGCAATGTTTCTTCAAAAGCCTGCTTACGATACCTGTACCTGAAAAACCATCAAGTGCAGTAATTTTGTTCTTGCCAAGTCTTTTCTTAACTTCTGAAATCTTATCTTCAATAAAATTCAGAATCGACAATTTCCTACCTGCATACATGATAACCTGTTTACTCAAGAAGTCCGGGTTATCAGTTTCGTGAAACTTCTGGTTGTCTTCATCACCAAAAGAAAATAATACTGCGGTTTTCATAAGACCTCCTAATAAATTGAACAATAGTTAAACATATAAAAAATTGTTGTTGCCAATTACCCAGAACAAGGATTTGTCAGTGTCCTTGATACCAAGTATGCTTTTGTTGTTTGTAAAATATTGAAATGCCTTCGCTTCGTAAATAACGCTGAGGTCAAAACCACTGGCAATGCTTATCCTGCATTTTTTTGTGTACTCATAAATATAATCAATAAAGAACTTATATCGTGCCTCAATACCGAATTTGTGTAGAATTTCGTTAATTGATTTAGTGCGGTCGTAGCCTGAAATTTGAATTACAAAGATGTTATCGATTTTTTTATTGAATCTTTTTATGCCAACCAAGATACCAGCAAAAGTAATTCCGCTGCCACAGGGAACAATTAAATTGTTTAAGTGGTCTGGAATATTTTGTACCTGATTTGCTATTGCATCAATAATTGCCGATGGATATTCGTTCAGATTAATTCCGAACTTTATGATTTCGTAATTAAGTTCTTTTGCAATTAATTCTACAAAAGGCATCATCGTTTTATCATATCCTAATTTTGAAACAACTCTAATTTCTGCTCCAACTTTTTTAGATACTTCCAAAGACTTGTGTGTTTGAATTGTTTTGCTTAAATTTGTTATATTACCACCGATACCTATAATGCAAGGGACATGATTGTCAGAACAAACTTTAGCAACTATTGGACTCTGCGGTGAATGCACAGAGCCGCAAGTAATAATTCCCTTTACTTCTGGTTTAGCTGCCTTTATACTATTTAACAGCATTTGCATCTGGCGGAGTTTACCTCAGCCAAGATTTGCAAGTTCACCAGTAAAAGGTAAGTATAAGTCATCTCGTTTGAAGAGAATACCATTATACTCTTCCACCGGAGTGAGTTCATTTAATGTGATAATTTTCTTCATTTTTTATCCTCATTTTTTATTCTAATTTTATATGTAATTATTTCAAGTGTTTCGACATTAAATGAATGAGTTTTGTTGAATAGTAAATACTTATCACCCATATCCGAACCCATGTTTACTATAATATCCGAATTGAACTTCTCTGCAATACTTTTGAATGAGCAATAATCAATATATTGAGTCAGTCCATTAAATTCTGTGTTTGACTTCCGAAATAGCAGATTAAATAAATTGTCCGATACATGCTCTATTATAGAAAAGCCTATAAGTGAACCCTTATGATAAAAATAGAATCCAAATAAATTGTCTGAATTTTGACGGAGATATTTCTCAAAGAAATTCTTATCATACCCAGTGCATAACATATGATGCCGCTCTTTACGCAATATTCCCCAAGTTTTAATAAATTCATAAAAATCAGTATCTGAATTAAGATTTGTTTGCATTCTCACAGATAATCGTTTTGAGAATTTGTTTACAATGCTTCTGATAGGTTTATTTGTTTTACCTGTCAGATTAGTAAAATAATCTTTGGTGAATTCTAATATCGTATTTGTTTCTTTAAATTTCTGATGAGGTATGCTACTTTTTTTAAATTCGGCATATTCATCTAATGTTAATGCAATGATTGTAAGACTCTGATATTTATGTAAATATTTCAAAATACCTTGACCTGAAAATAATGCAGCATAATTTCTGTTTTTTTCAAATCCGACTTTATCATCAAATAAATGATATTTTTTGCTCAAATAAGAAGCGTTAAATAAATCTGTCTGAAATAATTTCAAACTTATATCTCGGATTTTCATGATATTACCTCTTTTGAAACAAGAAAATAGGTTCAAACTTTTTTTCTTTCTCCAAAATCTTAATGATGTTTTTTGTAGATTCATTACCGGGGAATGGATGTTGAGTCATGTAATAAGTATCGATATGCTCAAAACCACATTCTTTAGCAAGTCTAACAGAGTCATTTTGTAAAGGATAGTATTGTTGATTGCCCTTGTTAGTGTTTACGTCTGCTATGTTTAGCCAGAACTGAGCACCGGGTTTAAGTAAATCGTATGTATTCTTTATCATTCCCTTGAGAAATCCATCTCTCCATTCAGGATATGTTTTATAAAGCAAATAGCTCTGGTTCTCATCTTCTGAGTATTTTTCATTTGTGAAATATGGAGGGCTTGTAAAGGCAAAGTCATATTTGCCAATCATGTCTTGAAAGAATTTATCGTCAAAAATTCTCTCAGCAGGTGCAAAACTTCTATACAGGTCAAAGTCAGTACCAATTCTGGAATTGATATAAAAGTCCCAGAACTTATGCAACATCTCCGGTCTGCCTGCTGTCATTGTATTTACATCAGTGCAATGGTAATGCACTTTAATTTCTTCGAAGGTAGGCATACAGAATGCAGCCATCAAACCAGTCTGTCTCCCGAACCATCCACCACAGGGGTCAAATATGTATATCTCTGAAGTATCTTCTAATCTTCTTCTGGTAAAATATAACAAATAGATTAACTTACTGAGTGTTGCCGGAAAGTTAAATACAGGCTGGTTGCCGCTAACAATACGCAAACTATCAAGGAAGTGGTCAGAAATCCAGTTGCTGTCCAAACTTTTTTCACCGTGTTTGTGCCTGTCCTTTATCATAATATCATAGAAATTTGTGTAAAAAACATCTGGGTTTCGAAGCTGGTCAATAAGGCTTTTACTGTTAACCTTAACATCCGACATCTCTGGGAACCACTGGTTCGAAACATTCAGATTTGTTGAATGGTCAAGGTATATTTTGCCATTAAATGCCTTAATTCCTTTTCCACCGGATAATTGATAAGGTCTTTAATTGCACTGCATATTCCATCTTGAGATAAATTTGTAGAAAAAAGTCCATGCCCTTTTTCCCATAAATTTAACAGATGTAGTCTGATTTGTTCTGCTAAGGCTCTAAGTTCAAATTCACTCATACCTAAGAGTTTGAACCGCTGATAATCTAAATGAGCTGGAATAAGTATTTCTTTTACGTACAGTTGTCTGAAACTACTGTCATCACTCATGTCGCCGAATAATCTTTGAATCTTTTTCATTTTGTGTCCTAAATAAATTTTAAAATTTGGGGTTTATCATTGGAGACAAACCCCCATTGAATTAATTAATCTCTTGTTCCTGCAATGAATATTTCATGTTTATCTGACTGTGCTGTGAAATGAATGTATTTGGTACCAACCTGCACCTGATACACTTCATCTGACGTCAAGTATCTGAGGTATCTGCTGTCAATTTTAATATATTCATCTTTATCAGATAGATTTACAAAGTCTTCGGTCAGAATTAATTGATACTCATTGTCAGAGAACACGAGTAATTCTCCATTTTCTACAATTAACAAGAATATAGAGAGCTTATTTTCCTGATTTGTTTTAACTTTCTGTAAAATTTGTGGTTGTAGTGTGAAAGAGAATAGTAGTTTATTTGAATTACAAAGAATTTCACTTGTAACATCATTATATTCTTCTCTGTATTGAGTTGCTGGAATAATAAGTTGCCCGCCTGTGGTTGAAAATATTTCGTTCCCAATTTTCATTTTTGAGCAGAATAATCTGTTCAAGTTATCAACGCTATATTCAAAGACTAATTCCAAACCAACACCTGAAATAAAGTTTTTCAGATACTCATTGAGTTTTTTAATCTGTAAGGGACAGAATATTAATGGTTGTTCTGAATCAATATCATTCTTAGCTTTAAACATTGAGTCAAAAGGATATTCACCAAGAAGAATAGCATCCATATCTTGTCTAATACCCTTGAATACTATATTCTTATTGACAGTAATTTCCATTACAAGCTGAAGCCCCATGTTCCAGAAGAATTTTAGCAACCCGAAGAATAACTTCGGGTTGACTATCTGCATTACTAATTGTGAATCCATTACTTACCCTTTCCACTTGGTTTTTCTACCTTTGCCAAGAGTTCTTCCAGAAACTCAGCAATAGTTTTACCTTTTTTCTGTGCAAGGGTAGAGATTCTTGTTTTCAAAGAATCGTCAATATCGAATGGTACAGAACTTGTTTCTGCTTTTTTTGCAGAAGGAGTAGCTTCTGATTCTTCAGCAGTTTTTGCTGCTTGTTTATCAGAAATTATCTTTTGCTTCTCTTTCTTGGCATCCTCTAAACTCATACTTTCGTCTATGAGTTTATCATAAATCTCTGGGTAATCCTTACGATAGCCAAAAATCTTGATGTAGTCCTCAACTTTATCTGGCTTGTAAAGAATTTCATTATATAAATCTGAGTCTTCGGCTTTAATTTTGACCAGACTCCTTGCAGCCTCCAAGGACAACTTATAAGTATCGATGAAGTTCAATATCTCTTTATTATCTGGTGCTACTTTGACCAGTGATAACGCAAAACTGAGATTGAACTGTCCGGCTCTTACTCTTCTGTAAAGCTCTTTGTGTTTTTCTAACTTGCCGGCAAGAGTAATTAAACCACGTGATGTTGCATAGAATTCAGCCGCCAACTGGTAACTGTCATGTCCTTTGGTGGGCTTGATGCCCTTGAGCTTGTTTTTCTGCCCTTCAACATTCTCATCAGACTTCTTGAAATCATCAAGATTCTCAAATGCCAGAATAGCTCTGACTGACTTACCCAAATCCTTCTGGTGAATATGAATTGAGTCCAAATAATCAAGTAAGTCTTCCTCACTTCCATACCATTCTTGGTATGTAGGTTGAATTTTGTATTTTTTACAAATTTCAGCTCGTGCTCTACCGTCAATGATATACTTACCGAAAACAAGAATCGGCTTGTGAATTTTGCCAACCATCAGAATGTCAGCCTCAAGGGCTTTGTATGCTTCTGAACTTACAGAAGGGTAGTCCTTTAGTGCTTTATGGGTTGCAAAGTTCCAGTTGCTTGTAAATATTTTCGATAATAGTGTCGAATTCTCTTCTTGTTCTGAATTGTTGTTGTTTGCTTCGTCATGCTGTGTGTTGTTATCAGTGTTTTTCTTCAAGTAATCGATAAGGCGCTGGTTGGCCTTGAGAAACTCATCCTGAGAAATCTCAGAATTTTTAAACTGCTCAAATGTATTGAGCTGCTTTTTGGACAATTTATTTTTGTCCATAAACTGTGATAACCTGTTCATGGTTGACTCAATGTCAAATCCAGCGGTACCACGGAATGCTAATGATAAAACTTCGGCGAAATCATTAGCTGAAGTTTGTGTCGAGGAGTTAGTCATATAATTACCTCCATATTGAAAAAATAGTGAATTAAAAAAATTAAAATAAAAATCATGGACTGTACTTGTCGGAATGTTACCCGGTACTTACTCTCCCAGAGCTGGGAAGTTGATGTTTGGAGCTGTTTTTTCGCCAAATTTGGCGAAAAGTTCAGCCGGTATCTACAATCACCGGTATTGCTATTATAATATGTTATAAACTTTTCCATTTGCCTTATTTTTTTAGAAAATTAATTGTTAATAGCATCGAGTTCACTTTTCTTGAAATAAACTCTTCTTCCGATTCTGAAATGAGGGATACTTCCTTCACACATTCTTTTCCACAAACTGACTGGACTGAGATGATAAAGTTCCAACACCTCATCTCTGGTAAGAATTTTATCTTCTGCCTGAGCTTGTGATTTCATGTTGATTATTGAATACAGCTCTTCCCTTATCATCTGCCTCATTTGGCAAATGAAAGTTTCTTGGTCTGTTATCTGTATTAATTTTTCCAAAATATCTCCAGTTCTAAATTCAATCAAACAACTTTACAAAATTACGAAGGCAAAAAAGATTTATTATTATGTAAGCTCATTATTTTCAATTATTTAGCTGCAATTTTTGCAATTTAACTTTTGCTTTTGCAAATTTTGCAGTCCATCATTTCATGCAATATTGAATTCCTATCAAGCTCATTTTACTTTTTTTTATCTTCTCAAAGAACGCATTACAAAATTGCATATAAATTTTGAACGTGTCAAATCATAAGCTCTTTGATACCAATAATTTAACTGCAAATATTGCAATGTAAATTTATCTTTTGCAAATTTTGCAGTTGTTTATTTAGAGTTGGGTACAATAAAAAAAAAGCTATTTAAAAAATAGCTTCTGGAGAGGGTTTTGAGACAGGTTATTATTTTTTGGGTGTTTGTATTTTTTTTAACGGAGTTTATTCTTGTAATACTCTTTTGCCAAATTTAAAACTACTGGAGCATTTACCATATAATTTACTTCATTATTATCTTCGATACGAATGACTAATTGGTACTTCTTTTCAAGTGTGTCAATCAGGTTAAAGGCACTTCTCTCTGATATATCAATTTCTTTTATAAGATTTTTGGGTTGCCATTTAAATAACTGCCCATTAAGATTAGCTTTCAATATTATTGAGAATAATAAATATTCCGAAGGGCTGAGTCTTACACTGGCTCTGTGTTTTAATAAGAATGGTAGAAATGGTATCTGGTAGCGGATATAATCGGCTTTTAGTAAATTGAAGTCATTAAAGAAATTTTTATTTATTATATCCTGCTTATTCTTCAGAATTCTCTGCATTTCACTTTCATTGTCAAAATGAATCCCAAATTCTTTTAGTTCTTTTTCAAGGTTTTCATACTTGATAGCTTTTTCTTTGATTGAGAGTAAATTTTCTTTTATCTCTTTTAAGTTAATATCTTCTGATTTCATAATATCTACTTCCAATATTTGGTTAAAAAATTGTATTAACTCATATATTTCATTGTCAAATAATTGATTCCTTAATGAGTTACGTATGTAACTAAAAAATAACTCTCTTATATCTCCTTCTATTCCCCAAAGGTTAAGTTCTTCATCGATTACAACTTTCATTTTTTTAGATTCATTAGAAAGATTTTCAGTGAAGTTCAACCAGAAATTTTCAAAATCGTGAATTATTTCCGGTAGGTTATGAATGTCATGTCTTGAAGCAATAATCATATTCCTATTTCTTAAAACTGAATATTCTTGATAAATATTCTCGGTTGATTTTTTTAACTTTGAGGAAATGAATTCAGCTATTTCAAGTCCATTGATTGTATCCTGTGGTAGGATTTGTGATTCATGGCAATTGAGTAATTGGGCAACACAAATAATTATCTGATTGTTTCTTTGTATGGGTATCTGCTTATAAAACTTTGAATAGTAATAATTAAAAATACTTCGGATGATTGCTTGTTGAATTTCTTCATCACACTCAATCAGAAATAAGTTCTTATCATAGAATTCAAGAATAAAATCTACAAGTATTTTCGGGTATCCATTTTCGAAATCAATAGTGCTGTATTCATCAAATAAGTTTTCAGTGCGGCTCTTAAATAATTTATCAATTAGTTCCACAACCTTGTTTATTGTATCATGAAAGTCTATTTCGATTAGGTCTGTTAGGTACTGGCTTATATCCTCTAAATTTTTCTTTTCATATACTGGTTCTATAATAGAAAGGCTGATATTGAAAATTACAAATTTAGCTTGATATTCAAATACAGGTATCTTTCTAACTTCTGCATCTATTGCTGAAATTAAATCTTTTATTAACTTCTCATCTTTACCTTTTTTACTCTTCAAATAGCCTGATAGCCTTTTCTGGAATGCTTCAAGAATATTTTCTAAAATTTCTCTTTGAATTAATTTACCGTCTATTTGTTTTCGATGAATTGAAATAAATGAGTTTAATTCAAAAGGAGTCTTAATTTCCTGCCAAAATGCTTTATGTAATGCCTTGGCTATTTGTAATGGGAATTCTAATAATATTTGTTCTTCAAATTGAACTATTGCATTTACAATACCTACTCTGATAAACTCTTCGTCTGCAAAGGAATATATCTCTTTAAGTTTTGCTATTGATGAAGTTACAAACTCTTTTACAAATTCTTCTTCATTAACTGTTCCGTCTTCGTTCTTATATTTAATTATTAATGAATAAGTTAGAAGATTGAGTGCTTGGAATGATGTTCTAAACAGATGAGTTTCAATATATTCATCTCGTAATTTCTTTGCTTCTTCATTCTCAGGTATTTTATTCAAGTATAGAATATTCCTTCTGAGTATTTCATCTGTCAATGATTCGTGTAAGATACTTATAAATTTAAAATTTTTAGGTTCAGGTTGAGATGAAATAGTTCCGATGAATAAGTCCTGAAGTAACGTTAAATTATCTTCTAATACTGGATTAATCTTAATTAGTCTGGTATTTGAAAATTCTAAAAAGTCAAGAAGAAATTGTGCAACAACTTTGGAATCTAATTCATTAGATTCCTTACTCAGCAGTTCTTGCAATATCGGTTGAAAATGCTCTACACAGAGTTCCAATAAGGCTTCAAGTATCTGTTGGTCGAAATTCTCCATGATAAAATTGTAAAAAGTTTTAATAAGAAATTATTGAACAAAATGAACTTACAAAATTACGAAAATGTTGGATAATTATACATCTAAAGCCATTTCCTTTGCTTAAAATATATTTAAAAATTCGCCACTTTTGGCGAAATATTATTCCATATTTAAACGCATAAGAATAGCATAGTCCGCTCTGGAACGAAGTGGCGGATTATCCTAAAGAGAAATAATCTATATTAATCTACTTTTAATTACTTTTCCCAAGCCTTACGAACCTCATTCATAGCCTCTTTTTGAGAAATTCGGATATACTTATTAAATGAAGCACGGTCAGAGTGCCCTGTAATCTGCATTATCATCTGGTCAAGCACCCCGTATTTCAGGCTCAGCGTAATAAAACTCCTACGAGCAGTATGAGAGCTGATTAACATATATTTTGGCTTAACCACATCAATTCTTCTTTCACCGATATAACTTGTAACCTGAACTTGTTCAACAATACCAGCTAACTTACAAACTTCTTTAATTCCATCATTATATTTCTGTCCAGAAATCATCGGCAGTTTACTGTCGTACCGTTCAAATATCACCCTCAATTTGTTTGTAATTGGTATCAGTATCGGTTTTTCGGTCTTGATTGTATAAATTTGAATCTCGGACATTTTATAATTAATGTTTGAGGACTTTAGGTTAGCCAAGTCAGAAAATCTAAGTCCCGTATAAATTTGTACCAGAAAAATATCTCGAATTTTGCTCAATCGTGGTGTAAGATTCTCCAAGTTCTCAATAGATTTAAGTTCTTCTTCATTCAGAGCTACTTTCATGGGTTCGTCCTTGTATTTTTTAAGAACGGTAGAGAATCTGATATTATTGTGAATTCCCTTATCAAAACAATACCTCATAAATGTCTTCAATACCTTGATAATGTTCGCCTGTCCTGCATTCCTTATTTTTCTGTCAGCTAAATATCGGTTAAAGAGTCCAAAGAACTTCTCATCAACGGTGTCAAAGTGCAATTCATAACCTGTTTCTTCAATGAAATTGTTAAGGTGGTTCATTACAGAGTTTATATTCTTGAATGATGACTCCCTCATTGGCTTGCCCTCGTGAGTTAATCTTTCACCATTAGTTGTTGCTTCATAGAAATCTTTAAAATAGTCTATGAATGTTTTCTGTGGTTTAATAATGGGTTCTCTCCTCTTATATTCCCGACCTTCAAGTGTTGCGCTAAGGAATGCTTTTACACTACGGACATTCGGAGATTTCTCTTCAGGTTCAATTTCATCATAAAATTGTTGTAATTTGAACCTTAGCTCGTCTAATTTGGCATTAATTTTCTGCGGATTCTTCGCAGAACTTTTTACACGCTGCTTTTCGCTGTCCCAGAGCCGCTTCTCCATTTGGACTCCAAGAGTTGTCCGAACCCTCTTTCTATCCCAAGCGACCGAAATCATGATGAAATAATAGTCTTTTTCTTTAGAGACTTTTTGCAGATAATAATTAATACAGAAACACTGCATTGAGACACTTTCTATAAAAATTTCACAAAAAAGTTTTGACGAATGTTTTGTCAAAATATTGTTAATTCAAATAAAAATAATTTAATCTCAATTCCTGAAGTAACGATATAAGTCATTGAAAAACAAGAAGAGATATTTTATTTAGTTTCATTTAGATTTGTCTAAATTCACGAAGTTCACTACCCTACGGGTGTACCATTAAATTCGACTAATACCCATTATATACAACGACTTAACTCACTTCTTGAAAACACGGTTTTGACAGAAGTTTTGACACTTTTTTAAAACTGACTTCTGGTGAGCCTTTTCAGAAGTTGGCTTTTTTTTTTGGCTGTTTTCTGTGATATGGCAGAACTGGTCTATCAGAATAAGGATGTGCTGTGAATGCTAAGAATTGTGGATTATGGCTGTGGGTGCGGAAACATATCTTTTTGAAGAGTTTTGGCAAAACGGTGAAATAAGCAGAGTGGTGGCGGAGAATGAGAGATTTTCAAAGCTAATGTTAAAACGGAACATGGCAGCTGGAGCAGATTTCATTACACAATAATTTACCGATTATATAATTATACAGGGGTTCGAAACCCATCAGAATTCGAAAGCTTGTTTTGAGTTTTGACAGTATTTTGACAAATTCGTTTGAGAGGTTGTATGGCAGCGGAGAAAAGGATTTGCAGGTTGAATTTAATATTTCAAATCTGTAAAATCTTCTAATTGGATTACAACTCTTATAAGCAGCTGTGGTAGTCAGTTCTTGTTGATTGAAATTAATTTTAACAATTCTGTTAATTAATCAAAATAAATTTAGTAATTTGTATGCTGGTAGGTTTTAAATTTGTGTATTTGATATGATTTTAAAAATTTGTTAAATTTAAAGTAGTGATTAATAGAAGAAATGAATTTCAGACCCGGTACTGGAGCATATAAATGAAACCTAAAGTATATCTTGAAACAAGTGTAATCGGCTATTATGCATCAAAGCCAAGCAGAGACCTTATTACTGCTGCTAATCAGCAAGTAACGGTTGAATGGTGGGATAAATATTTGCCTAAATTTGATGCTTATATTTCGCCTTTGGTTTACGATGAAATTTCAAAAGGTGACGCTAATGCTTCTAAACAAAGAATTGAAATTGTTACCGGAATACAAGAGCTTGAAATAACTCCTAAAGTCCTATCTTTGGCAAAAACATATTATGAAATTCTTCAAATACCTGAGAAAGCCAAAGCAGATGCAACTCATTTAGCTCTTGCAACAATTCATTCAATAGATTATTTGGTTTCATGGAACTGTGTTCATATTGTTGGCGGCAGAGTCCGAAAAATTATTGAAAATTACAATATTATAAATGGTTTATTTTTAACAACCTTGTGCACTCCACAAGAATTAATGGAGGATTAACATGAAAGATGAAATTATTGATGAGATTCGTAGATTCAGGATTCAAAATGAAGAGAATCTTGATAAATCAGGAGAATCGTATGATGAATATCTTTTAAAAATTCAAGAAAACCATAAGGTAAATTTAGTGAATTTTGAATCTGTGGTAACTGAAAAGAATAATGTAAAAGTTGCTTGAGTTACATTCAGGATTAGATAAAAAGAAATGCTCTATCACAGAGTGTATAAGTTAGAGCCTTTTTTCAAATCTTGATTCCGAATATTTTGTTGCTATGGTTATTGCAATCAAATAAAAGGAATCAATACGGAAGAGCAACATTATTTTAGATTTGTGAGATAAATCATCATCTTCATTAGATTTACAAATATGAATATTCAAAAAGTCCGTGCAATATTAGAAAAATACAAACAACACTTTAAATTGATTCATAAAGAAGAAATTTACAAATGGCAGGCTGTTAAATGCTTTCAAGATAATTGGGATATTAACGCTTATAATTTTTATGATATGCTCAACAAATCTTTTAACAAAGCGTACAATTTACTGGATTCAGGAAATTATTTCCCCAAAAAAATGCTTCTAAAAAATACTGAAATTAATCCTGATTTTGTAAAAGAACTTTTCATAAGATTATATGATGAAGAAGTTGATTTAAATGAAAGAATTAATATTTTTCAAGAGAAATTCAAAGAGCTTAATAGTAATAATTTCCCGAATACAAGTGATTATCAAGACATACGAGCTATAATAGTATATCTTTGTTTGAGATACCCTGAAAGGTACTATCTTTATAAATTTGAAATGTTTAAAAAATTCAGCCAATTTATTGACCATCCATATAAACCAGTTAGAGGGCATTTCGAAAATATTCTTCAATACTTGACATTATGCAATATAGTTAAAGAGGAGATAATATTGGACAAAAAGCTTCAAGAACTTCATAAAACAAGAATTACTGAAACTGAATTTAATGATAATTCCTTAAACATTCTAACACAAGATATTATTTATGCTACAGTAAAGCATTTTGAGAAATTTGATTCTGGTGTAAAACAAGTTAGTGCATTAAATAGGCTAAAAAGAAAAGATAAATTTGTAAAACCAAAAATAAATGAAGCTATCCTAAAAGGCAGATTTGTAAATTACTTAGAAAATGAAAAAGCAAATAAAAAAATTGGTGACCTTGGTGAAATTTTAGTTCTTCAACATGAACAAGAGAAATTAAAATCTCTCGGTATGTCAAAAGTACCAATTCATAAATCAAAATATGAAGGTGATGGCTTGGGTTATGATATTTTATCCTATGATGAAGCAGGCAATGAAATTTTCATAGAGGTTAAAACGACTACTGTTAATTATGATGCTCCTTTTTATATAACCAGAAACGAACTTGAACGCAGTCAGAAAGACAATAACCAATTTTATTTATACCGTCTTTTTGAATTTGATTTGAATTATTGTACAGCTAATTATTATATTCATAAAGGAGATTTAACAGAACTTTGCATTAATCCTGTATCTTTTCGTGTAATTGTTGAAGACATTGATAATTAACATAACCCACATCCTTCTTTATTAATATTTTTATCCTTTCTCGCCAAAAGTTGCGAATTACTTTATAATATCCCATCTACAGTGGCTACCACAGCAATGATATATGTAAATTTACCCTAAAATTCAATCTTAATTCCGAACACAACTCGAACCCAAACCGAACGCCAACTGCGAATGTATTTATATGGTAATCAATTGTTTACTTAAACCAGAAATTAATTTCCGAACACCAGTCGAACGCCAAGCGAACCATCCATAGATAAGTAGATAAATAGACCTAATATTTAACGAAATGAATTTCGTTTAAGTAATATTAATTATTCAGTTGAAGCAGCAGTAGCAGCTAAACTTGCATATCATGTTCAAGTTCTTTTTTGTTGAAGTTTTAAAATGTAGAGTAGCAGCTATTTATTACTCTTTAATGTACTTTAGGTATAAAAAAAGGGGCTTTAGCTGCCCCTTTCAGTTTTATTGTAAATTATAGAGTTCACTATCATGTTCAATATAGTACCTCAAGGCAGAGTAACTCAACTTTTTCTCCATTTGGCTATTGATAATTTTCAGAATTGAGTTCACCGGAACACCAAGTTTCAGATGCTTCTTTATCTCTTGTTTCACATTATCGAATGGACTACCATTTGAGTTTTTAGTACCTCTTGGACGACCAAGTAACTTACCTTTTGCACGTGCAGTAGCAAGTCCACTTTTTGTTCTAATTGAAATAAATTCACGTTCCGACTCTGCAAAGTAACTATATATTGCCATGAGCAACTTTCCATGTGGAGAATTAGTAGATAGTTCCGGTTGCCGGATGAAAATAATTTTTATACCTTTTTCAGTCAGCTCATTAATGATGTTAAGTGTCTCCATCATGTTGCGACCGAGGCGGCTCAATTCTGCAACCAGAAGAATACTTCCAGCATCTAATTTACTAAACAGCTCATCTATTTTCCGCTCTTTTGGAGAAAGCCTACTGGAGGTCTCGCTTTCTATAAATTCATCAATAATCATTCTGTTTCGTTGTGCATACTCCAATAGAAGCTGCTTTTGTATGGATAAATCTTGGACGCTGCTTGAAATTCTGCTATAGCCAATAACTTTATTCATTTTTTTACTTTCAATATTGTATGTGAATAATCAGTTTTTATTTTTTGTTAATGAAACGTCAAATCAGTATTTTTTTCTTACTTTTTTAATTAGATAAGTCAACCAGTTTTGTAATTAGAATTTTGAGAAACATACGTTCGATTTCAACTTAACTTTCAAAAGTTAGATTATCCGTTTAGTTAAATAATTCATCATATCATGTTTAGTTTCTGTATTATTAATTTTAGAAAAGGTTCAGTACGGGAGTCCGTTCTTGAGTCTATATGATATTTACATTCGTTTCGGAACTTACTTTTAAACTTCACCAAACGTTCACCATTAAGTTTTTATTCATTAAGTCATAGTAAATGTCATTGAGTTTTTTACTTGAAAATTAGAACTGGTCTAACTTCAGAATACCAATGCCATAAAAAACTTCGGTTTCGCTTGTTGATGTGTTTTTGGTGATGCAGTTAAAAGGAAGCCGAAAAACGAAAACTTAACCGGACATCTGACTTGCAATGCCATTTGGCAACTTTGCAGGCAATAACTTTATCATTGAACCCGAAAATATCTTTATTCACAAGTTCAGGAGATATAAACTTCCATTTCATTGATGTTCCTTTAGTTAATGTTCGGATGGTAAATACAGTATCTTGTCCACACCCCGAATACCACAGGACTATTTCATCAAGGCAAAAGTCTGTGTATCCAAAGTCTGAACAGCAACCACTGAACCATTCCCATCTTCAATGGTAATAATTGCAGTTTTATCTTCATGGACTTGGAGATTGAAGACCTGAAATTCTTCTTGCTTAACCCTGCTATCTGCCTGCCAGCTTGCCACAACAGAGATAAGCCAGTAGCAGGAACAAGTGTCTGCCAAGTATTTTATGCCATCGGTAAACATGATATTCATGTATTTATAATATTGCTCTGTTCCACAGAACTTCTCAAGCTCGGACTCAAAATAATTTGAGAGAATATTTAAATATCGCTTGTAATTATTTCAAAACTTTTCCGTAATTTGCAAGTTGTGGTTTTGTGCAATTTTAAAATGAAATAAAATGACTTGAGATAAGAAAAATTTTAACAATATATAGGCGTTAGTCTTATTATCGTTCTTCGTAGTAAAATCGACCAAATGGAGTTATAAGAGCGGCAATAGAGGCACGTCCCGAACACGGGGCGTTTCCTTTTTGCATCTTATAACGGGTTTCTTGGTCGATACCTCTACGAAGGGCAAAATTCAATGGAAATGCCCTTTTTTTATATATATAGAGGTTATTATGTTTAGATTGTTCTATTTAATTTATTTCTTTCTTTTAGTAAATTTGAATTTTGCTAAATGCTATTGGGATTGGAATTTGACCTATCAGGCTTTTCCAGCAAATAATATTGTTGTTTCTGGTTCTAATATTTATATTGGTTCATGGGGAGGTGGTGTTTTTCTATCAACAGATGATGGTACAAATTGGACAAATGTAAATAGTCCCATTTCTGTTCAAATCCAGGGTTTGGCTGTTTCTGGTTCAAATATTTATGAAGGGACGTATGGTAGAGCTTTATGTTATTCCACTGACAATGGTTTGAACTGGAGTTTTACTAATCGCTCTGGATGGAGTACAACTCTAATTACTGCGAATGGTACTGACATTTTTACATATGGTGATGCACATTTTGTAGCCTATTCTTCTAATAATGGTTCAAATTGGTCAGATGTTACTAATGATTTAATAGGTATGACTGTAACTTCCTTAGTTTTAAATGGTACAAAAGTTTTTGCAGGTACTTGGGGAAACGGGATGTATCTTTCAACAAATTATGGAAGCAATTGGACTCAAGTTAATAATGGTTTAACAGATTTAAATATTCGATGTTCAATGGTTTTTGGTACTAATATATATGTTGGAACTTATAGTAGTGGAGTTTTTTATTCTACCGACTTTGGAAGTAATTGGACTCAAATTAGCAGTGGTTTAACAAATTCAGATATTTTAAGTTTAGCAATTTCAGGTTCAAATTTATTTGCAGGTACAAATGGAGGCGGAGTATTTTATTCGTCAAATAATGGTGGAAGTTGGTCACATATTAGTAGTGGTTTATCAAATACAATAATAAAATCAATAGGAGCTACTAATTCTAAAATATTTGTAGGAACAGATGATGGTCTTTTTGCTTCATCAAATAATGGAAATAGTTGGTATACATTGAATAACGGATTAGTTAGTCCAAGTATTATATATTGTGGAATTGCTTCAGGTACTAATATTTTTGCTGGTACAAGAAATGGCGGAGTATTTTTTTCAACAAATAATGGTAACAACTGGGCTCAGGTTAATAATGGTTTATCTAACACTAATGTTAGTTGTTTTATGTTGTCAGGTTCAAATATATACGCCGGAACCTGGGGTGGAGGTATATATTATTCAACTAATAACGGAACCAATTGGTCTCAGAAAAACAATGGTTTATCAAATTTATATGTTTTAAGTATAGTAAATTTGAATTCAAATATTTTTGCTGGAACCTACAATGGAGGGGGAGTTTTTTATTCAACTGATAATGGGAACAATTGGACACAAGTTAATAATGGTCTAACGAATACTGATGTCAAAGCTCTGTGTATTTCTGGTTCCAATGTTTTTGCAGGTACTAATGGCGGAGGTGTTTATTATACTTCTGATAATGGGAGCAATTGGACACAGGTTAATAATGGTCTGTCTAATTTAAATGTTGCAAGTTTAGCGGTCTCAGGTTCATATATTTATGCTGGAACTTATGGCGCTGGAGTTTTTTATTCAACAAATAATGGAAGTAATTGGACCCAAGTTATTACTGGTTTCGGTGATTTAAGAGTTACATCCTTAATAGCTTCTGGTTCTAATATTTATGCAGGTACGGAAAATGGAATCTATTATTCAACGAACAATGGAAGCAATTGGACCATTATTATGTATAATGCAGATTATACTAGTAGTGTTACAAATATATTTAATTATGGCTCGAATATATTTGCAGCATTAGGTTACTATGGTTTATTTACTCATATATCTACTTTAGCTCCTACAGTTAATACTACTTCAATAACAAACATACAAAATACAACAGCCAGCAGTGGCGGAAATGTAACAAGCGATGGAAGTGCAACAGTTACCGCAAGAGGTATTTGTTGGAATACATCGGGAAATCCAACAATAGCAGATAGTAAAACAACTGATGGAAGCGGAATTGGTACATTTTCAAGCACAATATCCGGTTTGAACCCCGGCACTGTTTATCATGTCCGAGCTTATGCAACTAACAGTGCTGGTACTGGATATGGTAGTCAAATTGCATTTACAACTATTCCAACTTTGCCGGAGTGGGGACTTATTGCAATGATTATTTTATTTGCCGGCTTTGGTGGCTGGTATGTTTTTAAAAGAATAATATAAATAGGATTAATATAGAATAACTATATAATTTAAGGGTTTTATCAATTTTAAAAGGAATAAAGAATGGGACAAGTTAAGAATTTTGAACTTAATGTAAATAATCCAATTACAGTTGTTCAATCTATAATGAACATGTTAAATAGTGGCTGGACTATTGATAATCAAAGCCAGACAAATCATAATGCTGCTGGTGATGGGTGTACAGGCGAAAAATGCTTCTACTTTAAAAAAGATTTTTCCGGTAGAATATTTTCATTAGCTCTTTGTTGCGATAGTAATAAAATAACTTCAAGAGCTATACAAGATATAACTGTGATTAATGGAATTACGAACAACCAATGGAATGAACATGATCATGATTTAGTTGTAATGGATTTTGCAACTACATTTTTCCCATATCCTAATATGTCATGGTTTATAACTCCTTTCTAAAAAATAAAATATTGAAAAAATATTTCCATCTCTTACAATAATTTCAAAATAAAAGACGTCTTTACTCACAAGAAAGATGTCTTTTTTTGTTTGTAAGACATCTTAGATGGGAATAAAGATGCCTCAGACTGGAGAAAAGACATCTCAGACGAGAAAAAAGATGTCTCAGGAAGAAAAAAAGACATCTCGGACGAGAGAAAAGATGTCTCAGGAAGGAAAAAAGACATCTCTGATTAAAAATTAGAATGCTTTTATGATGTGTAAGATTGCTTTAATTGTGTTTATTTTGATATATTTAATGCAAAAGCCTGAAAATTTAGAAAAACCAGCGGATGAATTATTAGCATCATCGGTCTTTTCAATCTCAACTTTTTTGAATTTGGATTGAAGTGGTTTTGTTGGTTCATTTTTCATTATAAATGCTCCTAAATGATTATAAATAATTTGATTAAGTGTGTTTTTATGTAGTAAAAACTTGTTTCTAACTTACAAAAAAGAACCGAAAGATACAAGCGAAAAATACAATTAAATACATTATTTTACAAGCATTTAAAAGTAATGAAAAATCTCGAATAACAAACATAAGGTATTTTCAAAAACATAAAAATAATTTGAGTAATTTCGTCCAAAAATGAAAATTTGAAATAGGTTCATTTATACAGACGTGGCATCTCTGAAGGATATGGACGTAATTGAGGATTATTCGACAAACATGATGGAGATATATGTATAGAGCTGTTACCTATCAATACTTTATCTGATGCTATATGTATAGAGGCTCATTATTAATTCAAAATCTTAGGAAAAGTTTTTCGGGGCGGATGTATAAATTAGAATATACAGTAGTAATTGTTTATACAAGAGGTCGAAAAGATTGTAGAATTAAAGAAAGGAGAGTTATATATTTTATCTTATGATTTTTTTTCAATTATTTTTCAACAAAATGGCTTTCAGTGGTGATAAAGTAAAATATATTCCGTAATTTTGTATATTGGAATAGTGTATTTGAAATTGAATTGAAATAAGTTTAGGAGAATCAATGCCCTCAAAATTTTTCACGAATAGTAATGAAAGGAACTTATTCGATAAGTTCATAGGCATAGTTGAAAACATGAAAGATTTGTATGCTTTTCATGCTGTCGTAGGCTATTTCCGTTCATCAGGTTATTTTAAATTACAAAGTTATTTAGCAAATGTAAAAAGTATTAAGATATTGGTTGGAATAAATGTTGACCAAATGTTTGCTGAAGCACAGAGAAAAGGGCTTTTATATTTTGGTGATGAAGATAAAACAAAGGAAGAATTTCTCAAGTGGTTTGTCCAAGATATAAAAGAAGCAAAATATTCAAGTGAAGTTGAAAAAGGAATTCTACAATTTATTGATGACTTAATATCCGGTAGAATTGAAGTTCGGGCACATAACTCAAAAACAATACATGCTAAGTTTTACTTATTCCTTCCAGAAAATCATAGCGAACACAGTGATGGCAGAGTTATTATGGGTTCTTCTAACCTGACTGAAGCTGGTTTAGGTATTAAAAAATCTCCAAATTATGAGTTGAATGTTGAACTTAAAGACTATGATGATGTTGATTTTACAATAAAAGAATTTCAAACACTCTGGGAAGAATCAACTTCTATACTTCCACATGATATTGAAGAATTTAAAAAGAAGACACACATTGGTCAGAAATTTACTCCTTATGAGATTTATATTAAGTTTTTAATTGAATATTTTGGGAAGAATATTGATTATGACCCTGATACCGTTGGCGACTTACCTAAAACTTATAAAAAGTTAAGCTACCAGATAGACGCTGTAAATCAAGGTTTTCAGATGTTGCTTGAACATAATGGCTTCTTTTTGGCTGATGTTGTTGGTTTAGGTAAAACAGTTGTAGCCGCCATGATAGCCAAAAGATTTCTTATTGCTAATGGTTCACTAAATACAAAAATTCTGGTTGTTTATCCTCCTGCAATTGAAAAGAACTGGAAAACAACATTTCGCCAATTTGGTATTGACAGGCATACAAAATTTATTTCAAATGGAAGATTAGAAAAAATAGTTAAAGGTGAAGACTTAAATTACTGGGCTAAAGAAGACTATGATTTAATTCTTGTTGACGAAGCTCATAGATATAGGAGTCATACTGCGGATGCTTTTGGTTTCCTGCAAAGAATTTGTAAAGCTCCAAGAAATGGGGATGGATTAATCTCAGGAACTAAAAAGAAAGTCATATTAATTTCTGCAACTCCTTTGAATAATAGACCTCAAGATTTGTATTATCAATTATTACTTTTTCAAGATGCCAGAAGAAGCACTTTGCCTACAACCAACCTTCAAAGTTTTTTTGGAGCTAAAATCAGGGAATATCGTGAAATAATGAAAAGCGATGCCCCTGATATTTCACGTATTAAAGAAATGTATAGCTCTATCAGAGAAAAGGTTATTTCAAATATTACCGTTAGAAGAACACGTAAAGATTTATCTAATTATCCGAAATATCTCGAAGATTTAAAAGCTCAAGGTATAATATTCCCTGAAATTGCGCCACCACTGCCTAAAATTTATAAACTAAGTGTGAAACTTAGCAAACTTTTTTTCAATACGGTGGCTACATTAACTGAAGAAAATAGGATATGTTATTATCGTTATCAAGCAATAAGATTTTTAAAAACTGAACTCCGAGAAAATTATTATGAGCAAGCAGTTTTAGTTTCTGAATCTCTGGCAGGAATAATGAAAACAATGATGATAAAGCGCTTAGAGAGTAGTTTTACAGCCTTTAAAATATCTTTGCAAAACTTCAAAAATGCAACGGATAGAATGATTGAAATGTTTAACAAAGGCAGAGTCCTTATAGCTCCTGATTTACGAATAAATGACTTAATGGAAAAAGGGTTTTCAATTGAAAGAATTGAGAAATTGATTTTAGACCTAAGTATTGAAAAACCCAGAAATAATATTTTTACACCTGATGATTTTGAATCTGGGTTTATTGACGGGCTTAAAAAAGACAGTGATTTACTCGAAAAACTTATAATTAAATGGTCTAAAATTGAAGAAGACCCCAAATTAGAAGCCTTTTTTAAAGCATTAGATGAAGAACTACTTGATGAAACAAAGAATCCAACAGGCTTACTTGTAATTTTTACGGAGAGTACCGATACTGCTGATTATTTAGAAAACAAAATTGAATCACATCTTAATACCAAAGTTTTAAATATTTCATCAAAAAATAGGAAAAAGAAATTTGAGACGATACAGGAGAACTTTGATGCTAATTTTACTGGTAATAAAAAAGATGATTATAAAATACTCATCACAACCGATGTTCTTTCTGAAGGTGTCAATCTGCATCGAGCCAACGTTATTGTAAACTATGATACTCCTTGGAATGCTACCAGACTTATGCAGCGTATTGGTAGAGTTAATCGAATTGGCAGTGTAGCTGGTGTAATTTATAATTACAATTTTTATCCGTCTGATGAAGGCGACGAAGAAATAAAATTGTATAGCAACGCTTTAGTTAAACTTCAAGGCTTCCATTCTGCTTTTGGTGAAGATGCAAAAATTTATACACATGAAGAAATGGTTGAGCAATTTGAATTGTTTAAAGAAGGAATGAAAGATGATGAAGATAAAAGATTACAATTTTTACGATTTATCAGAGAGTTCAAAGATAATCACCCGAAGGAGTTCAAAAGGATAAAACAATTTCCTATGAAAGCACGTACTGCCAGAAATATTAAGAATGTAATAAAACAAGATATTACTGAAAGTACAGTTGTTTTCTTGAAATCACCTTATAAAATGGAATTTTATTTAGTTGATAGTAATAAAACAGTTAATTACTTAACTTTTTTGGAAGCGGCTCAATATTTTGAAGCAAATTCGAGCGAACCGGGGTTTGATATTCCTGAACACCATTATAGCCATGTTGAATCGGCATTAGATTTATTCGAAAAGGACTTTTTCGGTGCTTCAACTGAAATAATTGCTCCAACAGATAAAGCTGATGCAATTTCTACTCAAGCAAGAAAATTTTTACGAGATATTAGAGCACTAACTAAAAATCAAGATGTCAAAACAGCTTGTTCAAAAATGATTGATTTAATTGATAAAGGCACATTTACGCCTCTTCCTAATGAAATTAAAAAATTCAAATTACAATTTGATAAGAAGAAAATTACTTATGCTCAACTTGATAATTTACTTCTGATGATTGCCAAGAAGTATGATGCAATTTCCGACAACGAGATTGAAACTCCTGAACAACAAACAGAAATAGACTTTAATATTTCACCGGACATTGTTTTAACCGAAACATTTATTCAATAATCAATATTTCGTATGAATAATTATATCGAACCATTCTTAGTTGATTTTGAACATATCGTAAAATTGATAGAAGCAGCTCGCTCAAGAGCTTACAGTAAAGTCAATGTTGAAATGATAATGCTCCATTTTAATGTTGGCAAAATAGTTTCAGATAGAGTTTCTGCTGGTTCTTGGGGTGATAAAACTGTTGGCTTATTGGCTGAATTTATTCAAAATAGATTCCCAAGTATTTCTGGATTCAATCGTAGGGGTCTCTACCGGATGAAACAATTCTTTGAAACATACTCTGAACCTACCTTTTTATCTACTGTTCAATTTCAAATGAATGTCAATGAAGATAATGTTGTCAAATTTGTGTCAACACTGTTGACACAAATTCAATGGTCTGCTCATTTACATATTCTTTCAAAAACAAAAACATCCGAAGAAAAACTTTTCTATTTACTTAAAGCAGCAAATGAAAAATTATCTGTAAGGGAGGTAGAGCGTCAACTCAAAACAGCAGTTTTTGAAAGAACAATGCTTGCAAATCAAATTGTGTCAACAACGATGACACAATTACCAAAGGACTTATTCAAAGAGCCATATATCTTTGAGTTCTTAGACTTACCAGAACCATTTTCGGAAAATGATTTAGAAACAGCATTAATCAAAAATCTCCATAAATTCATTCTTGAAATTGGCAAAGGTTTTACTTACATGGGGAATCAATACCGATTACAGGTAGGTAATAAAGATTATTATACTGACTTACTCTTTTTTCACAGAGATTTACAATGTTTGGTTTTGTTTGAATTGAAAATAAGCGAATTTGAACCGGAGTTTCTGGGAAAATTAAACTTTTATCTTGAAGCACTCGATAGAGATGTTAAAAGGGCACATGAAAACCCAAGTATTGGTGTTCTCCTATGTAAAGGAAAAGATTCGGAAGTTGTTGAATATGCAATGTCAAGAAATATTTCTCCAGCTATGATAGCCGACTATGAAACAAAAATGATTAATAAAAAAGTCCTTGCCGATAAATTCCACCAATTATTTGAAATGCTCTCACTAAAAGAAGAAAATAATGGATAGAAAAACTTTACAAACTGAAATATTAGAAAAGCCATACAGCCATGATAAATGGATTGAAGTATTGAGACAAAAATTTGGGGTGAGAAATATTCTTGCCCGTCCAAATCAAATTGTAAAAGACAATCAAGAATGGACTGAAAATATTGAATCAGCCTTAGAATTGGGTAATTTTGAAACTGCTGATGAGCGGTTAATTGGTGTTTATGAAGTTAAAGTCAATCAGAGTATTTGGATTGAAAAAAATAGAGTTGGTTTGAGAAATCTTTTAAAGCAGGTTTATCAAGATGTTGATGGTGCGCTAATTGTCTTTGTTCAAGATAAAAAATGGCGGTTTAGTTATGTAAGTGAAATTAGAACTTATGATGGGAAAAAAGAAACTGAACCGAAACGATATACATATCTTTTTGGCAAGGGTGAAACTTGCCGAACTGCTGCTGAACGTTTTGAAAAGTTTAATGGTCAAAAGTTATACATAAATGATTTGTATGAAGCTTTTTCCGTTGAAAAACTTAACAAGGAATTTTTTAAATCTTATAAGGAGTATTTTGAAAAATTTAGCTACCATTTGGCAAAAAATGCTCATAACAGAAAAATTATACTCGGCAATGATATTGAACTTGAAAAGGGCTGGAAGGATATAAACGCTAAACCTATTCGAGATTACACTAAAAAACTTCTCGGAAGACTTGTATTTCTTCAGTTCTTGCAGAAAAAAGGTTGGATGGGTGTTCCGGTAGAACAGGCTGAATGGAAAAATGGAGATAAAAAATTCATTCAATCTCTTTATAATAATTCTCAGGATAAAGAACATTTTCACAGCAAAACTTTAAGAACTTTATTCTTTGAAACTTTGAATTTTAAAAGAACAAAAGATATAGCTCCTACTGAACTTGGCGAAAATATTAAAATTCCTTATCTGAACGGCGGTTTGTTTGATACGGATATTTCTTATACCAATGTTATTGATTTCCCGGAAGAATTATTCGGAGGTTTATTAGACTTCTTTGAGAGATATAATTTCACAATTGATGAAAACGACCCTTATGATAGTGAAGTAGGAATTGACCCGGAAATGTTAGGTCATATTTTTGAGAATTTGTTAGAAGAAAACCGAGAAAAAGGCGCATTCTATACCCCAAAAGAAATTGTCCATTATATGTGCCATGAGAGCCTGATTGAGTACCTGCATACCCACTTACCAAATGATAAAAAAGAGGATATTGAAAATTTTGTCCGAATTAATAAAGTAAGTGATGCACTGACAGAGCAAAGAAAAGCTATTCAAATAAATAAATTACTGAAAGATGTAAAAATATGCGACCCGGCAATTGGTTCAGGTGCTTTTCCAATGGGATTGCTAAAAGAAATATTTGACTGCCGTCGGCTTCTTTACCCACATCTCAGAACTTCTGAATCATTTAGTCCTGCTGAGATTAAGAAGGAAATTATTCAGAATAATATTTATGGTGTTGATATTGAAAATGGCGCTGTAGAAATAGCTCGCCTTCGTTTTTGGTTAGCTTTAGTTGTTGATGAAGAAAAGCCACAAGCCCTGCCAAACCTTGACTATAAAATTATGCAAGGGAATAGTTTGATTGAGAGCTTTGAAGGTGTTGATTTGAGTAAGGCAGCAATAATGGATGAAATTAATATTACTATTTATCAGCAAAATATTTTCAATGAACCTGAAGTTAACTATGAATTTTCTAATGAAGATAGGTTAAATATTAAAAGCCTTATTGTTGATTATTTTAGGGAAGAAGAAAAATCAAGAAAAGAAATAATACATAGAACAATCGATAAAATTGTGATGAATCATATTGACAAAGCATTAGAAAGCTATGAAAATCAACTATTGATTGAGATTGCTAATTTTGACCAAAAATTAAAGAACAACACAGAAAATTTAAAAGACCATCAGAAAAAGATTTACCTTGAAAAATGTAAAGAAATCAAAGAAATTGAAAAACGTAAATTACTATTAAGTAAAAAGACAGAATCAAGGAAAAAACTTATTGAGTATGAAAATTCAACAATAAGACCCTATTTTTTATGGCATTTATTTTTTGCTGATGTATTTGATAAAGGCGGTTTTGATATTGTTATTGGAAATCCGCCGTATATTCAACTCCAAAAGGATTATGGATTGTTAGCAGATTTATACGAGAATCAAAATTTTCAGACATTTACTCGTTCCGGTGATATTTATTCTTTATTTATTGAAAAAGGTATCGATATTCTAAAGTATTCCGGTTTTTTAAGTTTCATTACTTCCAACAAGTGGATGCGTGCAGGATATGGTGAGAATCTTCGTCATTTCCTTTCAAGCAATACAATTCCTATGAAATTGGTTGACTTTGGGGGATTTAAAGTTTTTGAATCAGCAACTGTTGATACAAATATAATAGTTGTAAAAAAATCATCTCAAGTAAATCAATCAAATATAACTTATGCGTGTAATATTTCTACTGATTTTAAAATAAATATGTCTATCGAAGAATACTTTGATAAGCATAAACAATTAATGCCAAAACATAGCAAGGATAGCTGGGTTATTTCTTCCAATATTGAACAAAGAATAAAAGAAAAAATTGAAGCAATTGGAACTCCTCTTAAAGATTGGGATATTAAAATCTATCGTGGAGTTTTAACAGGTTTCAATGAAGCATTTATTATTGACGGCAAAAAGAAAGATGAACTTATTGCTGCCGACCCAAAGAATGCCGAAATTATCAAACCTATTCTCCGTGGTCGTGATATTAAAAGATATAAAGCTGAATTTGCTGATTTGTGGTTGATTAATTCTCATAATGGAATAAAAGAAAAGAATATTCCAAGAATTGATATTAATAAATTCCCAGTAATTAAGAAACATTTAGAAGATATTGAATTAAGCAGAATTGCTGGACTATTCGGTGATAATGCAAAAAAGGCAAAAGGATTATTTGATAGAGAAGACCAAGGTGATACATCTTATAATCTTAGGAATTGTGCCTACATAGAAGAATTTGGAAAAGAAAAAATAGTTTATCCAAATATGACTCAAGCTCCATGTTTTTCTTATTCTAACACATTAACTTTTTCAAATGATAAATCATTTATACTTACAGCAGAAAAAATAGGAATTAAATTTCTTTTAGCCCTTTTAAATTCCAAAGCAACTGATTTTATGCTTCGTCAATTATGTTCCGGTTTAGGTTTAAAAGGATTAGAAGTCAGGAAAATATTTATTGAGAATCTTCCTATCCCAAAAATTGATAAAAAAGAACAAAAACCTTTTATTGATTTGGTAAATATCATTCTTGATAAAAAAGAACAAGGTAAAGATTCGGGCAAGGAAGAAAAAGAAATTGATTTAATGGTTTATAAGCTTTATGATCTGACAGAAGAAGAGATAAAGATTGTGGAGGGAAGGAAGTGATGAGCAAAGTAGTAGAACAGACGCCCCCGTCTGTTAATTCCTCAGACAAATTACCGACTCAGACAGTGATAAATGCTCAGATGAGGGCGTCCGAGCTACCGGTAGAACATACGGAGCTACCGGTAGCTCGTAATGCAATAAGAGAATTTGTTACTACTCGCCGAAATCTACCTCATTGGCAGAATCCGGGAAGTATATATTTTATAACCTTCAGAACTTATAATAAATTGATTCTCAATAGTACTTCAAAACAAATTATATACGATAATATTATTCATTACAGTAAATTTGATTATGACTTATTTTCTTTTGTAATAATGCCTGACCATGTTCATATAATTCTACAACCTAAAGAAATTGAAACAAATAAATACGTAAATCTATCAAAGATTATGCAAGCAATTAAAGGATATGCAGCGAAACAAATTCTAAAACATTTGATTCAAATGGGGAAACATGCTCAGACGGAGGTGTCTGAGCTACCAATTAAACATATATTTCAAGCTGAGTCTTTTGATAGAATTATCAGAAATGATGAGGAACTATTTGAAAAAATGAACTATATTTTGAATAATCCTGTTAAAAGAGGATTAATTGAAAATGGTTATAATTATAAATGTTATTGGGATAATAGCAAAGTAGAACAGACGCCCCCGTCTGTTCATTCATAAACCCCAGAAATGAAAAATGAAATTGACGCTTTTGTTTTTAGATTTATAAATTGAAATAAAGATAATGATTATTGAAGGGAATTAAAATATGTTCTGCAAAACTTTTTCCAAGGGCGTGGAATTGTCTTCCAACATCGTGGAATTGTCTTCTAACGTCGTGAAAATGTCTTTAATGAACTTTAATTTGAGATATATATGAAAAAAGAAAATATAGTAAAAAGCAGAACCGAACCCATCTTTTCAGACCTGCATGAATATAGTGTATTTTTGCATGACATAAAGAACCAAATTATTGAGAGTAAGGTTCAAGCTTCAAAATCGGTAAATCGAACATTTGTCGGCTTGTATATGTTTATCGGAAAAATGATTGTCGAAAAACAGCAAGAACTTGGCTGGGGCAATTCTGTTGTTGAAATACTTTCGAAGGACTTAAAAAGAGAATTTCCGTATGTAACCGGATTCTCACCACAAAATTTGTGGCTTTCTCGCCAATTTTATCTTGAATATTGTGATTTTCCAAATCTCCAACAGCTTGTTGGAGAAATACCGTGGGGTCATAACGTATTGATTATGCAAAAGATAAAGGATGATAACGAAAGAAAATATTATTTGGAAAGTACTGAAAATTTTGGATGGACAAGAAATGTACTCTTAAACCAGATTAAAGCAAACGCTTACAATAACTCAAAAATCGAAAAGCATCATAATTTTGGAAAAACATTGCCATCTCACCTTGTTGAGCAAGCAGATGAGATGCTAAAAAGCAAAATAAATTTAGAATTTCTGGGTTTATCTCAATTAGTTAGAGAATTTGAATTGGAAAAAAGGTTGCTTTCAAAATTAAAAGATTTTCTAATAGAACTTGGTTACGGATTTTGCTTTATCGGGAGTCAGTACCGCATTACACTTGGAGAAAAGGAATATTTTATAGATTTGCTATTCTATCACCGTTTTTTAAAATCATTAATTGCAATAGAACTCAAAACCGGAGCATTCAAACCTGAATATGCCGGAAAAATGGATTTTTACCTTGAAGTATTAAATGATACTGAAAAAGCTAATGACGACAACCCTTCAATTGGAATTATTTTATGTGCAGAAAAGGATAAATTGGAAGTTGAAATTAGTTTACGGTCAAAAGCTAATCCAATTGGTGTTGCCACTTATCAACTTTACCCTCAGTTGCCGGATGAATATAAAGGGAAGTTGCCGACATCTGAAGAATGGCAATGGCTATTAGAGACCTCTAAAAAGGAAGAATAATAATTAATTGGTTTATAAATTGTATGATTTGACTGAAGAAGAGATAAAGATTATTGAAAAAGAGTAAAAAATGATAAACAAAACATCTTCCAACGTCGTGGAAATGTCTTCTAACGTCGTGAAAATGTTTTTAATAAACTTTAACTTGAGATAAATATGAAAAAAGAAATTGAAAAACAAAAGAATGAGATTATTATTTACCAAACACCTGAAGGTAAGGTCACTGTTAATGTTGTTTACAATGACGAAACCTTTTGGCTGCCGCAAAAAGCAATTGCTATGTTGTTTGGAGTAGAAGTGCCAGCTATAAGTAAGCACTTGAAAAACATATTTGAATCGGGCGAGTTGGATGAAAATTCAGTTGTTTCCATTTTGGAAACAACTGCCAGTGATGGTAAAAAGTATAAAACATCTTATTATAACCTCGATGCTATTATAGCAGTTGGCTACCGCGTGAATTCAAAACAAGCTACGCAATTCAGGATTTGGGCTACTCAAACACTGAAAGAATTTATTATAAAGGGTTTTGTGCTTAATGATGAAATGCTCAAAAACGGCAAACCTTTTGGCAAAGATTATTTTGATGAGCTACTGGAACGCATTCGGGAAATTCGAGCAAGCGAACGCAGATTATATCAAAAATTAGGCGATATTTTTGAGCAATGCAGCGCTGATTACAATAAAAATGCCGAAGAAACCAAATTATTTTATAAAATGGTACAAAATAAATTACACTTTGCTATTACAGGCAAAACGGCAGAGGAAAATATTTTTAACAGAGCCAATAAAAACAAAGATTATATGGGGCTAACTTCTTGGAAAAACTCCCCTAATGGAAAAATTTTAAAAAGTGATGTGAGCATTGCAAAGAATTATTTAGCCGAGAATGAAATTGGAGATTTAAATTTGTTAGTAAGTGCTTTCTTAGATTTGGCTGAGTTCCAAGCCAGAAGAAACCAATTAATGAATATGAAAGATTGGTTAGAAAGAACCAATAAATTTTTAGAAAGTAATAGTTTGGAAATACTGCCAAATGCAGGAAATATTAGCCATGAGCATGCCGTTGAGAAGGCTCATCAAGAATTTGAACAGTTTAGAATAGAACAAGATAAAAAATATATTTCGGATTTGGACAAAGAAATTAAAAAAATCAGCAAGAAATAGATAACATGGCTTATAAACCTTTCATTTGACCTATGAATAGATAAAAATTATTGAAAAAGAGTAAAAAATGATTAACAAAACCTTTTCCAACGTCGTTGAAATGTCTTCCAACACCGTGGAAACCTCTTCCAACATCGTGGAAACCTTTTCCAAGGGCGTGGAATTGTCTTCCAACGTCGTGGAAACCTTCTCCAAGGGTTTGGAAATGTCTTTAATGATTTTTGATATGAGGTATAAATGAAAAAAGAAACTGAAAAACAAGCAAGACAAATAATAATCTATCAAACCGAAGACGGCAAAACAATCTTGAAGTCCGTCTTGAAAATGAGACAGTTTGGCTAACTCAGAAAATGATGGCAGAGTTGTTTCAAACGACAGTGCCAAATATCAATATGCACTTAAATAGTATATTTGAAGATGGGGAGTTAGAATCAGAGCCAACTATTAAGGATTTCTTAATAGTTCAACTTGAGGGTGATAGAAATGTTGAACGAAAGCAGAAATTCTACAACCTTGATGCATTTATTTCAGTTGGCTATCGTATTAAGAGCCATGTTGCCACAAAGTTCCGGCAATGGGCTACTCAAAGATTAAAAGAGTATATCATAAAAGGGTTTGTTCTTGATGACGAAAGGCTCAAAAACCCTGACCAGCCCTATGATTATTTTGAAGAACTGCTAAGACGTATTCAGGATATACGAACCTCTGAACGGCGTTTTTATCAAAAGATTACCGACATATACGCTACCAGTGTTGATTATGACCCAACATTAGAAATAAGCATTAACTTCTTCAAAACAGTTCAAAATAAAATGCACTGGGCAATTACAGGCAAAACTGCTGCTGAAATTATCTTTGAAAGAGCGGACAGTAAAAAAAACAATATGGGGTTAACAACTTAGCGTGGGACAAAAGTGAGGAAGCAAGATGTAGAAATTGCTAAAAATTATTTGTCGGAAGATGAACTATCGGCACGAATAATTTAACTGAACAATATCTTGTATTTGCCGAAGGACAGGCAATGAGAAGAATACCAATGAATATGCAGGATTGGATTAGTAAATTGGACGGTTTTTTGAATCTCAATGACCGAGATATTTTAACTCATTCCGGTAAGATTTCTCACCAACTGGCAATTGAGCATTCACACAACGAATATGAAAAATTCCATATTAAGAGAGTAGAGGAAAATGATAAACTTGAAAGTGATTTTGATAAAGCTGTGAAGCAAATTGAACCGAAGAAAACCAAAAAAATAAGTAAGAATAAAACTGATTAGTTACCTATTTTGAGTTTCAAGGAATAAAGATGCCTAAACTATTCAGGATTTCTTTAAAGTTCAAATTCCTTTTGATTGTTTTTCGCCACTTTTGGCGAAAATATCAAATGAGTCCTCCAAATTCAGCATTAGATGCTATGAAACAAAAAATATTTATTTCTTTTGTTAGGGGAGTGAAATAATTTTTGTAATTTTGTGTTTTGAATGAATGAGTAAATAGTAAATGAATTCTTCACAGCTAACCTTCACCCACAGCCATTTCAGAAATTATTTCTTTGAGAATTTCGATGTATTCTTCAATGCAGTCAACGAAGAGAGAATTGCTATTCTGAATGCACTTTGGGACAAAAATATCATGCCCACCAACTCTTACTCCACTTGCAACAAACCCAACTGGAGCATTAGTTCTTATATTTTTGATGAAAATGATGGAGTAGAATTTTTCAAAGGTACAGAAATCCTTATCATCGAGCTGCCAAAGCCAACTCAAAAAGGTGAAGCTCATTTTATAGGTTTAGGCTTTGCTTATCCGCCCAATGTTTATTCAACGATAATTCCGTATTACATGCTCTTGGAATATATTGATGAGAATACTGCTTACTACTCCGAGTACAAATTAGATGAACATGATAACTTTGAATATTTCTCAATCAATAAACCATTGAACCCAAATATTCAGTGTTTTACCAAAGCTATTGCCGAACGAATTAATAAAGTCAGTATTGGAGCATCACCACAAGCAGAACTTGATGAAAATTGTGAAACAGAATGAAAAATGCAAAATGATTTTGAGATGAGACAAACATTGCTTTGGCAAAGCGGCGCTGCTTTATGCTGGAATTTGCAGAAGCGGGAAGGGGGGAAATAAAAAAGCCCTGTGGAAGGGGATTCCCGCCGGATAAAACATCCGACGGGAGGGGAAATTTAGACATCCAATGTTTTCATAACATTGGATGTCTTTATTGGCAAAGCGGCGATGCTTTATGCTGGAATTTGCAGAAGCGGAAATGTGGAAATAAAAAAGCCCTGCGGAGGGGAAGCCCGCCGGATAAAACAGCCCGTAGGAAGGAAATTTAGACATCCAATGTTTTCATAACATTGGATGTCTTTATTGGCAAAGCGGCGCTGCTTTATGCTGGAATATGCAGAAGCGGGAAGGTGGGGAAATAAAAAAGCCCTGCGGAGGGGAAGCCCGCCGGATAAAACAGCCCGTAGGAAGGAAATTTAGACATCCAATGTTTTCAAAACATTGGATGTCTTTATTGGCAAAGCGGCGATGCTTTATGCTGGAATTTGCAGAAGAGGAGCAGGGGGGAATAAGAAAGCCCTGCGGAGGGGATTCCCGCCGGATAAAACATCCAGGGCGGTAGGGAATATTAAATTATATATTCTATCTATACACATTTTTTCTATGCCTGACTTTTTCAATTTTAACTTCGGAGGATTTGTCATTAATTTCATAAATAATTCTATAATCACCTACCTTGATTCTCAAATATCTTTCTAATCCCTTCAATTTCCTATATCCAAAAGGTCTTGGATTGTTTGCTAAATCTAAAATTGCATCTCTAATTCTATCAAAAATCGGAGAATTCAAGGCGTTTAATTCTTTTTCAGCATTTCGTTCAATGTAAATTTCATACATTCTCACGCTCCGTGAGATATTCACCGAATTTTCTATAATCCATAGTTTTATTTCGAGCTTCTTTTAAATATGCAATATCTTCTTCATCTTCAAATTTTTCAATAAGTTCATTAAAAATGTCAATATCAATTATTGCAGCAACTACTTTGTCATTTCTATAGACAAAGTCAGGTTTAATTTCGGTTAAAGTTAGCATATTACCCCATAAATAAAATTTTAAAAAATTCATAGTTAAGACGTGTTGTTTTTATTTTTATTGTATATTATAACAAATCAATGACAGTCAGTCAAGAAGAAACTTTAAAGAAGTTCAAAAGTGTTTTACTACTGCACCCAGAGCCAGGTAATCTGATTTTGAGATTATGCAAACATGGCTATGGCAAAGCGGCGCTGCTTTATGCTGGAATTTGCAGAAGAGGGAAGGGCATTTTATCAATGTAAAATGAAAAATGAAAAATGATTTGGAGATGAGACAAACATGGCTATGGCAAGGCGGCGCTGCTATATGCTTGAATTTGCACAAGCGGGAAACAGGGGAAATAAAAAAGCCCTGCGAAGAGGATTTCCGCCGGATAAAAAATCCCGTAGGAAGGAAATTTAGACATCCAATGTTTTCAAAACATTGGATGTCTTTATTGGCAAAGCGGCGCTGCTTTATGCTGGAATATGCAGAAGCGGGAAGGGGAAATATCTATTGTGATGGATTACATGCAAGGATCCGTTGAAAACTCGCCTTCGACAAATGTTGTAGATTCACTACAACTTGTTGGTACTATATATTTTGTTCCAGACCACATTTTGTTTCCTAAACTTGCAGGGCAAAATTCAAACCAGGTTACAGTAATTTTAAATCTTTTGCAGCAAGGAATTGAAATTGTAACATCATCAATAAGTGGTGAATTATTATCATTAGCGATATTATTTCCAAGTTCATCATCAATTACAATATCTGATTTTATATAACTTCCAGGTGGAATACATGTGATTTTTTTAATCGTAATAGAACACGCTCCATCACAATTACAATTATTTGCTGGTGGTTTATCTTTCCATGGATCCTGATCACTGCAATTATAAAATAAAGAAAGAAAAAGAATTACAAAAAGTAATGAAATAAATGTTTTTTTCATATTTGCCCCTATTATTTAACTAAATAATCTCCCGTACTTGAAACAATACATGTTGTCATATATTGTTTATTATTAATATATTTTAATTTATATCTGAAAGCTACTATCTGGATTGTTATGAACGAATTCGATGGAAAACAAGAGAAAAATGATGATGGTAAATTTATTGTACCATTATTTATTTTTGAACTTGCATTATAAATTGATTGGTAATTTCTATATGTGGAATCTAAGATAAGGCTTCTTCCTTTATTTAAATTAGCTAATATATAAATAGTATCTGTATTATTGATAGAAGTGTATGACAAATTGATACCAACATTTTTATTAATTGAATCAATCATAGGCAAAGGAGAGACGATTTTGAAAGAATTGAGTGAAAGAATCGTATCAGAGTATGTTGGTACCACTGAATTTCCAGTAACTTCCCAAATATGGTTTGTCGTTCCATCAAAAGTAACTATATTGTAATCATACTTTTGAGCTTCTATGTTCCCATTTAATTTAACCTCATTTGCAGGGTAATAAGTCATTGAACTATCATAGAAGAATGATGCGTGATAATATGTATCTTGATAATATGACTGTTTATAAACATAGACATTTTTAGAACTGTATAAATAACCCTGTTTTGACTTATCAGGACTATATAAATTTGAAATTAAGTTCTTTATGTTTTCTTTGGGCATTAAAGGATTATAATCTTTACAAGAACTTAAAGAAAATGTAATAATAATTATACCAAAGAAATAAGATTTCATTAACATGGTTTATACCTCAATTATTTAATAAAAAAAATACTGCAAAGCGAACAAAGACTTTTTTTGCAAATTCTAAAACCATTAAATGCTTCTATTTGAGTCTTGGTCTTAACTAAATTAAAGTCATAATAAATATTCTTTGGATGGTTTGAGAAAAGACTTGAATTTATAATTACTTGACCATTATCTGGTACTAATAAATAAATATCATTATTACCCGGAATAGAATCTATATTCAAAATGATTCTATTATCTGGTGAAGGGAAGATGTGTATATATATTGAATCGTTATTTTCATTACCTGAATATTGAATAATATTATTGGTATTAGTATTTATTGTATCTAATGGATTAATATTTATAAAACTCATTTTAACAGGTATTTCCTGATTTCCCGTATAGTTTTGTCCGCCCCATCCATTAATATTCCATGTTATATGATTGTTTGGATATACAGGATAATAATTTAATCGCCCACCCAATTGACCTACAAAGTTATCCATATTTGTTAAAGGAATTCCATCTGCTGAAATATTTGTTGGATTAACAAATTGATAATCATCAGTAATATAGGCAAATACATTTAAACTATTAGAATCGGGATCAGGAAAATATGGATTACATGTTTTACCACCAGTTATATATAATACTGCACTCACAGCACTATCACCAATCCCCAAATTTTGTAATAAATTTGCAATTTTTTTTGTAGAAATACTATCTTCTTTACAGGATATTAAAGAAAAAATTACAAATAAAGGAATGAACATAATTCTTTTAAACATATTTTACCTCTAATTAACACATGAACATGGTTTACAATATCCTTGGCCCATATAATTATTTGGCCTTGCTTTTATATAGAAATTAATCCCACAATTGGAATTATCAATTGTATATCTTATATCTTTTTCATCAAGGCTGATTCTATATAATGCACATAATGGCTCTGAGCATAACATACCGTCTTTAACTAAAAAAAACAAATTTGTATTCTTAGTTATTTGAAATAGTACTCCTGAACTTGCATATTTTGCAGCATCTGCCTTAGAAATGCAGTTTCCATTTATCCAGTCAGTTGTTCCACTCGAATTCAATTGATTGCCATTATTAGAAAAAATTTTACTCGTTTGATTGTTATATGTACAAGATAAATCAAAAGTTGGCCAAAAACCGCCAATTGAAGAACAAATTCTACCACCATTAGTTGTAAATGGCCCCCATCCGTTATTAACCCACCATAAATTTCCTTGAGTTATATTGATTTTAAATTTACAAAATGAATTGCAATTAGGTGCTGGGTCCTTACAACCATTTGCTAATGATAAAATTAAAACAATAATAAAAACGTAAAAAATCAAATTTAACTCTCTATTTCTATTTTTCAAATTCAACATATCTCTACAAAATTAATTGAAATTCGCCTCTATATATAAAAGACTTTTTGGGAGCGTTTTTGGACAATATATTTTTAGATTAATAAATTTATCCAAACCAAATAATAAATTCATCTATTTCCCTTTTATTTTTTTCTTCAGCCACTCAACTCGTCTATAAAATCTTTTTGTAATTTTATCAATATTATGCCCAGTGATTTCAGCAATTTCCCTAAAACTGTGTCCTGTTCTATATAAATCAAAAATTTCTCTTTCGGAATCATTCAAAAGTTCATTAATTGTTTCAAATGCATGAGCATTTTCTATACCCTGTTCAGGAAAGCTATACCAATCAAGCGGGAATACAGCCATAGCAGTCAAATCTTCGGAATTCTCACCATCAATGTTGATAAACTTTTCGTTTGATTTGATTTCTTTAAGTATTCTCATCCTTGAATGGTAAAACAGAATCCTTGTCAAATCCTCTATTGATTTGGATTTGTCATTAAATAATGGTAATACCTTTTCAATCACATAGTGCTGGACTATATCTCGAATATCTTCTTTGGGATAGTTATAATATTTTTGAGATAAAATATTAATAACTTTAAACTGAATTTTATTAATTTCAATCGAATTCAATATTTCTCCTTTATATTTAGTTGAATCAGATTCCGTTGCAATCCGTTCCGTTATCACTTGCTTCAATCTGATAACTCGTGGCATTGGTAACAACATCCCACGAAAAGACATTTGTCGAAAAATTATATGCAAAATTAGCCGGAGGAGTGAGTGCGCCACCCGTTCCGCCAGCGCCGTAAATCACGTAATCATTATATTTAGCCTGATTCGTGCTGGCAAAAACCCGTTTGCCGACATCACAATAGTTGGACACCTTGGCATAAAGCGCATTCCCCGCCGCAATACGTTCTTCGGTCTTATTATCGCGCTCATTGATTGCCGTATTTTGCGCATTCCGTGCAGCTTCGTAATCATCGTTGGCAGTAGCAAAGGCAGTGAGTAGCCCGGTAGTCAATCCGGTTGAAGCTAAGTCCGACAGGAAGCCAGTCATAATAGTATGAACGCTTCGGGCCGTGACAAGCAGCTTATCTTCAGAAAAATTATTCATTCCGGTAATACCGAGCTTGCGATATTGACCAGAATTCTCTCCCCATTTCATCGCGACACGCAAAGCCATACTACGGATAAGCTCTTTAATTGCTTCGAGTTTCGCAGCTTTGGTCTGGGTAGCAATCATAACATCACCGATTAAAGAATCATCAGGCGGGAACACTTCAAAAGCATCTCCCAATGTGTTCAAATTGGTAACAGCCAAGGCAGTAATACCAAAAGCTGCTAAATCGGACAGGTCGCGCGTCATGGTATCACATAAATTTGAGGTAAACATACAAAGTTCCGAATCAGAAAGATTGTAATTTCTTGGATTATTTGCAGTTGCCATTCTAAAAAACTCCTAATTTAGTTTAGAAATATGTAAATTTATTATAGAAAAAGTACAATTTACATTAGAAATACCTAATTTTATTATAGAAAACATGTTTTCCAGCCCAATCTCTTAGTTTTCCAAATCAAACTCAATTCTTTCCAGAACATCTGCTTATCTTTCCAGAGCGTTCTCAATTCTTTCCAGATTAAACTCAGTCTTTTCCAGGTCATCCGCTCATCTTTCCAGCTCAAACTCACCTCTTTCTGAGGCAAACTCAGTGTTTTCCAAGGCAATCTCTCTGTTTTCCAAAGCATGATTTTTTCGTATTTCATATCCATTAATTCTTGAAATAATGAACCATTTCTTAAAATACAAAATTAAGGAAAATTCGGAAAATAAAATAATGAATTTATGAATAATGCAAGAAAAAGTTATCAACAATGGAAATAATTTTTCTCATCTAATGAATTCTAAAATAACAATTATAATATAATCTAAGAAGATGTGCTCTCTTTAACTTTATATATCATGCTCTAATTTCTTTAGCCGACTATAAAAGCGACTATTCCTAAGCTATGATAATTTACTTTTTGAAAAAATACATTAGAACAAAAATTGCAAGTATTAATCCAATCAGCGCCAAAATTGAAAATGGATTTGCAAAATTTACTGTCCAGCCAGTCCACCAGATTCTTTTGGGTGGAAATAGCCTTGGGTCTGATTTATTGTAATAAAAAATTCCTAATTTCCAATTTGAAGGATTATTATGCCATTCATCTTTGGTTTGTTGTGATGGTTTTTCTTGGTTATTCATAAAATTAATCTCCAATTTACTTAATTCTTTTAATTCATACAAATATCATCCATCATTATCGGGAATATATTAAATGAATGTGCTTTTTCAATCAGTTGCAAATACCATTGTTCGTCATTCAAATTTTTCAGTATTGAATCTGCTAAATATTTGAAATCCTTCATTGTAATTGCGCATTGTTCCGCAAGTTCATAAAGTTTCCTTGACCTGATATAATCTGGAATATTCTTGCAATATACTTCTGCTAAAAATATACAATCAAATAAATCGGGGTCATCTTCAACTATAACAATTGCCTTTTCATACAATTCTAAACCCCAACTCAAATCTTGGAGGTATTCAAGGATTGAACCAGCTAAAACATAATAATCACAAGCTGTCTCAGAAATTTCTTCTGCCTTATGATAAACTGCTATGGCGGCTGATTCCTCTGAAACTTCAGTTATTATCAGCTCTGCAATAAAAGCTAATTCATAAGACTGATCAGCAATTTTTACACAATCGTTAAAAATACTCATTAGTTCTGCTTTAGACAGCCCAACCGAGTTGAAGAATCCTGAACAAATATCGTCAAGGTTGTCCTCTGGCGTTTGTTTACGATGATTCACTTTATGCACTAAGGAACCATCTTGCAAATATTTACCTATCATTCTAAAACTCATATTTAATCCTTATATCTCTAATAATTCATTATCATTCAAAATTTTAACTTCCTGTGAAAACACAGACGGATACTGATTCTTATGAAAAGTATGTATAGGAATAATGTATTTCGGATTTATAGCATTCACAAATTCGACCAAGGTTGCTTCGTCTGCATGTCCACTCGAATGTAAATCAATGATTTCAAAATTTTGAGAAGTAAAGTAATTCAGAAACTCCATTGAATCCTGCTTTTGCTTATATCCTTCCCACATTGAGTAAACAAGTTGTCCACCTGACCAAGCAATTTCATTGATTTCAGTTTTCATTGACGGTCGAAAGAGCATGATATACTTTTCAGGTGCATTGCTAATTTGATTTGTTTGAATTTCATATTTTTCAAAAGGTTCAACCAAATCCATTCTATTATTTCTGATGAGTTTGTTCAATAAATACGGAATAAAAAGAACTTTCATATTTGAATATCCCTTTAATGGAGTTGGAAAACTTCCATATTTTGAAAGAATATTTAATACATTTACACTATATAAATCAACAATTAGCGTCTTCTTTGAAGATAAACATGCCTTAAAAATTGAGACCATACGGTCAATATTTTGAGCTGAAGCCCAAACATAGCAACCATTTGTAGAGCTTTTAAAAATTCGTGTTAATTGCACTTCAAGTTGTAGCTCAGATATTGATTTCTGTTTGCTGATAGATGTGCCTTCAAGAATTAAATAATCAATATTTTTTGGTGTGTTGTGAAGAAAATATCGGTAAACTTTTTCTTTTCTGCCATGCGATCTGAAATCACCACTATAAAAAATTCGTTTATCACCTGACTCAATTAAAAATGAATAAGAATCAAACGCAGAATGGTCAGCACTAAATGCAGTAATCGAAATATCACCGATTTCAAATTTTACATTCCTTTGAAAATAAACAGGATGATTGAATTTGATCGTCTGCCTTTGAAAGATATTATTAATTTCGATAATATCTCCGGTTGCTTCACCCAAATAAACCGGAATATCCTTGTGTGCAAAATTGAGCAGCCCGTAATGGTCGATATGAGAATGAGATAGTAAAATGCCGTTTATTTTGGAATTGTCGGAATATAAACCTTCAATATCAGGTAAAACAGCAAGTTTAATTAATTCTTCAATGCTTTTTTTCTTCATCACTGAATTATCAAATTGTGCGCCAGAGCTATTTACTATTGGTTGTCCAAAATCAATCAGAATTCGTGTTGAATCAGTTCTCAGTTCAACACAAGAGCCTCCAATTTCATTAGAGCCACGATGGATGGTGAGGTTCATTTATTATAGAGCCTAAATTTACACACTTCAAATTTCGACAACTTTCCTAAAAAGTCTTCATGATTCCTAATTCTTGAAAATGAACAAAAGAAAATATCTGATTTTTTAGGTACTGGGTTATGATCATAATAAGCTCTTGGTGCAAGTATTAGCTTTTTTACTTTGCCTGAAAAATTAAAATTTGGCAAAAAATATTTGTCTTGAACTTCTTTTTCAACATCACCCATTATAGCTTGAAATAGAATTTCATAATTATCAATTTGTTTAACAATAGCATCGATTTTTTCTTTTGAATCAGTATATTTAAGTTCAATTATCCAGATATTGAATTCTGTATCATACCCAATTAAATCAATTCTTTTACTCTTTTGACCTAATGGAATTTCGTATCCAATAATTCTGATTCTTTTGGGTCATGTCAAATTTTTGGGGATTAAGAGTTATTTTTGTAAAGTATAAATTAACAAATAAGGGAACAGATGAGTAAAGAAATAATAAAATATATGCTTCCAAACGGGATGCTTGATCATTTTGAAATTACAAATTT
>JAPLFL010000125.1:30266-37520 GCA_026390695.1 Candidatus Kapaibacterium sp. | reverse complement strand
GGGATGGAGGGTTATTTTCCTATACCCCCCTTTGTAAAAGGGGGGATGGGGGGATTTTTTCCTATTCCACACTTTGTAAAAGGGGGGATGGGAGGATTTTATCCTATACCCCCCTTTGTAAAAGGGGGGATGGGGGGATTTATTATTTCAGCGTAGTTATTATCTACTTTTATATGCCTTGAAGTAGCTACTTTTACCTTTGATATTCAATTATTTCTATATATTCTATTATTATAATATTATTTATTTCATTTATGCTATGTTTATTTTATTATTACAAGCCGTTTATTGATCATTTTGTTATCTATTTTTATAGATATAATATATATTCCGCTTGAATATCCTGATATATCTATATTTATACTTTGTTGTCCGCTATTAAACTTGCCTTTTAATATTGGTTGATTGTTTTCCTGCCCTAAAACGCTAATTAGTTTGATTTCGATATATGCTGATTCTTTCAAATTAAATATTAAATTGCTTCCATCTTTTGCTGGATTGGGAACAATCGAGATTTCTTCGCTTGTTACATCAATTTGATTGGAATATTCCTTAACTTCGACAAGTTGGTTCTTGCATGGAATTGTCCAATTGAACAAATCATGCTCCTGAAACGAGGATCCTGTTCCGGCACTGAACCCTATATAAACATATTCGCCATCTTCTAACTGAAGATTGCTTGTTAAATCAATATTGTTTATTATTAATTGTGGCTGGACAAACAATCCGGTGGAATCGAGGAATATTTTCATCGTTTTATTTGCCCAATTGTATTCAATTTTAGCATAATATATCGAATCTTGCTTCATTGTTAATATATTATCGGTGATTCCAAGGCAAGAACCTGCAACTCTGTGATCAGGTTGATTTGGTTTTGCGCCCATTGACTGGACTGCAATATGATTTCCGTTGTCTTCCCACACATTTTTATACATATCAAATTCAATTGCGAGGGAATTATTGATACCGGTGTAACCCATTGAACCACCGTTATCTCCTATAACGGGATAATTATGATTTTGCATCACGAAAGCAATTCCATCTGCACCGGGGATGGAGCCTTCGGCAACATTTGAATCATTTCCAAAGCGAATACGAAACTGGAAATTTGTAGAGAAGTCTTGTTTTACGGAGAATCTGTTCTTTAGCCAGATAGAACCGGCATCCCACGGCTTTGCGCTTGTTAATTTAATAAAATTAGCTTCTCTTAGGGCCGATCCGACGAACATATAGCTGCTATCGCCGGGACTTACCAACTGATTGCTTACAATTACATCGACGGAAGCGGAATCAATGTAGGTATCATCAAAGGTTGTGAATAAAGTATATTTTCCTGAATTGGTAGCTTTTGCATTTTTAATGAGAACATTTTGCTTTGTTGAACTAAATCCATCTGGTCCAATCCATTTGTATTTAGCATCGGGGAAGGAATCGGCGTATATTTTAAGATCATCGCCAAGGCAAATAGGGCTGTTGGTCGATAAATTAGGAGTGAGATCATATCCCTGACCGAAAAGCTGTACTATTGCCGGAGAACCGATTCCATTATATTCAAATTCAATTTGTCCGCTTGTCCTTCCGGAGGTTGATGGTTTAAATCTCATATCCATTTTCATTGATTGCCCGGCTGAAATGGTGAGTGGAGCCGCTCCCTTTTGAATAGAGAAGTCATAATTATTCGGTTTGCCAAGTTTTGAACTAAGAATATTAATTGGGCTTGTACCGATATTTTTTACGAGGACAGCCTGAACGGTATCTTTATAATATCCGGTATGAACTTTGCCGAAATCAATAACATTACTCATTATTTGAAGCGCCGGTTGAACAGCTTCGCCTATAATATTTTGAGTTATTATTTTTGATTGTGTGTAAATAAGTATATTAGCCTTTTTCAACCCAGTTGAAGTTGGTTTAAACAACATTTCCAAATCCCGAACGTCACCTGCCGAAATAGTTAGGGGCAATCCACTGTTAATCGGAATAAACTGCGAAGCATCTGCGCCGGAAACCGAAACGCTATCGATCCGGCATGGATAAGTGCCAACATTTTTTATATAAGCTTTGACTACTGAATCTTTAAGATTGCCGACAAGTTCCTTACCCATATCCAAATCAATGCTTGTTAGCTGCGGAAAAACAATAGACCATACTGCATCGGAGACATCTTCCTGACCTGCAATGCCTTTTGACATTTCCCAGATGAAAACAACTTCGTCATCGCCGGCGCTTGCTAATTTTGATCCATCACCACTGAGCCGGATACTATAAATTTCTGCCGTATGACCGATCAAAGTTCTTGTGGTTTTGCCAGTATTAATATCCCAAACTTTAATTGTTTTATCCCAACTTCCGCTGATAAGATTTTTATAGTCAGGAGTAAATGCTACCGAACGAACTGTTTCGGTATGACCGGTGAATGTACGAATAAGATTGGCGTTGCTTAAATCCCATAACTTCATTGTTTTATCACCCGAACCGGTTAATACATTTTTCTCATCGGGACTAAACACTGCAGAGCGAACGTAAGAGGTATGTCCTTTGAAAGTACGAATTAATTGTCCCGATGCTGCATCCCATAATTTTGCGGTACTATCATCACTGGCACTTAATAGCTTTGAACCATCCGAATTAAAGCATACATCAAAAATAAAATCATTATGAGCAGGAATCGTCCGGATACATGTCCCGGAACTTAAATCCCATATCTTTATTGTATTATCACTACTGCTGCTTACAAGTTTTTTTCCGTCCGCGCTGTATGATACAGCAAGAACATCATATAAATGTCCGTCAAGAGTTTTAGTGCAATTACCAGTTGAAATATCCCATAATTTAATTGAATAATCACTGCTGCCGCTCGCTAAGTTTTTACCATCGGGGCTGTATGCTATTCCATTTACCATATCAGTATGCCCGATAAAAGATTTTATACAAACTCCGCTTTGAGCATCCCATAGTTTTATTGTCTGATCTCCACTTGCACTTGCAATCTTAGTTCCGTCAGGACTATATGCAACTTTATATATTGTGCTCGTATGTCCGGTTGCCGATGTCTGAAGGCAATTACCAGTTGAAATATCCCATAATTTTACTGTATTATCTGCACTGCCACTTACCGCTGTATTATTAACAGGATTCAATGCTACTGATAATACTGAATAACTATGCCCTGTTAATGGTTTTATCTGAGCACCGGTATTTGTATTCCAAAGTTTTAACGCCCCATCAATACTTCCTGTTAAAATTTTACTTCCGTCCGGACTCATTGAAACACTTGTCAGTGCTTGTGAATGGCCGGTATATGTTCTGATTAATGATCTGGTACCAACATCCCATAATTTAGCTGTCATATCATAACTTCCACTTGCCAGCTTTGTTCCGTCTGCGCTAAAGGTAACACATGTGGCAATATTAGAATGTCCGCTTAATGTGTAAAATGCTCCAGTTGAAACATCCCATAACATAATATTATTATCACCGCCAGCACTTGCCAGCTTCGTTCCATCAGGACTAAACGTCACTGCTTTTACCAAACCCTTATGTCCGATAAATGTTCCGGTCAGTTGCCCCGTTGAAACATCCCAAACCTTCACAACATCATTCAGTGTACTCCCAATCTTCTTTCCATCACTGCTAATCGTCACAGAAAGAACCGTTGACGTCTCAGAAATAGTTCTCATACATTTACTTGATGCTAAATCCCATATCTTTATCGTTTTATCCGTGCTTCCACTAACAATTGTCATCCCGTCCGCACTAAATGCAACGCTGTTTACCGCATTCGCATGATCCTTAAAAGATAAAATCACATTCAATGTGACTGCATCCAATACCGCGACTATTCCTCTGCCTGTTCCAACCGCAATATATTTGCCATCTGGGCTGTACGCAACTGAGTTTATACTTCCCATATCTCCAAAAGTTAATATCGGGAAGTTCGATAAGCTGTCGCTTTTTCCCGATCCTGCCGAGACTTTCATCAAACAATTTGTGCTCGGCGTGTTTGGAATATTACTCCAAAAATAATTCAAATTATCGGCTTTGTCCCTCACAGATTGCCAGTTCGCACCATTATCGGAACTATATTCCAGTTTCACTTCATCGGTCGGTGATATTCCGTCCCATGTAATGATCGAATCGCTCCCTGCCACAAATGTTTCGCCGCCATTCGGAAATGTTAATTTCAAAGTAGAATTCTTAGATTTAATCCCCAAATATCCGCCCGAAGCATAAAAATACGAATTTCCACATTGATTATTTATCATACTAAATTTAGTATATGTCAAGCCCGAATCCGCAGCTGTATAGGATACTGTAATTTGCTTTGTTTCTCCGTTTTTTATTGAAAATACCTTTGGCGTTGCGCTAAAAGCAGCATTCGCACTCTGAATATCTGTAACGTCGAAATCCGAATTCACTGCCTTTATATTTATTACAGTATCCTTTTTAACTCCGATAGGTGCATTTCTAAAAACCAAAGCTGCCGGACTCTGCACCAACCTGGAAATACTCGATGTTCCGTTTTTATAATTAATAGAATAACTTAGGCTTAGACTTTTGATACTAATATTGAGACTAATATCAGTGCTCAAACATTTTGAACCACTAATCCAGTTCAATTCGCAAGGTTCCCCACCCTGAACCGTTTGTTGCAATCTGTTTCCAATATCTTTCGCCGCCGTTGCCGAGACGATTCCATCATATAAAATCCCGCCCGTTGCTGCTGCCAACTCTTTCAAAGACTTTTTGATGCCATTCGGTTCCGCTTCCGGACGTGTATAAACAATTGCGTAAAACTGGATACCGTATTTTGAACATGTATCTTTGCATCTTTGCAGTTCCGCAGCAGTTAGCGCATACCACCAGGCATCCGTGTATAATACGGCAATCCTTTTGAAACGTCCGGTTTTAGCAACATTTAGTATTCCTGTTCTCGGATTCAGCAAATGTTCAACAAAATTGTTATCCCCACCGGCTTTGATAGGTGTAATTTTATTTATGATAGTGTTTTTATCAGTCGTGAAATCATTCAAAATAGATGCCGTGGCATGGCAAACCTGCAAAGCAAACTCCGAAGGAGGCATTGCCACAACATTAACGAGTTCCTTGGCGGTAGTTTTGCCAAGCTCAACAGGAATATCCTTACCATCGCCGCGGCTCATCGAACCAGAGATGTCAATACTCATTGCAACCGATACCTTTACCTGCGGCTGCTTTGGCGGACAACTTATGAAAGAAACCGTTCGCGGCAAACCATTTTCCGTAACCGAAAAATCAGAGGCGGAAAGATTTAGGATTTGATTCCCAGCGGCATCGAAAGCATAGAATTTAGCTTTCATAGTCGGAAAAGTCGAAGAATCAATATTAAAAATAGAAAGCGACTGGCTAAAAGCATTAAAGCCTATCAGCGCGAAGATCAGGATTAGTTTTTTCATAGTTATGAATTATAATTTATAAAATATGAGTTATTTCAATTTATTTCCAAGCTCTTGCGTAGTTATAACCACATCTCATCTTGTTCCCAAGCTCCTGCTTGGGAACATTCCATATCGTTTCGCATAAAATCTGTTCCAAAGCAGAAGCTTTGGAACGAGGGTAAATACACTTTTGAAAGCATCCGTGAACCTTTTGAAATATTCCTTAATATTCTTGAACGCTTCCATAATCCTTTTGAAGTCATCCGTAATACTTCTGAATCCGTCCGTAAACCTTTTGAAGACGTCCGTAATACTTTTGAACCCTTCCGTAATGCTTCTGAACCCTTCCGTAATACTTCTGAAGAACTTCAAAACATCTACGGAAGCATTCAAAACATCTACGGAAGGCATCAAAATACTTACGGATGCATTCAAAATACTTACGGAAGCATTCAAAACATCTACGGAAGCATTCAAAACATCTACGGAAGGCTTCAAAACATTTAAGAATCTTTTCATAATATAAAAGAAACCCTTCAATATATCTACGAACATAATCAAAATACCCACGAAACCTTTCAAAATATAAATGAACATAATCAAAATCATTTAAACTTAATTAATCATAATATTTAACGAGATAACTCAAGAACCCCTCCCTTACCCTCCCCGAAGGGGAGGGAACAAAGCCACGTTCCAGTTCCCTCCCCTTAGGGGAGGTTTAGGGAGGGGTTCTTCATGCCTATTCAATATATCCACGAACATAATCAAAATACCCACGAAACCTTTCAATATATTATTGAATATATTCAAAACCATGATTACCTACTATTTATGTCAATCATGCAAACAACGTACTGGAAACCCAATAGACTTATCATAAACGCAGTTGCCCCTGATTAAATCTACAGCACAGCAGTTCGACTCCCTGATCCAAGCGCATATTGTACTGCACTCCGTTGAAGACCACCAAATGCCACCATGGCCTATCCCGTCGAATAAACCGTAGTATTCGCGTTCCCCGCACGGAAGTGCGGAAAAGTTAGTGACATTACGTTTTGAAGAATAATCTGTGTTACCAATAGTGCCAATCAATGAACATGATTCCCATCCACTTGCAGCTGCTAATGATTTGGCTATCTTGTTTCCTGTTGTTGTTCCATCATAATTATAACCATTAGCTATTAAATAATTTTCCATGGTTGTCCACTCAGAATCGCTCGGCACATGCCAGCCATTAGGTGCCAACCCATCGATAGTATCAATCACAGCATACCAATTATAATGTTTCCCATAAATAGCTCCCAATGAATCAGAATTATTATAATAACACCAGGCACCCTCTTGTTTATTACCAGCATCCACCCATTCTGCATTAGTTACTGCATGACGAATTGGCTTGCCATTACGATAATGATCAACATCAAGATTCTTACACATCCAGATTTGATTTCCAATTTTTACTCCACAATCATCATATTCAGCTTTAGCCGTCACCCGCGCCAAGCATAAATTGCTCGGCGTATTCGGAACATGCCACTTGTAGCTCAAACCGGAAGCAGTATCGGTAATAAATATCCATCTTTTCCCGCTGTCAATGCTGTATTCCAGCTTCACTTTTTCCTGCGGCGTCACACCCTCCCAAGTAATCACAGTATCAGAGCCAGCCAAGAACACTTGTCCGCCATTCGGATGGTCTAATTTTATTGTTTGAATAATGGCTCTCTTGCCCGGCCAGCCGCCACGAGCCCAATATATTTGATTCGGACAAACATCATTTTCAATATTGATTTGGCAATAGGAATATCCGCTGTCAGTCGGAGCAAAAGAGATTTTC
>JAPLFL010000125.1:0-30215 GCA_026390695.1 Candidatus Kapaibacterium sp. | reverse complement strand
TAGATATTTTAATATCAGATACATTGAAATCCGCATTCCGCGCAGTTATATGCACAGTTGAATCTTTCGTATTCCCCGGCAGCACATTCTTAAATACTATCGTCGAAGGATTAAATACCAACGTCGCAATTGAATTGTTCGTTGACTGATATATAGCGGTAGCAGCCAAATTCAGAGAATTAACCTTCAAATCAACATTAATCAAGTTTGAACGACAAGAAAATCCACTCGTCCAGCTAATATCACAAGGCTCGCCACCAGTCGCCGCTTGCATAATCTTCATATATACTTTTTTTGCATCTTCAACGGAACTCACATTTTCAAAATACTGCCCGCCCGTTTGTTTTGTTATGTCTTTCATGCACTGGGGGCTGGGATAGCCAAGAGATACGAAGTAAATAATTATAGAATTAGCTTTCGCTTCATTAATAATCTGAGACGTGCGAGGCTCGAAATTCGGCAGCCCGTCGGACAACATAACGATTACACGTCTGTATTTCCCTGTTTTTACAATATCAATTCCGCTCGACATAGGATCAATCATCGCTTTATTATAATCCGTTCCGCCGTTAGCTGTGATTGACTGCTCCTTTTGCTCGAGCAGAGTTTTATTAGTAGTAAAATCCTGCACAATATAATTCTCATTATCGAACGAAGTTATTGCACATTCCGATCGGCCGGGCAGCGCATCTATCCATGATTTGGTAGCCTTGTGAATCAAATCCAATTTATTCCCCGAACTCATAGAACCGGACTGATCCATCACCAGCACCGACGACAGAGCAACGGGAGGTTTCGGCGCCGGACAAGATACACTCAAAACAGACCGTAGCTGCCCATTTTCAGTGACAGAAAAATCCGAAGCAGTTAGATGTAGCTGCCCATTTTCAGTGACAGAAAAATCCGAAGCAGTTAGATTACGAATCTGATTTCCCGCCGCATCGAAAGCAAAGAACTTAGCCCTGATTACAGGGAATGCAGAAGTGTCGATATTGAATACGGAGAGGCTCTGGCTGCTGGCAGTGGCACTCGAAATTATTATTAATAACAGATATAAAGTTACTTGCATAGTAATCATTCAAAATAATGGAATGATATTTAATGCAATATAATAAATAAATAATAAATAACATTTCAAATATGAAAAGTAATAGTTAGGAGAGGCTTAGAATAATTACTGCCGATGATACCATTCAATCAGAAGATTCAAATTTTTGGAAAGCTAAATAATGATTGTTCAAAGGATCGGAAAATAAAACAAAGCTACTTTCGTTAATATAAAAGTCAGTTTATTAATATCGGAGCTTATATGTTCACAAAGGTATCACAAAATTACAGGGTTCAAATTCCAAGAGATATAAGAAATTCTTTAAAAATTAACGCTGGACAAGAAGTGCAAATAATTCAATTTTTAGATAGAATTGAGACAATTCAACTAAAACCAACAAATGAAATGATAGGATTTCTTAAAGGTATGGACACAGAAATCGTTCGTGATGAGTATAGACTATAAAAATTGTAAAATTAATAAATAAATAAATAGCCACAGCCTTTATCTCGTGGTAGATGATAATCAACATTTAATAATTAATTTAATAAAATTCATGAACATAATCGGAAAACCTCAGACTAAAATTGACGCCAATATTCGCATCAACGGCGAAGCTATTTACGGACAGGATGTCCAGTTGCCAAACATGCTTTACGGTGCAATACTTAGAGCAAAATATCCATACTCCAAATTCAAAATCAATAAGGAAAAAGCTTTTGCTTTGGCAGGAGTTAAAGCAATTTTAACCGCCGAAGATGTTGATGTCGAAAATATCAGCTATCGTCGTGATCATCCTATATTGAAAAAAGGACAAGTCAATTCCATTCGCGACGAAATTGCAGCCGTCGCAGCTACTACAAAAGAAATTGCACTTCAGGCATTAGAATTAATTGAAGTAGAATATGAAGTTATGGACGGAATATTTGATCCTTTTGAGGCAGTCAAAGAAGATGCTCGCCAAATCAATGATTTTATTGATGGTAAATATAAAAATAAAAATATTGCCGAGCAATTTCATTACGAACATGGAAATTTAGATGAAGAAAAAGCAAAAAGCAAATATATTGTTACGGAACGTTATACTCTTCCGCGCATGACACACGCCTGTATGGCAACAAGTAATATTACGGCCGATTATTCCAAGACCGATGGACGCCTAACACTTTACAGTACAACTCAAGTTCCCTTCTTATATCAACGTGATATTGCCCGCGCCTTAAAGATGGAACCATCTAAGGTTAGGGTAATTCAAGTAGTTATCGGTGGTGGATTTGGTTCTAAATTAGATATGTATCCTTATGAACCAATCTGCGCTTTGCTTTCAATGAAGACAGGAAATCCGGTTCAGCTTGTGTTCAGCCGTGAAGAAGAATTTATCGCCTCTCCGACTCGCCAATGTATGGTTTTTGATTTGAGTTCAGGTGTGGATGAAAATGGGAATTTCACTTTCCGCGAAGTGAATTGCACATTAGATAACGGTGCTTATACATCTTGGGGTGCTACGACTCCGTTTGTAATGATGCAGACATTTTCGTCGCTATATCAATGTCCCGCTTGCAATTTCGATTCCACTTCTATTTATACAAATAATGTTTATGCAGGATCCTTCCGTGGTTATGGCAATCCGCAGGCAACTTTTGCAATAGAGAGAAATATTGATTTATTAGCTGAAAAACTTGGCATGAGTAAAGCAGAGATTCGACTTCAAAATGCAAATTTCCAAGGTGAAATTACACGTCAGGGATTAATTTATAACACCTGCGGACATAAGGAATCGCTTGAAAAGGTAATAAAAGAGTCTCAAGTGAATAGCAAAAATCACAATAAATCAAGAAGATATAAATATGGCACTGGTTATGCTTCAATGCTTCATGTTGGCGGAGGAGCAAAGATTTATCCTTCTGACGGATGTGGTACTACGCTTAAACTTGATCCTTATGGCTATCTGACTATTATTACCGGTTCGAGCGAAATCGGCCAAGGCTCGGAAACAACTCTTGCAATGATTGCTGCTGAAGAACTTGGAGTTTCTATTGCAAAAATCAAAGTGATTAATACTGATACGGATATTAAACCATGGGATGTTGGAGTTCATGCTTCGCGCACAAGTTTCGTGGCTGGCAATTCAGTTTTGCAAACTGCCAAGAATCTCAAATATAAAATCTCACCTAAAGCTGCGCAAATGCTTAAAACTGATGTGGATGACCTTGTTTACGAATATGATTTTATTAAGTCAATTAAAAATGGAAATAAAATCGAACTCGAAAAAGTCGTTAGAGCGATTCATTTCAAGCCACCTCACGATTTATGTATCGAATCCTATTTCTTTGAACCGAGTTCAGAGTTTGCCGATAGGGAATTTAAAGGCAATGTGTCAGGAACTTATGCTTTTGCTGCTCAAGCGATTGATGTTGAAGTGGATACCTATACCGGAAATGTTCGGGTTATTGATATTCATGTGGCTCAGGATATTGGTAAGGTGTTGAATCCATTGCTACTTGATGGACAAATTCAGGGTGGAGTTGTGCAGGGTTTGGGCTATGCTTTAATCGAAGAGCTTCAAATGGAAAATGGATATATTCTCAATCCGAATTTTCATAATTATAAAATTCCGACTGCTACTGACATCCCAAAAATTTATTTCTATCCTGTTGAAACAAATGATTCTTTAGGCCCTTACGGAGCAAAAGGTGTTGGTGAAGCGCCGCTTATTCCAACGGCAGCTGCAATTGCAAATGCAGTTTCGGACGCGCTTGGAGTGAAAATCGATACTCTTCCGGTAACGCCGGAAAGGGTTTTGAAAGCTATTGCTTTAATGCAAAATGAATAATGCAGAATGGTTTATTAATGTATAATGTAAAATTAAGAATGCAAAATGGAAGGAATAAGAACTAAAGCCATGAATGAATATTCCAAATCATTTTACATTAATGAAGGCTGAAGTGTGGGCAGCCAAGGAATAGTAAATGATTTTTAAGATTTTTTACAATAAAGTTTCTATTTGCTCTTCATTACTAATTTGAGGTTTTTATGATTTCTGTCACAGAAAAATATATTGTTGATTCTTTAGGTAAACCAATTGAAGTTGTTTTACCTTATGATTATTATCAAAAACTTCTTTTCGAACTCGAAGAAACTGATGAATTAAAGGCTTTCGATGCTGCAAAAGCAAGAGATGAAGAATTTATTCCTTTTTCAAAAGCGATGGAAGAAATTGGTTTATGAGTTATGATTTGTTTATTAGCAGAACAGCTCAGAAAGAAATTTTCAATATTGATAGAATTGAAGCATTGAAAATAAAAGAAGAGATTATGAATTTATCTGATGATACTTGACCAATTGGTTATCTCAAACTTAGAAATAGAGTTGGATGGCGTATTAAAGTTGGGAATTATCGAGTGATTTATGAAATTAATGATGCCCAGAAATCTATAAATATTTTGCATATCGGGCACCGAAAAGATATTTACAGAATACTCTAATGATTGCAGAATGAAAAATCCAAAATGCAGAATGAAAGAAATTCTTCTACCCCACCCGAAAAAGGGGGCAGGGGGGATTTCCAGAGAATGCAGAATGGAAAACCAAAATCAGTCTGAAATGAAGAAGCATTTTATATTAATGAAGACTGCGGAGTGGACAGAAGTTGCGAGTGACATACATAAAAATATATACAAAATTACTTCGTCTATCTTATTTTTGATATTTGAAATATAAATTTGGTGCAAATATGAATTCAACACTTACTTACTCTCGTTTTTCTTCTCTGCCTCATTCACTGCGGAATGAAGCAAATAATTATATTGAGTTTTTAGTTCTGAAACATAATAAAAATAATCGCAAAAAGCACCCGAAAGCTGGATGTATGAAAGGAATTTTTACAATTCAGCCGGATTTTAATGAGCCATTAGAAGACTTCAAGGATTATATGTAATGAAATTATTAATTGACACACAAGCCTTTATTTGGTTCGTTGAAAACGACAAACTACTACCTGCAAAAATCAAGAATATCATCGAAAATCAAGACAATGAAATCATTATCAGTATCGCAACATTGTGGGAAATTGCAATTAAAACTTCATTAGGCAAATTATTAATGAGTTGCGACATAAAAAAATGATTACTAATCTTTATAAAAATGGATTTGAAATCTTAATGATCTTACCGGAACATATTATAAAGCTCAGTACATTGGAGCATATACATCGCGACCCATTTGATAGGATAATAGCATCTCAGGCATTGTTCGAGAATATTTCAATAGTCAGTTCCGATGAGATTTTCGATAATTATAAAGTACATAGAAAATGGCATTAAAATCAAATGGTTCTTCAATGCAGAATGAAAAATGCAGAATGGAAGAAATTCTTCTCCACCACCCGAAAAATGTGGGCAGGGGGGATTTCCAGAGAATGCGGAATCGAAAACCAAAATCAGTCTGCATCGAAGAAGCATTTTACTTTAATGATGGCTGCGGGATTGAGGGTGAGGAGGAAGTAAAATAAAATAATCACTTTTATATTTCGTCTAAATAATTAGTTCATTTTATAATCAGTTTAAATTTTTGAAGGTAACTCTATATGCGACAAATTGTAATTTATCCGGGAGAAGATGGCTTTTGGTTGGCTCAATGCCCTTCATTGCCAGGATGTTTATCGCAAGGCTTGACCAAATCGGAAGCAATATCTAACATCAAGGAAGCCATTGAGCTTTATATTGAATGTCTTGAAGAAGATGGATTGCTTGTTCCAGAAGAGAAATATGAAATGATGGCGATGCTTGTATGAGTTATCTTCCAGTTATATCCGGTGCTGAATGCATACGAATTTTGGGAAAAATTGGCTTTTTCATACGAAGGCAAAGTGGAAGCCACATTATTCTTAGACGCGATGATACTTACACTCAAGTTACAGTGCCGAACCATAAAACATTAGACAGGGGAACACTTTTTAATATTATCAGGTCTGCTGAATTGAGTGTCAATGAATTTAAAGAATTGATGTAAATAATGCAAAATGCAAAACCAAAATCATTCTGCAATGAAGAAGCATTTTACATTAATGATGGATGCGGCGAAATCAAATGCAGAATGAAAAATGCAGAATTGAAAACTAAAATCAGTCTGCTTTGAAGAAGCAGTTTACATTAATGATGGCTGCGGCGAAAGCAAATGCAGAATGCAGAATGAAAAATGCAGAATTGAAAACTAAAATCAGTCTGCTTTGAAGAAGCATTTTAAATTAATAATGGCTTCAGGGTGGGAATGCTCATGGATGAGAAAGTAACAAAAAATGACAATAAATTCAAATTTAAATCGTTTTTACATTTTTAAGTTTTATATTTGGAGGATTTATGATTGCAACTACATATAATTATGCTAAAGATAATCTCGGACTTTTAATTGAGCAAGCGATTGATAATTCCGAACAAGTAGTTATCAGCCGCGATAATTTAAAATCAATGATTTTGATGCCCTTAGATGAATTTAATTCATGGCAGGAAACTCTTTATCTTTTATCAAATCCTTACAATACCGAACATATCTTTCAATCAATTCATCAGGCTCAAAGCGGAAAAGTATTTGAAAAGGAATTAATTGAGCCATGAAAATCTTATTTACGGAAAAAGCTTGGGATGATTATCTTTGGTTATCCGAAAACAATGATCAGCTACATAAAAAAGCAAATACTTTAATCAAAGATATTCAAAGAACACCATTCGCAGGTTTGGGCAAGCCTGAGTTTCTGAAAGGGCCATTACAAGGTCATCTTTCAAGAAGATTAAACGCTGAACATAGAATCGTATATCAAGTCAAAGACCAAATCATTACTTTCATAAGTTTTCGTTTCCATTATGATAATCTTTAATTTAATGCAGAATGATTCTTCAATGCAGAATGAAAAATGCAGAATGTAAAACCAAAATTATGCTGCAACGAAGAAGTATTTTACATTAATGAAGGCGGCGGCGAAATCAAATGCAGAATGCAGAATGAAAAATGCAGAATGCAGAATGGAAGAAATTCTTCTCCCCCTTTGAAAAAGGGGGGCAGGGGGGATTTCCAGAGAATGCAGAATGGAAAACCAAAATCAGTCTGAATTGAAGAAGCAGTTTACTTTAATGATGGCTGCGGAGTGAAGGGTTATTGAAATAATAAACACATTGAGATAATAAAATGTTTGAATGGCACAACGATAAAGAAAAACAAAATCTTGAAAAGCACAATATTTCATTTGCAGAAGCGTCTTCGGTTTTTGATGACTATTTTGCAATATATATTGAGGATAAAATTCATTCAATCTATGAAGAAAGATTAGTTGTAATTGGATATTCAAATCAAAACAGATTAATTACTGTAGTCTTTACAGAAAGAGATAATAATCAAGAAAAAGTTACACGTATTATAAGCGCAAGAAAATCCACCATTTATGAAAGAAAATCTTATGAAGCAAGAAGTAAATATAATTGAAGGTCCTTGTGACTATTTAGAAGAAGATATTCAACCGGAATATGATTTCACGAATGCTCAGTTTTATCATTTAAGAGATAAACCGGCAATGGTTGAAATAGAACCAGAAGTATTTGAATATTTTGGTTCTGCAGCAAAAATCAATCATATCTTAAAATCAATAAAAGAAACTATGGTTCAATAATATAGAATGATTCTTCAATGCAGAATGAAGAATGAAGAATGAAGAATGAAAAATGCAGAATGGAAGCAAGTTCATTCCCCCCTTTGAAAAAGGGGGGCAGGGGGGATTTCCAAAGAATGCAGAATGCAAATCCAAAATCATTCTGAATTGTAGAAGCATTTTACATTAATGAATACTGTAAGGCTGACAGGCGAAGGAAGAATTAGAATTGAAATATATGATTAAATATTTAATTTATTAACAAGGAGAAAAATAATGTCTTACTATATTGATTTAAACATTGAAGAACTGCCGGAAGGTTTCTTCCTTGCTACTTCAGAGCAGGTTCAAGGGCTTGTTGCCCAAGGCAGAACAATCAATGAAACAATTGAAATTGCCAAAGATGTTGCGCGAAAATTATTAGAAGCACGACATGAAATGTCTGACTTTAAAATTGTAAAGAATAAGTTCAAATATCCCGTAATAATGGAAATGTGATGGGACGCTTTGCTGATTTTTCTTATCGTGAAATAGTCAAGAAGTTAAAAGTTCTTGGTTTTGAATTTTATAGGTATGCGGCAGGAAGCCACGAAATCTGGTATAATCCAAAATCTAACAGATTTACAACTGTTGCAAGACATAATGTGGACATGCCGGAAGGAACATTAAAAGCAATATTAAAGCAAGCGGGAATTGATACTGATGAATTTTTAAAAGCTAAATAATCAATGCAGAATGGAAAATGCAGAATGCAGAATGGAAAACCAAAATCAGTCTGAATTGAAGAAGCATTTTACAGTAATGAAGGCTGCGGGGTGGGCAGTTGATTAAAATAGAAAATAAAATAAATCGTTATTCCGCACATTAATTTTAAACAAATAAGAGAATTTTATAATGAAAAAAGAATTTCAAGTTATTATCGAAAAAGATGCAGATGGTTGGCTCATTGCTGATGTTCCTGCACTAAAAGGCTGCCATACACAAGCAAAATCCTACGATTCGCTTATGGAAAGAATTATCGAAGCTATTGAGTTATGCTTAGAAGTACAAAAAGATTTCCATCAAAATCAGTTTATTGGTATTCAGAACGTTATGGTTGAATCATGAGTAATCAGAAGGCATATTCAGGTAAAGAGATGATTAGTTTATTGAAAAAGTATGGATTTGAGGAAATTAGAATCAAAGGAAGTCATCATTATATGAAACATCAGGACGGAAGGGCAACAGTAATTCCAGTTCACTCAAATGAAGATTTGGGAATAGGTCTTTTTATGAAGATTTTAAAAGATATTGAAATATCAAAAGATGAATTTCATTAATGCAGAATGGTTCTTTAATGCAGAATGAAAAATGCAGAATGCAGAATGGAAAACCAAAATCAGTCTGCTTTGAAGAAGAATATTATATTGATGAAGGTTTTGGGGTGGTTGACATGGAAATGAAAAAATAAAATGATATTCCATTCGTTTATATAAACAAATAAATTGGATTTATCGAGGAGTTTAATATGTTCACAAAAGTTTCACAGCAATTTCGGGTTCAAATTCCCACAGATATTAGAAATTCATTAAAAATCAAAGCCGGTCAGGATGTTCAGATTATTCAATTTTTAGATAGAATTGAGATTATTCCTCTTAAGCCGATTAAAGAAATGAGAGGTTTTCTAAGAGGAATGGATACTGAAATAGTTCGGGAAGAGGATGAGTTATGAAAATTGCTGATTCTTCCGTATGGCTCGAGTACTTTGCTGACACTACACTTGCACAATCTCTCGAGCCTATAATTTCTGAGACCTCTGAATTGCTTGTACCATCGGTCACCATTTATGAAGTGTTCCGAAAAACCCTGATAGAACGAACTGAGCATGAAGCCATGACAATCATTTCATATATGAAGAAGGGAAAAATCATCCCTCTTGATGATATTTTAGCTTTAAATGCTGCTTACTACGGAGTGAAATTCAAATTGCCATTTGCAGACTCGGTAATTTATACAGTTGCCTTAAATTATAATGCAACTCTTTATACTTTAGACAAGCATTTCCAAGGATTAGAACATGTTGAATACTTCGCTAAATAAATTTCTTCAATGCAGAATGAAAAATGCAAAATGCAGAATGGAAAACCAAAATCAGTCTGAATTGAAGAAGCATTTTACTTTAATGAAGGCTGCGGAGTCGATATATTAGGGGAAGAGGTATTAAAATATATTAGGAATTTGAACGTTTAAAGTATTTTTAAAATATATTGGATATTAAAATGCAAAAAATGAATGTGTCTTTAAATCCTGAGAATTACAAATTGCTTTCGGATTATTCATTATATGGTTTTAAAAACCGCAGTGAAGCTGTTAATTCCGCAATAAATTTGTTGAATCGGAATCTAAACAAATCTTTGTTGCAATCATCAGCAGAATTATATCTTGAAGAATATAAAAAGGATCAGGAAATTGAGAATTTGACTGAATCTGCTCTTAATGATTTCATGGAATAAATCAAATGCTTAAACGTGGAATGATTATAGATTGTGATTTGGAGCCCGCAACGGGTTCTGAAACCGGAAAAATCCGTCCATGTATTGTTGTAACAAACGATGTGTACAATTCAATCCTTCCAGTCATTCAAATTGTACCAATTACATCTTGGACTGAAAAGAAATCAAGAATTATTACCAATGTCATTTTGGAACCAAACGATACAAATGGATTAACAAAGTTATCAATAGCCGATTGTTTGCAAACCAGACCGATTGATTATTCAAAAAGGATGAAAAAAGTTCGTGGTGAGCTTGAAAGCCAAACAATATTAAAAATTGATGCTGCAATAAAAATGGTCTTTCAACTATAACAATACAAAATGGTTCTTTAATGTATAATGTAAGATGCAGAATGGTTCTTTAATGAAAAATGCAAAATGCAGAATGGAAAACCAAAATCATTCTGAGTTGAAGAAGCATTATACATTAAGGAAGGCTGCGGGGCGGACAGTCGAGTAAGAATAAATAAAAATTTTATAATAAATTGGAAAAATAATGACTATTGAAGAATTCGCAAAAGATTTTAAAATAATTAAAGCCAAAGGTTTTATTCAATCAACACGTAGAGGACCAACAGGAATTGGTCATACATTAGAAACACAACTTGAAATTATTGAGAATAATGCTGCATTTCCAGATATTGAAGGAGCTGAATTGAAAGCTCATAGAACAAAAGGAAATAGTTTAATAACTTTGTTTACTTTTAATAGAAAAGCTTGGAAGATGCCGCCTCTCGAAGCTGTAAAATTACATGGAAGTTTAGATAAAGACGGCAGACAAGGGCTTTATTATACAATGTCACTAAAACCTAATAGTGCAGGTCTATTTTTAGAAGTACAAAAAACTGAAATTTCTGTTAGACATATCTCTGGTTCAATAATTGCAACTTGGCAATTACAAACTTTAGCTGATCGTTTTATGCAAAAGATGCCAGCGTTGTTATTTGTGTCAGCTTTTACCGAAGAAAGAGACGGAATAGAATATTTCCATTTCTACCGGGCACAGCTTATGAAAGGGACTTCACCAGAATTACTTGCAGACCAGTTTCGAGCCGAAAACATTCTTGTCGATTTACGTTTACATGATAAAGTAACAAGAGCAAGAAACCATGGAACTGGATTTAGAACTTTTGAAAACAAATTACCATTACTTTTTCAAAATATTATTGACTTATGAAATATAATATAATTAGAAACGAAAAATATGATTTCTTAGGACAATCATATTCATCAAGTTACCCAAACTTGCATAAATATCCTGCAACGATGTTGCCACAAATTGGGAGTGCAATTCTTAAAGAATTAAATATCTCAAAAGGGACTTTACTTGATCCATACTGTGGTTCTGGTTCTTCCTTTACCAGTGCACTTGAATGTGGAATAACTCAAATGTATGGCTTTGATATTAATCCTTTAGCAATATTAATTTCAAAAGTAAAATTTACTAAAATTCCTTTAAAAATTCTTTTACAAACCAAAGTTAATTTAAGAGATGAAATTTATGAGTTTGTTAAGGATGAAACCAACTTAAATAAATTAGCAAAGCCCAATATTACAAATATTGATTTTTGGTTTTCTAAGGAAGTTATACAAAATTTAAATATAATCAAGCATTTCATTTATCAGATTCATGATGAAAATTTACAAAGGTTCTTTCTTATTCCATTTTCAGAAACAGTTAGAGAATGTTCTTTTACGAGAAATAGCGAATTTAAATTATACAAAATGAAACCTGATGATATTTTAAATTTCAATCCAGATGTTTTTGGTATCTATTTTAAACGATTAAACGACACTCTTTCAATTTATTCAAGATTTTATTATCCAAAATTATCAGATAATGTAAAAGTTGATGTCCAATATTCAAAATTTCAACCCACAAAAGATGAATTTGATATTGTATTAACAAGTCCACCTTATGGTGACAGTCGAACAACCGTTGCTTACGGTCAATTTTCAACTTTATCAAATGAATGGACTGGGATTGATTATGCAAGAAAGATTGATGGAATGCTTATGGGCGGAATAAAATCAAAATATTTGTTATCTAAAGGTCTAATATCCGATTCTATCGCTGCAATTTATAAGGAAGATAATAACAGAGCATTGGAAGTTTCCTCATTTTATAATGATTTAGCCGCATCAATAGTTAAAGTTGCTCAAACTGTTAAAATTGGTGGTAAAATTATTTATATTGTTGGCAATAGGATCGTTAAAAATGTTCAATTACCTACTGATCAATTTATTGCAGAGAAATTTGAAGAGAATGGATTTAAACATTTAATTACTTATGAAAGAGCTTTAAGTAGTAAAGCAATGCCTTCTAAAAATTCTCCATCAAATAAAACAGGAATTACAGTAAATACCATGTTGTTTGAATATATTGTAGTATGCGAAAAAACAACTGACATAATAAATAAATAAAATAATCTTGATATTCGTTCTTTGAAATCAATATTTAAACCTTTTTAAGCTGGAAAAACATCTTCTGCCTTGTTGATTGAATGTTCTAATAAAAACCTTATTTAAATATTCTTCACCCTAATAGAAATGAGGTTGCCCGCTAACTCTTTTACCTTATTAAATTGTGAATAAGCTAATAAGGTCAAGGGCTGTCGTAGTTGTTTTTTCTACTAAGGTTTATGAAATGAAATAAGGTTTTTTGGAAATAAATCAGAATTTATTATAAACTGTCTTTTCTCCCGTTCTTTGAAATATATCCCACTTTTTAACCAATTCATTATGTTTATTAGGGAATTTTGGGCTTTGAATGAAGAAATAAAGTTCCTGATTTGTTCAATGAAGTAGATTATTTGTTCATTGAAGTTGTTTATTTGCATAATGAAATAGTTTATTTATTCATTGAAAGAGATGATTTCCTTAATGAAATAGATTATTTCCTTAATGAAGTAATTTATTTGTTTATTGAAATAGATTATTTGTTCAATGAAGTAGATTATTTGTTCAATCAAACAATTTATTTTAATAATTTATTATGTATTCTTTATTTTTCTTGTTTATTCGATATTGTTTTATTAATTTGCATATTGTAATTGTTCATTTTTATTATATTTTTATGGATTTATACTATGGCTAATTTCACTGTTCAAAGGGATTACCGTTTTACCGATCCCGACCTTACTAATTTTACGCAGCATGTTTGTGATTCGATGACTCGCGATATGTCTAATTTGGCTGTTTTTGGCGTAACTGCTCTTGCCGTAACGAATTTGCAGACTCTGTGTGATGCTTTCGAGATTTTTCCTACCGATGATTATATTTATCAGGAATTTCTGACGGCTACCGAAGTTAAAGATGCGCTCATTGCGGAAATGAGGGGCATTATCAGAAATATGGCTTTGCGCGTCGAACTCAAATGGGGCAAAAGCTCGGCTAAGTACCGCAGTCTTGGGATTATTGATATGTCGCAAATTTCTGATGAGGCGTTTACTTCGCGGGCTCGGATGGTCTTTGCATTTATGACCGAGAATAAAACGGAACTTGCCTCTGAGGGCTTAACTCAGGGGATGTTGGACGATATGGAGGATAAGATTCAGGCGCTCGATGATGCGAAACGCCTGCAAATTGAAAAGGCGAGCTTGAGGGCTGATAAGACGGTCGAGAGGGTTGAAAATGGTAATGCACTTTATGGATTTGTTAGCCGTTATTGTGAAATTGGTAAAAGGATTTGGGACGGCGTTAATCCGGCGAGATTTGATGATTATGTGATTTATGGCGGCTCTACTCCGGGACTTTCGAAGCCTCAAAATCTGTCTGCGAACTGGACTATTGGTGATCCAACTGTCACTTTGAATTGGGACTTGGTGAGCGGAGCAACATCTTACGAGATTTATACTTGTGCGGTGAATTATGGATTGCCATCCGGCACTTACGCATTATTATCTGAGCAGACTGCACCGCCACAAGGAGCTGCGTTTGTTGCGGATAAGCGTAATTATTATAAGATAAAGGCGAAGAATGGAACTGTTGTGAGTGATTATTCGGATGAGGCTTGGACGGAAGTGGTGATTTCGAGTTAAGAAATCCCCCCTGCCATGAAGAAAATCCCCCCTGCCATGAAGAAAATCCCCCCTGCCATGAAGAAAATCCCCCCTGCCCCCCTTTTTCAAAGGGGGGTTAAGAAAGTAATTGTCTTACCCCCCTTTTTCGGGTGGGGGGTCTGGAAGCAACTTTCTTATTCCCCCTTTTTCGGGTGGGGTCTGGAAGCAACTTTCTTATTCCCCCTTTGAAAAAGGGGGTTAGGGGGATTTTCCAAATGAAAAATGCAGAATGTATGATTGAAATTCATTAACATTCTGCATTTTTAATTTTGCATTATACATTAAACTATTTTGTAATTCCGAGTGATGGAATGGCAGTGAGCTCTTTTAGTGGTATATCTGCGCCGTAATTTGTGTTAATGAATTTGATTAGTTCATTTGCAATTGCTCCGTACCCGCGGGATGATGGGTGAACGCCGTCGAGTGAGAATAATTCGCCTGAAATATAGGATGCAGTCATTGTGGTTGATCCGGGGACAGGGTAGCCCGTGGTTTGTATTTGTTTAAAAAGCGCGTCCATATCGAAAACTTTGATGTTACCATTTTTGGAAATGCTTGTTAATCCTTTTATTCTATCATTATAATCGGTGACTGCTTGTTTTACGATCGCAACTTCGGCTGCATCGAGAATATATTGATTTGGAATTGGTTTCATTGTCCCCCAACCGGCTTTTGACAGAGAATCTGTTATCATTTTCAGCGGTAGGAGTATGCGGTCATTGGCTGTTAATTGTTTCATTCCGCCTGGAGCAGAGGGCGAAGCAGCAACAAATCCGTTTGGTCCGGGTTTAAATGAGAAGCCTAACGCTTTGTAAGCGGCATTTAGCTGATCGGCGGTGGATTGATCTAATAAAAGGGCATTCCAAGGGAAGGTTGTGAAGTAAGGTATGCCTGTAACATCTGGGATTGTGATAATAATTATTTTGGTATTGGGCAGAGCGGTGGTTAATTTGGTTAAAGCACCGGCATATAGTGCGAATAATTGTGCAGCTGGAGTTGGGATTGGTTTTCCTCCGGCATCAACGGCTGTTGATGAGGTTCCACCGGAAGTAGCATAACCTAAAACGTCGTTATCACCGATTTCAATTGTAATAAAGTCGGGTTTTAGAGCGATTGCCTGATCTACCATACATTTTCCGAATGCAGAAGCGCGTAGTACCGCGGAATAAAATGGGTTATTGTGTCTGTTAGCATAGGCAGATGTATCGATTAGGTCGTACATTATTGCTCCGGGTACGCCAAGATTGTTGTAAGGCTTTAAATAAGTTTGTGCATCGCTGACAGTTCCGTTACCGGGGAATCCGCCGATGATAGGATTACCTGTGGCGTCGAATCCTTGGAAGTTGTTGATTAAGGAACCGAGTCCGGGTTCAGTGATTGTGGGTTGGTGGAACTGAATACCCATTTGTTGGGCGATGATATTGGGATAGCTGTATTTTTGGCTTGTCGGGGTGACGCCACCGCTTTGATAACCGGCAACGAGACTGTTTCCCATAGAGACGTAAACTGTAGAATCTTTTGACATCATCGAAAGGCTGCCTAAGTTCCCTGTACCGATTGGATTAACAATTGATGGATTGCAAGAAGCCAAGAATCCGATAGCAACAATCATTAAAATGGATAGAATGCTATAATGTATTTTTGTAATGTTTTTCATAATTTTTATCCTCTATTATAATTTGTAATTTAATGATAATGAAACTATATTTGCCCATGAATTGTAGATACCATTAAATAGGTCTTTGTTGGTTTTAGATTCAACTTGCATAGCATAAACAAACATATATCCGAGATCGAATGATACGCTTTTATTGATTTTATAACCAATGCCAAGGCTTGAGATTATTCTGTTTCCTTCGGGAAGCATTGGGGAGATATTATTTACATCGACGGGGATAGGATCATAGCTAAGACCGCATCTAAGTGCCAAATTTTCTTTCATTTGATATTCAGCGCCGAGACGGAAGGCAATAACGTTATTATATAATCTTGGATATGACACGGTATATGAAGTAGTGGGAGAGCCCGGTTTTTTATCGAGAGTAAGTGTAAGTGTGTCGTAAGAAGACCACCCGACATAATTCATGGAAGCCTCGACCCAGAAATTATCTGCTAATTGATAGGCAATACCGAAACGGAAATCGTTAGGAAGATTCATTGTGGTTTTACCGGTTCCTTTTTGGAATAAAGCTTCAGCTTTTGCAATGCTATCGTAAGTAACATCGCCGGAGTAATCAATTTTAATATTATGCCTGTATGAAGCTCCGATTTTTAGGCTTTTCATTGGTTGGAAGAATAATCCAGCATTGAAGGTTGTACCATTACCAGTACCTTTAAGGTGAAGAACGGGTTCAGGTGAGAATGTAGAGATATTTTTAGACATTTCGACTGATCCCATTGCATAACCGAAACCAGCAGAAATGGCCAGTGGCATACCTGCAAGATCAAGTTTATAAGCAAGATTAGGATTTATTTCGATAGTCTGGAGATAAGTCTCAACAGCGGTGAAGCGTCCAACCCAATCTGATGGCCAACGAGTTCCTAAACCGAATGGAATGAATACACCCAAACCGACAGATAAGTCTTTGAGTGGAGTACGGTAGCTTGCATAGAGGTTTGGAATAGTGAAATTCCAAGTTTTCAATGCAGTTGTGTTTTGTTGATTGTAATCAGTGGGGCCGGTAAATTTTCCACCAGGCATTATATAGCTTGCACCGAGAGAAACATCAATATCGGATTTTGACATAGTCATGCAAGCAGGATTGTAGTAATTCGACGAGGCATCATCCATGTTTGCAACGGATGAGAAGCCCATTCCGAGCACTCGTGCATTATGATCATTCAACTGAAAACCGCCAGCAAAGGCGCTTAAAGCAAGAATGAAGAAAGAAAAAGTTGTAAAAATAAATCTGTTCATACTATATCCTTAAAAATAAAAAAAACACAAATTTCATTTTCAAATAACTATTGTTAAGACAGTTTTAAAATTAAGTGAAATTTAAATAAAAAACAAGAACTATTTTTAGATGTCGCTAAAGAATAGTGAAATTAAGCAGAAGAAGAGTAGATAACCGTTCAAAACAAATTAAACAAAAAGAAAGAAATTAAAATAAAAAGCCGCTTTGATAGCGGCTTTTCTTTTGTGCTCCGTAGGGGAGTCGAACCCCTGACCCTCTGATTAAGAGTTATGTAATAATAATAGCAATATCAATACTTTAGATAACTGCTGTGTTATCTTGCCACACGCTCGCCACACAATATTTGTTTATACAAGTTAGTTTTAGTGTTTTTCTTGCAAAACACTTTATTTTAAAGTAACCAAAATTCGACTTCCTTTCTTAGGATTTTTACAAAAAATGTGAATTCCTATCTTTACCTCACTACTACAAACTTATTGACGATTGTTTCATTTTCTCCTATAACTCTCAACAAATATGTTCCGGATGTTAATTTTTCTATATCCATCGAAATATCGTATGAACCTGAGGTATAGTTTTTATTGTTGCAATAGGTTAATACCTGACTTCCAGCCATATCAACAATATCAATATTTACTTCCTGTTGCTTAGTCAGTTCCATTTTAAATTCTATCATTCTGCTCGAAGGGTTAGGAGCTATAACTGAAATACCTAACGTTGCAGGGCTTTCAATAGACATTGTAAGGATGCTTGCAATATCTTCTGCCAAGTCGTATGAAGAGCCGTCTAATGCCAAATAAACCAGCTTATAGATATAAGATTTTCCTGCTTCTAAGGCAGGATCGTTATCAATATAAGTATAATTTTCCTCTTTTGTTTGGTTATGTGCTTTTAGTGCTAAATTCGCGCTATAACTTGATATTTTGTTATAAACAGGAGCAATATTTTCATTATAATCTGCTCTGAAAAGCTCATATCCTATAATTCCAGCCTCCATAGCCGTTTGCCAAGAAATTTTCACCTCTTTCTTGCCCGAAATTAGATTCATTCCAAGAAACTCAAAACTATATCCGGCAGCTTCTTTACACATTGGAGTAAGTTTGTTTTTAGGATTCCAAAGCGCTGAAGCTAACATATAATTTACAGGATGATACGGTGAGCCTTTCCAGCCAGTAGCTAAATTCGGATTTTTGGTTCCGTTAAAATTGTACATACGCAAATAATAATTGGTATTGCACGCAAATCCACTTATATTTACTGCTGCACTGGTCGGTAACAACCTGTCGAAATTTGCACAGACGTAACTTGCTCCATCCGATAAAAGACAAGTCGGTACACCAAAAGCGCCACCGGAGCCTGTATTATCAAGATACCAGTAACCATCGGCAACTAAGCCGGGCGTTTGATTTACCTTAGCAACAACAAGTGTCCTCAATCCATCACCAGCAACTACACGTTTCATTGAAATTGTATTTTTATCCGGAGAAGTAAGCATTAACATGTTTGCCTGCACGGTCGGTTCTGGTGGAATCAAGCCAAAGATATTGGAAGTCGCTGACATGAAATTATCGGCACTCACTTTTACTTGCGCTGGCCCGTTTGTACAACCAGCGCTGCCATTTGACCAAGTTAAAGCAGCAACAGCAAAGGATGATGGTGCATTCATTGTAACAGATGCCGGACTGATAGCTCCTACACTGCAAATAGTCGGCAAACCAGAAGGCGCTACAGAAATGGTAAGATTATTTGCCTGAATCAGAGGTGCTCCTGCTCTGTTTACGGCATTAATGTTCAATAAAAATGGTGTGCCATCCACTTGCGGACTGGCTATAGTGCTGAGTGAGAACTTCTTAACTTGATTTGGATTGAACTGTGCTGTGCTGACATTATAAACCGTATTTGAACCGCTGCCGGTATATTCATAAATGCGCACCCAGACATCGCCGGAAGGGACGTTTGTAACGGTAACTGTATTGCTTATAGCGCCATTGGCAATAAGTCGTTGGCCGGGGGCAAGCTCGGAGGCTGATGGCCAGTTGGTGGAGGCTGCAGACGAGACTTCAACCCCATTTGTTGGAGTCCAAGCCACCTGTTTATTCAGTCCCATAACCACTAATCTTTTGTCATAATTTCCGTTAGTCCAGTTGAAGGTTATTATGCCGCTGTTGTCCTGGGTGAAGGAGATGTTAGAAGCCTGAACAGATGCAATAGTTGTGAAAGATTGCTCATCGCCATAGCTTGTGCCGACGGAGTTAGTGGCATAAGCACGAACATAATAAGTTGTTGATGGCATTAGACCAGTAATTGCACTTGTAAAAGCTCCGGTTCCGCTGCCATCGACAGTATAATTCATTGTAAGGGTTGGGTTGTGTGATGTGCTCCAGACAATTCCACGAGCTGTGACGGCAGCTCCGCCATCACTTGTTACATTACCACCGGAGTATGCGGAAATAGAGGTGATTGAGGTTGGGGCGGTGGTGGTGAGGGTGGGCGTCGAAGTAGTATTATATATTCCTCTTCTTATCCACCTCGGTACACTTCCAACTGAAGAAATTTTATTCAAAGTTCCTGTGCTTACAGTATAAATAAATACTCCATCATTTTTCTGCATTAGTAGCTGGTTCTCGTCATCACTTATTGATAAAGATGGCCCCCAGCGTACATCACCTGGAATAGTAATCGAAGTTAAGGTCGTTTCGGTAGAAGTGCTAAGGTTTTTCTTTTTTATATACCAAACACCATTATCATAAACTGCATAATAAATATTATTTCCATTAACTGATAAATCGGAGTAAGAACCTGTATGTTTAGGAAGAGTATAATTTGTTATTTTCTCATAAGTATTGAGATCGGAGGCTTTATATTTGGTAACATTAAATTCATAGTCATTAGCCGATGAAATACCAAAAAGATAATTATCATCATTGCTCCAGTTACACGCTCCGGCACTTCCGCTATTGACTTGCCTTTTGTTTGTGCCATCAGAATTCATCAACCATAATGACCAGTGGCCACCACCAATATATTCATTTTGGCCGTAAGTCATTTTTTGCCCATTGTGAGACCAAAGACCACCAGCCTTTTGATGGTCTGTAACTTCACAACTTATACAAGTTTTTTGATTAAGTGAAGTACCATTTATATTCGCTGTAAAAATATTCCATTGATTACCGTTTGTATTTGAAAAACTAATCTTATTTGCGTCTTGATTAATATTAAAGAAACCAACTCCATTCTGCTCATAAGTTAATTGTACCTTATTTGTCATGTTTTCATCTGCAAGGAATACTTGATTTTGACCATTTTGATCTTGGTCAAGGTATGCAATTGAATAGTTTTGGTTGATTCCTCCATCTTTAACAAGGCGGACTGACAATGCATTACGTTTTGCTACTTTATCCCTGTCAATTTTGGAATTATCGTAAAAGAAATAACGTCTATATGCAGAGTTTATATCTCCCTCAGTTGAAGTCCAAAAATTGGCATAGTAGTTTAAATACAGCATCGTACCATCATCTGCTCGCCAACCATCTGGTAAAATGGAGAAACCACTTGAATTTGTTGCACCTGCATTTGGACTATGCCACAAACCATTTCCAGCTTCAATTGTGCCGGTTTTCTTCAGTTGTCCTCCTTGATCTGTTCCTCGTCCACCCGGAATAATAGCATCTGCCTGAGCTTGTGTCATTCCCAAATATTTCTCCATTGTTTTCCATTCATCATCACTTGCTACATGATAACCCGTCGGTGCCAATCCATGAGGGCTGTTTACTGCATACCAGTTGTAAAGTTTGCCATAAATTGCACCATTTGCAGGATCATTGTTGTAATAGCACCATGCACCATCAGTGGCATTAGCCCATAGTGTCTGGTCTTGTATTTCAGGAATTACTGTGCCGTCGCGATAATAAGCAACATCAAGATTCTTTGTAGTCCAAGTTTGGGAGCCGATGGTGACTTCTCCTTCGTGGTACAATGCCTGAACTTCTGCATCTGATAAAGCACGGTTGTAAATACGGATGTCGTCGATTTTCCCTTTGAACTGCCAAAAATTATATTCGAGATAATTATTACCAACATAATAACTTGGTCTGTTATAGACTGGATTGGTAGTTCCAATATCAATTAAATTTACTAACACTCCATTTATATACATTTTCATTATATTCATGTTTCTTGTTACTAAAGCATGATTCCATTTACCAATATCAAAAGTATAATTTGAAGAACCAACACCATAAGCCCATTTTAATCCATCACCAAATGGGAATGCAAGTTTATTATCAGGTGTAGTTTGAAAAAGAAACCCTCTTGCTTCATTACCATCATCAGCCCTACCAATAATATTTTGATTTTTAGATTCATTTGTTATAAACCAAACTGAAGTAGTAAATACATTATTTAAATTATAACTCATTTCAATATAATTATTTATTCCATCAAAACTATAAGCACAATTCGAATTCCCAAACCTATCCGTAGTAGGAGTAGCTCCATAATTAGTTCCGTCATTGCCATTTTCGCTAAAATCATGAGTGCTGCCGCCTGTGAAAGGATAATAAGCCACCAAGCCTTGAGTTAATGATATTGTCGAAAAAGTTGCATTAACCCAATCTGATTTACCTGAATTATTGATGCTTCTTACTTTCCAATAATAGGTTGTATTCTGATTTAAAACAATATTTTGAGGCAACGCAATACTATTTGTCGATATTTGATCAATCGTATAAATAGAATTAGAGAATTGCTGATTATCAGCAAGAATAATTTCATAAGAATCAGTATGATCTGTTGCAGACCAAGATAAAGTTGGTGTTAGAGATGAACCTGAAGAATTAGGAATTAAATTTGCTGGAGCTGTAGGCTTATAAGATTCAATGAATATGGCATTTGCATCCTTACAAAGAAATATAGGTTGAATCCAAATTTCATAGAATTGTACTTGGTAATTAATTTCCAAGGGATCAATCACAGTAACTGTATGATACAAATAATCATCATCATAACCAATTATTAAATATGCGTGATTCTCCCCAACACAGACTCTTTGAATAAGAATTGGCCTATCAGAATCAATGTAATCTTTAATTTCTTGAAAAGTAGGAACTGTATTACTAGTTCTGCAATCTATTTTACTTACTATTTCGAGAAGATATTGAATAGCAGGAAATCCACCTGTTTGATTACAATCATTATTAGGGTAACAACAATCGATATTTCCATAAATATCAGGTGCATGATGTCTTATTACTTCTGCAATTTGGCATTGGGATGGTAATGGTTCAAAGTGATTATAGTAATCAATAACCGATTTTGTAGATGCAACCCAACACCAGTTAGTTTGCTCTTGTACATTAACAGGGACTGGTAATATTTTAGCGGTTGACATTAGTAAATTCGTATTTACTAAAAAAATAAATAAAAAATAAAACTTCTTCATAAAAACCTCCTATATTTCATAATAAACATAATTCCACTCAATAAATCCTTCAAACTTGTTTTAGGTTTCGAAAATCTTTAAATTTTCTAAACTTTTTTTTCTTCTAAACCTTCGGAAGGTTAGACTAACTGTCCCACAGCTACTAAACCTACTTTGAATAAAAACTTAAACATAAAATTTCCTATATATTTTGTAATAAAACTGTAATTCTATCTATAAACTTTAAAGAGTCTTTTTCAATCTTAGAAAAAGCAAACCATTTCTTTCCCAAATCTTTTAGAGAAGCACCAATATGATAAACTTCCTTTTCATCAATTATGATAAATCTGTCGTGCGAAGATGCAAATTCTTTTAGTTCTATAGCCGGATATTGGGCATTATGCTTAACCAAATCAAGATTAAGTTGTTTAGAAATTGTTTTAGTCAATATTATTGCTATTACATTATCTTTTCTTTTGGTTAGCAGCGCCAGAACTGAATCGTCAGTATAATTATCAATCAGAATAATTGATTGAACTGCTTTTCTGATTAAATCACACACAAATTTATAAGCATCAAAAATCTGACCATCATAGAAAATACCTTGCTTAGGCTGTAGTTCTTTGCTCTCGAGCGCATTCAGCACATTCTCTATCTTTCTGTCAGTTTCCAACTGCTTAATTTCGATAGTGTCCAATCGTTGGAATATCTGAGCATTTGTGGCAATAAAACGTCGCATTGCAACAAAAGCATTCATAATCTGAATACTGACTTTAATCGCAGTTTCACTTCTTAAAACTGCCGAAAGCATGGATACACCCTGCTCTGTGAAAGCATAAGGTAAATATTTCCTGTGCTTCCCTTTTTGATTTTCTAAGGTCGCATATTGCGACCTTAGAAAATCATGCTTAGTAATCGGAATTTGTAAATTCAATGTGATTGCTTCTTTGGTCGCAATTTGCGACCTTAGAGCTTCATATTCATTATCAGTCAACTGGAACATAAATTGATCAGGAAACCTTTCAAGATTTCTTTTTACTTGTTCATTTAATCTTTTGATTTCTACATTGTAGATTTCTGCCAAATCACTATCCAGCATCACCTGAAGTCCTCGAATAGTATATATTCGTGTTTGAATAAATTCAGGATTAATTTCTATTATTTCATTTTCCATTAGTATTTATATTTTTTGATACTTCTTGTTAATTTACGATGGAGTCCACATCGAAGTTGTGCTCCATCTATTTGGCTTCCACAGCCACAAACCACATTCTTAATAAAACCTTCTTCATAAAAACCTCCTGTATTTCATAATAAACATAATTCCACTCAATAAATCCTTCAAACTTGTTTTAGGTTTCGAAAATCTTTAAATTTTCTAAACTTTTTTTTCTTCTAAACCTTCGGAAGGTTAGACTAACTGTCCCACAGCCACAAACCACACTTTGAATAAAAACTTAAACATAAAAATCTCTTATATATACAAAAAAACAAAACTCCACTCAATAAATCCTTCAAACTTGCTTTAGGTTTCGAATATTTAAAAAATATTTCGGAAATTTTTTACAAATCCTCTAATACCGCTCTGGTAGCGTAATTTTTGGTTCATAATCTTCCATTTTGCATTCTTCGTTTTTCATTCTGCATTAATTTATCTTCCAACTACCACAAACGCGCCCCAGACCTTTGGATGCGAATATCTTTTATTATTCTTCAATTTTTGCTGTGCTCGTTTCAATGCTGTAGTAGCATCGTTTGTAATTAAATACTCTTTGTAAAAAATCTTCATTAGTTTTTGAGTGGCTTCGTCATCCACATTCCACAGGCTCATTACTATCTGCCGAGCTCCTGCAAGTTGAAAGGCACGCTGCAAGCCATAGACGCCTTCTCCGTTCATAATCGTTCCTAATCCTGTTTCGCAAGCCGAAAGCACTACGAGCTCCGTACCCATTAAATCCAAATTAGCAGCCTCATAAGCGGTTAGAATACCATCCTCTGATAAATTTACTACATCTTTTTCTTTCAATATCTTTTGGAAATAATTCGCTCCGGCAAAGACTAAGCCTGATGCTTGAAAGATTGAAGTATTGTTTGATCTATTATATATGTTAAGTGAGTCGTGTAAATTAGGATCTATAAAATAGCCATGGGTGGCAATATGTAGGATTTTTGGTGAATGTATCTTTTTTAAATTAAGCTCTCTTGCCTGATTATCCAGTGCAGTTGCTGTTTTAAATGATTTATTTAATAATGTACTATTAATCTGTAAAATTTCTATTTTTGTCCGCGGCAGATAGTCCCAGCGCTCTTTAAGCCCACGAGATCTACTAATTATTGCTTGTTGGTTTTTATTAATTATTCCTGTATAATTGACTGAGTCTGCATGCAATATAAAATCATAATCGGGACATCCAATAAGATATGATGTATTTTTATTAGCAGAACCGTCTGTCGTGGCTTTAGCACATGATACAAGTTCTTTTATTGAATAAATATTCCGCAGTTCGTATTTGTCCAAAATATATTTGCCTTGATCGTCCATAAGCTGATTCAGATTGATTTTGTGGAATATTCCATCTTGAGAAATAAAAATTCTCTTTTTGCCTTTTAATTTATCTTCCAGTGGCTGCCATAGCGCTTTATAGGTTCTTTTCATTTGCTTTTTTGAATACTTTGTGATCTCATCAGAACTCATTGTTGATAATTTCTCAAAACTTGGGTTTATCCCTTCCGAATATTCCTGATATACAGTATTCTCAAAGTTATTCATGTCATCAAGTACGACCAGATGCGGAGAATCACTACAATTATTTGTGACAATGAATGCAATGTAAGTTGCCTTTGATTCGGATAGTTTATATTTCTTAACATCCGGATTGATTTCGTGAATAAAATGCCCGAAATTCCTGATCCTGACAATTTCTACAGCTGCTTCATCATCTTTTAAATTATCACGAATTTGCTTCCAGTCTTTCTTTGAGGAAAAAACCTCATCATTCTTCAGATTCAGCCTTGAGTTTATTTGTTTTTCAATTACTCTTTTTTGTTCCTGAAGAGATAAAAAATACTGTGAAGTGTCATCGGTAATGCCATTTTTCAGTATAGCATTCCCAATATCATCAGATAAAGACTTAAGTTCGCTGATTTTTAGCTCTAAGTCAGGGTCTTTGATTTTGGAAAATTTGTCTTTGATCTTTTTTGTGGAATAATATAAAATCCCTTTTGTATTCAAACGCAGATTCAATGCGTCTGAAATGATGTTTGGATTTGAAACAGTACGGCTGAGGATGTAATTATAATAAAAATCATAATCATCAATAAAAAGTTTGGAATATTTATCTTTTTCCGATTCAGACAAGGTTAGCAATACATTATGATAAAGATAATCATCAATATCCAAGGTTTTTTTAAAGAAATAGTCAGATTTTGTAAAATCTTTCTTTAAATTATTCAAAATGCCTAATTTTAAATAACATCCCTTTAATTTTGTTGAATTTGTATGATTATTCATATTTATAAATAAATCGACAGCTTTATTTAATTTTTCTTCAGCTTCATCCAATCTGTTTAGATCAAGAAGCACTGAACCCCAGAAATAATAGTTTAATGCAATATATTGATATAAATATGTAGGGGATTGATAGCCCGCTTCATGATTATTTTTCTCAATTTGAATGATAAACCATAGACTGGTATCGGCCAATTTGAAATTATTTAATGCCTCTGAAAAATTACCTAAACGGTAGTATAATGAGCCATAGTTCAAATAAGTATGACCAAGTTCAGCATTACCAGGTCTTTTGATCATAAGAGAGAGGCATTTTTTTCTATAATCCAAGGCTTTATCATATTGGTTCAGACTTGTATAATTACTGGCCAAATTATTAAACGGAGTATATTGCTGACCTAATTTAAGGTATTTATCACGAAGAACAATTTTTTCAGCGATCAAATTTTTTTGAAGGGCTTGCTGGTAAAGTCCTAAATTAAAGTCAAATGTAGCCCAGTTCATCATTATCCACGCATAGTCCCAGTCATCATCTCCGAACTTATTTTTTATATAGTCAGCAAATGAATTTATATAAAAATCAATTTCGCCGCTTTTATCTAATGTTTCTAAATATCCGGTTACATCCATCATTTGGTTAAAATATAGGTAAAAGTAATTATCACCGGTGTAATCAGAAGCTAAAGAGTGATGCTTTTCAAAAATTAAAGAAACTTGTTCGAAAATATTTTTGAATGACTGAATATTTCCATTAATCAGATACAGGAGCATTTTAAATTGAAGAGTTTTTGCAAATTTTTCAGACGTATCGGTATATAACTTTTTTGCATGCTCAAGTAGCATATCTATACTTGCAAAACAACTATCATACTCTTCCAGATACAATAATGTTTGGTAATGTAGTGATTTTGCTTCGAATAAAGAAGAATCATTAACGGCTTTGCTCTGGATCAGACTGTTCAGCAATTCAATTGATGATTTTTTAGCATTGAGAAAAAGTCTTGCTTCAATATCGGAATTAATTTTTTGAAATAAAGTATCATTATCAGCCAGTAATCTAAGGCTTATGAGAGCCAAAAGAAAGCACAGAATCAGAATCTTCATATTTCCCCTTATTTTAATAATTCCAACTTATACCGAATTTCTTCTTTTATAGATTTTATCAATTTATTTATATCTGTATTTTTCTGATCAATGCTGCCATTGCCAGATTTTTGAAATTTTGAGATTTCGATATTCATTTTGTATATGTCAAAATTAAAGCTAAGTTTGGTTGAATTTTGTTCTGTCCTGAACCAGTCTGTAGCAATCATTTGATCAGTATCAGAGCCAATAATCCGGATTTTATTTTTTGTCAGAACATTTCTAACTGATGATTTCCCAATAGCGATTAAGGTGGGTTTATCTATGATTTCATTGCTTCTTGAATTGAATGCAAGGTCAATATTTTTAAGTTTTTGCTTTACAACCAAGTCAGGTGCAGTTTTCGATTCTTCATTTTTTGGTATCTGAATTGATTTCTCAGACATTTTCCCATCAGATTTGTTTGCTATGTTAATCTTGTTCTCGAAAGGGTTAACCAGTAAAAGTATAATAACTGCCAGCATGACAAAAATAATTGAAAATCCAAACCTTAATCTATGTCCCTTAAAATTCTGAATAATATTCCGATAAATGTCTGATATATTATAACTTATCATTTTTATCCAAGATAGTTTCCGTTGTGTTTGTGAAAATACTTTGGATTTCATAATAATATTGTCTATCATTTCTTTTTCTTCCTTGTCCGTGTGGGATACAGGTTGTAATAGCTTTTTGTAATCCTTGATCAAAGCATCAATTTCAAAATCATTTTTTTTCATAAATTTCCTCTTTAATTTGATTGAGTTAATAGGTGAGTAGAAAAAATCAATCCAAATACAATTTGAATTCCCAAATAAGCTAAATAGTCAGATTTTATCAATATTTCCTTCAATTGCTGTCTGCCTCGAACTAGCCGAGTTTTTATGGTTCCTTCGGGAATATTTAGCATCTTTGAAATTTCATTTACCTCTAATTCCGAGAAATAATGCAATAGAATTATATCCTGATATTTTTTATCTAACTTTTGAATAGCTTCCTTCAATAATAAATTCGATTCTGATAGCTCTGCATCAGAATGAGGAGAATTATCATTGATAACTATAGTTGCTTCTTTAGATTTAAATTTTTCTTTTAATGCAATTGCTTGTTTATTTCTGTTCTGGAATTTGAAGGAATTATTTTTTGCAATTGTGTACAAGTAATTATTTATTGAACCCTGATTAAAATCGATTCTATAAGCTGTATCTAATACTTTCACCCAAGTTTGCTGCAAAATTTCATCTGTATTGTCTCTGTCAGTTACAATCGTGTAGATTAGCCGGTAAAGCCAAGGTTTAGTCATTTTGAATAACTCCTCAAAAGATTTTCTATTGCCATTTTCAACAAACTCTTTCAGCAAACTGTTCTCATATTCCATGCAATAAATCCTTCAAACTAATTTTAGGTTTCGAATATTTAAAAAATAATTTTGATCTTGGCATTATTTCTTTTATTTATTTATCAAAAACATACTTCTTGAACTTGTGTGGAATTCTGAAAACTCAGGAAATACTCACCAGCACACTTATCTTTTGTATCTAATTCAATTGAGTTCATTCCTGAATTCTGGTTATTCAGGTTTATCATTTTTATTAATTCACCTTCAATATTGTACAAACGAAGGCTTCCCCTCTCACTTACAGTTAAAAAATATGCGATTGTCACTTTATCATCTGCCGGATTAGGAGAGATGTATGTAATAGCGGTTTGGGAGAAGGTAATCTGATTATCTGATACAAGAGAAGGATAAGTCCATTTAAGACAACGAACAGAAAAACCATTGACTTTATTCTGTATAAATCTTATGGCACTGGCATCTTTATAAATCATGGTTAAGGCAAATGCGGATATGATATCATATTCAGATGAAGACCACCAAAAACCCAAATAATTTATTACGCTTGAATAGCCGTGGTCAGAACTGCGCCCAGCCGGTAAAGCAGAAAATTCACTTTCATTTGTAGCTCCAGAATTAGGAGGATACCAATGTCCACCTCCACAAAAAGTACCTTTTAACTTTAACTTGCCTCCAGAGCCACCATAGTAAGCAACCAGCCCTAACCAAGCAGTGTTCCAAGGCACATACCAGCCCTTTGGAGCTAAACCCCGTGGGTCGTTTACGGCATACCAGTTATATAGCTTACCATAGATTTTACCAATCGAGTCTGAATTGTTATAATAGCACCAGGCGCCAGTAGTGAGATTTACCCATGTTGCAGAGTCTCTCACTTCAGGGATTGAGTCACCGTTTCGATAATGATTAAAATTCAAGTTCTTTGTCATCCATACTTGTCTCCCTATCCTTATTGTATCAGCTGTGATATAAGGATGAGTTGTGATTGGATTGATGGAATTAGTTTGGTTGCAGCTGTATATGAATGTGATCGAAAGTAGTGTTATTACAAAAAAATAATTATTCATATATTGTTCCAAATTTAAAAATCAATTATTTGAGATTTATTATTTACTTAATTAAAGTGATTGAAGCTAAAAATTCAACTTAAATATTTGTTTTGTCATATATTTATCATAAAATTTTATCGAATTAATTATTTATGAATTTTATAATATTGCAAATTATGAAATGAACATGAAAAATCAAAGAAGAAATTTAAGAAATTATTAAAAAAATTGCGCTAATAATTAGTTAAAATTAAATTTAAGTCTAATAATGCCTAAAGTTTATAAATGTTATTAATATCTCAATTACTACATACGAATTATATGAAAATGAAATTTATGTGGCATATTTTAAAACTATCGTTATAAGTGGATTGAAATTATTTTTAGAAAACTACACTTGTTTTCTTAATATTGTATATTTTTATTCACTACTGTCCGGTAAACCAAAAAAGAGAGAAAAATCAATTGATAAATGATTGAAAAATATAAATTCAATTTTGAAATTCAAAAAGTACCCCCCTCTGTTTTTTAGGAATAGTCGAATAATGCCATCTGTTCTTCAGTTT
>JAPLFL010000117.1 GCA_026390695.1 Candidatus Kapaibacterium sp. | reverse complement strand
TAAATTTGTAATTTCAAAATGATCAAGCATCCCGTTTGGAAGCATATATTTTATTATTTCTTTACTCATCTGTTCCCTTATTTGTTAATTTATACTTTACAAAAATAACTCTTAATCCCCAAAAATTTGACATGACCCGATGTTGATACAGGTAATGAAGCGAATTGGACATTTACTTTTGGATATTTAAATACAACATGTAATGGCTCTATAGATTGGTCACAAGTAATTACATATACTGGTTGTAATTTAATTTCTGAATTTGAAACTGAAACTCCATCACCTTATAATGGGAATGATATGATGCTTTTAAAGATGTTGACAACTCCAACAGCTGGCACTCCTGTTTATTATGCAGGTTGGCATTATTACCATACAAATGAGCCACATCCTTCATTAACCATGTTTCATTTTCCAAATGATATATGGTATCCAATGAAAATCTCAAGAGATAATGGGACAAATGCCTTTCCATGCGATTTGAATGGTACCTTTAATTCAAATGGTTTATTCTGGCAGTGGAATTTAGCAGCAGGTGAGAATTATGTAGATGAATCATCCGCCGGTGCTCCTCTTTTTAATGGTGCTCATGAAATTGTGGGTCAGTTGTATTTACCTGGTTCAAGTTATTTCTATACTTGTGGAGGAGGTACACCACCTTACATGATCGGAGGCAGATTTTCCAAATCATGGTTAGGAGGAGGTTCATCATCAACAAGGCTTTATGATTATCTATATCCAGGATGGACTCCACCTGCTACTTCCGATATAAGTTGCCCCGGCTTCTGGAATGGAGGCAGCACAGAATTAACCCGTTACGGTGAACAAATTAATGAAGAAAATATATACTCAAGTGGCTCATTCCCTTTTATCAGTACCTTTAATTTCTATAATTATGGACCGATTGTAACTGGTTCAGGCGGTCCCGGTAACGGTGGTTATGCAAATGAATGGCGTCCGTATATTTTGATGATTGATTATAATGGGTCACCAGTTTATACCAACGAAGCTTATCCTATTTATCTTAAATTAAATGTCAATCTTGTATCTCAAAAATATGTACATATTAAGCCCTGTTCTTTTATCACTGCAGGAGTCAAATTCCATGCTTATATCGATTGCTCACAGCCATATTTTATGAATAATAATTCAGGTGGGACAATTTTTGACTACAACTATCTTACAACAAATTTTTCTACTTATTCAGGATTAATAAATTATCCTCCAAGAGATTCTACCCTTTGCAATTATTTACCAACTTTCTTGAATAATAATAATGTAAAGAAGTTTGAGTCATTATCTCAACTACCACAATCATACAATATTGCCGAATCTCTTGATGCCATTCCCAACCCCACAGACGCCTCGATCAAGATAAAATATGCCGTTTCGCAGCCTTCATTCTGCAATATCACGGTATCAAATAATCTTGGCGAAGTACTTTCAACTGTTGTTGATAGCCCGAATATCAAGACAGGTAGCTATTCTGTGGATTTCGACACCTCGAAGCTGCCCGCAGGCACATACTTTATTACTATGAGAACTCTGAATAACACAATCACCAAACAGATTGTAGTTATCCATTAATGATTTTTCTCTTCTCCCGCCGGCACACAACCTGGCGGGAGCTGAGCTTATTGAACTCAGATTAAACACTAGAAAGTTCGTGTTAATCTGAATATTAGTGTAGGGGCACGGCTTGCCGTGCCCTCTTTGTGTAAGATATATATTTGTAGAGGCGGGTTCAGAACCCGCCTCTACGGCTATTATCAATTGAATATTATTCTCTATTGAATTATTTGGGTTGAATGTAGCAGCACAGTTTATTTTTAGACGCTGTACAAAAAAAAGGAACGCCTATTGACGTTCCTTTTTTGTTTGAAAATCATTTTATTGAACTACTCAGGACATCTTAGTGCCTTAATATTTTGTTTAGCAGCGGCATTGCTTTTATCAAGTTTCAATATTTTTTTGTAAAAGCGGCATGCTTCTTCAGTATTCTTTTTTGTCTGATAGGAATAAGCAGAATAAATCAAAGGCAGAACATCATTAGGGTAATATTCGGAATAGTTTGAGCAAACTTTGATCAATTGCTCATAAGCTTTGCGACCATAGAGTAACCCTGTCAGTTTTTTAAAAGAATTAATTAATTCAGTATTAAATTTGACTGTATCGCGCTTTGCGGTTTCTATAACCTGTGCAAAAACTTCTTCGGACAATTCTTTTTTATCTTGTTTAGCATAAATATCTCCCAATAAAACTTTTGCACCGAGTCTCATGGAATCAAGAGCAAGTGATTTTGATAAATAGGAAGCTGCAATATCGAGTTCCTTAGTTCTGCTTGCTTTTTGCTCTTCGGTCGAATCCGGCTTTGTATCAAATAATATACAATATGCAACATAATATTGCAAAGTTGCAGTTAAACTGTCTTTGCATTCAGGATTATTCAATCGTCGTTCAAAAAACTTCATAGCCACAGAATATTGCTTCCTTGCCATTTGTAAGCGACCAATTTTATAACTTAAATCGCATGTTTCTTTTGGATAGCCTGTTATATACTCATTAGCTATTTCAACTGCATTATTTGTATCTTTAACAGCAAAATAACTCATCATCATACGCTTTAGATCATCTTTTTCAATCTTAGATGCTTTTTTGATTTTTGTAAAAAGTTCAATTGCTTGTTCATGTTTATTCAAATTATTATAACTACGAGCTAACAGAATATCGGCTGTTCCACGAACAGAGTCCATTTTATTAGTTGTATCGGCAAGCGACAGGGTCATATTTATATTAATAACTGCTGAATCATATCTTTTGGATTCATACAAACACTGTGCAAGATACCAGCGACCTAAAGCAGCCGAAGGACGAATTTTAACAAATTCCTGCAATGCATCTGCCGCAATGGAATAACGATGAGAGAAAAATAAAATTTTTCCTTTTTCGTACCATGCTTTTGCATTTTTAGGGTCTTGTTTTGTTACCATATCCCATTGTTGCAACGAACGACTAAAAAGTGTATTAGCCAAATCATCACCCGGAGGAGTCTGGTTTGCTAATTTCTGATAGCAAATAGCCAATTTAATACGTGCATCAATTAAATTCGGATTAATAGCAAGTGCAGGTTCATAATTATCTTTAGCAAGTTCATAGATTCCCTGCTTAAAGAGTAAATTCCCGGATGCAACATAAGGTTCGGCAACTTTTGTACCGGCTAATTCTTTGGCTCTGTTAATCTGGATTTCAGCCTGATTATTAGAATCTGCCTCTGCATAAGTTTGAGCAAGCTCAAGAAAAGAGGTCATATCCTTATCATTTTCTTTAATTGCTTGCTTTAAAACTTTAACAGCTTCCGGAAAACGTTTGAGAGCGGTCAGAGCTCTACCGACCTTTTTCATTATATCCGGTTTGCTTGAGTGTATATCATCGGCTTTAAGGTACATTTTTAAAGCGTCATTATATTTTTCGATTTCAAAATAGACATCTCCGCACTGCAAATAAAGGTTCCAGTCTTTGGGTGATTCGGCAATAGCTCCATTGATATTCTGAGCAGCTTTTTCGTAATCTTTTTCATTATAATATTTTTGAAAATTGTCCTTTGCAGACTGAGCGTTCAAAGAATTTGCCCCGATTATCATACTAATAAGAATCAGAGTAAATGCGCCAACAATTTGTTTCATAAGGTTTTCCTTTGTCTTGATTTATTTTGTAATTTAGTTTTTCAGTTATGAGTTATTATTTAACAGTTATGAAGTATAAATCTTGAGTTTTGAAGTATAAATCTTGAGTTTTGAAGTATAAACCATGAGTTTTGAAGTATAAATCTTGAGTTTTGAAGTATAAATCTTGAGTTTTGAAGTATAAATCTTGAGTTTTGAAGTATAAATCTTGAGTTTTGAAGTATAAATTTTAAGTTATTAGTTGTAAAATTTCCCCAAGAAACATAATCAGATATAAAATATAAATAAATTCCCATCATTTCTTCCATTTACCATTAACTATTATTCTGGAATTAGCTGGAATTTAGCAAATGACGGAACAATACCAGAATCTCTTAGATATTCCATAACTCTTCTTTCTTTACCTAAATAAGTGGCGAACCAGAAAGGAAGATTTTTCCGATCTTCTAAAACATAAACATAATGAGTCACTTTATAAGGCATTAATCCTTGAACTAAATACGATTGATGAACCGGTTTGGCATCAAAATATTTTCCGCTGCTGTCATGGAATCCAATTGGAATCAGTCTGACTTTTCCGTTATTGGCAACATGAGATAAATAGCCGATTCCGATGGCATTCGGTGTATTAAGTACAAAGTCAACAACCGAATCAGGAGTTGAAAGCATTTTCATTGGACAAACAATTTTTGATCCTTTTGCAACCAGATTCTTGAAATTATAAAATAGCGAAGAATTTACGCTACCTGAAATTGCAAAAATGGGTTCCTTTCCGGCAAGTGAGGGATTCATTTTTGAGAGACGGGCTTCATTGCGGGTAAATACATCAAATAATTGTTTATCTGTTAATGAATCCAGCATATTTCCGGTTTTCACGTAGAAGACAATGGCATCATCGGCAATTGGCATCCTGACATGTTTTTCAACCTTATACACTTTCATCAGAGAATCTTCTCTGGGAGAGTAATCTCGTGAAATAATGCAGACCCGCACTTGATTTGCTAATAAATTCTTCATTATTTCATTGCATGAAGCTGGCTTTACTGTCAGCGTCACTTGATTATAAGTTTCAAGATACCATGAAATTGGTTTTTGCATGAGTGAATAAACGGCATCATCGCACAATACATCTAATTTACCGGAGTTCATAGTTTCAACAATCTCCCCGTTCTTTTTAGGGTTTTGTTCCTCGCAAGCAGTAAAATTTAGAGTAAATAAGAAAACAATAGCACAGCAACCGAGTTTAAGTTTTTGACTATTTTTTTTACTGCTTCTCATTTCTAATTTTTTTAATAATGTCTTTTCCATTTTATCATCTCCTTTCATATGCAAAATTAGCAAATTTATTCGTTATCATCCTCATCTGATAATTGCAGTTTTTTATTTCGCATGTAATAATTTACTAATCTGAATATACCGAACATTGTCACCATTGTTCCGAAAAGTATCCGGTAAGAAAAGTCGAAATTAGGAGGCGCAATATAACCGCACAGGATCATAATTCCTACGATTAGAACAATTGATCGGGCAACATAATTTAATATTTGAAGTGGCATTATTTTCCTATTAATTAAATATTACTAATTTCGAAGTTTAAATGTTATTGGTACTATCATCCATACGGCTACCGGTTGATTATGATTCATGGCCGGCACAAGTTTCCCATAGCTGTCAATTGCCTGAATAGCAGCATCAGTCAATAGTTTTGAATTACTTTCTTCGACTATCCTTTTTTTTATTGATCCATCTTTTGAAATTAATAATCTTAAAACTACCTTTCCCTCAATATTGGAATTCCTGGCTTGATCAGGATACACGACTAATTTGCTCAAACGTTCCCAATCCATTTGTGGCTCACGTTCTACATTGATAAATTGGGTAGAATCGGGTTCAATCTCGCTGTTAGGTTTTATCAGTTTTTTATTTGAATCAATCGCTTTAGCTTTAGATTCGTGTATATTTTGAACCGAGTCCTTATTTTTGGACTTAAATTCCTTTTGTTCGGATTTATACATTGAATTAGCATTTGATACAAATAAAGCGAGAATCAAAAGAAATTTTAGTAAGAATGAGAATTTCAATATTGTTTTCATAATTCACATTCCTTACTATTTGTTATTATTTAATTTGAATACGACCGGAATGACCATCCAGCAATTAACAGGAAATAAACTGTTAAAGAACTAATTTTACTCAAATATTAAATCTAATGTATATCAAATGTAATTTCTAATTTTGCCATTCTCCTAACTCTCCGACTGGAGTGGATTCCCGCTTCTGCGGGAATTACACTTCCAATTTTATCGGACTATTTAACTGCTTAAAATTGCAGTTCTGACACTTATTTGAACTTACCTTATAATCTAATCTACTTTTATTTAATATTCAATAAAGAAAATTCTTAAAACCTTGATTAATTTCTAAGTTTAAATATAATCGGTACAACCATCCATACGGTAACCGGTTGTTTATTCTGGAGAGCCGGAACAAATGGCCCGTACTTGTCAACAGCTTTGATTGCCGCATCGACTAACAGCTCTGAATCTGACTGTTCAATAATCTTTTTCTTAACTCTTCCATCTTTTTGTATAAGAAGACGAAGCGTTACTTTGCCTTCTATGTTCAGCTTTCTTGCTGCCGATGGATATTCAACCAACCTATTAAGACGATCCCAATCCACCTGTGGCTCACGTTCTACATTGATGAACTGATTAGGATCAGGGTCTTCCTCGCGAATTGTAACGTTCACTTGTGGCTGACCATCATCAAAAGTCAAAGGTGCTGACAGATTCTCCAAATCCTTTGAATTACCACTGGTTGACAAGGCTGCTTGAATTTCGTTAAAATTAGCAATACTATCGGCACTCAGTGTAGGGTCAAGACTTGCAACGAAATCGCCTGCAGTTGTGGCAATTCCGGCTGTAACAACCGGTGGAGCCAAATCAATAGGAGGAGGAGTATTAGTCTCATCAGCAATATTGATTGTATTGATAACCTTTGGAATCATCACATTACTTTTCATATTCTGAACAGTCATTACTGAAATATAAATAATCATTATCAGTAAAAACAGTGAGATGCTATAAATGAAGCCCCTTACCGTGAACTTTGAAATTAAAACTTTCAGCTCTACAGCGCCATAAGATGATGGCTCTGGTACGGCGATTGCTACGGATTGATTTCTCATGGTTGATCCTCCAATATTTTTGCTTTCCAGTCCTTCAAGGGCAGTAAAGCAAATTTCTGTTTCCTTTGTTTTAAAGGTTTCCCTTCAGGGTCTTTATCTCGTTCAATGGTTCCGCAGATATCATATTCTGCAAGATTTATCATGTCTAAAACCTTAATAGCATATTCATACGAAACTGAGTCGGAAATTCTAAGAACAGTAAGAACTTTATTTTCTTTGCCTGGCTCAAGATTTCTGCGAACCACTAATTTCTGAAGACTATCAATTTTAACACTATCATATTTGGTTGTATCGCATGATCCCTGCCAAAATATCTTCATATCTTTGCGGACAAAAATACTCAACATTGAATCACAGGGTGCTTCTTTTTTTGTTTTCATATCAGGGGGCAACCTCATGTCCATTACCTGAGGAGTTGCCATTGTAGTTGTAAACATAAAAAAAGTTAATAGCAAAAAGGTAATGTCAACCAAAGGCGTCATATCCAAGACGAAGCCAACTCTCTTCAGCTTTTTCCGTTTACTTGCTTTACCACGTTTCCTGCGTTCAACTTTTAAACTACCACCGCCGCCGCTCATATTTTATTCTCCTTTATTTTATCTAAAGACACATTAAACCAGAAAAAAGTTACAATTATTTAAATTTTCAGAAGCCATCCCCGTTCTATTTCCAGTCCCCACTCCTTAGTAAGGAGGGTTGGTACTGGTTCTTCTTCTTTTTTCCCCTCTATGCAAAGAGGGGTTAGAAGTAGGTTCTTCTTCCTGTTCCCCTCCTTTACAAGGAGGGGTTAGGGGTGGTTCGATCATTTTTACATACCTTTTTTCTCGGTCACAAATTTAAATTTCGAAGGTATAGCCAAACTTACCTGATTACGATGAATAGTGTCCATCACTTCATTGATCCATTTGTACTTGATCCGTTTATCTGCATCTATGGCATAAGTCAGTTTATTATTTGTTATACAGGTTGTATTAATAACTTTACTAAGTAATCCCATATTTCTGCCAAGTGAAAACTGATGTTTATCAGCCTGACTGGCAAGTTCACCGGTTTTTTCAAGAACAGCATTTCTGTCTTTTTCGTTCAGAAGTTCAAAGAACAGATTCGTATCTTTTGTAACGGAATCAATTGCAATTTTTATCATTGCAAGGTCCTTATCAGGTAATTTAGAAGTATCAGCCGATACCATCGGACGTTTGATGAAAAATTTTTGCTCACTTTCCGCTTGACTTTTAAATTTAGCGGTAAACATGAAAAAAGTAAGCAGAAGAAAAGTAATATCAACAAGCGGAGTCATGTCGATAACGAATCCTACTCTTTTTTTCTTTACTTTAGGCACTGTCTTGTCCTTTGCTTGCTTAAAAAATTATTTCTTAACACGTATAGTGAAAATCTGAGTCACACTCAAAATGGCTTCATCAATCATATAAACGAAATTATCCACTTTGGTTGTGAACACATTATATGCAACAATTGAAATAATAGCTGCGGTAAGACCACCGGCTGTATTCCAAAGTGCTTCGGAAATTCCGATTGAAAGCTGAGTAGCGGAAACGGCTCCACCGGCTGCTGCCAAAGCCTTGAATGCACGAATCATTCCGATTGTTGTTCCAAGTAATCCAACCATAGTTGAAATTGATGCTACAGTTGAAAGTATAACGAGATTCTTCTCCAAAAGCGGTGTTTCAAGGTTCATCGCTTCGTCAATAGCTCGTTGAACCTCACCAATTTTCTTTTCGGCACTAACATCGGAATCATTTTCAACATCTTTATAACGTGCAATAGCAGAGCGCATCACGTTAGCAAGACTTCCACGCTGATTTTCGCAAAGTGTCAAAGCTTCATCCATATTACCTTTTGCAAGAAGTTCAGTTAAGTTTTTAATATAAGCATCAGGATTGCCTTTTCCGCGGGCTTTGCTGATTGAGAGCACTCTTTCAAATACGAAAGTAATTGAAAGAATCAATAATCCGATAAGAATTCCAACAAGAGGACCACCTGTATAGATAGTGCCAAGAACAGTCTTGGGATCATGTTTATCAATATCGTTAAAATTGGCAGCATTACCTAATATTAAATAATAGAACAGGAATGCAACAACAAATGAAAGAATAATTACAAGAACATTAAACATGTTTTTCATAATGCCAAAATCTCCCTTTAAATTTATAAATAATTAATTGCTAAGTTTCTGTATTGCGTCTTCCAGTGTATCTACGATGGTTAAAACATCGGAAGAATGAGCTATATCAAATATTTTTTTTGTGTTGCCGATATTACTTACAATCAGCCTACCGCCGTTTTGTAGTAATTCACGATGAGCCAGAGACAAGGTTCCGAGCACAAGAGAGTTGATAAAAAGAACATTTGTCATATCTATAATCATTTTCTTGCATTCGGCATCTAAAGCCTCTTTTACTTTAGAAATAAAATATTCGTTGACTTCAGAAGCAAGGATATTTTCATATAAGGAAATAATAGTAATATCGCCTCTGGTTGCAACTTTTATGTTTACTGTAAGATCAGACATTTTATACCTTCTATTTATTAAAAATTTTTATTGTTAAAAATCATACTTTCCGCTTCTTCGAGAGAATTGAAAGTATCAAGCACCAAAGCCACTTTTGTCATGTCAAATAAATTTTGAACATTTTTGTTAAGATTACAGATTAATAATTTGACATTAAATTCTTTCAAATTGTTGTAAGCGGCAATTAGAGCACCGAGTGACGAAGAATTTAAATAATCAAGTTCCTTAAAATCCAAAATTACCGCAAGGTACTTTTCATCTCCGTGCAGAGTCAAAGCCTGTCTTAGCAAATCTACTTCAACACTGCCCATAAACTGGCCAAAAAGTGAAATGATTTTATGCTTCTCTTTTTCTTCAACCTTGACTTGCGTCATAATTTCTCAAATAACTAAATATTATTTTCATGTAAACTTACAGACTTTAAAAATACGAATTTTTTTTAACTATATTTATATTCGATCTTGTTTTTTCAATTTTTATGATAATCTAAAACATAAGACGCTTTAGAAAGAAATTGGTTACATTTCAGTATTATTTTTTAAAACGAAATCTCTCTTTTGATGCTCCCATGGACAAATCTATCAATTCCGGAATAATCTTTAATCAAATCAATATGATATTTTTTTTCTTCAAAAATCATCTTTACAAATATGGAATGACCATAGCCAATTTCTAAGAAAAACTCACCCTCGGGTTTTAGAATTTTTTTAAAAACTTCAGCGAAATGTCTGTAAAAACGCAAGCCGTCTGATTCATCAGACAACGATATTCTCGGTTCATGAAGACACAGCTCTGGCTGCAATTCTTTATAATCAGATTCGGAAATATAAGGAGGATTTGAAATTATTAAATCGTAGGGATATAGAGCAGGAATTTGTTTCAGAATATCAACGTTTTCAAAAACAATATTTATGCATAAATTTTTTGTGGCATTTTCTTGAGCCAAACTCAAAGAATCATTACTAATATCAATCGCATGTACTTTACAGTAATTATTTCCCAAAGCAGCTGCTATAGCCAGACATCCGCTTCCTGTTCCAATATCAAGAATATTTGTTTGAACTTTTTTTGTATTTAATTTCTTCTGAATAATTTCAGCTAATTGTTCTGTCTCAGGACGAGGTATCAGAGCGCGTTTATCGCAGATTAGTTCAAAATTAAGGAATGGAGTCGAACCAATAATATATTGCAATGGTTCATTGTTCTTCCGCCGTAGAACGTATTCTCTGAGTTTTTTTAATTCACTGTCCTTCATGGGTTGATCAAAAGAAGCATAAAGATCAATTCTCTTATATCCCAACACATGCCCCAGAAGCAGCTCTATAGTTAATCTTGGAGACTCGATATTGTGAGTTTTAAAATAATCACTACCCCAGCGAATTAGTTCAATTATAGTCCAGACCTTATCGCCCAAGTTTTTTCCGATTTAATATTTTATTAATATTCAATTTCAACTGTATTTTTAATGAAGCAATATTTTTACTGAACGGCTTTCAGTCATACTTTTGTTACATATCAAATAAATTAGCGAAAGCATTTTTTTCTTTATTCATTGTTTTGCCAATCAAAGAAAGTAATGCCATTCTAACGAAAACACCATGCGTAACCTGTGTCTGGATCATAACATTCGAATATTCGTTCACAAGATAATCAAGTTCAAGCCCATAATTGACAGGACCGGGGTGCATTAGCACCAGATCGGGTTTACGGCGGAAATGCTCAATGTTAATACCATAATAATTCGAAAATTCACGCATTGTCGGCAAAAGACCTGATTCCATTCTCTCTCTTTGTAAACGTAAAGCCATTACGACTTCTGCCCATTCAATGGCATCATCTAAATTGTCAATAATTTTGACATTCCACTCCTTGGGATAGAATGGCAGCAGGGTTCCGGGTGCACATAAAGCAACTTCAGCTCCCAAAGTATTAAGAATTTGAATATTGGATCGTGCTACCCGGCTATGCAGGATATCACCGACAATACAAATCTTCATTCCTTCGATCCTGCCTAACTTTCTGATGATTGTAAACGCGTCCAGCAGCCCTTGCGTGGGATGTTCATGTTTACCATCGCCAGCATTTATAACCGAACCGTCGGTATTGTTTTGCAAAAACAGTGGAATCCCAGAGCTACCGTGCCGAACGACATAAATATTCACTCCCATAGCTTCTATTGTCTTAAAAGTATCAAGAATTGACTCACCTTTAGACAGGCTACTACTTTTAGCCTGAAAACTGAATATTTCAGCAGAAAGGCTCTTGGCGGCAAGTTCAAAGGATAATTTTGTACGTGTTGAATCCTCAAAAAAAGCAAGAGCAACAATAAATCCCTTCAAATCGTCAAATTTATTGCCTACTTTGAAATTTTGCATAAAAAAATCTGCACGATGAAATATTTTATACAGATCCTCTTTTGTTAAATCACTTGAATCTAATAAATATGGTTTGCTTAATGTAACTTTATCCATAAAATTTATTTTATAACTTAATAATATATTTCAAAAATAGCAAAAAAAAGCCGTTCAATTGAACGGCTTTTTCCGAAATCGAAAAATTTACTTTTTCTTTCCTTTGGCAGCAGCTTTTGTATCTTTCTTGCCTTTTTCTTTTTTCTTGACTGCAACTAATTCAGCCAATGCTTTTCCTGGTTTGAATTTTGCAACTTTTTTTGCAGGAATTTTAATAGTTGCACCAGTACGAGGGTCTTTACCGATTCTTGCGGCTCTCTCGTAAACTGAAAATGTTCCGAAACCAATTAAGGTTACATTGCCCATTGCGGCTAATTCTGCAGTAATAGCGCTGATTGCGCTTTTTAATGCTTTTTCTGAATCAACCTTTGTCATACCGGTATTTCCGGCAATAGCGCTTATCAATTGTGTTTTGTTTAAACTCATATCAGCCCCTTAAATAAATAAACAAATTAAAACAAAGTACGAATACAAAATATGAGATTTGTACGAGCTTTGCAAGTGTTTTTTTCATTTTTTTCATTTTTTTTATTGAATTTATAAGATTTTTTATAGTATTTAGCCCAAATCATATATCTAAACTCATTTTCAGACCATATTTTTCCATTATTTTCAAATTTATGATAAAAATTGCCTGCCGAATTTAAATCATAAAGATGTTCAAAACACGAAATCCTGCATAAATTATATGTAAACAAATTGAAGCAAAAATTGCAGATAAAATATCATCAAAAATTACATAAAATGACCCTTTTCTGCCATTAAACCAACTTATCGGAAAAGGCTTAAAAATATCAAATATTCTGAATAATGTAAAGCCGATTATTACTGTCATAATTGTATGAGGGACATAAGGTGAAGCCAGTACCAGCCACATTCCTAACAATTCATCAACAACAATTATCGAAGAGTCATCCCCATAAATGGCCTCCACTCTTTTTATTGCAGGAAAAGATATTATCAGAGTAAATAAAAACATCATCCAAATAGCCTCCAATCTTACTGAATAAGGGAATAGTAAAATTATAAGTGCTGCCATAGTGCCAAATGTCCCATTTGCTTTTGGTACATATCCGACTCCAAAAACTGTGGATATACTTAAACATAATATATCATAGTAGCCCTGAGTGCGGATTTGATGAAATAAACTCTTATTTGTAATTAAATAGTCAATCGCCGTCCAAATAGTAATCAGAGTAAGTAAAAGCATTGAATAATAAATTATATTTGAATGGATCAAATTTGCGAAAATACTTGATAGATTAGATGCTGAAAAAATATTTTTAAAAAATACCAATATCAGAATAATGACTATGAAAGCCATTTGAAGGAAGGTTTTAACTTTTGCTGAATAGGAAGTAACAATCGGATGATCGGTTGAGTCCGCGTAGAGGCGCAGAAGTGTTGTCCCAAAATCTCTTATTAGTATGAACATCACCATCCAGAGCGGTATAATGTCCATTTTAACAAAAGCAAGAAATGCCGCAGTTGTTAAAAACTTATCTGCTAATGGATCAAAAAATTTACCAGCTTCAGTCTCTTCATTATATTTTCTTGCAACCCATCCGTCAATGTAATCCGTTACAGCGCCGAAGCAGAACAGTACTGCCGCAATCATCTGTGAGACAGGCTCATTAGATACGAATAGAAAGAAAAAAAATGGTGAAATAACAACTCTTGAAAAGGTAACGATATTCGGTCGGTTTATATAGTTCATGAATTTGAAAGAATGTTTTCTGCAACGTTTATAATAATTAGGAACTCTTCAGGGTTAAGTGATGCACCTCCAATGAGGCCACCATTCACGTTTTTTACCGATAAAACGGATTCAGCATTTTTAGCATTCAAGCTTCCGCCATATAAAATAATAACATCATTTGCAACGCTGCCATACTTTGATATGAGATATGTACGCAGCCAGTCGTGCGCTTCAACAATTTGCTCTCTGGTAGCAGAGATTCCGGTTCCTATTGCCCATACCGGTTCATAAGCAATGGTAATCTTATAAATATCTGATTCAGTCACGCTCTCAAGACATTTTTCTAATTGGAATTTCAAAATATCAAAAGTTTTACCTTCATTTCTTTCATTTAAAGTTTCGCCGATACAGAGAATTGGCTTCAGATCTGCATTTATAATAGCTTTTAACTTATTATTTATTAATTCGTCATCTTCTCCAAAGATGGATCGCCGCTCTGAATGACCGATTATGACATATTCTACGCCAATATGCGAAAGCATTTGAATAGATATTTCGCCTGTGAATGCGCCTTTTGGTTCATAATGACAATTTTGTGCCCCAACGTGTACAGGTGCTTTTTCTAATACTTTAACCACAGTCTCAAGGCTTGTAAAGGGAGGACATACTAATATTTCGGATTTCAATATTTTTTCAAGCAATCCACCCCAGATATATTCAACAAGTACAGTAGCCTCGAATGAGTTGCAATTCATTTTCCAGTTACCTGCTATCAGCATTTTTTTCATTTTTGCTCTCCACTTACTTTAAAAATTCTATAATTATTTAAGTTCTGATCAGATTCAAAGCCATATCCCTGGATTTTTTCTTTTGGAGCTGTGATTTTTACAAATTCTGTAGAATATAGCTTTTGATTTTTATTATCCCAGTATAGCACTGATGTTTCAAGTCGAGTGTGATTTTTTTCCGAAATTACAACAACATTGCCCATGGCTCTCATATCTTTAGTTCTATCATCAACACGCGCACTATCCGACGTTAATACGGATGATTTTGCAGAAGAATCTTTAGAAAAGAAATTTACCTTAACATTTCCATTCAACCAGGTTTCAGCTCTGTTTGCGAAGATCCGTGCCTTATCTGCTTTCAAAATTGCTTTTGTAAAGGACGAATCATAAAAGAATACTTTTACATCCCAGCTTATCTGATCGGCTGATAAATCGTAATTATCAGAATTTTTTAATTTCTCAGTTTCTTTTGTATCGCCGCATCCATTCAATAAAATTACAATAAAAATAAAAATATATAATATAATTAATCTTAAAAACTTCATTTTATTTAATTATCCAAATTCTTAATAAAATCATTAATACAAATAATCTTTCTGATAAAATCCGCTGCCATTGAGAGTGGAAGCTGTGTTGCCGAATCACTTTTAGCTTGAGAAGGATTGGGATGTGTTTCAAAAAATATACCGTCAATTCCTGTTGTACAAGCTGCACGAGCCAACATTGAGATATATTCTGGTGATCCGCCGGATTGTTCACCGAGAGATGGCTTTTGGACTGAATGTGTGGCATCATATATCACAGGAAAACCTGAATTTTTCATAATTGCAAAAGAACGAAAATCTACAACCAAATCATGGTACCCGAAGCTCACTCCTCGCTCTGTAAGCCATACTTTATTTTTATCAGTATATGATATTTTATTAGCTGCTTTAATAGCATCTTCAGGAGCCATAAACTGACCTTTTTTAATATTAATTATCTTACCAGTGGCTTCAGCGGCTTTGATAATATCTGTCTGGCGACTAAGGAATGCCGGTATTTGTAAAACATCAACTATATCCGCCGCTATTGCAGCTTCATCTGCCGAATGAAAGTCGGTAAGTAGTGTCAGACCAAATTTTCTTTTTATCATTGATAATTGATCTAATGCTTTTTCATCTCCAATACCCGTAAAAGTATCGTTACTTGTTCTGTTTGCCTTTCTATAAGAAGATTTGAAAATCAATTCAACATCTAAACCATCACAAGCCTGAAGCAATGTTTCAGCGGTTTGTTCAAGCATAGTATATGATTCAACCAAACAGGGGCCGGCTATTATTTTAAATTTATTTGTTTTTTCCATGATAATTTATGCTTATTTAGATCCCAATTTAATTTGTTTGTTCTGTTAATTACAAGTTTAAAACCTTGAATTTAAACAAATATTTCTTCTTTACAGTCTTCAATACAAAAATTTTACATATATTTGACAGTTTATATTAACAATAATTTTATCTAATTGATGGATATTTAGGACAAATGATGATCGACTTATTTTTTACAAATTATTTTCCGGAAATAGAAGGACAATTTAATAATTCAGTTTTGATTTTTATTGACGTGTTGCGCTCATCGACAACCATTTGTGCAGCTTTATACAATGGCGCAAAAGAAGTAATTGGAAGTGAAACCCATGAGAAAGCAGTTCAGATTTATAGTAGTTTAAGCCGTGAATCACGTTTTTTGGGTGGTGAACGGAATTGTATTAAACCAAGCGGTTTCGATGCAGGCAATTCTCCATCTGAGTATAGTCATGCTGCAGTTGCAGGCAAAACAGTGATTATATCTACTTCAAACGGCACTAAAACCTTTAATAAAGCCCGAAATGCTTTGAAGCGCATTGTGTGTGGCTTTGTTAATATTGATGCTGTTTTTGATTATTTGAAAATGAATTTTATTGAAAACTCAACAATCGATAAAATTCCTAATTTCATTATTTTATGTGCCGGAACAAATGGTCGTTTTTCTTATGAAGATACCATTTGCGGAGGCGCGGTTATAAAATATCTTAAAACTGTGCTGCCAGAGAGCATGTTAACGGATTCTGCAGATGCTGCAAGAAATTTATATAATTTACATTTTGCTGATTTTAGAGATTTTCTCAAAACCAGACAACATGCAGTCCGACTTTTAGAACTTGGCTTTGAAAGCGATATTGACACTGCTTTTACTTATAATTGTTTTCCGGTCGTACCTCTTGTTAATGGTACTTCGATAAAATTAGCAGATTAAACATTTTTTTGGGGGGAAAAATGCTCGAAACTTCTGAAGCTTCTAAGAATGCTTTTGATGAAAAAAATAATCTTTCGTCAGCAGATAATAAATCTAACAAAAAATATACTTTTCAAAAGAAAATAATTGCAATGCTTTTATTTTCCTTTAGTATTTTACTTCTAATTGCTCTTATTACTTTTACTTCGGCAGATGAAGCTAATACTGATGTCAGTTTAGGAGACATTTTCGGAATTTATACCGGTAACAGCAGCGCACAGTTGAAAATTGACACTACCAGCAACTTGTTGGGTATCATAGGAGCTGTTGCTTCTCATTTTATTTTTGTTAAGACATTGGGATTCTCAATGATCTTTGTACCGATTATTTTGTGTATTTGGGCAATTTTTATTTTTAAAAATAAATCTATCAGCGAAAAGTTGATTAAACGAACAGTCTTTTATTTTTTAGGTTCAATATCATTTGCTGCTTTAGCAGCCCTAATACGGATAATCTGGATGCCTGACATGTCTAAGGAATGGAGCGGAATTATCGGACAATTCCTTGCTGTTTCTATAAGCGGATTGATAGGGAAATTTTTTAGTTTTATTTTAATCACAGCAGCCATGCTTGCTTCAACATGGTTTTTCTTTAATATTAATTTCAATAAAACCAGAGAATTTATTGAAAAAATGATAAACAAAGTTAAATTGTTTTATAAAAAGGAGAGTGTGAAATTAAAGGAAAATGCTGAATCTGTAATAAATGAAATTAAACCAAAATCTGATATAACGACTACTAATGCAAAGATTGAGACTGTTGAATCTGTTAAAAGTGAAACCCCTATTGCTACTGAAATAGAATCAAAACAATTCATCCAAGAGGCACAAGCCGACCTTATACCAGCTCCTGATATAACTGAGAGGCCTAAGATTCAGTCTAATGAATCTGATAGAAGTTCTTCACTTTCCGAAACTTCAACAAATCAAAATTATTATTCAAATAATGATGAGCCCCTGCCATCAAGATTTATCTCTAATAGAACTACAAATTTTAATGCTAAGGTAATTTTCAAAAAAGAAGAAGCTAAAGAATTTAATCCTGAGACATATTTTGATTCAAGCTCATCTATAATTAGCCCTTATGGCAATTACCGCACTGATACTAAAGATACAAAACCTGCGCCAATTCCATCAAATAGCCGTGATGGCATCTTTTCTGAGAAACCAATTCTACTTAAAGATAAAGTAGCTGAACAAAAAGTTCAAACTCCAATTAATTTAAATAATGACAAGTCTGAAGGTAATATTATTCCTGAAATTCCATCAGAACCGGCAGACAATCTGAATTCTAACGACTATGTTTTAACAAAACATACGTTTGTTGAGCCATTTAAAAAAATTGAAAAAACTGGTGATATAAGTTTGCATTCATCCGCACCAGTAAAGCCTATCAATGATGTTTTGCTTAAAGTAGAATCTGAGAACTCTAAGTTCATCACAGGACCTAAAATCAATAATATACCACAAACAAAAATATTAGATGAGATCAAAAATTCTGCTTTAAATCTGCCTGAAATTGACGCACGCAAAGAATTGAAATTCCAGAATGATCCGAATGTCATTCTTTTGGATCATTTGAAAATAATAAAAACAGCACCAGTCCATACATTAGATGACGAGCCTGAAGTTGTTACACCTGCTCCATTGCTGCCAGAGCCAAAACCAATTCTAATTGTAAGAACAAACAGACCTGAGTCCCCACTGAGTGTGGCACTATATGATGAAGAAATAAATTATCAGTATCCGCAGATAGACTTGCTGTCAGAGCCATCGGTAGAAAACGTTATCAATGATGAAGAACTACAGATGAATGCACGAATATTGCAAGAAAAACTGGAAACTTTCAAAATATCGATTGAAAATTTGAATGTAACTCCCGGTCCGGTTGTGACACAGTATGAATTTACTCCTGCAGCGGGAATTAAAATTAGCAGAATAGAAAGTCTTGCCGATGATCTTGCAATGGCTCTGAAAGCAAAAGGTATCCGAATTATTGCACCTATTCCCGGTAAAGGAACTGTTGGTATTGAAATTCCTAATTCCAATCCTTCAATGGTAACGTTTACAGATATTGCATCGTCCACAAAATTTATGACAACAACCAATAAACTTCCTTTAGGTTTTGGCAAAACTATTTCTGGAGAAGTATTTATTACCGATCTTACAAAGATGCCTCACTTGCTCGTAGCTGGCTCTACAGGCTCAGGAAAAAGTGTTGGTATAAATACTGTTATAACATCATTAATTTTCAGAATGCACCCGAAAAATCTGAAATTTGTAATCATAGATCCTAAAAAAGTCGAATTGCAGCAGTATTCCAGACTTCAGAATCACTTTATGGCTGCATCTCCTGATCTCGAAGATATTATCATTACTAATCCAAAAGATGCTGTGGTTATACTTAAAGCCACTGTTTTGGAAATGGAAATGCGTTACGATATTCTCGCAAAAGTCGGTCAGAGAAATATTAATGAATATAATATTAAAGTTAAAGAAGGAAAATTTGAAGCTGATACTGAATTACTACATCGTCCAATGCCATTTATTGTTGTTATCATCGATGAACTTGCCGATCTGATGCTGACTGCCGGGAAAGAAATTGAAGAGCCTATCACTCGGTTAGCCCAAATGGCGCGTGCAGTTGGAATTCATTTGATTATCGCCACCCAGCGCCCGTCAGTCGATGTTATTACGGGTATTATCAAAGCTAATTTCCCTGCAAGAATAGCTTATCTTGTGGCTTCAAAAATTGATTCAAGAACTATATTGGACGTTATGGGTGCAGAGCAATTACTTGGCAACGGAGATATGCTATTTTTGCCAAATGGCACACCTAAACCAATTCGTATTCAAAATGCTTTTATTAGTACAGAAGAGGTTGAAGCAATATGTGATTTTATCGGTGATCAGGACGGATACTCTCAGCCCTATCTTCTGCCCACATTATCGGATAAAAAGGGTGCGAATATCTCTGACGGTTCCGATTGGGGCGACCGTGACCCATTATTCGAGGAGGCTGCTCGTATGGTTATTCGTATGCAAATGGCTTCGGTATCGATGATTCAAAGAAAATTAAAAGTTGGATATGCCAGAGCAGGCAGAATAGTCGATGAATTGGAAGCTGCCGGCGTGGTAGGTCCGGCAGATGGTAGCAAAGCAAGAATAGTGATTATGGACAGCGAGATGCATCTGGAAGCAGTACTCTAATAGCTTGTAATGCTTTAAAGTTGAGTTTAATCTTAAAAGGATTATTGCTTAAAAAATGTAAACTTGAGGTTTCGGTAATCGCTTTGCTCAGGGCATCTATTGATCGATGTACGGTATCAAAATGAGTTCTGATACTAATTGGCTTTCTGTCATGAATATATATATTCTATAAAAGAAATGTAATTGGTCTTATATCGTTTCCTACTTGAAGTCTGTCATTTGTGCGTATGCAGGAATTCCCAATTGCGCCATGGAATGGGATTCCCGCATGCGCGAGAATGACAGACACGTGAATATTTCGTGTTTTCACACAATCTCATGCGCGGGAATGACAATAATTCCTAAATAATTAAGGAAATGATATTAATAATAAACAAAATGGAATGCTTATCAAATATTTTGTAGATCAGACATTCTTGTCTGACAATTTAAAAATAATTATCAGGCTCTATTTATCTAAAACTTACTTATCTCTTCATAATCATCAAATTTGAATTTTTCAGTTCCTATTATTTGATAATCTTCATGTCCTTTGCCAGCAATTAGAATAATATCATTTTTTTGCGCTAATCCGGCTGCATAACCGATTGCTTTTCTACGGTCAGTCTCAATCAAATACTTATCTCTATAAGCTATAACACCGTATTTAATGTTCTTTATAATATCATTTACAATATCATCAGGGTTCTCGGTTCTTGAATTATCATTTGTGATAATAGTGAAATCTGCATAATTAACAGCAATTTCCCCCATTTCCGGTCTCTTGCTTTTATCCCGATCTCCGCCGCAACCAAAGACACAAATGAGTTTGTTTGTATTAAAATGTGCACTTTTTAATAATTTTTTACATGTTAGGAGTGCTTTCCCTAATGCATCAGGGGTATGAGCATAATCAATAAATGCTATAGCACCGCTTTTCAATATATATTTTGACATTCTGCCGGGAGCACCGACCGCATTATTTAGTGAACTTTGCAGTTGTTCGGTGCTTATACCGAAGGATAAGGCAAAAGCTGCTACTAATGCCACATTTTCGATGTTAAAGTTACCCGGAAGTTGTGTATATAATTCAACTGCTTTATTTGATGAATTTTTGAGTTTAAAAATTGAACCCGTTAGCGAAAAAACTTCATCTTCTATTTTGTAATCAGCTCCGGCTGTTCTTCCAACTTTTATTTTATTATAACACATGGCTGCTTTTAGCATCTGGTCGGAATATTCATCATCGGAATTAACAATAGCCAGACCATTTTCACCTAATGACTCAAAAAGTTTCATTTTGGCATTGGCATAATTAATCATGTTTTCGTGATAATCAAGATGATCCAATGAAAGATTTGTAAACAATGCCGCTGAAAAATTTATTCCAAAAACTCTATATTGATCTAATGAATGGGATGATACTTCCATTGCGACATGCGATATTCCTTCTTCCCTCATTTCAGAAAATATTTTACATAATTCAAACGGATCGGGAGTTGTATGCGATGCTGTTAGTATTTTATCACCAATAAATATTCCTGTTGTACCGATAATACCCGTTTTATAGCCTGCATCCTCAAATATGGATTTAATGAGAAAAGTACAGGTTGTTTTACCATTTGTGCCTGTGATACCGCAAATATACATTTTTTTTGTCGGGAAATCATACCAGCAGTGCGCTAATTGTGCTAATGCTTTTCGAGAATTTCTAACTATAATATAGGTTATTTTGGAACTTATTTCCGAAGGTAGATCTTCGCAAACTATTGCAGATGCTCCTTTTTCAATAGCCTTGCTAATATATTGATGACCATCTGCTCCAATCCCACGAACAGCCACAAAGAGATTTCCAAGTTCAATTTTCCGGGAATCGAATTGAATACCTGAAATTTCGATTTCTTTTTCACCATACATTCTGAAATAATCAAAATGTCTCAGTAATTTTTCAAGCAACATCTTTTTAATTATTAATGATTTTAATTATGAATTAACCCTTTAACAGATAAAGTTTTACATTATCAACCTTTAACTAAAAAAGAGCGGGATTGCCCGCTCTTTTCTATATCTTTGAGCGAGAGCAATAATTAATCAATCGTGCTTGCTATAATTGCATTAATTCCTGCTTTTGAAACGGATTTTCCGGTTACTTTTACATCTTTTCCTGCTTTAGCTGCGAGTTTTTTGTCGCAAGATGTACCATCAGGATTAACAATAATATATAATTTATTGCCTGCATATAATGCAAGATGCTCACCACGAGCCACAAAACCTTCGGCATCGGCTTTTGTTATTCCAGCTGGTTTTGCATTTGTAATTGCACTAAGAAGATTAACAACAACTCCACTAACTGCTTTTTGACCTTTGGCTAATTTTTCCGATTTTCCTGCTTTTTCAGTTTTAGCTGCTTCTTTTGCAGGTGGCGCTGTTTGTTTTTTAATTACAGGAGCTTGTGCCATAACTAAAGAGAAGGACAGTACAAAAACTGCTAAAAATAATAATTTTTTCATGATATATAATTCCCTAATTAATGATTTATTTTAAACTGTTATTTTTAATTACTTTTGTTCCTGTATTAATACTTGCATACGGAACCCATTTGGTCTTCTGATAAGATATTTCACATTCGATAAATCTGTCTTTTGCAGTACCTTGAAGAATCACTCCACTATTATCTTTAACGAAAATTTTGGCAAAGTTACCTTCTTGGGTTTTAGCAAGCATCACAAATCCTTTGGTTTTAGTGGTAAAATTAACCATTTTCTGTGCTGAATCTGCATATTTATCAATTGCCTGTGAATCGTAAATGTCATCTAAACTTGTTACATTATCAATAACCTTATAGATAGTGAAATCTTTGGCAAGTTTACCGTTATTGAATTTATAGTTTGCATCGGTGTATCCGCTGGCTTTTGGCGAGCCGACTTCATTTGAATCGTTTCTTGTATCGAGGGCTAAATCCCAGCGATCTCCGTCAATAACGGTTAAGCATTTTGGAGCATTGTCGGTAGCATTTAATAGTTCAAGTCCGCTTCCACGAGTTGACTGAAATTCATAAACACGGATACTTGGAGTTGTAAAACGGCGTGCAGGAGCCCAATTTACAGAGGCTGCCATGTCACTCTTCATACCGTCATTCGTAACTGATTTTAATGAAAATGTATAAACAACACCTTCGGTCAAATTAGTAATTGAAATTGGGTTTTGGCTTTTTAAAATATTCATCGGAGTCATTGGGCCACCGGAAGCAGAGCTGATTTCAAGAATGTAACCTTTGAAATTAGTATCTTTTTCACTAACAGATGCAGTCCATTTCAATTTTACTGTTGACTCATTAATTGATGTAGCCATAATATTAGTTGGCTCCATCGGGTTGGTCATAGGACTGGAAGTATCATTGCAGGCTGTAAATGCTGAAATAGCGACAATTACTGCAAGAAGTATAGTTTTCAAAAAAATGTTCCTCATAGAAAATAAACCTTTATAAAGTTAAACAAAAAAATCAATGTAAAAATAATAAAAAACAATTAATTATCAAAGTTATTCATAGTAAATTAATAAAGTGCGACAAGAGACAATTCACGGGCTAAATCCGCAGTCAGCAATCGTCTATCGAAATTAGAAGCATATTGAGAGCTAATTTTGGGTAGGCAATCAGATTGCCACTTTTCATAAAATATAGAAATTGCTTTTTCGATTGCTTTAATATCATTCGGAGGGCAATCAATTGCAGCTTTAGATGCAAGTGCAGCCCTTTTCATTTCGCCATCAGGGCCACAGATTAATATCGGTTTTTGTGCACCGATATATTCGAATAAGCGGCCGGGAGTCATGGCTTTGTTCTGAAACATCAGCCAGAGTACATCTGCATTTTTCAATTCCGCAATGCTCTGCTGATGCGGCAAATAACCACAATTCACAATATTTTTTTCTAATTTGAACTTCTTTACAAGTTTTTGATGACTTTTGCTCATAACGCCAGCAAAGCGGGCTTCAACCTTTTCTGCTGCTTCCTTATTTTTCGATAAGAATGAGGCAAGAGCTTTGAGAAAATATTTTGGAGTCAAATCATCGCCAAAAGTGCCTGTGTGGGTTATTACGAATTTATCTTTATTCTTTTCCGTGGCTTCTACTGCTGAGAAATCATTAGAATCAAATCCCTGCGGAATGATTACTATGTCTTCATGTGATAATATCCGATAGCGCTTCAGCATTAGCTCCTTAACATATCGAGATGTGACTACTGCCTTACTGGTATTTTTAAGAACTTCTTCTTCAAGATTCTGGCTATAGGACTTATGGAAAGGACTCGGATAATGATAATAAGGATTGTCCAGCCATGGATCGCGATAATCAATAACAAATGGTATTTCGAATTGCTTGGATAATTCCATAGCAACTAAGAAATCTGTATATGGTGGCCCACTTGCATATATTGCATGGACAGGATTATTGGTCAAAATCTTTCTTCCAAGGGCTACAGCCGATTTCCGCCACCCGCTCCGACTATCGGGTTGGAAGAATACAGAACTGATCGAACTCCTGATGGCTTTGCTGAAACGAGAAGGATATTTCATTACCGTTCCACTTTTCAATTTGGCAAAACGAGAAATATCTGGCTTGGTTCGATATATATTTTCCGGTTTCGGGACTTCATCCATGAGTGTTTCGTCAAAAGCATAGTATGCTTCGGATGAAGAAGTTAGAATGAGAGGTTCCCAGCCATTTTCCGGCAGATACTTAACAAATTTCAATGTTCTTTGCACTCCACTCAAACCCATAGGTGGGAAATAGTATGATATTACCAGAACATTTCTTTTTAAAATTTGTAAATTGTCTTCCCCCATGACTGCAAATTAACTATTTTTTAACAAAAAGTCAAGGAAGGAAGACAGAAGTTATCAACATCAAATATACAAATTTGCAAAAAGAATAATATTTATCGTTTTTTGGCATAACTAAAAAAATATTTAGGATTATATAATTAATTTGATTATTTTTGTAATGTAATTATTTTATAACTTGATATGGAGAAATTTTATGAGAATGATGTTGACAGTTACTATAGATGTAGAAGCCGGAAACCAGGCTATACTAACAGGAGAAATGCCAAAATTGGTTGCTGCTTTATGTGAAAAGATAAAGCCGGAAGCCAGTTATTTTACTTCTGTCAATGGAAAGAGGACATCTATGTTCTTTTTTGAAATGACCGATAGTTCACAAATGCCGCCAATGTTAGAACCTTTGTATGAAAAATTGAAAGCAGGAATAGTCTTATCACCTGTCATGAATCTTGAAGATTTGCAAAATGGTTTTAAGGCAATGTTGGAGAGTAGATAAAATTTTCAAAATGTTGATTTTGTTAATTTAAAAATATAAAATGAACTCCGGCAAAAAAGCTGGAGTTCATTTTTTTATGGTCATTAAACTTGAATTAGATGGACAAAGTATTGTTATCAGTATTTCATCCCACTACCAGTCTGCAAATATTTATTATAGTTTCCACTGTTTTATTTAAACCATTAACATCGACAAACTCAGTGCGGCTATGGAAATTTTTACCTCCGGTATAAATATTCGGAGTTGGCAGTCCCATTGCCGATAAACGAGATCCGTCCGTTCCACCGCGAATAGGTTCCCAATATGGATCGGTTCCTGCCATCACGGCTGCTTCCCATAAATACTTCAGAACTTCGGGACGCTCTTCAAGTTTTTCGCGCATATTGCGATAGGATTCTTTAATTTCAAGTTCGATTTTGGCATTTGGATAGTTTGGCTGCACGACATCAATGATTTTTTCTAATAAAACTTTTTCGCTTTCAAGTCCATCGGTCACGAAATCACGAAGTAATATTTTAATTGTTGATTTGGAAACGCCGCCCTCAAGCACGTATGGATGCAGATACTGTTCATATTTCTCTGTTGTTTCAGGTGCTTTATTTTTTGGCATCAAAGATATAATATCGGCTATTACGCGTACCGAATTAACCATGATATTTTTTGCCATACCGGGATGAATGTCCCGCCCATGGACAGTAATAATAGCTGTATTGGCACTGAATGTTTCTTTGTTCAGCTCACCGGGCAAATCACCATCGATAGTATATGCAAAATCAGCTCCAAATGATTCGATATTGAATTTGTCAGCACCACGGCCAACTTCTTCATCGGGTGTAAAACCTATTTTGATTTCTCCGTGCAAAATTTCAGGATTTTCCTGCAGAGTTTGAGCAAGTGTCATTATTGCTGCTACTCCGGATTTATCATCTGATCCAAGCAAAGTGGTACCGTCGGTAGTAACTAAAGTATGCCCGATGATACTTTTCAGGCAGCTATTCTCGGCTTCGCTGATTACAAATCCGGAATCACCAAGAACAATATCTCCACCCTGATAGTTTTCAATAATTTGCGGATTAACATTTGCACCACTAACTTCGGGTGAAGTATCAACATGTGCAATAAATCCAACCTTGGGAGCTGTCCCGTATTTAGGATGATTTTCTGGAAGATTTGATGGAATGGAAGCCATTACATAGCAATTTTCATCTATGGCTGCATTATCAATGCCCATTTCGTGTAATTCTTTAACTAATAAATTAGCAAGATCAAATTGTTTTGCAGTGCTGGGAATGGTTTCAACATCTTCTTTGGATTGGGTATCAATTTTGACATATCTTAAAAATTTGTTTAACACTGATTCTGACATAATATTTCCTAATATATTTTGAAAAATAAGATTTTTAATAATCAGACTTTGACGAGAGAATTGAGAGAATATTTGAATGAAGCAATCAATAAAATGTTAATTGTAATGTTTGGACAAACATTTTTATAATAGCATTTAATCTATAACTTCGGTTCTTGTATTAATAATAAATTATTTATCAGCGCTTCAGAGGCAATTTATTTGAAAATATAATCTTATCATTACGTCTGGAGCTTTTCCTCCGGCCATAGAATAAATCTGAGTAGCGGGAAATAATTTAACAAATCAACTCTTTTGATTACATTCTTTTTCTTGATTTAACATTCGAAATCATAATCAAAAAGTAATTCTCAGTCCCACTCTCAAAGAAATATAATCGATATATCTTGGGCTTGAATTCGGATCATTAGGATTGGATGCGTCGTTTAAGTTTACTTTCTCTCTATAAGTCCCATAAATTGCCGTCACAGAATCACTGTAAGTTTTAGTTAATAAATTCACCATACAATAGCTTATCGTTGGTTCAACAGATAACCGAATCCATGAAAATGGGCTTGGAATATTTAATCTTCCTCCAACTAACATATTAAATCCATATCTATTAACATATTCTGTTTCAAAACTACCATATTCATTTATTGGGTTAGCCCAGACACGCCAATTAGTGGATAATTGCAAATTTGATACATTTAGCCCAAAACGAAAGAATGTATTCCATAAATTCAATTTATTTCCAATTGTATATCCTAATCCTAATTTGTAAGAAGTTAGCATTAAATAAATATCTTGTTCTCCAGCATCAGTATTATATCTTATAAATGATTGGAACAATGATTCGGTTAACGAAAAGTATATTGAAAAATTTGATGAATCTAATCTATAATCAAAATCAAAATTTATAGAGCCACATTTAGAACCAGCTCCCACAGATGCAGGTATAATTGCAATATAGTAAGCCAGTTTAAGTGGAGGTTTCACAAAAATTTCGGTGTATCTCATAGATTCCGAAACACCATAATCCCCATTCCAAAAATTTCCATCAATCATTAGACTAAAAGTCCCGGAAATGGCTTTACCAGTAATTATATGCAGAATAATTACTAAAACAACAGTATTTTTCATTATTTTTTTCATATATACTCTGAAATAAAATTAGTATATCATAAGACACATCTATTTGAAACAAAGATACAGAAAATTTTTTAAATACTCTCAAAACAAATTGAATCTTGCTATTAGGATCATCATTACAAAATTACTTTACTACATTTATTATTCATAATTTATAATTATATTTGTAGTTATACAAAATTGAAAATTGACAAATGTTTGAAGACAAAATAATTATAACCAATGACGCCACTGTCCGAGTGATCTATGCTGACACAGATAAAATGGGTGTTGTAAATAATGGACGATATTTTAACTATTTTGAAGTCGGAAGAACAGAACTCATGCGCAAAGCAGGATTAGCTTATGCAGATGTGGAAAAATTCGGATTTTTTCTTCCGCTTACCGAAGCTCATGCTCGGTTCATCTTAACCGCCGATTACGATGATCTTTTGACAATTCAAACAAGTTTAAAACTTGAATATAAAGCTACGATTACGTTTGAATATAATATATTCAGAGATCAATCGTTGATATGCAAAGGATATACCGTACATAGCTTTTTGAGTAATCAAACCCGAAAAGCTGTTCGGCCACCGAAGATTTTTTTTGAAACAGTAAATGATTTTTATCAAAAAAACAATGAGAAAATGGCTTGAAATCTACACTTTGCAATTTATCAAAATATGGACAAAAAAATGTTTAAACCAAAAAGTAATTTCAGATTTTTCTCTGTTCTTTTAGTTATTCTGATTTCATTCACTTTTCAAGTGTTTTCTTATCAGTCTCCTTATTATTTCCTAAGAACGACCACTGGAGCACGTTCAACCGGATTAGCAGGCAGTTTTGTCTCTATTGCCGGAGATATTACCGGATTATTCTTCAATCCAGCCAGTATTTACACAGTGGAGGATAAAAAATTTGAAGTTACTTTCTTTAAAAATGTAGTTGATATAAATTCAGGAAATGCAGCTTATTTATTTAATTTGGGAAATGGCGCAAAGTTAGCTACTGCTGCTGAATTTACAAATTATGGGTCTTTTCAGGGTGCTGATAATTCCGGTATTAAAACAAGTGAATTTAGTTCTAATGATGTGTGTATGACAGTTGTATATTCTGATATTTTAGATTCAAATCTTTACTATGGAGTTGGTCTTGAGCTATTGTACAATAATATTGAAAAATACTCATCTACGGCATTTGCGGCCAATGGCGGACTTTTTTACCGCCTAAAAGATAAGAGAACAACCTTGGGATTGTCGATTCTTCATGCCGGCATGCAAATAAGTAAATTTAACGGTTATAGCGAGAAATTACCTCTTGATATAAGGCTTGGAGTCAGTAACCGTCTCCGTGGCTTGCCTTTATTGATAAATTTTTCATTTAATCACCTGGCTGATTCTGCAAACAAGTTTTTTGATAAGTTTTTGAATTTCTCACTTGGCGGAGAATTTTATTTTGGTAAGTATTTACAGGTACGAGCTGGTTATGATAATCAATATCGTAGATTTACTTCGTCTCAGGCAGATAAAAAATTGGCAGGATTTTGTGCTGGTATTGGTCTTAATTTCGAGAAATTTAATTTTGATTATGGAGTAGCCGCAGAAGGTTCCACCGAATATTTGCACAAATTCTCTATTTATTTTAATCTTTGATAAATTTAACATTATATATTATTTTTTTAAGGAGTACATTATGAAAAAAACAGTTATTATATTATTCGCACTTTTTCTTACAGTCGGAATAATCAATGCACAGGATAAGAACCAATCTCAAGCCAAAGAGCAGCCAACTCAAAAAAAAATCGCACCCAAATTTATTGTTGAAGATTTTGTATTTGCTGCAAATGCAATAAATAATGTCGAAATCACCGGTGCTGAAGCAGAAGGATTCGTTCAGGTTAAAAATTACATGCTATCTGTTATTAATTCCATCAATCAAGCAGGTAAACAAGCACAGGAACAGATTCAGATTGAAATGCCGATTCCAATTGCACAAGCTATGGTTACACTACTTCAGAGAGCTAAATTTACCGGTGCAAATGCAGAAAAATATGTACGCTTCGTCAATGCAATTGTTGAATCATCAAAAGAACCTTTGCCTGAGACCAAAACAAAATAATTTTTATGCAAGAACCATTTATTTCCGTAATTATACCAGCTTATAACGAATCAAGAGTCATTTTAAAAACTCTGACAAAAGTAAGTTCTTTTTTAACCGAAAAGAACTTGAATTTTGAAATATTAGTGGTAGATGACGGTTCAAAAGATAATACTGCTACGATAGTTGAAAGTGTTGGCAAGAATATACGGTTGATCTCTCAGATAAAAAATCAGGGTAAAGGTGCTGCTGTTCGTCGAGGAATGCTGGAAGCAATAGGCAGTATTCGTATTTTCACCGATGCAGATTTATCGACTCCTGTTTATGAAATTGAAAATGTAATTGAAAAGTTAAATTCAGGTTATGATGTATTCATTGGCAGCCGAGCATTAGATTCAAAACGAATAAAAGAGCACCAACCTTTTTATCGGGAAATGATGGGAAAGACTTTTAATAAAATCGTACAGTTATTTGTTTTTAATGGGATCAGTGACACACAATGTGGTTTTAAAGGATTTAACGATAAATCTGCCAATAAGATATTTTCAATAGCTAAAATCGATGGCTTTGGCTTTGATGTTGAAATCCTTTATCTTGCTAAGAGATTCGGTTTGAGTATTATCGAGCATCCGGTCGATTGGTTCAATGATGCTCGCAGTACTGTTAATCCTATAACGGATTCAATTAATATGATAATCGAGATATTAAAAATTAAAAAAATTCATAAGAATCTGTAAAATAATTTCAAATTTATTTAGAGTCTAAAAAATAAAAAAACAAGAATGCTGTTCTACTAAGAGTAGGTCTGACATTCTTGTCTGACCTTTTAAGAATATTTAGACTCAATATAAAAAGAAAAAAAATACAATTAATCGATTAAACAAAAAAAAGGGAACTGAACAGTTCCCTTTTTTATATATATCAGCTTTAATTATTTTGCTGCTGGTTTTGCTGCTTTTGGTGCTTTTTCAGCTTTTGCTGCTTTTGGTGCTTTTTCGGCTTTAGGAGCTTTTTCAGCTTTTGGTGCTTTTTCAGCTTTTGCTGCTTTTGGTGCTTTTTCGGCTTTAGGAGCTTTTTCAGCTTTTTTTGCTTTTGGTGCTTTTTCTTTTTTTGCTTTTGGTGCTTTTTTCTCAGCAGGTGCTTTTGCATCTGTTTTTGCTGCTTTTTCTACTTTAGCTTTTGCATCTTTTTTAGGTGCTTTAGCTGCATCCTGAGCAAGTACGCTTGTTGCAAAGAAAGAAACTGCAACGAAGAGGGCGATAATCATTCTGATTTTCATAATGGATCCTTTAAATTAAATTGTAAATAAAACATATTTTAAAAATGTAATCAAACACAGTACAAAATTAAGAAACGAAAATGAAAAGAACATGAAAGCCTAAATAAATAATAAATAATTTTTATAATGGTAATGATAAACTGATAATAGTTCCATCTTCGGCATTAGAACTTATGTTTACAGTTCCATCATGTGCTTTGACAATGGCCTGAACAATTGCAAGTCCCAGTCCGAAACCTTTTGATGTTCTTGCTTTATCACCGCGCTGAAAGCGGTCAAATATCTTTTCAAGTTGCTGTTCTGGAATTGGCATTCCGTAATTTTTCATTTTGATAATAACTGCTTTATCTGTTGAAGACAATACAACGGTTAATTTATTATTTTCAGGTGAATATTTAATAGCATTTTCAATAATATTATAAAAAACTCTTTTAAGTAATGATTCGTCAACATTGGCTTCCACTGCATCATCCAAATTGATAAGGTATGATATATTTTTGCTTTTAGCTAAAGTATATAACTGATTAAGGCAATCCAGTAGCAGTTCATCGAGCCTAAGTATTTTTTTATTGATATTTAATTGGTTAGCATCGGCACGCGCTAATATCAGTAAATTATCAGAAAGATAATTTAGGCGTGAAACCTCTTTCAGAGCCCTTTCAATAGCTTCCTGAAATTCAATGGTCTGATTCTTTTTCTCTAAAATCAGCTCAAGTTCCATTTGAATCACAGTCAGTGGCGTTCTTATATCATGAGAAGCATCTGCAATAAATCTTTGTTGGCTTTTAAAAGTGCTGTCAAGGCGATTAATCATATTATTGAATGTACTTGCAAGTTCAGAGAGTTCATCTTGCGAACGTCCGACCGGTACACGTAAATCCAGATTGGTAACGGAAATTGCCGAGGCTGTTTCAGTTATCTGACGAACACGGCGAAAAGAAAGTCTGGCTATCAGATAACCTATCAAAACTGCAAGAATAATACCAAATGGGGTTACAAGAAAAATAATCTGCCTAAGTAGAACCAGCGATTCATTCAGCCTTTCCATCGATGTAAAAACAATTAATTCACTCTCGGGGAAGTGTTTTAATTTTATTTGATGTGAATAAGTTCTATAATCCTGACCATTGAGATTCACGGTATTAAATGGCTTGGAAAAAGAAAATTCATTTTTATCTTCGGCAATATTTAAAATAGAATCAAGATTTTGAAAACTACCGGCTTCATAAATTATAGAGTCACGGCTCGAAAGAGCGAATCTGTGTGTTCTTGGTTTACTGCTTGGTCTTTCCTTTCTTTCGATTAAACGATCAAAGGCAGATTCCAGATCAGGTTGTTCTGCAGGGAGATCTGAGACGAGTGTTTCGGCAAAATCTATTAAATCCTCATCTATGGCTTTACGGCGCTGAAACTCAAAGATATTATACATTACCGATGCCATTATTAAAATTGTTACACCAGTCGAAAGTGCGTACCAAAGCGTTATTCTTGTTGATATCTTAAACATAATTTTACTTTATAATAAAAACCGCCAGACTAATTTAGTCATTATTGAAGTCTGTGACAAATTCAGTTTAGGATTAATGGTCGATACATTCTGATTAAAAATGAAATAAAAATTAGTTCCTATCACAGGGATCCAATTTAACCTGAAGTTAATCATAATATTATCGTCCTCATTATTCCATTGTGAAAACAATGAACCATATAATTTTGTATTGATAAAATATTCAACCTGACTATTAAATCGCATAGATTTTAAATAATCATTATCCATGGCAGCCCAGGTTTGTTCAGCATAGAAATTAAATTGAAAATTATCTATCAATCTTATATTCAGATCGGCTGAATACTGATAGCCGAAATGACCATACAATTGCCCCCAACGAAGCGAAAAATTCCCGCTAATGAGTCTGCCACTGTAAGAATTCAGGGATAAAGAATATCTTGTGTCACGATACAAGCCCGAATCAATACTAATTTTCTTAAAGAAATCAAAAGTATAATCAACTTTTTCAATATTTTTCACATAATAAAATCCAAAATTATCACCTGTTTCAAAGTCCAGAGAAATAGGTGAAAAAGTCATTTCGAGCAGCTTCAGTGCTTTTGTTTCATCATTTATAATATAACTCACATCAGCTAATATAATATCATACTTTTTTAACCATGAAATATATTTATTTGTTCTGGGATGAATCATAGCACCAATATAATATTCCTGAAAATTGGTCAATGTCTGAAAACCTATCGTAGGCGCAAATTCCTTGGGTGATCGCTGCCATGAAGCAGCAATAAAATATTCATCATTAGGCAAAGCAATAAATGATCTGATAAAATTTGATTTCAAATCAAATCCATCTGATGCGAAATTCTGCATCAGAGCCAAATCCCAGGTAAAATTTGTAGAATCAAGAAAGTTCGATGTCGAATATCTGAAATATGTGAGGGCACTCGATTTAAAACTATTACCTGCAACTTGATTTGTAAGAAGAAATTGAACCGATGATTTCTCAAGTAAATCCTGTTTCAAACTCAGTACAGAATAATTTGAAGACTTAATTGAGTCAGATTGAGCTGTTTGCATGACAAGAACGCCAAGAGTTGTAGAATTTTCTTTCCCAAGCAACCGTAATCCACCGATAACCGGTATAGGCTTACCGTCATCGGTTAAGCCGATTCTGCGGCTATAAAATGGGTAAACACGGTTCCCAATGAATAAACTGAAATAATCCAGACCTTCAAGAAAGAAATCACGTTTTTCTGGATATGTTATTTGAAACTGAGAAAGATTAATCTGCTTAACATCCGATTCTACCTGTGCAAAATCCGTATTGACAGTAACATTCAGTTTCAGTGCCTGTGTAATCAGATAATTGACATCCAAACCAATATTTTTTATAAAAGAAGTAGAGTTCTGATTAAATTCGGTTCCTCCGATAAGATATGGCTTCAGCTCTGCAAAATTTGATTTTTTTATATTATTTATTCCTATCAGGATACCGGCATTCTCAATATTATCAATACTGAAATTTAAACCCCAGCCTTGCCATAAATCCTCCTCAAGTAGTCTGGGCAAGTTTCTTCTGAAGTTTATACCCCAAATTTGTTCGGATTTATCAGGAAATTTTAGTGTTGAAAATGGAATACGGATCTCAGCAAACCAGCCATCTTGGTTGATCACTGCCTTTGTATCCCAAACTCCATTCCAACTTCTGTTAGTTCTATTGCCATTATCGGTGACTTGCTCATCAGTTCTGGCTCCAAGTGGATTAATAATAAATTTATAGCAATTCCTTTTATCAAGATATGTATCAACAGCAAGCTCGAAGGCGTCTTCGTCTTCATCCTCAAAATCCACATTCATGGCTTTTGCAATAATTTTATCAGGCTGATTATCATAACAAAAAACACCAATAAAAATTTCTTCGAAGGTATAAATTATCTTAACTTCTGTTTTTTGGCTTGCTGGTGCACCATTTACCTTTTCTCGCTGCTTAAAATTTCCGATTGCCGGCACTGATTGCCATATTTCTTCATTGGGACTGCCATCAAAAATTATATTTTTTGTTGAGTAAACTGCATGAATAGTATCAATTGAGTTTTTTTGTGCAAAACAATTACTTGAGAAGCAATACAGGAGAATTATTGCATAAATAAAGTACATAATAAATTTCCCGAAGATTTTTTTTCATGTTCCATTAGGTATAAAATCTAAAAATCTTTTTTGTTGAATAATCTTTTAGCTATAAGATATGGAATCAAAATCCAAGCCATTAACATACTAAATGCTATTCCGATTCCGAACAAAGATCCGAAAAATTTCTCAAATATTGCTCCTGTATATCCCATTAAAGCCGCTATATCAAATTTTAACATAATAGTAATACGGCATAAATCTATCGGATTGAGGCTGCTGATGCCAATCATGAATGCTTCAAGCGGATAATCGGAGAATTGCCAGATTATTAGCATAATCAATCCATCATAGATTACTCCGAAGAATAACCAGACAATAAATGCTAAACCGACTCCAAAGGATTTTTCAGTAATTTTCAAAGCTATGATAAACGCCAATCCAACAAATATAAATGATAGAATCACTCCCGATGAAAGTAAAATCAAATATGGTGCAAAATCAGATGTCCCGTGCAATAGAAACGGCAATGCCAATCCCATTACATAAGCCAACGATAACGGTAGAACAAGTCCCAGCCAACTTGCCGAAAACAATACGTTTCGTTTAACCGGCTGTGCCAAGAGAAGTTCCATAAATTCACGTGAATTATAGAAGTGAATTGTTCCGAAAATTATGCTAACAAGCGGTATCAAAAGCAAAGCAATATTCATCAAACCGACTAAAACACGTGAGCTATCGCCGGAAAAGCGAAACAATACTTCCGTAATTACAAGGAAAAACATGAAATATGCGATCACCCATTTACTTCGCATGATATTATTCAATTCATATTTTAAAATTTTAATGAAAAGGTTCATTGCAAATTTCCTTTCTTCTGTAATTCAATAATATCAGCTAAGGCATTTTCGAGATTTGAGGCTCCACGAGCTGCTATTAACGATTTGATACCGCTTGCAACCAAGATTTTCCCGTCGATAATAAATATGATATTGTCCGCAAATTCTTCTAATTCACTCAGAATGTGGGAAATCAGAATTATTGTTTTACCTTCGTTTCTGGCCTTACGTAAAGTGTCTTTGAATTTTTTAGCTGAAGCAGGATCAAGACCTGCACTTGCTTCATCCAATATTAAAATTTTCGGGTCGGTCATTAAAGCTAAAACCAGACTGATTTTCTGACGTGTACCGCCTGATAAATTATTCATCTTTTTATCCAAATGCGGCTCTAATTCAAATTCTTCAATTAATCCTTTTTCAAATTCCGAATTTCCTGAAATATTTCTTAGATCTTTTATCATAAGTAATATTTCTTTAGATGAAAGATTTTCTGGGAAAAAATTGATCTGCGGCATATATCCGATGTTTTCACGATATGTACTATTATCGGAAATATTAGCACCATCAATGGATATTTGCCCTGAATCAGGTTTAACAAGACCGAGTATTGCCTTCACCAAAGTTGTTTTACCTGATCCGTTCGGACCAGCCAGGGCAGTTATCTGACCGGAATTAACTTCAATATTGATATCGTCCAATACTTTGTGCTTGCCAAATGATTTATTTAAATTTTTTATTGAGATCATAGTTTAATTGAAGGCTCCTTCTTTGTAATGAGTGGATAATTTATTTTATTATTTTCATCGACGGTTTACTGTCAATCAAGGTCTCCGGTGTTAAAACAGGAAATATTCTTTCGGCTATATCAAGAAATTCAATAAATATACTGTGCAATAGAAGCATAACCGGCTCCTGTTGCGAGGCAAGTAATGAGAATAATCTGACAGGACGATAGGGCACATCACCCCAGCCATCTAGGTTTATATCATAACCTGAATAACCGCTCCAGTAATTTCCAATAAACTTATTAAAATTCATCCGGCTGTTGCTTGCAATATCAAAAGTATTTGAAATAAAATTATTTGATCCGAAAAAATTATCGTTTGAATTTGCAAATATACGCGCACCCCAGCCATTACGGATGAAATTATTATGCTCAACTTTAATTCTGATTGAACCTTCCGAATGAATACCGACTGTATTATTAACAAATTGATTGCCATAAATTTTAGAGTCATGAATATCCTTGAGCAATAGCCCATAAGCGGCAGTTCCCCAGTTATTGGCAAAAGTATTATTAATCATTTCAATATCGTGAGTGTACATAACAGCCACACCGGCGCCATTATGCTCGAAATGATTATTTAAATACTTACATGAATCCGAAAACATAAAATGCAAACCATATCTAATATTATTTTCACTCCAGTTATTTTCAATCATACATGCTTTACCGAATTCAAGATATATTCCGTCACGATGTCCTTTAATCACGTTGTCTTTAATATGGATATGGCCGGATTTCCATAAATGAATTCCATTACCAGCATCGGATTCGTGTGATCCCTGAGACTGGAATTTATTACCGATAACTTCACAATTTGAAGATTTAGCTAAATAAATTCCAAAATAAGCATTCTCAAATTTACAATTCAGAACTTTACATTGATGGCTGTTATCAATTCTGATTGCAGCGTTATCCCAGAGAGCGTGGCGAGCAACATTTTTAATTGTCAGACCTGCTAAGCTAACACTATCATTTTTAATAAGAAAAATATTCTTTCCTTTTGATTGCCCATCAATCACAGGATCATTTTTACCGATAATAGTAAGAGGTTTATAAATTTCAATCCCTGATTCCGGATAATAGCCACCGTTCAGAGTGATTGTATCGTTGGGCGCAGCATTGGAGACTAAATCTTTCAAAGAAATTTGAGTAGTTTTTACATCTTTTTCCGATTTATTCGATGTACTTAAAGCAGTAAAAAAAATAATACAAGAAATAAAAAAAGATGCAAATAGAATATATATTTTTTTGGGCATTATAAGACTTATTTAATTAATCAAAGCGATTGATCTAAAAAAAAATTTTGTAACCAGTCTGGACTTGGTTAGAAGCACAAAAATTCATGAATTACACACTTTTACTCCCTCTCTAACAAGATGGGGTCGGGTAATGTGTTTCTTAAAGTTGCTCCTAATTCCGAGTGGAATACTTTTAATAAAATAACCATCAACTTTATTACTTGATAACTTTACAACTTTCAACTCATTCACCAGTCATGCTGTACCGTGTTCAAAACACCCTTCCAGTCGAGTTTCTTGTTCGTATCGGATTTTAAATATTCAGAGGCTTCAGCTTCAGTTAAAAAAGAAGCAGTATTTAAACCCATAGGCGAATGAAAAGAATTTGAACGAACATAAATACTCTTTTCGGCATCTATCAATTCTCCCGGTATCAAATAATTGATAGTCCAAACTGAAAATACTTTTGTATCGGGATTGTTTTTATCAAACGCTAAGAAGTACAAAGCCATACATTCGATAGAATCGAATTTATAAACTTTAGCTTTTGAAGTGACAAGTTCAGCACCCCATTTTTTATCACTTATTGTCATGGAGCAATTGACACATTTATCCGAATTGAAATTAATCGGATCAGGTTTTGGGTTGCAAGAACACAGTAAAAAAGATAAATTAAATATCAAAGTCAATAATATATATAATTGTACTGAATTTGATAAACTTATTATATACATTTTGTAAAATTTCATAAGTTTAAATTAACTCTTTTTTTTCATTAGCAAAGCATAAACTGCAATGAGAATAGCTAATCCAATAACAATGCCACCGATTCCGGGATAGGAAGTGGCAGTAAAATTCAATAATTGTAAAGAACCTATCATTGGCGGTTGGTATGTCATACCTGGAACTTTAATTGCGGCATGAGGATTTAAATTATGTCCGTAATCAAACTCCCAAAGATAAAAATCATAAAGTCCAACTATCCCGACCATTGCGAATAGTCCGACCCAAATCCATCCAAGAATCTTTTTCTTGACTAAGGCTATCAATATTCCAAAAACAATAAAGAAAAGTATAATATAGGGCATGATTTTTAACTCGACAATTGATTCCGGATTTATTTTTTGCATTCCGATATAATGGTTCAATCCGTTGAGACTTTGTAAATCATTTGGTTTTTTTCCTTCTATTCCACTAATCATAATTTTCAAACCAATACCTTCCGGATATTGCGGGGCTTCCAGTCCGATTGTCCAGATAGGTGTAAAGTAAACAATGACTAACAATAAAGCTGCAATTGCAAAGATTAACGATGAAGTTTTATTCATTTCAATATTCCTGACTATCAATAAAAAATAAAAATGAGACTGTCTCAATTGTCTTATTTTACTAACATTTTTAAAATGTTAATTAGGTAAAGACTTTTGAGACAGCCTCTTTAAAACCTTGAAATTAAAATTATCAAATATTAATTTCAATTTATATAATCTCTCCCATTATGAATCAGATAGTGAGAGAGGCAAATTTTCAAATTAATTAGTTGGCTTATTCCAACTAATTTTTACCGCTGAACTTGCCGGTGATACGCGTACATATCCTTGCATTTCCTGATGCAATGCTGAACAGAAATCAGTACAGTACATAGGATAAATTCCAACTTTTTTAGGAACCCATTTAAGAGTCTGAGTCTCACCTGGCATGATCAATAATTCGGAATTGGCAGCACCCTGAATTGCGAATCCATGAGGAACATCCCAATCTTGTTCAAGATTTGTTACATGGAAATAGACTTCATCTCCAATTTTAACGCCTTCAATATTATCAGGCATAAAGTGGGAACGAATTGCTGTTAGCCAAACATGGACTGTATTTCCCTTACGTTCAACGCGTGCTTCAGCTTCGGTTAAACATTTGTAAGGGTGTTTATTATCTTCAAGTTTGTAGAATTGTTTGGATTTGTCTTTAATTTTATCAGCAGCTATTGCCTGAGCATAGTGAGGTTCACCAATAGTTGGGAAATCCGATAAAAGTTTCATTTTATCGCCGGTAATATCGAATAATTGTGCTGATTGAGTAAGTTCCGGTCCAGTTGGTAAATATCTGTCTTTTGTGATTTTGTTAAGTGCTATAACATATTTTCCATAAGGATGACGTGTATTTCCACCCGGAACAAGTAAATGTCCGATTGAATAATAAGTAGGAACGCGGTCTAAAACTTTAAGGTCTTTAACATTCCATTTTACAATTTCAGATGATACAAACATTGAAGTATATCCGTTACCATTATCATCGAACTCGGTATGCAACGGGCCAAGACCGATTTTTTCAACTTCACCGTGAACAACTGATTTATAGTCTAATACAGGAATTCCATCAATGGTTTTTTCAAATTTCTTTTCATCGATTGCTTTTAACATTTTATCAAATGAGAAGACGGTAACAACCTGAGCTAATTTACCTCCACCAACAATATATTCACCAGTTGGGTTTACATCGCATCCATGAGGAGATTTTGGTGTTGGCATATAATAAACCAAACCGGGGCATTCTTCAGGAATAAGGCATTTCACCTTGTTTTTAACTTCGGAAGTTGCTGTATGAGTGCCTTCATTATAAGTATTGTGATAATATTCACCACTAACTTCTTTGAATTTACCTTGAGCAATATATTCTTCAGCTTTTTTCCAATTGATAGCAGCAATAAAATCTTTATCGTTTTGGCTTGCATTAACTTCAAGTAATGTGTTTGCTTGTTCAGTGTTATACATTGAGAAGAACATCCAGTTGCCGGATTTCATTTTACCACTGCGGGCAAGATCATAATCGAAGCCGGGCATCATAATTTGGAAAGCCAGATCCATTGCGCCGGTTGTCTTGTCAATTTTAATAAATGAAATAGCGCCTTTAAACTTTGCTTTGTAATCTTCAATCGAAACATCAGAATTTGGATAAGGAACTGAAAAACGAGTTCCTGCAACAACATATTCCGTGTTTTCGGTAGCAAATGGGGAACTGTGATTACCACCGCTATTGGGAAGTTCGATGATTTCAGAAGTACGGAAAGTTGTAAGGTCAATTCTTGCAACTCGTGGAGTGTTATTACCATTGATAAACAACCAGCGGCCATCAGCCATTCCTTCGGTTTCGGAAAGTTCTGGGTGGTGAGCATCATCCCATGGAATGAAGCCATGAGAGGTCATAAGCATTGGTTTTGTTTCTTCTGAATATCCCCAGCCTTTTTCAGCATCCTGTGAAAATACAGGAATCACACGGAACAAACGTCCGCTTGGGATACCGATCACGGAAACCTGACCGGAAAAACCACCGGAAATGAAACCATATAATTCATCATGCTGGCCAGGTGCAACATATACTTTTGATGCCGCATCACCACTTACAGTAGATCCGGTTTTGCCTGACGGGCAACCGGTCATCACAATTACGACAATAGCTAAAACAAGAGCTACTGAGAGTAAATAGAATTTTTTTTGCATAAAGACTCCAAAATTTGAAAAAATTTAAAATAAAAAGAACTATTATTTTCCACCATTATCAGCTACCTGACGAAGATACTCAAAAACTGAACGAGCTTCAGCCTGAGTCAAATGTTGATTAGCCATTGGTGTATTGTACTGAGCATATAAGGCTTTTATTGTGTCATTATTCTTGATCATTGCTTCTGGATCAATAATCTGACTCATAACAAAATCAGCGGAGCGGCGCTTTGTAACCATTCCTAATGGTGGTCCGACATATTTTGACTCCATTTTGTGGCAGGAGGCACATTTTGATTGAAAGATTACTTTCCCTTTAGCAGCCATTTCAGGGTTAAGTGGGCCAACTTGGATGTTCTTGACAACGAAGAATTCTTCTTTGTCACCGCAGGATTGAATGAAAAAAACAAATAATAATGGTAAGATAAAATGAAAATATTTATTCATTTTAAATTTTTTGAAACTGAAACTGATCATAAGAGACTCCAAAGATTAAAATAACGGATTTTTTTGTCTGATTTTATTTAAAAAAAATATTAAATTACATTTTTAGGTAAATTAATTGAGGAATCAGGAATGTAATTTGAGCAGAAAATATCTTCGATCTTCGCTTCATTAGCGGGTTTTAAGCCTGATATACTTCTGATCCCTATATTTAAATTATCTTGCAATATTCTCCAATAAATTAAAAAACACATTACAAAATTAACAATTTTAATGACAATAAACAAATGAATTTACAAAAAAAATGGATTAATATATATTAATTTCAAATTAGATTATCAATACAAAATATAGAACGAGTAAAAAATAAATCATGAGATTTTCACTTTATTTGAATTATTTTGTTAAAAATGCAAAATTATTATTGTACAGGTCAAAACTATTTTGTAATTTTGTATTGTAATCACTAATTGTTCTTTGGTATTTGAATTAGTAAGGATTGGTGCGGCTTTCGTGAGGAAATAGTATTTTTTTCCAAATCCAAATCCAAATCCAAATCCAAATCCAAATCCAAATCCAAATCCAAATCCAAATTTTAACTAATAGGTTTTGGATTAAATTGGTGGCATGTATGTGCCAGAAAGGTATTACTTATGATTAATGAATAAAAAATTTAAAACCCGAGCATTTTAAATTTTTGCTTTAGGCTCAATCGCTTTGCAAAATGGCTCCAGAAGCGTTTTGCATGTCTTGTTCTTTTACAATTAAAAAAGTCCAAAACGAAAGTTTCGGTTTGGACTGGGATGATTTGCATCATAAGCTGCCGGGGTTTGAAATTTCAGGTCTTTCCCTGTCAGCTCAGATGCAAATCTAATACTTTTTTATCACTTTTCAAAGGAAAAAAAATGAAAAGATTTGCATTTCTTATCGTCGTGGCTGTCGTGGCCATGTTTAACAGCTTTCAGGCGAAAGCTACAGATTGTCCTCCAGGTGCTACTCTGGTAACAAGGACGCTTAATATTGGAATTTGTACCTATCATGTTGAAATATGCTACAAATGCGATCCTGCTGCACCCAATTATATCAAAATATTTGGGTGGGCAAAAGTACCTTCAGATTGTGATAATGGATTAAATTCGAATCAGGAATATGAAGCACTTTGTCAACAAGTTTATCAGGCTTCATTTGTAAATGCCCTTTGCGAAATGCCTGGCCCTTGTGATGAATATCCCGGAGGTTTCCATTGGACATTTGCTGAACAAATCTGCTGGTTTAAAATGAATATTGATGGAGTGATTTGGTATTTCCATTGCAATTTAGAAGATGATTACTGTTATGCCGGTTTTAGATTGTGCTGGGACCCGGTCAAAGGTGTCTTCGTAACATTGCAAACAAGTCCTTACGAAATTAGTGGTAATCCAACCTGTACAACCTCAGTGTTATCGGTTCCGGATCCATTGCCAGGAAATTCAAGTGAATGTTTTTACTTACAAACGCCTTGTATATTCCCATAATTAATCAATTCCGGAGCAGATTTTATTCTGCTCCGGATATTTTTTTAAATAAAACCATGTAGTGAAAAAAATGAAAAAAATACTTTATTTATTAGTCTTTTTTGCGATAGTCTCTAAATCATATTGCAGTTATAAATTTGAATTCAACTCATTTAACATTAGCTTTACAGGGCTTGAAAAAAAAGGAGATTCTTTAATAACTTATGGCGACCATGGTACTGTTCTGATTAGTATCAATGATGGTGAAAGCTGGATACAAGCCAATGCTTTTAAAACAGGTATTATAGTGAAACTTTTCATACAACAATCTTGGATTCTTGCATTTAATAATAGAGGTACAATAGCAATGTCGCATGACTTTGGATTAACATGGTCAATAGCCGATAGCATCAATGATTCAATCCGTGCAGTTGTTAGAATTCCAAATGGATATTTCCTTCGATCAAAAAACTATTTGATTACAATGGATACAAATCTTCAGGAATTAAATCGTACAGATTTTTATTCAAAAACATTAGATACTGATCTTAGCAGAAACTTTAAATACTATTTCTCCATCAGTATTTTTCAAAATAAGTTTATTGTATTAACTGATAACGATTTAATTTATTCTTACGACTTTAATCTGAAAAATAAAGACTCATTATCATTAAAAAATTTAGGCTTATGTAATTCTTGCGGTTATTCTATGGAGTTATTCTGTGATTCCAGTTATTTTTACTTTGTGAACGAAAAAAATATATTTCGTTCTAAAGATATGAAAACTGCTGAATTATTTTATAGGGATTCTGTATCTCCTTTTGCGTTTAGGATAATTGATAATATTCCATATTTGTTGGATTATCCTCAAACATATAATCCCGATTATGATAAATTTTCATGTAAATTACACAGAATTGTAAATAAAGACTCATTATTAACATTGAGTCGTCTTATTAGTTTTAATATCAGTCATCGGATAGATATAAATGATTTCAAATTATATGGAAGTAAATTATATTTTGTAGGTAAGTATAAGTTAATAGCCAAGGGTTTTATATCAGATTCTGCTTTACAAGTTTTATCACAATTTAATATAAGTAATCTTGCACCTGATCAATTAATAGGAGATTCAATTTTAATCTCAATAAGTGGGGCAGAATGGAATAATTTTTCAAATAAAGTTGAAGTTTCTTATGATAAGGGTATTACTTTTAGACCTGTTACTGATATTAGACTAAATAGTCCACTATATAAAAATCCAAATATCCTTTATAAAAATTGGATTAAACAAGACAATACTTTATATTTATTCGGAAAAGAAAATAATAAGATGTACGGTGGAGTATTTATTTCGCGAGATACAGCAAAGACTTTTTTATATAAGCCATTAGATGATTTTTACATGGATGGTACTTTTCCTATCCTAAGATTTCTACAAGTTCCATGTATAACTAATCTACATTATAACGGTAATTTATTTTCAACTACTTACAATATCATTTACAAAACAGTTTATACGACATTTTGTTTTTGGGATAAGGACTTCAATACAGTTAGCAGGTATCGGGATTCAAATTTTATTGTTGATTATTTAAATACAAAAGATACAAACACTTTTCTGGTTCATTGCTTGAATACAATTGATACTTTGTTCGAAATAAAGGCAACCAAAAACAGAGGGAAAAATTGGGATTTAATAAAAAGATATGATAAAGATATACTAACCACAAGATATCATGAATTAATAATTAACAAAACACCGTATTTGGCGATCTTTAATTTTGATAATATTAAAAACGAGGTTTTCTTGGATATGCTTAACATTGAAACTTATGATATTCAGGAAGTATATCGTTTCAAACCTAAAATTGTAGGCTACGCACCAAATCAATACAATTCAATATTTTCCTCAAATGATTCTGTATTTATATTTATTGATGACACACTTGTTATAAGCACGAATATTTTTGATAAAACCAATAGAAAATACTTTTTATTACCAACTAATAGTTATGTTGTTCAAATAGCACGAAAAGTTGGCGATCAGATTTTTTGTGTTTATAAAAGTAAACTTGAATATTATTATGAAGCTAATTGGGTAAAGTTGATTGAAATTCCTGATCCTAAACCTATAATATTAGTATCAGACTATAGTTTCGGTAAACAAGAAATAAAGAAAGGAAAAATTAGTACTATAATAAAAATTGAAAATCCATCTAAGGATGGAAAGTTAATAATATCGGGAATATCAGGATTCCGCAATTCCATATTCACCTCTGATCTTCCTAAAATTGATTCAATGTACAATATAATCATTAACCCGAATGAGTTTTTAAATTTTAATGTTTTTTTTGAACCTAAGGAAGTAGGTAAATATTCAGATAGTCTCATATTACATTCAAATGCATTAATAAAAGATAGTATTTGCGTTGTTTATGGCGAAGCAATTGACACCACCACTTCTGCCGAGGACTACAGGATGGAAATTGATCCTTATCTCTATCATTATCCACCATACCCGCAGCCAAGCGCCAATATTATTCATTCTCTGATTTACTGGGACCCAGGCGTTGATATTGATTCGGACGATATTTCAGTTTATGATGTTTTCGGAGTTAAAATTCAGGGACGCGAACACATCGCAATAGAAAAGCGAACTCAATACAGGGGAATTTTAAACTGGGATTGTGCCGATGTTCCAAATGGAGTTTACCTGATCCAACTAAAGCATGGCTCTGTTTCTATGACCTTGAAAGTAATGGTGAGCAAATAGTGTTTTTAATGTTCATAAAGTTGAACCTTAAGTGTTGAATTTTATGTAATTAAACTAATTCAACATTGTTGTAATTAATTCATTAAAAAGATAAAAATGAATTAATATTTTATACTGTTAGTCCTAAGTATCGAATTGATAGATGCTTAGTCCTTATATTGGCACCATATATTTATTTTTTTCTAAGATACTTCCAGGCAAATTTTTTATTTAAGCACTAACCAATCATCAAAAATATTTTTTTTTATTATCCGTCTAAGTATTAGGCAGATTAATCAAAAACAATTAACTTGCTTTTTTGAAAATTAAATTAAAAATTAAAATACCCTTTTTGGAGAAAATAATGAATTTATTCCCTGTAACAAAGACAACAAATACACGAATTAATAATGTAAATTGGGATAATTTAGGTTTCGGTGTTTACTTTTCCGACCACATGTTTATGTCGGATTACGTTGATGGCAAATGGGATGATGGAGCCATTGTGCCTTATGGAGCTATGCAAATCGAACCCGCCCTCTGTACGCTGCATTACGGTCAAACAATTTTTGAGGGACTCAAGGCATTTCGTTCCGTCCGTGGCGGTGTCAATATTTTCAGACCTCACAAAAACGCAGCCAGACTTAATTATTCAGCAGACAGACTGTGTATCCCAAGATATGATACGGCAACCTTAATTGATGCAATGAAAGAATTAGTTAAAATCGACAGCAAGTGGGTTCCGTCCAAGCGCACTCAGTCACTTTATTTCAGACCCTTCGTGTTCGGATCAGGAAATTTTCTCGGTGTTCAGGTTTCCAGTTCATATAGATTGATCATTATGACCTCACCGGTGGCTTCGTATTATCCCGATGGAATGGCACCCGTAAAAATTTTAGTTTCAAGTGAATATGCTCGCGCTGTTCGCGGAGGCTTAGGAGCAGCCAAAACAGCCGCTAATTACGCTTCTTCACTGCTGGGCGGGAAAAAAGCCAAAGAAATGGGATTTGCTCAGGTATTGTGGTTAGATGCCGTTTCACGGGCTTTTATCGATGAAGTTGGAGCCATGAATATTGTTTTTGTAATTGATGGTGAACTTATCACGCCACCTCTTGACAATGGTACTATTCTTAATGGAGTGACGAGGGACACTGTAATAACATTAGCAAAAGATTGGGGAATGAAAGTTTCAGAGCGCCTTATCACAGTTGAAGAAGTTTTTGAAGCTCATAATGACGGCAAACTGAACGAAGTCTTCGGAACAGGTACTGCGGCTGTTATATCACCTGTCGGACTTCTTTCATATCGTGGGAATAATATTACAATAAATGACAATCAAATCGGACCTATTGCCCAGCGGCTCTACGACACAATTACCGGCATTCAGCACAGCGAAATTGAAGATATTTACGGTTGGAATGTTCATGTTGATCTCTTTGAAGAAAGTTAAAAGTTACAACTTTATAACTTAAGAGTCGCTTGTAATGAAAAGAAGCGCACCGGCGCTAAATTCCCCGGTATTTTAGTGAAGTAATAATCAGTAAGATTTTTAATATTAAAAGTCAGTTTCAGAGGTATATTTGATATTTTATCAATATTGAATATGGTACGCAAGTCGATAACGTTGATTGGGAGCCTCACGTCAGCATTTGGAATCTGAAGAAGCAACTCAGGATCAATTGTTGCGACACGAGCCACATGTCGATATTCAGCCTGAATATCCATAAAACCCAGAGGCAGCCAAATTCCGATATTTCCAGATATTTTAGGACGATATTTCAGAACAGTATTAGAATCCAAATCCCTTGGATTCATAAGCGCTGCACCGACTTCAATTCCCAATAAATTAAATATCAAAGAACTATGGCTAATTTCCATGCCGTATATTCTTGCATGAGTAACATTCATAAATTGAATATTACCTGCAGAGGCTTTACTAATCTTAGGTTCGATCATATCAGCAAGTTCATTATCAAAAATAGAAAGATCCAGAGTCGATGCGTAGTTTTTTATAGAATAATTATAATTTGCACCTATTTCGAATGACCAGCTTTTCTCAGGTTTCAGAGCGGGATTCGGAACAACTTTAAAAGCAGAATAAGGCAATGAAGCAAATCTTTCGGCAATAAGCGGGCTGCGGAAGCCACGACCACCAGACAAACGTAAGCTCAAATCATCAGTAAGTTTATAGCTAATGCCGAGTTTGGGAGATAGTTCGAGATTCTCATCCGAATTTGAAATTTTATCATAATCTGCTCGGACACCTAATGTAAAGATAATATCTTTAACTTTCGAATATTCGGCTTGAGAATAAATTGCTGCAAGAATCTGATGATTCGATCCACCAAAAACCTTCGATTCAACTGTATTATAGCCGCTTTTCAAACCATAAGTCAAGTTCAAACCACCGGAAGTGGAATTCAGAATAGCTTCGATATTGTAAGCATTAGCGCTTGAGGAGCGGTAATTCAACTCCGAAGCATCATAAAAATTATTGAATACAGTATGATAAATTCCTGCTTGAATAGTTAAAAAACTTTGCGTATCAATTATATAATTACTTGTTGAAAATAAATTATATTTTGAAGAAACAATTCTCTCTTTGGTATTCGTATCTCCGGGATAGGTAGCAGAATCCAGAGAATTCCAATAAATATAATCGTCGCTATTTTCTCGGGCAAAACCTACAAATATTGTACTATTAAAATTCTGACTAATTCCATATTTAATTTTCGAATAAATATTATATCTTTCCGATCTATCTTGTTTACGATAATTATTATCATTGTAGTAGCCACCGGAGAGCCAGAATCCAAGGTCTCCAATCCTTTGAGAATAAGACAAATCAGCACTTGAGTTAAATTGTAATTTATCGGTATATTTCCACTGCGAAATACGAATGGGATTGAAAAAACCAGATGAAATTCGGCAGTTGAACTCAGGTTTAATGGATGCTGCCTTTGTTATCACATTTACAACACCACCCAGTGCGCTTGTTCCGTAAAGAGCAGACCCAGCACCCTTAACAATTTCAATTTTTTCTGTATTAAAAAGAGGGAGAGCATCCATCTTAATATCGCCCTGATCGCCAGAAAGCATCGGAAAGCCGTCCACCAGCAGAGCAACGCGGGAACCCACACCAAAAGCAAATCCCGATGATCCGCGGATACTAATCTGATCACCGTTCATTGTCACACCCGGCACGTGCAGCAGAGCTTCATCAAGTCTATTAATATTTCTGTTTGCCAATAATTCACCCTTAACCAAACCAACTGTGATAGGTACATCCTGTATGGCTTGTGCGTGCCGGGTGGCGGTTACGACCATATCATGTGATTTATAGGAATGGTAAAGATCATCTTCAGTATAATAGGTTCTCATATAAATATTAACTGAGATTGTTTCATTCTTCTTCATTTCAAGAATTGTATCTTTCTCAAAAGCTCCAAAATGCACCATGAGTTTATATTTATTAACCCGCACACTATCGAAATTAAATTCTCCCAATTTATTAGTAAGACATCCTAATCTGGTTCCAGCGATCCATACCTTAGCACCAAAAACCGGTTTATAGTCTAACGAATCTATTACTTTTCCTCTCACAGCGCAGTAGTCTTGACAATAGAGATTGGGTGCGACGATAAATAATAGCAATGGTATAAGGACAGCAAGTACCAATTCCCATTTCACCCCGAAGGAGAGAGAGTTGGAGCTTGGCTTTACTACCTCTCCTTTGGAGATTATTGGGGATATGTTTTTGTTTGGAAAACTATAAAGAATTGAATTAGAGTTCCCTGCTGAGTCTTTACACACTCCCCGACCCACTCTTGTTAGAGTAGGTGTTGAATTAAAAGAGTTTTGCCCCCCTTCTATTAAGTTGTGGTTAGAGGGTGTGTAGGTTTTAAAAAGCACATTACTACTGAGCAAGTAGCACAAATTATCCTCTTCTATTCTAACTTTCATCTATTTTTATTTGATATAATAATTAACTTTCATCAAAAATACGAAAATTTTATTAACTTTAATTTAATATGTGATAGTTTCGCAAAAATTTCGTAATTTTGTATTTTGAAATATAATACATAATTAATAAAAGGAGTAAAGATGGCTCATCCAATACATGTAACTGATGCGAACTTTGATTCGGAAGTAAAAAAATCCAATGTTCCTGTTTTAGTAGATTTTTGGGCTACATGGTGCGGCCCCTGTCGCATGATTGCACCGATTCTTGAAGAATTATCCGGTGAATATGAAGGCAAAGTTAAAATTACCAAATTAGACGTTGATAATAACCAGAAAACCGCTATGGAATTTGGTGTTCGCTCTATACCAACGCTACTGATTTTCAAAAACGGTTCCGTAGTCGATACTATTGTCGGTGCGGTACCAAAAGCCAAAATTACCAGCAAATTGGATTACCACAGCGCAAATTAGTTGAAAATTATAAAGTCAAAAATTGAAAGTATAAAATCAAAAGTTTCTTAATCATTTGTTTAATTCAAAATTAAGGAAATGTGATATTTATTCGTTCTTTAAATTAGTAAAATAAAAATTAATTGGGAGTTAGTTATGAGTTCGGCAATTATTGATATTCATGCCCGCGAGATTCTTGATTCACGAGGCAATCCTACTCTTGAAGTAGAAGTTATTCTTGAAGACGGATCTATGGGAACAGCCGCTGTTCCTTCCGGAGCAAGTACCGGTGTGCATGAAGCACACGAATTACGTGACGGTGACATGGATAGATACCTTGGAAAAGGTGTTTTGAAAGCCGTACAAAATGTGAATGAGACCATCGCTCCTGAACTCGAAGGTTTGGATGCCGATGAACAGACTCATCTCGATAAACTTCTCGTAGAATTAGACGGCACAGAGAACAAAACAAATCTTGGCGCTAATGCAATTCTTGGCGTATCTCTGGCTTGCGCAAAAGCCGCAGCAGATTATTACGGAGTTCCGCTTTACCGTTATATCGGTGGAATTACAGGTCGTACCTTGCCAACTCCGATGATGAATATTCTCAATGGTGGCAAACATGCAGATAATTCTCTCGATATTCAGGAATTTATGATTCTGCCAGTTGGTGCTCCGAATTTTTCAGAATGTATCCGAATGGGTGTTGAAGTTTTTCACAATCTTAGAAAAGTTTTAACTAAAAAAGGATACAATACATCAGTTGGCGATGAAGGCGGTTTTGCACCTTCACTTAAATCAAATGAAGAGGCTTTTGACCTTATTTTGGAAGCCATCGAAAAAGCAGGATATACTCCCAATGAAGATATTCTATTAGGAATTGATGTTGCTGCAAGTGAAATGTATGAAAACGGTATGTATAAAATGTTCAAGTCCAGCCAGAAGCTGCTCTTGGGCGAGGAAATGATTCAGTGGTATGTTGATTTATGCAATAAATATCCGATTATTTCTATTGAAGACGGATTAGGAGAAAATGACTGGGATAATTGGGCAAAACTAACGACTGCTCTCGGTGGTAAAATTCAGTTAGTCGGCGATGATATTTTTGTTACAAATCCCGATTATTTAAACAGAGGAATTAACGAAGGTATTGCAAATTCCATTCTTATTAAAGTAAATCAGATTGGCACTTTAACCGAAACTTTGGATACGATACGCCTTGCTGGCCGCAACCGTTATAACTCAATTATATCTCATCGTTCCGGAGAAACTGAGGACACTACTATTGCCGATATTGCCGTTGCAACAAATGCCGGTCAGATTAAAACAGGTGCTCCGAGCCGTAGTGACCGTGTTGCAAAATATAATCAATTAATTAGAATTGAAGAAGAATTGGCAGATGATGGTATTTTTGCCGGTCGTTCTGTTTTTTGTTAAAAAATTTTTTTATGTTATTTATGCAGATGAAGTAATCTCATTCCACAAAAAATAGATTTCGTCAAATGCACAAAAGACAGTGTGAATTGAATAATAAATTTTTATATTAACTTTTTGAGAAGTGAAATGATTGTTTTTGGTACTGATGGGTGGCGTGGAGAAATTGCACGCGATTTTACTTTTAGTAATCTGCAACTTGTGGCTATGGCAACCGCTAAATATTTGAAAAAAGAATTCAAAGAGCCTCAATCGGTTGTAATCGGCTATGATACTCGCTTTCTGTCGAAAGAGTTTGCTTATGAAGTAGCGCAGATTCTTGCATGGCAAGGTATTATCGTTCATATAACCGATACTTTTTCTTCTACTCCTCAGGTCTCTTTTCATACAAAGCAAAAAGGCACTAACCTTGGACTGGTGATTACTGCAAGTCATAATCCTGCAAATTATAACGGTTTTAAGGTTAAAGGTGCATTTGGCGGACCAGCAAGTCCTGAGCAGATTGCCACTCTTGAAACTGAATTACGTAAAATCGAAGCAAAACCTATACAAATGGCATATAAATCGGTCGATGATTATATGAACAACCGTAAATTACGTATTTTCAATGCCAAAGAATCATATATCCGTTATATAAAAAAGAAAGTTGATGTTGATCTGATTAAAGCAGCAAAGTTTAAAATTTTATATAATCCTATGTATGGAGCCGGAATCAATACTTTTGGTATGCTGATTCCTGGAACCGAAGAGATTAACTCAATTTATAATCCTTCCTTCGGTGATCTTGATCATCCGGAACCAATTCAGGAGCATCTTAATGATATGATGGATCAGGTGCGCTTGGGTAAATATGACATTGGAATTGCAACTGACGGTGACGCCGATAGATTAGGATTAGTTGATCACGAAGGTAATTTCGTCGATTCTCATAAAATATTTATGATTATTCTTAAATACTTATTCGAAAAACGTAAAAAACGTGGTGCTGTTGCTAAAACTGTCACCCTTACCTCGATGGTGAACTTATACTGCCAAAAACAAGGAATAAAACTTTACGAGACACCTGTCGGGTTCAAATACATAGCCAAATTAATGGTCAAAGAGAAAATTCTTATCGGAGGTGAAGAATCAGGTGGAATGGGAACTATTCTTCATATTCCCGAACGCGACGGTTTATTCAATGCAATGCTCATTCTCGAAATTATGGCTGCCGAGAAAAAATCTCTTAATGCATTGTGCAACGATTTAGACAAAGAATTCGGCACTCACCGCTATTGGCGCCGCGATGTTAAGGTAACTCCGCAATTAAAAAAACAAATTATTTCTGCTTGCGAGAAAAAACCAAAAACATTAGGACGTTTTGAAATTATAAAAACTGATACTACTGACGGATATAAATTCTATGTTAAAAATGGCTGGCTTATGATTCGTGCATCCGGTACAGAACCGCTTATTCGCTTTTATGCTGAAGCAGAATCGATGAGTATGGTGAGTGAATTATTAGACGAAGGATTCAAACTGAAAAAATAGATACATTAAGTTATAAAGATGATAAAAAATATTGTACTCAGGCTCCAGCTTGAGTACATTTTTTTTCTATAGAGGCTGCTCTTAAGTAAAATATTTGCCAAAATTATCATTCCTTCGCATACGGTAATCCACTTCAAGTACCACTTTATCCTATTATCTTACGTTGTACTTCGTATTATCCCAAATATTTCATTATGCAAGAGAAAATCCCCCTACCCTTTTTTCAAAGGGGGATTTAACTTAATTCCCTTCACCCGCAAAAGAGGGGCAGGGGAGATTTAAGAAAGCTCTTTATTAGCATATAATATTTCAATTACGTTAAATCTTAATGAAATATTTGGGATTATGAAATTTACTTTATAAATTTTTAAAATTTATAAAGTTGTAGAAAAAATCTTGAGCAAGGGAATAAAATATTCATTGATTAATTACGTTACTCTTCTTTTGAATTAATTTACCTTTTATGATCAGTTTCTACGAAGCAGAAGAAAAAATCAATAATTTAGCCGGAAAAATCAATCCCTCGATCATTTCCCTAAATCTTATGGACGCAATCGGTTGTACCCTTGCCGAAGATATTTATACAGATATCGATATGCCACCTTTTAACTATTCGGCTATGGATGGATTTGCTATAAAATATTCTCCAGATGTAAGTTCCTGGCAGTATGCAGGTGAAATTACTGCTGGTCATTTTCAAAATTTTAATATTGACGAAAATCAAGCAATCAGTATTATGACAGGCAGCAAGATCCCTGCTGCGGCTGATACGGTTATTCCTATTGAACACGTGGAAGTAAAGCGTAATAGGATAAACCTCATCAATAAACCCGATGGGGAGAACTTAACTGGCAAGAATGATATAATTATAGGTAAGAATGTCCGCTATGCGGCTGAAGATTTAGCTTTGGGTGAAATTGCTGTTAAAAGCGGAGCTATTCTTACGCATAATAATATAGCGGCAGCAGCGGCTTGTGGGAAAAATATCGTAAAAGTTTTGGGAAAACTTAAAATTGCAGTTTTTTCAACTGGTGATGAATTAATCCCAATAAGTGAAAAACCAACTGCAGATAAAATACGCAATACAAATCTTTATACACTCATTTCTGCTTTAAAACAAATTGGAATGGATCCTTTAAATTATGGAATTATTCAGGATGATAAAGAATATTTGAATTACAAAATTTCTGAGATTTTGAATAGTGGCATCGATTTTCTAATAACAACGGGCGGAGTATCAGTTGGTAAACATGATTATTTGCCTGAGATTTTTGAGAATATTGATTGCGAGCGAATTTTTTGGAAAGTTAATATCAAGCCAGGAAAGCCAATTTTATTTAATGTTTATAAATTTAAAGACAGACTGATTCCGGTTTTCAGCTTGCCTGGCAATCCTGTTTCATGTTTTGTTAATTTTGAAATTTTTATTCGACCAATGATAAATAAAATTTATAGAAAGGAAGAATATAGGATTTTCTCTGCTATATTAACCAAAGATTTAACAAAAAATGATAAAAAAACACATTTTAAAAACGGAAAATTTTATTACGATAGAAATTCAAATAGATACCTTGTAGAGTGCCTTTTGGGAAATTCGTCTGGTGATTTAATCAGTCTTGGCAACTCCAATTGTTTAGTTATTATTCCTGAAAATCAAAGCAATATTAAAGCAGGAGAAAACGTAGAATGTATAAGAATATGACCCTGATATTTATTGAAGGAAGAAAAAATAATTGTTCAGTCAAAATAATGAAAGAAGAATATGGGGAATAGCTACTGGAGATATTATACAGTACTTTGCCACTTACACTATTAGGAAATCTCCCATATAGGCTGTCTTATAAGTTTCGTTTTTGTCATTGATGTGTTCAAATGACATTTTTTGCAATATTTTTCTTTGGAGATAGCCTCATTTTTCAAAATCTCTCTTTAACTTTTTCAAATTTAAAACTTTATGAAATTTACAAACTCATCCGCTTTTATCCTTGCCGGTGGCAAGAGTTCAAGAATGGGAACAGAAAAATCTCTCATGAAAATCGGCGATAAAACTGTAATTGAAATAATCATTTCAAGGCTTCAACCGCTCTTTGAGAGCATTTCAGTAATCAGCAATAATCCTGAAGAATACACATTTCTTGATTTACCTGTATATGAAGATATTTTCAAGGGTCAAGGCCCTATTTCAGGTATTCATTCAGCTTTAACGCACAGCCGGACGGATTCGGCTTTGATTATATCCTGCGATATCCCGATGATTAGTTCTGATGCCATTTCTTATATAATCAGTAACAGAAATGATAAACCTGTGACAGTAGCTTTTGCTGAAAATTATGTACAGGAACTGTGTGGAGTGTATGATAAATCAATTTTACTAATAGTGGAAAATTTGATTAAATCAAATCCCGATCCTGAAACTCGTCATCATGAACAAGGCAAACGTGGCTGTAGCGTGCATAAGTTATTGGACACAGTTTCAGCCAATATTTTAGATTTCCCCAAAATGTATCCGGCATATTCAGAAGATTTATTCTTCAATATGAATACACCTGAGGATTATGAGATAATCAGGAAAAAGTTGTTTCAGAATAACTTTTAAAATTGTTCAAGATAGATTGCCAGCCATTTTTCTGCAATTCAACCGAATTAATAGCTTCTGCTTCAAATGTTTCAATAATTGTTGTTTGATTATTTTCAAAGCTAAATTTTATAATAACTTTCCTGCCACCAATAATTGAATATTCGATCAATTCATTTGTTTTGACGGCATCATAAGTGCCTTCGAAATCAAAGCCCATAGATCCGTCCTTGGCTTCCATTCGAGATAGGAACTTCCCTCCAACTTGAAGATTATTTTCTGCTCTGGTTGTATGCCAATCGTTACTTGCATTGTTCCATCTGCAAATATGTTCGGTGCCTGTCCAAAATTCCCAAACCTTATCAATCGGTGCATTGACACTTGCAGTAACCGTTATCATAATTTTTTCTTGTATATTCATTTTAATATTTTTTTGTGATTTAATTGATTTCTTTTTAAAATTATATTTATTCAAATTCTCCTGAACTTTGAACTGGACTATTTTTGTGATCAGTTCCAAGGGGAGAGTTTTGTCAAGTGGAAATTGAACAGTGCCTTTAGCCCATTTATAGGATTTAATTTCTTCCTTAAAATTTTCAATTCCCGTAGCACCGGGATAGAAGCCAATATGATTTTTAAAAGCAGCGAAATAGACCAACATCCCATGGAATTTAAATGCTGGCATTTGGTAACTAATCAGTTCCTCGGCATCAGGAGCAGCATCTTTGATAGTTTTTCTTAAAATTTCCAAATTTGCCTTAACCTCATCCGGCTGCATATTCAAGTAATCATCAATTGTTTTGAATTCGTTGACTTGCATTAATTTTACTCCATATATAATTAATTTTATGATTATTTGTAACTCAAGACTTACCGAAAATTGCTCCTACCATAGAGAATGCCAGAAATGAGAGCCAAGAATATAATTTTCACTATCTATAATAAGAAAAGAATGAAAATAATTCAAATTTTAACCATACTTTATTTACAAACTTTATAAACTCATCAGGCATTTCTCAATTTGTCAATATCAATTTTTATCATTTGGAGCATAGCCATCATGGCTCTATGGGATTTTGCAGCATCTTCATCATTAAGCAAATCACCAAGCTCGGTTGGTACAATTTGCCATGAGACACCATATTTATCGGTTAGCCAGCCACATTGTACTTCTTGGCCACCTTCTGATAATTTATCCCAGTATTCATCAATTTCTGCCTGATTTATGCAATTAATTATAAACGATATAGCAGGTGTAAAATTATAAATTGGACCACCATTAAGGGCTAAAAATTCTTGTCCATTAATGGTGAAACTAATTGTTAACACTGTTCCCTTTTCAAAAGGCGCTCCTTCACCATATCTTGAAATTTTTAATATCTCTGAAATTTTAAAAATGGATCTATAAAAATTTACTGCTTCTTCTGCTTGATCATTAAACCAGAGACAAGGCGTAATTTTTTGCATGAAATTCCTAATATTAATCTAAAAACTCAAAAATAGCATAAAGATATTTAATAAACAAAAATAATCTGAATTTCAAAAACAATAAAAAAAATAATGAACCGTGTTTAGTATATATACAGCGTAAGGTTTTGACAATTAATTTTTAGGATGAAGGATTTGCCAAGGATGGCTCTATTTATTTTTATTTTTAAAGGATATTTTATGAAATTCAATGTTTTATTCTTCGCTTTAATTTGTTTTGCTGCAATGAGTCTGGCTGCTCAAAATAGCGATTTAATCATCGGAAAGTGGAAAACCAATGACGGTACTGCTCAGATTCAGATTTACAAAGCCGCAAATGGTACATTTCAAGGAAAAATTATTGTTGCCAAACCCAAAGATCCAAAAGCCGCTATGGTTGATGAAAAGAATCCTAATCCATCTTTAAGAAATCAACCTATAATCGGATTAGTCTTATTGCGTGACTTCCGCTTTGACGGCGAAATTTGGAAGGACGGAAATATCTATGATCCGAATAACGGGAAAGATTATAGTTGTAAAATGTGGCTGGAAAATACGAATACTCTCAGTATCAGAGGATATATCGGTTTTTCTTTGTTTGGTCGCACTGAGACTTGGACGAGAGTTAATTAATTCTTATAGTTTATAAAGTTCGTAAAGTAATGATTTGTTTTATTCTCGGAAAAACTTTATTTTTGCATTGAATATTAAATGAACAATGTAAATAGGGAGAAGAGAAAATGGGAATTGCAGAAAGACGTGAAAACGAAGTGAAAAGTATGAAGCAAAGTATTCTTGATGCGGCTATGGAACTGTTTATTGATCAGGGGTATGAGAATGTTTCCATTAGAAAAATTGCTGCTAAAATTTCTTATAGTCCCGGCACAATCTATCTCTATTTCAAAGAAAAAAGTGAAATCCTTTATGCTTTGCAGGAAATCGGACTCGGCAAACTATTTGAAAAACAATTATCCGTGCAAAATATCGAAGACCCTTTTGATAGATTGAAAGCTCATGCCCGTGCTTATATTGATTTTGCTTTCCAAAATCACGAATACTATGAGCTAATGTTCATTTCAACCGCATGCCTGAATATAATGAATGATAAAACAGAATGGGAATCAAGTAATCGCTCTTTGAGGATATTAGTCAATAATGTGATTCAGTGCCAGGAAATTGGATATTTCCCAAATAGAGACCCGCGCCAGGTGGCTTTTTATTTATGGTCTTTGGTGCATGGAGTGGCTTCTCTCGAAATATGCAGGAATGTTCTGCTTTTAAAAAGGCATGGATTTTCAATTGAAGAGACTATTGACAGCGTAATCGATATGTTAGAATTTTTTAAAAAATGAGATTAATTTTTCATTATCTTGATTGCTGGAAATAGCTTGAATACAGTGTTTATAAGTGGATTCCGCGCGATTCAATCGAATAAAATAACGAAATGAAAATAAATATTATTGAGTTGTGAAACTTTTGTAGAAACTTTTCGTATATTTTTTTGTGAAACAATGAACAGTGTTCATTTAATAAATAATGTGAATATTATAAAAACTGAGTAGAAAGATAAATATGATTAGAAAAAGAAAAATAAAATCCGCTGTATCCAGTGATTCCATTAATCTTATCCGTTTATATAAACGAAAATATAATTATGAATCTACTGCAACCTTTATTCATCCGCTTCAAATCTCTCTCGCAATTGCTCTATTGTGTCTCCTGCTTCGATTTCCCGCTTTTGCACAAGATAATCTCACTAAATATATCAAGGAAGGCATTGAGAATAATCTTGTAATGAAACAAAAACACATCGCACTCGATAAAGCAATGATTGCTCTCAAGAATGCAAACAGCTATTTCCTGCCACAAGTCAATCTAATCGGTGAATATACCAGCGGAGATGGTGGCCGAAGTATTAATCTCCCGATCGGAGACCTGCTAAACCCAGTTTATTCTACTCTAAACCAACTTACAACGTCGAATAAATTCCCCCAAATAAATAATGTAAAGGAATCATTCGCTCCAAGCAATTTTTATGATGCGAAAATCAGAACCTCAATGCCGGTTTTCGATATTGATCTCTTTCATAATTCAAATATAAAGAAAGAATTGGCTAATGTAAAGGAAATTGAGATTGATGTATATAAACGCGAGCTTATAAAAGAGATAAAAGTCGCTTATTATTCTTTTCAGAGCTGCCTTGAACTTGTGAAAATCTATAATTCAGCTAATAATTTGGCTCACGAAGCTAAGCGAATGTATGAATCTCTTGTAAAAAATGGTTCCGCTCTTCCTGCATACCTTCTTAAAACTGAGAGCGAGATAGAAAATATTCGCGCAAAGATTCTTGATGCTGAGAATAAATCCAACATTGCGAGGAAATACTTTAATTTCCTGATTAATAGAGATCTTGATACTGAGATTCTCATTGATGAAATAACAAATATCGACAATGAAATTAATATAATCAATAATTTAAATATTCATTCTATATCTCAACGCGAGGAATTGGTTATTCTAAATCATGCAATTGATATTAATAAGCAAGTATTATCTATGCAACAGGATTATTGGCTTCCTAAAATTAGTTTTTTCCTTGATCTTGGCTCTCAAGAGAGTAATTTTATGGTTAATAAAGATTCTAAATACTATTTACTGGGTCTTAGATTAAATGTTCCCATATTTGAAGGCTTCCGTAATTCTTATAAAATCGAGGAATCCTATTTAGAAATAAGGAATGCTGAATATGAATATGAGAAATCCAAGAAACAATTGATTCTTTCTGGTTCTAATGCTCAGATTGATCTCAAATATGCTCTTCAAAACTATAATTTATCTATTAAACAACTTAAAACAGCAGATAGTTACAATAATCTAAGTATAAAAGGATTTAAAGAAGGTGTAAATACCTTTCTCGAAACTGTGGATGCAAGAAATCAATTAATTAGTTCGCAACTTTTAGTGAATATAAACAAATTTTATATTCTGATAGCCAAAGCAAAATACGACCGGGAATATAATCAATGATCGGTATTTTCAGATGATAATTAGAAGTTTTAATATGTAATTCAAATAATGTTTAAAATAAGAATACGAATTATTATATTAATAAGATAATTTTTACAAGTATAGATTCAGTTCTAATTTGAAGAAATGATATTAATATACGTAGTGTGGAAATTATGTATTTTAGACTGGAAAATTTGTATTTTAAAGAGGAAAATTTGTATTTTAGACTGGAAAATTTGTATTTTAAAGAGGAAAATTTGTATTTTAAAGAGGAAAATTTGTATTTTAAAGAGGAAATTCAGTTGCGGAGTGAAAAAAATATCAATTGGATAGTAGAAAATCAAATTTTTAATTCATAATTTCAAGATTCTTAGCTTTAAATATTGATTTTATAAGCATCATTTTACATAACTAATTATTAAATAAATATATATCTTAATTAAATATAGGAATAATTCAATGAAAATACCATTTCTTATCTTACTAATCTTGTTTGTTCTGTTTATAATCGGATGTAACAAGTCTAATAATGAAAATCCTATCTCTGATAAGGGAGAAATACCTGTTAGAGTTATTTGTGTCGAAAAGGAAAACCTATTGCGTACCGTTGCAACATCGGGGCAATTCTCTTCAGAGGATGAAACTTTGCTTGCTTTTAAAACCGGAGGCGTTATTAGCAGAATTTTCGTTAAAGAAGGCGACAAAATACGTAAGGGACAGATAATTGCCTCTTTAGATTTGACAGAAATCAATGCTAATGTTTCGCAAGCCAAGGCTGCATACCAAAAAGCCGAGCGTGATTTGGCGAGAGTCACTAATCTTTACAAAGATTCCGTTGTTACATTGGAGCAAGTACAGAATGCAAGCACATTTTTCGACCTTGCAAGCAAATCCCTTGACATTGCAAACTTTAATCAGGCTTTTTCAACAATAAAAGCATTGAATGATGGCTTTGTGCTTCGCAAATATGCATCGGAAGGCCAGGTTGTTAGCCCGGGTTCTCCGGTTCTTCAAACAAATGGCGCAATTGCAAACAACTGGGTCTTAAAGGTTGGGGTAAGTGACAAGGAGTGGTCGTTAATTGAATTGAATGATAGGGCGGAAATAGAGGTTGATGCATTGCCCGACAATAAGGTAGAGGCGTTTGTCTATAAGAAATCGGAAAGTATCGATCCTAATACGGGAGTTTTCGAGGTTTTTCTTAAAATAAAAGGTGTTAATAAAGGAAAAATCGCGAGCGGACTTTTCGGGAAAGCCGTTATTTATTTAAAATCTCCTCTTGCTGCATGGTCAATCCCATATGATGCAATCCTTGACGGCGATCATCGGAGCGGTTACATATTTGTTACTAATGATCTTCTTGTTGCAAATAAAATTAAAGTCGATATTCGGAATATTGTCAAGGATCGAGTAATAGTCGAAAGCGGTCTTGAGGGGATGAAATACTTAATTGTATCGGGGAACGCTTATCTAACGGATAATTCTAAAATTAAAGTTGTTAAATAATTAGTTATAAATAAAATGAAAATATTAGAATATTCGGTAAAGAACTATCAATTCACACTTATTATCTTTATAATGGTAATTGCGTTGGGGGTTACGACAATTATCAACATGCCAAGATCGGAAGATCCGGAGATAAATGCCCCTGTCTTTGGCGTTGTTGTAATTTACCCCGGTACAAGCCCGAAAGATATGGAACAATTGATAGTTAACCCTCTTGAAGCAAAATATTACTCGATGGAAAACATAAAAAGAGTTAGAACAACAATAAATGACGGCGTTGCAATCATAACGGTCGAGTATAAATACGGAGTTGACGTTAATGAAAAGTTTCAGGAAGTCATTCGAGAAACAAATGCCATGAGAAATGAATTGCCGCAAGACATTTATAGAATAGATATAGGTAAATCATCACCGTCAAACGTCAATGTTTTACAGTTAGCCATGATCTCAGACAATGCCCCGATGGATGTTTTAAAGAAATACGTTGATAAATTAAAAGATGAATTAGAGAAATTACCATCCCTGAAGAATGTAAAGATAAATGGCATGCCTGAAAAGGAAATTATCATTGAATTGAAGCTGAATAAAATCGCTTCAATGAAGATTCCGCTCGATGCAATAGTGAATTCTGTTCAAACAGAATCGGTTAATATTCCTGGCGGAAAGATTGATGTTAATAATAAGACGTTTAATATCAAAACGAGTGGCAATTATCAAGATGTGGAGGATATTAGAAACACTTTAATACATTCTGCCAACGGTTGTAATGTGTATTTACGAGATGTAGCAGATGTTTATTTTAATTATGAGAAGGAAAATCATATTACAAGATTGAATCGTCATCGTAGTGTATTCATTGTAGCAGCTCAAAAGGCGGGAGAAAACATTAATAAGACGCAAAAAGATTATTTGTCATTGATTGGACGATTTAAAACAACGCTTCCAAGCAATTTGTCACTGATTTTAAACTTTGATCAGGGGGATAATGTAAATAGAAGACTGGGTGGATTAGGTGTGGATTTTATAATAGCGATTTCATTAGTGATTTTAACCTTATTGCCATTAGGTGGAAGAGCTTCATTAATAGTAATGATCTCTATACCATTGTCTTTTGCGATTGGAATAGTGATAATGAATCTATTGGGATATAATTTAAATCAGTTAAGTATCGTTGGATTAGTTGTATCATTGGGATTACTCGTTGATGATTCAATTGTAGTTGTTGAAAACATAGAGCGCTGGCTTCGAGAAGGATTTGACAGAACGGCAGCCTCAATAAAAGCGACTCAACAGATAGGATTAGCCGTTATAGGCTGCACGGTCACGTTAATGATAGCATTTATGCCGATTACATTCCTTCCCGGCCCTGCGGGAGAATTTATCCGTGCGCTTCCAGTGGCGGTAATGGCATCTGTATTAGCATCAATGGTTGTTTCATTGACAATAATCCCGTTTATGTCCAGTAGAATACTTAAAGCACATTCGAATAAAGAGGGAAATTTCTTTTTGCGATTTTTACAAAGATTAATTCATCTCGGATATTCAAGAATTTTAGACAAGGGATTGAGGCATCCGTTGATTACACTCGTAATTGCAATCATTATTTTTGGAGGAACCTTCTTTCTAATCCCGATTATCGGTTTTAGTTTATTCCCTGCCTCTGAAAAACCCCAATTCCTTATCGATATAACCACCCCCCTGCAATCCAATATAGATTATACCGACAAGGTAGCCAGAGAAATCGAAGATGAATTGAAGAATATACCTGAGATAAAATATTTTTCAGTTAATGTAGGCAAAGGAAATCCACAAGTTTATTATAATGTCATTCAAGAAAGTGAAAGGGAAGATTTTGCACAGATATTTGTTCAGTTGCATGAGGAAATAAGCCCTGATAGAAAGCTAAAATTAATCAATAAACTTCGGTCAAAATGGACTCCATATCCGGGAGCAAAAGTAGAAGTTAAAAATTTCCAACAAGGTACATTGGTTATAGCTCCGGTTGACGTAAGAATAATCGGGGATAATCTTGATACTTTGAGAAATCTTGCATTAAAAGTCGAGAGTGTACTTAAAAATACAAATGGAACAATCTATGTAAATAATCCCCTGATGAATTTAAAATCAGACATCAGAGTTGATATAAATAAAGAAAAAGCCATCAATCTCGGAGTTCCGACTATTGCGATCGACAAAACAGTGAGACTGGCAATAGCTGGCTTTGAAGTGGGTAAATTAACAGATGAAAACGGTAAGAACTTCCCAATTAAAATAACTAAAGAGAAGCAGCAGCCCGTAAGTTTCGATGTCTTTAATAATTTATATGTGAATAATTTGAAAGGCAGCGCTATCGGATTGAATCAAATAGCAACGATGAAACTTGAGTCTTCCCCACTTTCGATAAAACACTATAATAAGGTGAGAACTGTATCCGTTAGCGCATTCGTAAAAGAAGGAATGTTAGTAGGGAATGTAAATCAGGCAGTAGATGATGCTCTCAAAGCATTTAATTGGCCCACAGGTTACAACTATCAGATGGCAGGAGAGGTAGAATCCAAAGAAGAAGCATTCGGAGGTTTTGGATCAATTTTAATATTAACTTTTTTCCTTTTCATAGCTGTATTGATTTTAGAATTCAAGACCTTCAAAAGCACAATGGTTGTATTATCGGTAATACCACTAGGTATTATCGGAGCAGTAATTGCCCTCTTTTTAACCGGGAACTCTTTATCTTTTGTTGCATTCATAGGTCTAATCGCACTTGCGGGTATAGAAGTGAAAAACACAATATTGCTGGTCGATTTCACAAATCAACTCCGTGAAAAAGGTATGACTTTTGAGGAATCCATACGTAAAGCAGGCGAATTAAGATTTCTGCCGATTATTTTAACTTCAATGACGGCAATTGGAGGACTTTTACCAATTGCATTATCGGCAAATCAATTAATCGCTCCTTTGGCAATAGTATTAATCGGGGGTTTAATCAGCTCGACTTTGCTATCAAGAGTAATCACACCGGTAATTTATAAGTTACTTGCACCCAAAGTTAAAGTTGTAAATCAGGAGGGGATATAAATGCGTTATTTCAAATGGTCATTAGTCATAGTTATAATTTTATTAATAACTTTATATCTTCCGCAATTTGGTCAGAAACCCGAAGGATTCAATAAGGAAAAAATCATGAAATCAAAGAATCATTTTGAAGATAAATTTCAAAACACAGGTGGTATCAAACCAAACATGACTCCAATTAAAATGCTTCCTTTAATCCCAAAATTCCTGAGCAATGATTCTGAGAGAATTCCATCCTGGACAATCCCCGTATTAAAAAGAAATAAAAGAGAATTTGAAGGATTAAATGATTCTTTAATTAGAATCACCTGGTTCGGGCATTCGACTTTTATGCTTGAGATTGATGGAAAAAGAATCATGATGGATCCTGTATTCGGACAATCCGTATCCCCTATTTCATGTTTTGTCCGCAGATTCAATGAGAATTTACCGCTTGAAATTGAAGATTTGCCACAAATTGATGCCGTGATAATATCTCATGACCATTTTGATCATTTGGATAAGGAAGCGATAATTCAATTAAAAGATAAAGTCAAAAAAATTTTTGTTCCGCTCGGAGTTGGCTCTCATCTGATTGATTGGGGAGTGGCTGCCGAGAATATTTCAGAATCGGACTGGTGGGAAGAAGTTCACTTTAATGAATTAACTATAACCTGTACTCCTTCTCAGCATTTCAGCGGACGTGGATTGACTGACAGAAATAACACCTTATGGTGCTCCTGGGTAATAACAGGAAAATCAAGAAAAGTTTTCTTTTCGGGAGATTCCGGATATTTTAAGGGATTTAAAGAAATAGGTGAAAAGTATGGCCCTTTTGATGTTTGCATGATGGAATGCGGCCAATACGATGAACTATGGCATGAAATACACATGTATCCCGAAGAAACTGTTAAAGCATTTAAAGATTTAAAAGGGAAAGTGCTGATTCCTATGCACTGGGGCAGTTTCAGTTTGTCACTTCATAAATGGAATGAACCTGTTAAACGATTAATAAAAGCAGCAGCACTGGAAAAAATAATAATTGCAACTCCGATGATCGGTGAATCGATTGTTTATCCGGGTGAAATACCACAATTAAAATGGTGGAGTAGAAATTATGTAGATCCGATTTTATTTAATTAACTAACTAACTAAATTATGAGAACCATCAACATTATAATTTTAATCACTGCAACATTCTTATTGGCAAACTGCACCCTTGCTACAAAAGGAAATTTAATAAACAAATATCCGAATCCCAAAAAAGCATTGTTGGTCATGGATATTCAAAAAGATTTTACTTCTAATAGTGCAAAAATGCCAGTTGATTCGGCGCAGGCATCAAATATGATTTCGAATTTGAATAAGTTATTAGAGAAAGCAGAGGATATGAATCTAATTGTAATTTATATCGGGAATGAATTCGAAAAAAGCGGTTATATTGCTAATTTATTCAGGAATAATGCGGCAATCAAGGGATCTATCGGAGCAGAAATGGATCAAAGGCTGAAAATCATTAATAAAATTTATTTCTCAAAGAATGAATCTGATGCCTTATCTTCAGAGAAATTAAACACTTTTCTTATTGACAATCATGTGAATGAATTATTCATCAGTGGTTTATTTGCTGACGGCTGTGTTTATTGGACTGCACGAGGAGCTTTAAACCGGAATTATATCGTAAATATTGTTGAAGATTGCATTGCAACAGACTGTGAAAAATCAATGCGAAATATTCTTGAAAAGTACAAGGAATATGGAATGAAGAGTGTAAAGTCCGTAGAGCTGAAATATGGGAAAAATTATTAAAAATATCATTTACAAAAACAAAATTTAAATAAGAAAGGTAAAAATGTCAAACATGAAGGATTCGGTAAATTATCGTTTCGCTCATCAAAGTGAAGCTGGAATGATCAAAAATTTTCTATCGGTTAATAATATGCATATTAACGATATAGACGAAAATATTGGAAATTTTATTCTTGCAGAAATTGACAATAAGTTAATTGGAACTATCGGACTCGAGGTTTACGGTGATTATGGTCTCGTTCGCTCGCTTGCTGTAGATGAGCAATTCAGGAATAACGGGATAGCCCGTGAATTATATTTTAAAATACTTGCATTATCATTACAGCACGGAATTAAGCAACTGTATTTATTTACTTTATCAGCCGAAATTTTCTTTGCAAAACTTGGATTTGAAAAAGTTGATAGAAATTCGGTGCCTTTCGTAATGGATAAATACTTAGATTTATGCCATGAAACAGCAACTTGTATGAGTAAATTTATTTTTAATGAAGCAATGTTGATTACCAAAGATATCATGCAGCTAAAAACTAATTTTAGGGGTTATTCAATGTGGTCTGTCAGTCTTGATCGTACTACACTTACATATTATGATATTGGGCCTAATTGTTATTTTGACTGGCATAACCACAAGAGCGAACAAATTACTCATATACTTGAAGGTGAATTGTATTTTGAGTTAGGAAACAGAACAATATGTGTAAAAAAGGGTGAAGTTATAGCTATACCTTCAAATGTATTTCATGCAGCATTTACTAAAGATTCTGCTGTAAAAGCAATAGATGCATGGTCACCGGTGATGATCAGATAGTTTGAAAATATTTATGAATTTGATAATTAAATTTTCTATTTGGATTGGAAGAATAATTATTTTAAATTTTTTAAGGATTTTTTTATGTTTAAGCGTATTTATGTTTTAGCAATTTTTGCAATGTTTTTATTAATAGTGCCAAAATCAATTCAAGCTGGACTTTTGGAATTAAATTTTGGATCTATTGATTTAATGTCCACAAAAATTTATCGTTATAACGATTCTATTCTGATTTTCGGAGGAATCAATGGTATTTCAATTACCAAGAATGGAGGAGTAGATTGGGAAGAATATCGTCAGAGTTACGAAGGGATCAATTTTGATTGTTTTGATTTAATTGATAATAACACAATTTTGCTTGCTGGTCAATATCAGCTACAAGGACCAAAATTAAAAGATGCAGTTTTATTTTCATTAAATACCAAAACAGCGGAATTTAAAGTGCTGACGGAATTTGAAAAATTTCTACCGAGAATTATTCACAGAACAGGGAATAAAATATCAGTTATCGGATTAGGCGAAGATTTGGCATCTAATAAATCTTATAAATCTTATGATTTAGGATTAACATGGAGTGAGGATACTGTTGCCAAGTCAATGCCCGGTGCTGTTATATATCAAATCCAAAATGATGGATTTGGTTATGCAATCGGGCGATACGGCGGCTTACATACTACTACTAATAATGGCAGTAGTTGGGAAGAAAAGAAAATCTCAGCGTCGGTAAATCTACAGAATGTGATGTGCTTTTCAAAGGAAACCATTATTGCTTATGATACTGCCGGAAATATTTACAAAAGCAAAGATTTTGGATCATCATGGAATAAATATAGTAAAATATATAAACCAGAGAAATTAAATTTATTCGGAACAGCGAAAGACTCTGTAAATTTTTTATATTCTATTGCAAACGGCAATACTTCAAGCACCTTGTATATTTCAAATGATGCAGGATTAACCAGCAAAGAAATAACTTCAGGTGATGGTTATAAATTCTTTTCGTTAGTTATGAATAATAATTCCGATGCTTTTGCAGCAGGAATGAGTGTTGAAGGACAGTTTTTTTCTCCTTTTGGATTGGTCTATAAAGCTGAGACTTCGTCTGTTGAGTCAAACACTTTAGCTTCTATCAATTCAACATACCCGAATCCGGCGAACCAAACAATTAATTTCAAAATTCCGGGTGAAGGTTATTGCACAATTGAAGTGATGAACTCTTATGGCGAACTTGTAAAAGTTCTGAAAAATATCCTATATCAAGAAGTAATTTCTTTTCAGATTGAAGATTTACAACAAGGTATATACTTCGTGACAGCAAAAAATGATTCTATCCTACTACAAGATAAGTTCATTAAAGAATGATACATATTTAATTAATCAATAAACAGTTTTAAATTTTATAAGGGGCCAAAATGTCGAATTTCAAATCAAAAAGTATCAAATTAAGTTATTTACAAAAAATTCAAGCAAGCGCTGAGAGAGTGTTCCCTCTTCTTTGTCCAACTCGTGAATATGAATGGATAGAAACATGGAACTGCGATTTAATCCACTCTAATTCAGGCATTGCTGAAAAAAATTGTGTTTTTAGAACGGGATTTTTCGGTGAACCATCGAAAATTGATTTATCAGATGAACCAACATCCGATGTCTGGGTGGTGACCCATTATGAGCCAAACAAAAAAATTGAATTTGTGAGAATGAATTCCATCAGAGTGTCTTGTATCTCGTTTACATTAGTTGAGAATGGAGATGGCACTACCCATTCATTAGTTGACCAATTACTTATCGGACTAACAGAACAAGGGAATCGGTCTTTGGGTGCTATTGCTGAGAGTTTTCCTTTTGAATTTGCAATGGGTGAAGCAATGCTAAACCATTATCTGATAACAGGGAACATCTTGCCCATAAAAGCAGCTATCGAAATAGCCTCAAAAAAGTAAATAAATAATAAGAAAGCTTATAATGAGTAATGAAATATTGATTTTAATCGGCGGCATCCATAGTTTGTCGTTCGTAATTTTCCATATTCTCTTTTGGAAAATTTTTGATTGGAAGAGGGATTTGGAAAGAATAAGTAAAGTAAATAAAGCAATCCTACAGATTCTTAACCTGAGATTGATTTTTGTTTTTTTCTTTACCGCTCTGTTGTGTATTTTTTATAGCCACGATCTTTTAACAACTTCCATTGGAAGAGTTTTCCTTTTGGGAGGTTTTCTCTTTTGGTTCGGAAGAGCAATTGAACAGGTAATATTCTTTGGTATTAAATCCCTGAAATCAAATCTAATGACAATTATTTTTCTTATTGGAGCAGCTCTATTTTTAATACCGCTTCTTGGCTAAACCCAGATTTTTTATTAAGATTTGATGCAATTGAAATATTATAAGCAAATAATGAATTACTTTAATCTCCCCCACCTCTCTTTTGCGGGTGTGGGGAATTTAATTCTTCTTTTCTACCTTCTACCTTTCTACTTTCTATAACCTGGGTAGGGGTATTTTTATTGTCTTTTGAAATATTTGGGATAATGATATTTTTTTCAATTATCGGAAAAATTATAAATGAATGAGACTTATATATTAAATGTTCTAAGAAAAATTTGGTCATCAGAATCGAGTATTTTTTGGTCACCTATAAATCCTGCCCGTGGGCAATGTGCCGTTACTGCTCTTGTAATTCAGGATTATTTCGGTGGAGATATATTAAAAACATTAGTGTCAAACGGGCTCTGGCACTATTATAATCAAATTGACAGGGTAAGAATTGATTATACTGCCGAACAGTTTTCTGAGGAGATAATTTATCTGGATATAAAGTCTAATTTCAGTGAAGCGTTAAGCGAAACCAATATTTTACAATACCTTTACTTATCAATTGCTTTTGATAAAGTAATGAATATTGATGATTATATGATCAGGAAATTCGGAGTAACTATCCCTGATGAGATTTGGGATAATTTATTTTAAATACTTATTTTTATTAATTAACTACTAAAAAAGAATTATTTATGAAACAAGAAAAAATCGAAAATTTTATTAATCCGGCAAAATCAAAAAAAATCATTCAATTGCCCGGACTTGAAACAACAATTCTGACCGGACTATACGGTGGAGAAATGATGATGGCTCTCAACACCACTCTCCCAGGTGAATTTGTGCCTATTCATTCTCATCCACATGAACAAATCGGGATGGTGTATTCTGGAAAAGGTCTTTTACGCATCGGCGATGAACAAAGAGTCGTTGAGAAAGGAGATTTCTTTTGTATTCCTGCAAATACTCCTCACGGAGATGCTTGCATTGGAGCAGAATCTTTTGTTATGTTAGATATATTTTATCCGGTTCGTGAAGATTTTATTCAAAAATTTAATTAGTTATGGATTCAAATAGAACGTTAATGAGACATTATTTAGATATTTTAGATGTGAATGTCTCGAAGAATAATTTAAGCACTTTGTCCGAGCTGATTAAAGCGCATTTATCTAAAATCCCATTTGAAAATATTTCAAAACTTTACCTGTATAAAAATAATAATCTAACAAATATTCCATGCTTTGGTTTATATTTAAGGAATATAGATGATTACAATTTCGGTGGAACCTGCTATTCAAATAATTATTACTTTTATCTTCTGTTATTTTTTTTAGGTTACAATGTCAAATTTTGTAGTGCCGATATGAGTAAACCAAATGTTCATTGCGCAATTACTGTCGATTTCTCTGGTACGGAATATCTAATAGATGTTGGATATGCAGCCCCTTTTATTGAACCTATACCGCTGAGTTTGTTTCAAAAGTATGAAATTACCTTTGGGAAATTTAAATATATTATCAACCCTAAGGATTCAAATAATTGTACAAAGGTTGAGATGTACTGGAACGATAATTTAACTCATGGATATTTATTAAATTCAAAAAGCAGGAATATTCTTGATTTTAATAATGTAATTAAAAATTCTTTTAACGAAAATTCAACTTTTCTCAATACAATTTTATTAACGAAATACGTTTCTGGAAAATACATTAGGATCAATGGTTTGGAATATTCTCAATCAAATTTTGAGAACACACTAACTGTAACTCTTACTAATGCAGAAGAGTTAGCAGATGTAATCGAAGAATATTTTCGAATACCTAAGAATATTTGTTTCGGGATTTTTAAGTATATTGATTTGAATAATAATATTTTATATTAATTTTTATAACTTTAGGAGTCTTATTATGTTAAATGAAGAAAATAAAAGTTTGGAAATCAATTTTGTCTCTGTTTCGGACAAATATGATATTGTTAAAATTAAAAAAACAAAGAGAGTTTGTGACGTTTGCGAAAGCTTTGCATCAGAAAAACTAAGAGACCAAACCCCTATTGCCATTTTATCATGCGAAGGAGCTTGCCTGCGAGGCGATGTTTCGCGCCGAGCAGCAAACAAGCTGTGTTTTTCCTTAATGCCTGAGCGTACTGTTAGGATTTGTCTCGGCGGAGCATTCATTAAAAACGGCGGACAGCGCAAAATGGTTGAAAGTGCCAAAAGAGTGATTGCATTAGAAGGTTGTTTTATTGAGTGTGCATCAAAGATGATGATGGGGGTTTTAGAGGATTTGAAGCCCGAAATCATTCACGTGGACAGTCTATATGAATTCGACAGAAGTTTATACGGAATCAACGATGTAACCGAATCTGAGTTAGATGAATTTGCTTCGGTTGCAGCAAATAGTATTTCTCAATTACTAAAATAGGAAAGGGGACAAATGAAAAGTTTAATTATCCTGGGATTTCTTTTATCCCAGATTTTTCATCAAGATTTGACACAATTGAAATATTATTTACAAATAAGGAACTTACTTAAATCTCCCCTAGAGGCTGTCTCAATTTTATTATTGATGAAAAAACAATTGTTTATTAAAAATCAAACAAACTTATGAGAGAATTAAAATGAATAATATCAATCAAAATCAAGAAGATATGCAAAATATCTTAATTGTAAAATCAGGATGTTGCAGTAAATTAGCTAAAGATGCTGAATCTGCAATGAAGAATATGATTAATCGGGCAGTTGAGGAATCGGGTACAAAAGCTAAAGTTACCGAACTGATTGCTTCAATGAGTATGTTAGAAAGTCTAAATAAAAAAAATTATGATGAAGTAATGGATCTAATGAGAAACGGTAAACAAATTCTTCCAGTTTTTGCCGTGAACGGTGAAATTATATCTTATGGGATTCCAAGTTTCGATACTTTACTAAATGCATTAACAAAAAATCAAAATATATTAAATTAAATAAAGGAATAACATGACAAATAAATTATCACAAATTATGATGCCAGATGGAAAAACCAAATATTTGTTTTTAGGTGGCAAAGGAGGTGTTGGAAAAACTACGATGGCTACTTCAATTGCCATCTGGTTTGCAGAACATAATTATAAAACAACTATTGTATCGACTGATCCTACAGTAAGTTTATCAACTGTTTTCCAACAGGAAATTGGTGGAGAAAAAAAAGTTGACATCAATCTCATCCCAAATTTATGTGGAATGAATATTAATCCTAAAGATGCAAAAGGAGTTTTTCAGAATCGCTTTAATGCACTGGCAAGTCAATTCAACAACGATCCTGTTGAAGAAGTTTTGGGTCATGTCAAATTTTTGGGGATTAAGCAAAAAGTTTAGCTAATCTAAAGAGGAAAAACTTAGTATCAATCACCCCTCTGAGATTAGCTCTAAATAGTTTTACCTTCGCGTTAAAAGATTCAGCATTTGCATTGG
>JAPLFL010000073.1 GCA_026390695.1 Candidatus Kapaibacterium sp. | reverse complement strand
ATTTTCCCATTTAATGCTAAAAGATGTAATCCCTACGGGATAAAGAGGGTGTGGGGAGATATTCCATTGCTACCAATATCAATTCACTACGTGAAAGAAAGCCATAACCTTCCGAAGATTCGCAACCTTCGGAAGGTTTATCGCAATCACTACGTGAAATTTGGGAAAAGATTTGTTTTCAAAGAGCGGTTTTATTTCTTTATCGCGTAGCGATTGCAGAATGGTAACAATAATCTCCTCTACAAATCCTTTATCGCGTAGCGATTACATAGTTTCTTTTTGATTGCTGTCTCCATTTATCTCCTCAAAAATGTATTTCGGATTATATTCGATATTAAATTTTTCTAATAACTCAATATATTCATTTTTAAAACTCTTTTTACTGTGATGATTCTCTTGATTTGCTATATATTTATAGACTTTATCCCATTCAAACTTAGCTCTTACTATCTTTTTTTCATTTATATAAATCGAGGAGCAACGTTTGACTTCTTTAATCAATGTTGATAAAGATTGATTTGGATTTAATCCAATTAAAAGATAAAAATATTCGGGCATTCCGTTGATGATGAATAATTTATGCTCCATTTTTGTGATTAGACCACTGATAAATCTAAATAATTGGTCGAAATGTTCTTTTGGAATTAAACTTTCTCTGCCTTTAACAACAAAAACGGTGTGTATAAATAACTGTGTGTAAGTATTTGCCATAATTATTTCCTTATGTAATCGCTACGCGAGATTTGGAATGGTGGGTTTGTCCTTTGGTTATCATTCTGCAATCGCTATGCGATATTTGAATTAGTTAAGAAATCAAATTAATTTCATTCAAACAACCGCATTGCCATCTGAATATCTATCCTACTTATTTCAAACTCTCTCCTCCATCTTCCGCAGCGCCGCTTGCTCGGTTTAAAATCAATTTATTTTGTTTAAATCAGCTTGATAAACACTTTGAATAAACTGATTATTACAAAGTTACGAAATTATTTCATTAAATAATCGCATAATCTTTTTATGAGGAGCTTGTGACTTTCTTTACTGATGTTGCCTAATGTTCCTTCGATGAATTGTGTGGGCAATACCGATATAAAACCCAATTTGATGATTGATTCTTTGATTAGACCGGAGGTCTGGAAATCATTGGATTGGGTGCTGAGAAGTAAATCGAAATCCGGTAACAGTTGGTGAATTTGCGTGCTGACTCCACAGACTAATAAATCGCCGTATTTGGGTAAGACTTTTAAAATTAAGGCAGGGCGCTTTTTAAATTTTCCGTCGGAATTGAGTAGGTCGGCAAGAACAATTTCTCCTTCTTTCATGACTGACTTTCCTTATTTGCAGAGTATCCGAGATTAGGCTCCTTTACCATTGCCGACGTATATTCCGGTTCGTCATCAGAGTAAGCGCGTGATAAATTGGTAGATGAAAACTTATAAAAATCTTCGGAATCATCATCGTCAGGGCTAATAATTGATAATGGCTTGAACTCTATTTTCATTTTTTGTAATAATTCTTTTAATAAGAAGAACTCTTGGGTATTTGCGGGTGTTACAATTAAAGAAGTCATGTCTGAACCTTAGAATTTTAAAAACTGTTTAAACGATTATAATGAGCATATATTGATTAAAATGCCGTTCCATCGGTTTAAAATCAATTTATTTTTTTTTAAATAAGCATAAAAAACACTTAGAATAAACTGATTTTACAAAGTTAATAAAAATTTTTGAATCAATAATCAAAATTAACTTTACTAAGGGAAATTGAGATTAAGATAAACTTAAATTTGCGAAGGTTTTTCTTGTTTTCTTCCGCCATTCTTCAAAATTTGGCATAGAATTTACCTGATTATTTCTGTGTTTTAAGATTATTGGGCAATTGCTATGAAGATAAAGAAGTTCACCGCAAACTCCTTCAAAGAAGGGAAGGCAAGAATATTCAGCGAGTTAGGCGATGATGCAGTCGTTATTTCTACTCGTTCAATCCTTCGTAGTGATGGACAGGAAATGGTGGAAATTGTAGCTGCAATTGATGAAAATCATCCTGATTCCTATTCCGAAGATCCGCCATCTGTAGCGGCTCCTGAGAATTTACAGCAATCTTACTTACCTAAAAAATCGGAAACTAATAATTCTTTTTCCGATACTGGATCAAGAATATATAATGAGATTGTCGATATGAAATCTCAATTGCGTTATTTAAGTGATTTGGTGAAAAATCGCCAGATTGCATCTCTTAATCCTATACTTTTGAGTTTATTTGACAAAATGTCGTCTAACGGTTTCTCTGAATCTGATGCTTTGAATTATGTTTCGTTATTGAATACTCAGAATCCAAATATAACTGAAAAAACTGCTATAGGTGTACTTTTGGAAACATTGCAGGAAGATATAAATATTCTTGCACCTTTTCAAAAAACAGGTTCAAGGATGATTTGTGCTTTTATCGGACCGACTGGATCAGGTAAAACTACATCATTAGTAAAGTTAGCAATTATATGTAAAATAGTATTGAAGTCGAGTGTTCTGATTGTTTCGGCAGATAATATTAAAGTTGGAGCTAATGAACAATTGGAATCTTTTGCTTCTTATGGGGGAATATCATTTAGGCAAGCCTCTAATATAAAGGATATTAAGATAGTTCTTGATACGGAAAAGCATCGTGATTTTATTTTTATCGACACAAATGGTCGCAGTTATAAGGATTCTAATGGAATTTTAGAGTTGGCACCTTTGTTGGACACTTGTTCTCCTGACATGACTTATCTTTGCATTCAGGCTAATTATAGCTCACAAAGTATAGAAGCTATTTACAGAGGATTTCGCAAATTGAAGCCTAATGCAATTATCCTTACAAAATTGGATGAAACAGAGAAATTCGGTCATCTTTTAACCGTATTTAAAAATATAGCTGTTCCAATTGCATACACGAGTTCGGGGCAAAGGATTCCTGAAGATATTGAACCGGCTTCTCGAGAAAAGTTAGCTGAAATAATGGTTAATGGTTAATGGTTAATTAAGAATTAAGAATGAAGAAATAAGAATAAAATAAGAATTAAGAAAAAACAAGTTATAAAAGAACTAAAAGAAATGGAAGTTAAGGATAAAAATATTTTTGTTATAACTATTTGCAGTGGCAAAGGTGGCGTAGGGAAATCTGTGCTTGCGGCTAATTTAGCAAAAATATTGGCTCAAACTAATAAAGTGTTGGTTTGGGATACTAACAGATATTTCCCAAATCAACATATTTTGTTTGGAGTTGAGCCGCCAGTCCGTATGAAAGATGTTTATAGCGGCAGAATAAAAGTAGAGAAAGCAATTTGCCGATTATCTGAAAATCTTGATTTAATTGCCGATATTCCTGCTACTAATGCTTTGCAGAATAGCGCGTCGTCATATATATATGTCGATATTTTTGAGCAGATTGCAAACCTTAATCAATACGATATTTTGATTATTGACTCTCCTGCAGGCTATTCACCTGATTTACTTCAAATTTGCACATTTTCAGATTTTGTAAGTGTTGTTATTACCGATGAGCCTACATCATTACTTGACGGGTACGGATTAATCAAGATTCTTATCAAATATATAAGTAGTAAAAAAATCAACATTATTGTAAATAATATAATTGATAATGAGGATGCTGAAGATATCTGGTCGAAATTAAATATGGCATTGATGAATTTCCTTAAAATAAAATTGGATCTTATAGGTTATGTACCTTATCATCGAATTGTCAGGCAATCAATTTTGCATCAGGAACTATTTATAGATACTCACCCTACTGAGGATGTAAGTTTGGCTCTGCAAAAGGCTGCTGAAATTTACCAAAATTTGATTTTCGAAAATGAAATTATAGTAAAAGTGTAATATGGCTAAAGAACCGAAAAAAAAATTAACAGAGGAAGAAAAAGCAAGGCAAAAATTACGTGCCGAGCAAGAGGCATTTGAACGAAAAGAACGGAAGAAAAAGAGAGCTGAAAAGGAAAGAAAACTCAAGCTAAGAGAAAAAAGAATTCTTAGAAAAGAGTCTATTGAAAAAAAGCGAATTAAGAGAATAATTAATTATCCATACGGATTAGTTTTTAAATCTACTTTCTTAATTTCTTTTTTATACTTTTTTATTTTGTATTTCGGAGAATCCAATACTTTATATAAGTCATTATATAGTGCTGGACTATTATTCTTACTTTCATTTATTGTTGTTTACTTGATAGTTTTAACCATTTTCTTCTTTATTTCCGAAGAAAAGAAAAAAGAATTAGAAGATTTAGCCGAAGAAGTCAGAATAAAAGAACTGGAAGAAAAGAAATTGGAAATGGATAGAATGAAACGTGAAGAAGAGCAAAGAGAAGAAGAAATGAAAAAATTTGAAGAGATGCAAAGAGAAATGCATTTAAAGGAAATTGATCAGGCTGAAAGAGAACTTGAATCTAATTCAAATGATGACTCCGCCTCGAATGACCATGATTTCTTATTATCCGGAAATACAGAGAGCAGGTCAGGGGATTTTAATGAAAATAAATTACCATTCGACGATTATAATGAGAGTAAAACTCCATTCGATGATTTTGATTTTAGCTCTAATTTCCCTAATTTTGAAGATGAAAAAACAAAATAGTAAATATGATCATAATTTTTATTATATTAAATAGCGAAACAGTGTTCTTTTTTAAACAGTTAATAACTTATTAATGGCACAAACAGAAACGATAACAATTGATATTTGGGAAAAATATGTACTGACCCATACAATCGAAATAAAGCATAAATTAGTCCTTGGTTATATATGGCTGGTGAAATATGTATTACAGAATATGAGTTTACCAATCAATACTATTTTAACCGATGAAGATTTCCTTAGCATTGGTATATTGGCTCTGCATGAGGCTATAGAGAGATTTGAACCTCAGCGGGGAATTAAATTCGAATCTTATTCAATACCGAGAATAAAAGGGATGATTCAAGATGAATTACGTCGTCTTGACTGGCTGTCCAGAACCGCGCGAAAGAAGGCTCAGGATTTTCTCCAAGCAAGTGATAGTCTTAGAAGTGAAGAAGGTAGGGAAGTATCGACTGAAGAAATTAGAAAAAAACTAAATGTTTCTCCTGAAAAATATAATTCGTACTTAGCTGCCGCTGCTGCTGCAAAAGCTTCATTTTCTATCATGGATTCTCATTCTTCTTCTGATCCTGAAGATGATGATTATATAGAAGAAATTCCTGATGTTGGTCAAGAGAATTATTTAACATTAATTGAAAATGAAGAGAGAATCGATTTTATTACTGATTATATTAAAGCATTGACGGAGCGAAAACGCCTTGTTATGACTTTATATTATTATGAAAATCTTACTTTCCGAGAAATTGGGACAACATTAAGCGTCTCTGAAAGCCGTATTTGCCAGATACATACACAGGTTGTAAATGAATTACGTACAAAGCTTATAGAATTCGACAATGCTTGATCGAAAAATTAAGTTAAAACTGGAAACCTTGACAGATCTGCCAACGATTCCATTTGTTCTAACCGAGGTTTTACACGCATTGGATGATACTGAAATGCGGGCATCGCATCTTGCAGGGCTTATCCAGCGAGATCAAACGCTTACAGCCAGAGTACTGAAGGTCGCCAATTCACCGTTTTATGGTTTTGCCCGTCGAATTTCAACTATTGATCTGGCGATAGTTCTATTGGGAACAAACACAATCAAGGAGATTGTAATAGGCTTGGTTTTACAAAAATTTATTAGCAAATCCAGGCGATCAACTCTGGATACAAAAGCTTTTTGGGAATATTCAGTTTTTTGCGGGGCTGCAGCTCGTGTTCTTGCCCGCAAATTGAAATATCGTTTAGCCGGTGAAGCCTTTGTTGCAGGATTGATGCATGATATTGGAATTTTGATAATGAGTGAGTTCTTTAGCAAAGAGTTTCGACAGGTCAGATCTTTTCAGGAGAGATTCGGAAAATATATGCTCGATGCGGAAATAATGGCATTTAGATGCACTCATAGCGATATAGGTTCGTGGTTTGCAGAGCGATGGTATCTGCCACGGCAGCTATGCGAATCCATTCGCTACCATCATGATTCATATACAGAAATGCGTGAGAATAAAAAAAAGGAAGATGAAAATCGAAAAGATAATAGAATATTTAATTCAAATGATAAAAAACAAAAAAAAGAACCAGAAACTGATGAGCATCTTATTTCAATAGTTGCCATGGCTGAATGGTTTGCCCTTGAATGTGGATTTAAAAAATGGACTTATGATCAAAGGCAGCCACCTCTCTTTCTTGCAAATGAAATTTTAGAAACCCTTGGTGAACATGAAATTTTAAGCAAGGAATCTGCAATCGATATTCTAAAAACGGAAATTATGGAAGAATATGAAAAGGCAGCAGCATTCACTGAAATTGCTACCCGTCCTGTTTATAGTTCGAGTCTTTAAAAGTTCTTTACATTAATAAACCTATAAATGAGTGAAATATCTGCAAATAATGTTGAAAGTAAGTCATTTTTAAACTCTGTAAATACAAGCAGCGAATATGTACGTTCTCTTGAAATGGCAGTACAGTTGCTTCAAAGAGAGGTAGATCACCTAAGAAGTCAGGCTGTTAAACCAAAAGCTGTTGATTCAAACTCAAATATAGCAAATTCAGAATATTATAATAACTTATCAACTTTATTTTCCCGATGTGACATTGCCAGAGATGTATTTATCACTCTTGATCCGCAAATTTCGGATACTTTTGAAATAATTGAATATAATATTTTCTTTTTCACTGCAAAACAAAAACTCTATCCGGTTGATGAGCGGGATACTAATGTTAATCTTTCAGCCATAGCCGTTCATCTTGAAGAACAAGGGATTATCGACTGGGCTTTTGAAATGGGTGAACCTTGCGTTATACCTAATTTGGCTGAGCCTGAGCTGAAAACAATTAATTTCCTGATTATCATTCCGATTGAATTACGAGGAATCAATGTTGGAATTTTTCTTGCAAAAACATTTAAAAATAAGGATTCAATTAATTTTAATGAACTGGAATCACTGAGAACTATTGCTGAAGCGGCTGCAGTAGCCCTTGATAATATTAAAAGCTCTGAAGAAATCAAACAAATGAATATGAAACTTGCCGGTTTGAATTCTCAGATGCTGCAATCCTCGAAAATGGCTTCTATTGGGGAGATAGCCGGATCAATCTCTAAGGAAATCGATACTCCTCTCAAAGTTCTTCTTGGTCATCTTAAATTATTGCAATCTGGAGTTGGAGACCAAAAAAGAAGAATAAAAGTCATAGTTGAGCAGGCAAATAAAATTGATGAAATCAATACAAGGTTATCTGATTTATCAGTCTCAGCAAATTCGGAAAAAAGCTCCGAACCGATAGATTTGGTCTCAATCATTGACGAAGTATTGCTTTTTTCGGGAGCGCAGTTAATGCGTGATGGAATTCGAGTTGAACTTGAATATCAACCAGATAATTATTATATAAATGGGTTTAAACCGCAATTGGAGCAGGTCTTTTTAAGTTTATTGCTTCATTCCCGTGATTCGATGCCGGACGGTGGAATTATTAATATTATGATTTTTGAATCATCTGGAAAAATTAATGTAACTTTAACAGATGATGGAACAGGTTATGAACAGGAAGTTTTAAATCATATATTTGAGCCTTTATTCTTTCCAAAAAGTGAAGAGAGACGCATTGGCAGCGAATTATACATGATTAAAAATATTATTATGCAACATAATGGACTGATTTCCATTGCTTCGGAATTGGGTAAGGGTACAAAATTTAAAATAGTTTTCAAAAAAGCTCTACCCATAAGGTATTTGGAGAATTAATCAAAATAATTGGAGTTTAGTATCGTCTATAATCTTTTACTAATTAATTATTCTATCGGCTATTTTTTATCAATCTGATATATTGAAAAACAAACTTTTGGGAATGGGATTATTAATTCTAATATTCTCCAATAGTTTACTTTTATCAAAATCGAAAATCAACAAGATTGATATCAATCCTTTAAATCGAGTAAATTTTTACCTAAGTGAAGAACCATCATCCTATAATACAGAGCTTTCTACTGATAAAAAGAAAATAATTCTAAAGATAAATAATTGTGATATTGATGAATCAGCTCGTGAGGTTCATAATTCCGGGATAATCTCTGATGTTTACTCTTTTAAAAAGGGTGAAAACATTGAGCTGTCCTTAATTTTGCGTGATAAGCGCGGGTTTACAACCTATATTCATCCATATTCAAGATGTTTATCGGTTGATATTTTTGCATGGGATAAAATTTCACCTGAAGAAGATAGCTATAGAAGCGGTCTTTTAGCTCTTGAAAGCGAACTTTTACCAGTGGCTAAAAATTATTTTCAATCTTCTGTAAAAGGCGGGAATGCCAATGCAGCCGCAGTTCTTGGTATATTATTACTTAAAGAATCCGAATTTATTAAAGCTGCCGAAAATTTGAATTTTGCAATTAAAGCCGGTACTACCATTCATGATATTTATGCTGCTGCTGCTCAATTAGCCATGGTTGCAGGAATGAAGCTGCGTTCCTCGCAATTTATTGAGTTCTACACCTATAAGACGTCGGTTAAATCGCCCTTTATTTTTGATCTGGCTTATGATAGCTCTGCTTCATATCACCGCACTGTAGTTGAATTGCTCAATGATTCGAATTTATCAAAATATATAAAGATTTACAGAGAAAATAAAGATTCGATCAGAGCATTAGACTCGGCTCAAAAGAAGCAACAATTAGCCATGGCTGATTCTCTCAAGAATCTTAATAATCAAAAACTTTCTAATAAAACAATTCTTGAATCTCTAATAGATTATTTGCCTGACTGGATGCTTAAAACAATTTTCATGGTAATTTTAATATCTTTAATTATCTTGATAATTTTATGGTCTGCGTATAAGAAGTGGAAAAAAAGTCTTATCACTGCTGAAAAGGATTTTCAGATGCAGGTCCCCCAGAAATTAGGGCCGCTTTCTCCGGGCAATATTATGAACAAACCTGCTGTACCTGCTGAAAAAGCCGCTGCCGCGTATAAAAGTAATGAAAAAAGCAAGGACGAAACCGAAACGACAACTGCAATTCTAACTGAAAGTATTAAACCAAAGAAGAAAGCAATTTCTACCTCATTGCAGCAGTTTATCAAAAAACCAGCTCTTGATGTTAAGTTAAACGATGATGAACAAAAGATCTTGACAGCAATCGAATCTCAGAATAATCAATCTAATAAGGATAATTCAAAATTAGAAGATGTTCTGATGTCCATTCTTGGAAAAAGTGAAGTAAATCCACAGTTCAAATCTGCTGAAGTAAGCTCAGACGGCAACAATTCTCAAAATTTAAAAACAACTCCGAAAATTGAAACTGCTTTGCATCTGGCTGAAGAACAGCAAAAGGTTAAAAAAGAGCAAGTGGCCAGATATATGAATTCTGTTCCTGAAAATGAACTCGAAAAGCTTAAAGAAGTTGCTAATATGTTAGGAATTAAGAAAGAAAAGGTTAAAAATGCAGCTGATTCGGATCCGATTAATATGAATGAGGAAACTATTAGTGAAATTGCACGTAAGTTCGGCAAGAGTAAGTAAATTATGAGTTATAAGTTATGAATGACAAGTTATTAACAAATTGAAAAATAAATTGAAGAAGATTTTAAATATAGTTATTATTTTATTGGTTATAATTCCTGCTTTTGTAGAGTTAGCTTATTCGGACGAACTTTTTAATATTGGTGATCAAATGACCCAGATAGGTACACCTAAATTTATGCTTAAATCAAAAAAGCAAACTGATGGCATGGTTATTGATAATAAAGATAAGAAAAGTACGCTCTTTGACAAGAAACAGAATAGTTCCGACTCGGCAAAACGAGAAGACAAAATTATCGGTATTTTTGAAGTAAATGAACAACATATCGTTAAAATTGAACTTGTTGATTATAATCAGGAAATAACTATCGCGGTTTACAATATGCTTGGGAAACAAGTGCTGGAGATATTCCGGGGCTATCCACACCAAGATTCCGATTATCCTTATTCCTTCCATTCTAACTTACTACCGAACGGTGTTTATTTCTGTGTTCTACAAGGGCGACACTTTAGAAAAGCGCGGAAATTTGTCGTTGCGAGGTCGTAATGTTTATAAAAAAATACTTTATTAAAAAACTGACTAATAATAAGCTGGTGAAGCAAAACTTTGTCTATATATCGACAATTTTTTCACTGCCTTTTATATTTTTCTTCTTTAGCCTTAACTCTGCTTTATCGCAGACTACTAATGGAGGATATGCCGAATCTTATTTGCTAAGGGATGTAGGAGCTCGCCAAATAGCCATGGCAGGTGCTTATACCGCAATAGTAAACGAGCCTATGGGGTTCTTTTATAATCCTGCGGGTTTGTCCTTTATGAGTGACAAAGCGACGGTTGCAACTATGTATTCATTTCTTGAATACGGAAGAAGCCATTCCACATTGGCTTGGGCTCAGCAGATTTATGAAAATCTTGGTCTTGGATTTGGTTTTAACAGTTTTAATGCCGGAACTTTTATGTCGCGCGATTTTAGAGGCAATCCGCTCGGTGATCGCACTGACTGGCAATATTCAATAGCCGGAGCATTTTCTTACAAAATCGAGTATGCAAGTTTCGGTTTAACCGCTAAATATCTCACCAATAATCTGGTCGGATCTATGACCAACGGTAATGGCTTCGGTTTTGATTTGGGAATGAAATTCAATGTATTGGATTTATTTTCGTTTGGTGTTTGTGCTCAAAATATCAGCGGGAGAATGTACTGGAACGAACCGGGAGTTCACTCTGATTTTATTCCTTTTACACTTCGAACAGGCATTGCAATGGAATATGGTTTGAACGAAGGTGAGTATCAGACTCGTTCATCCATTACCGGTGAAACTGAAACTAAAGATATTCCATCGTCGCATTATTTGCTATTTGCATTGGACGCAATTTACTCAAAAAATGATATGTCACCATCGATTGTACTGGGTCTGGAAGCTGTATTGCATGAAGCAATTGTTTTCAGAGGCGGTATTGGGCTTTACGGTGAAAAAGAGGGTGTTCCTCAGATTTTACCTATGAATATATGGGGTGCCGGAGTATCAATTCGTCCTGAACTAAAGCACATGCCTTTTAAAACTCACTTTGATTATTCCGTTTCGTCTGACCTTTTATCAAGAACAGGTCTGGGACACCATTTATCCCTTGTTTTTGAGTTTTAGAAAAAAAATATTTATCCTAATAAGTGATTTTTTCTTATAGAGTTTTTTAATTCTTATTTTTTGCAAATTTGTTGTGATGATTAATTGTAATAAATAGAGAAGAATGTTTGGTGAAATGTTGATTTAGTGATTTGAAATAAATAAATAAGAATAATTGAGACTAACTCTCGTTCTTGATCGAAAATTGCCAAAATTAAATCAGTAGAATGTAGAGAAGGTTCGTCCGAGAAATCGGGTGTTTCCTTTTTTTATGTTACTGATGGGTGTTTGGCAATACCTCGAACAAGCGTAAAATAAATGGGAATGCCCTTTCTTTTATTTTAACTCGGAGATAAAATATGGATTCAAGTTAAAACTATGATTACAAATCAATTCTTAAGCATTGGATGATTAGCACAAATTTTTGTGATAATTACGCACTCTTTTTATTTCTACCAGGTATTAAATTACAATTTGAACCAAAATAATTCGTTTTATTAATTTTTAAAAGAGAACACTATGAATTCTTTTAATCTTCGAAATACTGCATTTATTGCTGCTTTTGTTTTATTATTCCTAAATATTGGAAAAATATTTTCTTGTGATGATCAAAATTTTAATTGCACTCCTTGGGTTTCAGCACATACACCACAATTTACACAAATCGATGGTTGCTCATTTTTGGTTTATTACCAAACACGCACATGTACTAATCCAACACCAAGTCATGAAGTTCAAGTTGATCATATTGAAACTCTTGAAAATACCACATGCACTGCAACAACAGATGATATTATTTCAAGTGCGGTTAAGTTGATTACTGGTTCAATGAACTGTATATTCCCCTTCGATTGTCATGACGTAACTGTTTATGATACTCTGTAAGAAACTGGGCAAATGCGCATTGAATCACATATTTTCAATAGCTGTACATTCAGTTATAACTTAAATATGCCTACTTGCATGACTGAGTCTAATGGCACATTCACTCCAAGTTTGGATTGTAATCAAGGTTGTTGTGTTATGCACTATGATTTAAAATCAAATTCAAACGGATTTATTGAAGTATCGAGTCAAACAATGACTTCCTCAAGTACTTTTTGTACTGGTATAAATGGAAAGCATTGTTTTTCTACATGCCAAGATATGACTCTACCGGAAAATACACCTTTATATACGTTTAACACAGCTTCTGTTGGGCTTTGCAATTCTACTACATGTACAAATTTGGCACCTTGGAATTATTGTTCGGCAACATATGGTAGTGGTGAGATATTATTAATACACTATATATGGCGTCAAATAAACAATTGTGGAGAAACTTTATTTCAATTCCAAATTGCGGATGTTCAAGTATTTGAAGATGATAATTCATCTAATTATGAATTGCTTCGTATTGCTCACCAACATGGAATCAAGAAATTTTTACAAGATATAATTCGAGATCAATTACATCGAATGACTATACATCCAACAAAAGTTAGAGTTGAAGTTTATCCTTGTTGGATGTTTATAAAAGCACGAATACCTGCTAAGACAGTCAGATTTTATCCATGTATAAATGAATATGGTTGTTGCTGGGAAGATATTGAGTTATGCCCTGGTTGTGGAAATGAGGGATATGTTAAATTTCCACAATCTGATATCTGGAATCCTCAATATGCCAATGGGCATCTACCAGATAATGTTTCGGAAGAAGTTCTTAGGGAATGCAATGGTAAAAGTGGCTGTCTATTTTTATGTGATAATTTGGTTTTTGTTGATATTCATTCCCTTGGTGGTGATGGATTACCAAAAATTACAATAAAGAACAGTGGAGATCAAAACCAGGATTCCGTACACATTTCCGAAGATGTATTGGTTCTACCAAATCCAAGCCATGGGAATATTTCATTTATTGTGAAATCAAAAATAAAAGGAGAGTTTACATTAATGATTTATGATAATCTTTCGAATATTATATTTGTTGCTCAGGATCAAATTAATCAAGGTGAAATTAGAGTGAATGCTGATTTTGCCAAGTTTAGCACGGGAGTTTACTACTATTCGGTTAAATATTCGAATGGGGAAAAATCAACAGGAACATTCATGATTACGAAATAATTAATTTATGGACTCCGCCTAAAAAGTGGAGTCCATTTTATTTTTACATTTATTTAAGGTACGCCAATGAAAAATTTTATTCTAATTACAATAATAGCCCTAATAGCCTCAATTCAGCTTCGTGCTCAAAAAGAATCATGGAACTGGTATTTTTCCATGGGAGCTGCAATGACATTCAATACAAAAGACACAATGCCTATTAATGTTAAAGATGCCGTTCAAACATCATTTAATGAGTTTGTAATATCGGATAAAGATGGAAATCTGAAATTATATGGATTTGCAAGCAATTATCCCGTAAACTCAGTTTATATGAATAGTGTCATTTTTAATAGTAAAAATCAACCGATAAAGAATGGTTATACAAATGCTGCATTTTATTGGGAACGCTCAATAGTAGTACCTATGCCGGGGAATGAAGGAATTTATTATGTTTTTAAGTTTAATAGAAGTGATTATAATAAATCAAATATTTACGGATTATTTTATGATAAAATAGATATTAATGCAAATAATGGTAATGGCGATGTTATTGCAAAGGATGTAAGAGTAAATAATAATTGGGGAGGAGTATTATGGCCGGTTAAGCATTCAAACGGAATTGATATTTGGATTGTCTATATATCAGCATATCAACCGAATACTGAAATGAATTATACAAGTTGTATTTTCAGATCATATTTATTGACAAGTAAAGGTATTGTTGATTCTGTATATTCTGATACTCAATATCCTATATGTCCCGATGGAACCCCAATAACAAGCCCTGATAATAATTATTTATTTGGGTATTATTATTCGGGAATTGAATTTTGGAAAATTGATAAAACAAAAGGTACTTTAAAAAAAGCTTTTACATTTTATGAGCCTAATTTTACGAGAGGCTGCTTTTCTCCTGACGGAACAAAATTCTACGCAATTATTGATTCTATTGGAGATAATATTGGCTATAGTAAAGATTATTATTATATTAATCAATATACTGTGAGCAATGGAAAACCTCAAGTATCAACAGCGAAAAGAGTGAGTAATGTTTTAATGGATTTTGTAGATTCAGGCACAGGTAAACATATATATCCTCCGGGAAATATGTATGTTTATGATGATTTACAATATGCCCCAAACGGCAAAATATATATATCAAGACATGATACATGTTTCCTTGCAGTAATCGAAAATCCAAATGATGATGCAGACAAAGTAATTGTTCACGATTTAGGATTTAAGTTGAACGTTAAAGAGGGATTCAATTTACCATATTTCATGAACAATTATTATAATGTTTTCCTAAAAGCAAGTTCAGCGGTCAAACAAATTTGTCAAGGTGAGTCTGTTCCTCTTATATCGAACATATCGGATACAGCAGCAGCCTTAACTTATAAGTGGTTTTCGCCAGATAGTACGACTGACAGCAGCAAGAACGCAATTTTTACAAATGTAAGAAATTCAGGTTATTTCGTTTGCGAAGCAAATATTAACGGAGCTAAAATCTATGACAGTGTTTTCGTTAAGGTACTGCCGGAGCCATTTTTCACGTTTATTGGGAAAAGAAAAATAAATCAAAATGAGACTATTGAAATTGGCACAACATTGAATGATTCTAAGATTCGCTATCTTTGGTCAACCGGCGATACAACAACAAAGATTAGAATCAATCAAGGTGGAACATATAAACTTAAAGTAATAAACCAGAATGGATGCGCCTATACGGATTCTTTAAATATAATTTCAGTTTCTGAAAAAATAAGTCCAACTTCCTTGGTTCTGTGTGCTGGCGATTCTTTAGATATTTTTTATAATGCTTCCGATACTTTGGATAAATCAAATAAATTCAATATTTATTTATCCGACGCAAAAGGAAATTTCTCTTTTGAAGTAAATATTGGAGCCGCAAATCTCTATAAAACAGGTTGGATGGCTGCAAAGATACCATTATATCAAAAATTCGGAACAAATTATAGAATAAGAATAATTTCTTCGGAACAAGACACAATCATTAATGATTCAAATATTACAATTTATCCAATTCCTGAAAAACCGGTTATTAGCGAAGATAAAAAACAATTGATTTCCTCTGCTGATGAGGGTAATCAGTGGTATTTAGACGGAAAATTATTGACGGATTCAATAAATAAAGTTATTAATCCTTCTGAAAATGGAAGATATTCAGTAATTGTAACCGATAAAAATGGCTGCCACTCTGAAAAATCCATCGAATTTGATTATACAGAGGCAGCAATTATTGATAAAAATAAATCATCATTCAATATTTCCATAAATCCAAATCCGATAAATGATAATTCAACGATTGAATTCGAAAATCCGCAAGAAACATCAATCTCAATTAGTATATTTAATCAAATCGGGAATGAAATTTTAAAAGTTACCGAGAATGAACTTTTTAATGCTGGTTATAATAAAATAAAATTTAATACAGAAAAATTAGCTGTAGGTGTATATTTCTGCACTTTTTCATCTCAGTGTTATACTGAAACAAAATTATTGTTAATTATCAAATAACGAATTTCATCTCAAATGATGATTTTGCTAATAATTTTGTTGCTTTTCAATATTTTTTCATTATTTTTGTATTCAGTAATTTTTCTTATTAGGAGTTATTAATGAAAAAAGTGTTGTTTCTTGGTTTATTTCTTTATCTGGCAGCTCTGACAGTATCTGCCGAAGATTTTTATATTAAGGATTCTTGTGGTGATTGGCATTCACCATCAACCTGGAAAAACGGTAAAGTTCCAACCGAAAATGATAACGTTATTATTGAAGGTGAAATTATTTGCAATATTGCGTTTGTCTGTAAAAATTTAACTATCGAAAAAGATGCCATACTCCGCATTAATTGCGATTATAGCCAATCCTGTATTGTGCGCGGCGATGCGGTTAATAAAGGACAAATATTTATTGATGCACAAAGCACCATTGAATTTCGCAGAGAATTACAAAATTTGAATATTTTCCATAATTGTGGAAAAATTGAATTATTGAATTATTTAAGGCTCGTTGACTAATTTTAGAAAAGTTTTAATTAGACAATCTATTCCCCTGTTTTATTGTTTGGTGAATTATCCCGAACAATTGATAACCCGTATTGTTGTCCGTTTAAATTAACTATTGAGAAATTAATTTCAACCGGAATAAGTGTACCATTTTTATGTAAATGGACGGTCTCATAAGAAACCTGAGATTTACCGATAGTCTCATTGAAAGTAACTCTGAATGATTCCAAAGTTATTGAAGGTTCAATTTCTGTTATATTTTTCAGAATCATCTCTTCACGGTTATAACCAAGCATGCTGCATTCAGCAATATTTACACCGATTAAATTCCCTTTGTAATCAATTAACTCAATACCGTCACCTATCTGTGAAAGAACGCTTCTGAGGCTTTCTTCGGCATCTAATAGGGACTGTAATATATTCTTTTCCTTACTTTTATAGACATATCCCATGCCGAAATACAAGCATAAAAGAAATATTAATACTCCACCAATATATATCGCTGATTTTAAATATAAAACATTATAGATTTCGCGACTATCAATTTTAGTAATAAGAAACCAGTTTGTATCGGGAATCTGATTTAAATCCGAAAGAACTTTCTCGTCCTGATAATCAATACCAATAAATTTACCTCTTTTACCCATCACCACTTGAGCTGCCGGTAAATCAATCATTGATAAGGGTAGTCTCTGTATTTTTATAGAATCATTGGATTTTGAAGGGCTGAATAAGAAAGTTACTGAATCAGCATCTCGTCTGACTATTAATGTTTCTGAGCTTTTGCTTAAGGTAGGCCAAGATTGAAGCATTTGGAATAAATAGTCTTTTGGATTAATTCTCATAATCAGCAATGCAATTAATTGACCCGAAGATTCTATCGGAGAAATCAGATCAAGCTCGTATCTGCCATGAGTCTGGCATATAAAAAAATCTGATAAACACTTTTGACCTTGACTGATACTTTTTTTTAATGTCAGTATAGAAGTGGAATCAAAAGAAATATCAGTGGGTTGAACAGATAGAACTTTTTTTAAATCCGGCGAGAGGATTATTATATTTTCGTAATTTGAAGTTTCACAAGCTGTTTTCATTAGAGAACTGAGTTCATTAGTGTTTTCATCATTAATCGTTTTGTCCATCAATTGTTTAACTGATTTTTTGATAAATGGTAAATTTGTAAGCACATCAATATCTGCATATCTTTCTTTTTTCCATCTGCTAATTTGATTGATTTTTAATTCGGAAACAACCTTGAGCTCAGAGTATTTTTCATCTTCTAATCTATTTTTTTCATAATAAATGAAATTTGCAGATCCACTGATAAAGAGAATTCCAAGGATAACTAAGATTATTTTAAAGTATTTCGATTTAAACATATTTACCCTTCCACTTTTCCCATTTTGTAAAAAATCAAAATAAAAAAATCCAACTATGCAATTTAACACTCTATTTCTAAACAACCAAACTAATTTGCAAAAGAATATTTATTTTGATAATTAATAGTCTGATATAAAACTACTAATAAGTTTCCCACTTGCAACAAAGCAGGAGTTTGTTGCAAGAAAAAAAGTGAACTTGATGCTGTTTTAAAAGTAGAATATTTGCCAAAATTGTAGGCATTGATAAACCTTCGCTTGTAATATTCCTATTCACTTCCAAGGTATCCCAAATCAATAGTTCTTTTCTCTAAACTGACACGTAATATCTTTACTTTCAGTCTCTTACCAAATTGAAATGTTTCTTTGGTATTTCTTCCGACAATTTGATAATTAGCTTCATCATGTTCAAAATAATCAGTTTTTATTTCTTGCAGCCTTACAAGACCTTCTGCAAAAATTTCATCAATTCTTACAAAAATTCCGAATTTAGTAAGTCCAGTTACAGTTCCGGAAAATTCTCTCCCGACTTGCTTCTGACACATTAAAGCCTGTGTGATTTTTACTGATTCTCTTTCGGCTTCAGTTGCAATTCGTTCACGCTCCGAAGAAACATGAGCTACATTTTTTAATAAAATATGTATGAAATTCATTCTTCCTGCGGTAGGTAAACCTAAAGCATACTCTTTGAGCAATCTGTGGACTATCAAATCGGGATAGCGCCTGATTGGTGAAGTGAAATGAGTGTAATTTGAAAATCCAAGCCCGAAGTGTCCAATATTTTGTTTTGAATATTCAGCCTTTGCCATAGATCTAATTAGTATCTGATCAGCTATATTCTCCAACTCAGTATTGGCAAGTGAATGAAGTAACTCATTAATTTCTTTTGAAGTAAGATGTCTGATTTTCTGCCTTGCACCATAGTTTACTAAAAATTTCAGTGCTTCTCTCAAATCTTTTTGTTTCGGTTTATCATGCACTCTATACAAAAAAGGAAGCAAATTAATTAGATTTTGCTCTATTGAAATATTTTTAATATGTTCTGCAACTGTTTTATTTGCAATTAACATACATTCTTCAACAAGTTCGGTAGCGATGTTACTGGTTTTCAACATTGATTCGACCGGAAAACCTTTATCATCGAATCTGAATCTTACTTCCGTTGTATGAAAATCAATACCACCGGTATCAAATCTTCGTTTCCTTAAAATTTCGGATAATTTTTGAAGGTTTATTATCAGGTCACAATGCTCACCGTCTTGATTTTTAAGAATTTCCAGTGCTTCGTTATAAGTAAAACGACGGGCCGAGCGAATAATTGATTCACGTATTTTATATTTTAAAAGATATCCGTTTTGATCAAAATACATTATTACTGTCATCGCAAGTCTTAATCTATCGGGTACAAGCGAGCAAATCCCGTTTGAAAGTCTTTCGGGCAACATAGGGATAACTCTGTCGGTCATATAAACACTTGTCCCTCGTCCGCGAGCTTCAATATCTATTGCTGAATTTTCAGGTGCATAAAAACTAACATCGGCAATGTGAACTCCTAATACATAAGTCCCATTTTTTAATGTCTTTAAGGATAAAGCGTCATCAAAATCTTTTGCATCATCAGGATCAATAGTTATAACTGTTGTCTTAGTTAAATCAAGTCGGCCTTTAAAATTGTTTACTGATTTTGGTTCTTCAAAGCTATTTGATTCTTCTTCAACATCATCGGGAAATTTCTCCTTGAATCCGAATTTCTTAACCAAAACGTCATATTCATCTTTAACAGTTGACGCTTCCCTAATTATTTCAATTACTTCTGCACGCGGGTTGAAGTCAGGATCATCCCATGAAATAAATTTTACTTTTACTTTGTCACCGTCTTTAGCATTCTTCAGATCCCTTTCATTAATGTAGAAATCATTCAGATACTTTTTATCATCAGGTATTAAGAAATATGAATCACCGTCATAATCAATTGATCCTATTATTATTTGCGTATTTCTTTTGATAATTTCTACAACTTCACCAAATACTTTCTCTCCGGGTTTTGAATTATGTATCCTAATTCTAACTTTGTCACCATCCAGCGCATTTGAAAGATATTTTTTCCTAATATTAATTATTGGGAAAGATCGGCTTTCGGTTTCTACTATACCTTTATTTAAACCAATTGAAATTATACCGATTAATCCGCTTTCCGAAGAAAAATCATGTAAGGAATATCTTCTGCGGTTCGATTTTAAAATAATTCCCGAATCAACAGACTCGGTAAGAATATTTCTGAATATAATATAAGTTTCAGAATTATGTTTAATGTGAAGTAATGAAGTTAATTCATTTAGTGATAATGGTTTTCTTGAATTAGTCAATACTCTTAAAATATCATCATTAATTTGTTCTATTTGAGTCATTATTTATTTCTCACAAGTCTGATTCCAGCATAATAAAAATTAATGCTCGGTTCTTGATAATATTGTCTGAACGAAACTCTGCAACTACTTGAAATACTTTGCCATGCACCTCCACGTGAAACTCTTCCCAATGATCCGGATGCTGGGCCTTTAGGGTCGATAGTTTTAGTTGTATCATACACTGCCCAATAATCCCAGCAGTATTCAGAAACGTTACCTAACATATCGTAAAGTCCAAAATTATTTGCAGCTTTTAACCCTCCCGTATGAGGATAAGATGCAAAGTTTCCAGCATACCAAGCTATCTGTAATAAATTATTATCCAAACCCCCGTTATAATAATCAGTTGATGATCCTGCACGTGCCGCATATTCCCATTCTGCTTCGGTCGGGAGACGGTATCCATTAGAATTCCAATCACAAACTACTGAATCGTTAATATATGAATAGCATTTCTGTAATTTTTTATATTCTGATAGTTTATTACAAAATTCAATTGCCTGATACCAGTTCATATCGTGAACAGGTAAAGAATCACCTTTATAAATACTTGGATTATATGGTATTAAATATTTCCACAAATTCTGAGTGATTTCAATTGTACTCATAAAGAAAGCTCTGGATATACTGATATTTCTTATTGGTAATTCAGTTGAAAAACCTGTGGAATTAATATCTCCCATTTGATAAGTACCCGAAGGTATCAGCACTTCTGGAATTTCCTTAAAAGTAGATGGTTTATTCAATTTAATCTTATAAGTATTCCCAATTGTGTCATTTGCTTGAATGGAAACTTTTATTGAATCAAAATGCAAACCTGATGGAATAAATATCTGTATTTTAGTATCAGACCAATTTACACCGATGTAAGCAGTCGATTTTATGGAATCATCAAAAATTATATATTCATTAAAAACTAACCTCGACCCAAAGTGCTTACCGTAAATTGTTATTGTATCGTCAACGGTGCAGGACCTTGGGCTGATACTATCAATTATCGCTGATGTTTTTGCAGGGATAATAATATCGGGATCTTGTGGATTATTATAGCATGAATATAAGCTAATTAAGCAAAGCAGTGCTATTAAAATTTTAAGATTTTTCATAATTAATTATTTCTTTATTTCAAATTGATCAATTTTTTCATTTTTATCGTTAATTACAGTTACTTGTATTTTATCTGATTTTACCTCAAAATTGGCAAAATGATAATCTTTTTTGGTAACTTTTGTATAATTATTATTTTTTGGATTATATAAAGGGGCGCCACCTCCACCGATTACCAAATGTTTAATTCCATTGACTTCATTCCGTTGATAAAAATGAGAATGACCAGTCAAAACGCAATCTACTTTATTCGGAACGAATATTTTTTTTGACACTTCGATCATTGTTTTATCTTCTCCATGTCCACCGGCACAATATGCAGGTTTATGAAACATCACAAACTTCCATTTCTTCTTAGTATTTTCAAGATCGGTTTTTGCAAACATATACTGCTTGCTTCCAGGATCTATTGTAGTCTCTGTGCTAAGAACAAGGAAATGTACATCGCCGCAATCAAAAGAATAATAATCCCAATGCCCCGATAATGATTCCGGAGCCTCAGTAAATATTTCAGTGTTATTATGACCCGCTTCGTGATTACCAATGCTATTGTAAAAAGGAGCACTTTCAATAATTTTCATCTCATCTGGAAGAAAAAATTCGTCAATCCATGAGGAATAGGAGCCATTATAGCATAAATCACCAGAATACATGCACAACAAAGGTGAATAGGACTTGATTAGTTTAGCAATATTAGAATGAGGTTTTGTACCTGATCGGCAATCACCGGCACAAACAAAATCGAAATCAGTTCCTGTACTTACAAAGGTACGAAATGAAAAAGGTGCATTATTATTCGTATGATTTTTGATATGATAATAATACTGTGAATTTGATTTCAAACCTGTTAGTTTAATCCTGTGCATAAATGAAGATTTATTATCAACACATTGTTTATATAGATAAGTTTGAGAAGACTGATTAAGATTAGTCTGATTTTCACCGTATTCAATAATTATATTATCAGAGGAACCTGATTCAACCATGATAATTGCTGAATGTTCACTAACAGATTGCAAATATGGCTGATAGTTCATATTTTTATCTGCTGCTGATAAATAAACATTAGACAAAATCAAAAGCAGAAAAATAAAAATTCGTTCAAATTTTTTAAGGATTTTACCTTGTTTAATATTTTGATAATTAAATGTCATTTCTTATTAAAACTATATTATATGAAAAATTATATAATCAAGTAATGACGTAATGTTTGTATTTATATTTGAATAAAAAATTAAAAGAACAATAAATTGATAACAAATTAACAGTTATCAGGCAGGAATCCACTGATTGGTACTGGATGGGATTCCCGCATGTCAGCTTGAGTAAAAACTCACAACTTCTACTGGATTGTCATTCCTGCGCATGAGCTTGAGTAAAAACTCACAACTTCTACTGGATTGTCATTCCTGCGAATGCAGGAATCCCCTTCCAGTATCAAGCAGGAGCTTCCTGCATTCGCAGGAATGACAGAAAAAGATAGTTTTCACACAGTCTCATTCGTGGGAATTACAGGATTAAATACTTATCCTTGTGGCTTTGAGGATAGACTGTGTGAAAACGCCAAATGCTTGCCAACTTCCCAGAATAAAAGCTCAAGTTTTTACGAAGGAAAACAATTTGTTTAATCTCATTAAGAATTGTCATTACTCTCACACTTGATTAAACTTTTCTATATCCTGAAAAATAGTTAAATTAAATATCGTTTATTAACCAAAAAATTGGAAAAAATATGGATATAGCTCAGGCCAAACATAAAGGGAGTAAAAGTCCTTCCTCAAAGAAACAAGAAATAATAAGAATTCCAAAACCCTATCACGAGCTTGAACCTGATGATTTGCGCTGGGTGTGCCCAGAGGATAATTTTAAATTTGAAACAACAAATGAACTTGAGCCATTAGAGGAAATTGTAGGACAGCAACGAGCTATTGAAGCTATTCGTATGGGAGCAGAATTGTTTTCAAAAGGATATAATATTTTCGTATCCGGATTAGCAGGTACAGGCAGATTTTCGACAGTTAAAAAAATATTAGAATCAGTTACAACTCATCAGCCTATTACTTATGATTATTGTTATGTCAATAATTTTGATAATCCCGATCAGCCGCGATTAATCAAACTTTCCAAAGGTCACGGCAAGGAGTTTGCATCAAAAATGAATGAAGTTATTTCTTTCTTAAGAAGCAGATTGACAAAATTATTAGATGAACAATCATTTCAAGCCGCACGTAAAGTCATAATCGAAAATTATCAAAAAAGAGAACGTGAACTACTGAATATATTCGATGAAACAATCAAACCATTTGGCTTTGTTCGCGGACAAATAGAAAATGAACAGGGGATAGTGCAACCTGAAATATTTCCTGTTATCGATAAAAAACCGGTGCAGATCGAAACCCTTGGCGAATTGGAAGGCTCAGGCAAATTAAGTAAGAAGAAAGCTGAAGAATTAAGAACAAATTATTCCAAGTTTCATGCAGAACTTTATGAGCTTGCACGAACAGGTATGAAGATGATGCAGGAGTTTCGCAAAGCACTTGCTGACAATGATAAAGCTGCATCAGCCAATATTGTTCAATCGTGTTTCACGGAATTTATTGAGAGTTTTCAAAATGATCAAATAAATGACTATATCAATGAAGTTAAAAAGTATATTCTGGATAATCTGCAAATTTTTGTAACTCCGAGCAATTCTGTTCAAGGAACTACACCTGATCCGAGCACCGAGTTAAAGGACAATGAATCTTTCAGAGTATTTGAAGTTAATGTAATTTTAGATAATACACAAACAGAATGCGCTCCTGTGGTGGTAGAAACGTCTCCAACCTATTCAAATCTTTTTGGAACGATTGAAAGAGTATATGATAATCGTGGATTTTGGAGAACCGATTTTACAAAAATTAAATCAGGATCATTGCTCAAAGCAGATCAGGGATATTTAATCGTAAATGCTCTTGATTTATTTACCGAACCCGGCGTATGGAATGCCCTCAAACGAGTTCTCCTGTATGATAAACTTGAAATAATGCCTTTTGATGCTTTTTATCAGTTCTCTCAATCCGGAATGAAACCCGAAGCTATTGATGTAAAAGTAAAAGTAATCATAATTGGCGGTCAATCATTGTATCGAAATCTTTATTTATATGAAAAAGGCTTTAAAAAGATTTTCAAAGTCAATGCTCAGTTTGATTATGAAACAGCATCTACTGAAGATATGATAGAAAATTATGCTCGTTTTATTGCAAAAATATGCCGAAATGATAATCTACCACCTTGTACACCAGATGGAGTTGCTGCAATTATTGAATGGGCGGTCGAACATGCCGGAAGCAGAGGAAGAATCACACTCAAATTTACGGATGTAGCCGATATATTGCGCGAAGCCGCATTTTATGATCGTGGATCCGCAAGAAAGTACATTAATCGTGAAGACGTTGAAAAAGCAATTCAGTGGCGTCGTCACAGAAATGACATGGTAGATGAAAAAATTCTGAATGAAATAATTGAAGGAAGTCTACTCATTGATACAGATGGCCAACGAGTAGGACAGATCAATGGTTTGACAGTTTATGACACTGGTTTGTTATCATTCGGTAAGCCGGTGAGAATAACAGCCTCAATAAGTGCGGGCAGTAGCGGAATTATCAATGTTGAGCGTGAAGTTGATATGGCTGGATCCGTTTTTAATAAAGCAATTTTAATTTTAAATGGATTTATTCGTGAACATTTTGCTCAAAAAAGGCCATTAGCATTATCTGCTTCTATTGCTTTCGAGCAGTCTTATAGCGGTATTGACGGAGATAGCGCCACAGCTGCAGAAATATTTGTTCTATTATCGGCTTTGAGTCGCCTTCCTATCAAACAATCGCTTGCAATCACTGGATCGGTAAATCAAAAAGGAGATATTCAACCTATTGGTGGTATAAATGAAAAGACACGCGGATTTTTTGAAGTTTGTGAAAAACGTGGTCTGACAGGTACTCAAGGAGTAATTATGCCACACCAGAATGTTAAAGATTTGATGCTCTGCAATAGATTAATTAATGCCGTAAGGGAAGGTAAATTCCATATTTATGCAATTACTTCTATCGAAGAGGCTGCTGAACTTTTAATGGGATTGCCGCTCGGAATGCAACTTCCCGATGGTTCATATCCTGAGAATACAATATATGGAAAAGTGGAAAAGAGACTTGAAGAATTATATGATGCTGTTCGTGATATCCAAACTCCTAAGGTAAAAATAAAGAAGAAAAAAGCATGAAAAAAGAATTAAAAATTGCTCCGTCTTTGCTATCAGCAAATTTTGCGAATCTTTCTGCTGATGTAATGGAATGCGAAGCTGCAGGAGCAGATTTACTTCATATTGATGTGATGGATGGGCATTTTGTACCCAATATTACAATTGGCCCGCTCGTAGTATCAGCACTGAAGCCAGTTACAAATCTTCCGCTTGATTGTCACCTGATGATTGAACATCCTGATCAATATATTCCGGAATTTTCAAAAGCCGGTGCTGACATGATTTCTGTTCATGTCGAAGCAACTGCACATCTTCACAGATCAATTTCTTTGATCAAATCATTTAATATTAAAGCTGGAATTGCTCTCAATCCTGTCACACCAATTGAATTTGCTTTTGAGGCTGCCGAATATTGTGATTTTATTTTACTGATGTCAGTAAATCCCGGTTTCGGAGGGCAGAGTTTTATTTCATCATTTTTACGGAGATGTCATTTACTAAATAATTTCCTTATCGAAAATCAGTTGACTCATGTCGAAATACAGGTTGATGGCGGGATTAAGGCTGATAATATAGCTGATGTTGTTCGTGCCGGTGCAAATAATATAGTTAGTGGCTCTGGAGTATTTTCGGGAAATATACGTGATAATATTTCTGCACTAAAAAGCCATGGAAGCAGTTGAGTTGTAAAGTTATAAAGTTAAAGGTTGCAAACAGAAATTAATTAGAATGCCTCATTGAAAATTCAAGTCGAAAATGATTTTATATGCTTTTTGATAAACTTATATTAAAAATTCAGAAAAAATTCGGTGTTAGTAAAAGTGAAGTTAATCTATTAGCTCTGATTCTATTTGGATTGATCTTAGGAAATATTATTTTATTTTTTAGAAAAGATGGCTTTAATCCTGAGCAAAGAGCAGAATTAATCCACAAACTTGATAGTATTGCGAATATACAAAAAACAAGTTTTATTGGCACTGATATTTATGATAAACCGGATTCATTGCTTGCTTTGGGCGATACAATTGTAAAAAAATCAAGTCCATATCCGCAAAAAGAACGAAAAGCTGCTCCTGGCGAACTGGTAGATTTAAATGCTGCTTCAAAAACTGAGTTAATGAAACTTCCCGGAATTGGCAGCTCGACTGCTTTAAGAATTATTGAATATAGACAAAAACACAAATTTAATAATATAGAAGACCTAATGAACGTTCCTGGAATTGGACCAAAGAAGTTTGAGAAAATAAAACCCTTCCTGAAAATAACTAATATCAAATAATTTTATTTATAGGATCAAGTCTGTCCTTAAAGTATAATATTTGCCGAAATTGAGGCTGTCTTTTATGTTGAATTCCAAGCTTTTTTTCACCTGAGACAGTTTTTTTTTAGCTTTTAAAAATTCAGGGTTCGGAATTTTTAAAAGCTCCATTTTTTTAGCTTCTCAACTGATCTTTTTAAGCCAATCTTT
>JAPLFL010000119.1 GCA_026390695.1 Candidatus Kapaibacterium sp. | reverse complement strand
TCGCATTTGTTGCTTGTGCATTTGTAAACCATGCAGCCATTGGTGCTGTATTGCCTATTGTTGTATTGTTCAAATTAGTGATCGTTCCGGCGGAGGCGGTCAAATTTTGAGCCACGTCAACATTATTTGCATTTATATTTGTAAACGAAGCAGCAGCGGCTGAGGTATTACCTATTGTACTGTTGTTCAAATTGGTAATTGTTCCAGCAGATGCGGTCAAATTATTTGTCACATTCGCATTTGTTGCTTGTGCATTTGTAAACCATGCAGCCATTGGTGCTGTATTGCCTATTGTTGTATTGTTCAAATTAGTGATCGTTCCGGCGGAGGCGGTCAAATTTTGAGCCACGTCAACATTATTTGCTTTTACATTTGTAAACGAAGCAGCAGCGGCTGAGGTATTACCTATTGTCGTATTATTTAAATTAGTAATTGTTCCATTTGAAGCTGTAAGATTAGTAAAATTGCCTGTAGAAGCAGAAGTATTTCCTATAGGTGTTCCATTAATTGCACCACCATTAATATGGGCTGAATTGAATGTTTGATCTGCAGTCCAAGTATGTGAATTACTGAAAAGTCCATTCAATTGCGTATCAACATAGTCTTTTGTAGTAAGAGTTATGCCAGGATCTGCAACATCGGTGGAAGAAGAAGTTGCTTTACCAAAAACATCAAGGTTATTGGCAATAATAGCATTATAATCTACCCATAAATTACCTTGATTTCCAATCCCGGATCCATCAGTTATTGAAAGATTTCCTTGACTATGTATATCACCGGTAGCATCGATAGCCATACCGCCATTTTGCCAATTATTATTAGTAACTGACACTGTTGGATTGGATCCGTTTGATGCAGCTTGAATTGCTGTTCCACCGGAAGTGATATTATTAGTACTGTTTACAAATAAAGCATTTTCATTTTGATTACTATTAGTTATAGTTCCTTTATTTGCAGTAATATTTGTAAAATTACCTGTATTTGGAGTAATTGATCCGATAACAGTATTATCAATATTTCCACCTGTTATTGTTGTGGACTGTAAAGACGTACTACCCGTTACTTCAAAATTTCCGTATAAATACTGATTACCTGTTAAAGTTAAATCTCCTTGAGCTGTTGTAGTACCAAAAACATTTAATGCAGGTTTATCAATATTTGATGATGCAATATAAGCAGCTTCATTCGATCCGTTTGACTCAACATATAAAGCAGTACCACCATTAGTATTCTTTGCATAAATTGAAGACACCAGAGTATTATTGCTTGTAAATGTTTGTGAAGCAGTCCAATTATTAGCGTTGTTTGTATTTAAAGAAACAGTTGAAGTGTTTACAGTCAAACCTGCGCCAGCTGTCAACTGTTTTGCATTAGTTAGTGTGCTGCTGCTATACATAAGGAATGGTTGTTGATTAAGCAAGTCCACAGCATAAATATCGATATAGTCTTTAGTAGCAAGAGTATTGTAAGGGTCAGTCGGTACAGTAGATGCCGATGTAGCTTTCCCTGTAACTGCAATTGAACTGAATGACTGGCTTGCTAACCATAAATTGGAATTATTAAAATTAATTCCAAATAAAGTATTTGAAGTTAGAGTCAATTCGGGTTTTACAGCTAAGATTGGAATATGTGAATCTACATAATATTTTGTTGTCAAAGTATTTAATGGGTCACTATTTTGAGTTTGTGCCGAATAAGCTTGTCCTGTAAATGTAGCATCGGTTCCGGTTATCGAACTATTGAATATTGCAGGAGAATTAAACTGAGCACTACCAGAAGGATTAATTGGATCACCAACTATTAAACTGTATTTATTTGGGTTATTTGATACTGCTTTTAAAGCGTCTCCGTTATCAGAAAGAACGTCAACAGAAGGGTAAAGAGGAGCCGCATTCATGTTCCAGAAATAACCGGCATTGCCTGTTCCTTCCATTACTGAAAATATACCATATCCTGAATTTGCTGTATTATGGATATCAATAAATAAACCAGCCCAACTTGCAAGACTATTCCCATCAATCCAATTGATAGGTGCACTTTGTCCTATAGCATCCTGCATCATTACAGATCCGGTTGATCTAATAGAGTTTACATTATCCGGTTCACTTGTAGTTATATTAAGAGCTGCAGTACCACCATTTGTACCTGTATGAGCAATGTCAACTGTTGTTGCATTATCAGCAGAAAATATTCCTTTATTTGCAGAAATAGTTCCACCAACCTGAGCATTATTTGCAACTGTTATTCCGTTTCCTGATCCATCAAATGATTGATCAGCAGTCCAAGTATTCGAATATCCTCTATTAAGAGAAACTGTAGCAGCATTTACCGTCAATCCAGGAAGTGCTGCTAGTTGTTTTGCATTGGTTAATGTGCTGCTATTGTACATTATAAACGGCTGTGCGTTTAAAATATCTCTTGAATTTGCATCAACATAATCTTTTGTTGTCAATGTTGTATTAGCATCAGCATCCACTGTAGTAGCAGAAGTAGCTTTACCGGTAACTGATAACGAATTAGCACCTAATGTCGTAAAATTACCTGTAGATGCAACTGAACTACCAATTGGAGTACTATTGATATTTGAATTAGTTACTGTTGCAGCACTAATAGTCAAATTACTTTCGGATCCACCTGTTATAGTGGCATTAGTAACTGTCCCACCTGTGATGGCTGCACTTGCTACTGTTCCACCATTTATGGATGATGTATTTATCACTCCATTATTAAATGTTGAGCTGCTTATTAAGTCATTTGCTAGATGGCTGCATTTGCTACTGTTCCACCATTTATGGATGATGTATTTATCACTCCATTATTAAATGTTGAGCTGCTTATTAAGTCATTTGCTATTGTTCCACCTGTGATGGCTGCATTTGCTACTGTTCCACCATTTATGGATGATGTATTTATCACTCCATTATTAAATGTTGAGCTGCTTATTAAGTCATTTGCTATTGTTCCACCTGTGATGGCTGCATTTGCTATTGTTCCACCTGTGATGGCTGCATTTGCTATTGTTCCACCATTTATGGATGATGTATTTATCACTCCATTATTAAATGTTGAGCTGCTTATTAAGTCATTTGCTATTGTTCCACCATTTATCGCTGCAGTAGCGAAAGTTTGATTTGCACTCCAAGTATTTTGATTATTGAAATTAATTCCAAATAATGTATTTGATGTAAGCGTCAATTCTGGTTTCACAGCCAATATTGGAATATGTGAATCAACATAATATTTAGTTGTCAAAGTATTTATAGGATCACTATTTTGAGTCTGTGCCGAATAAGCTTTTCCTGTAAAAGTAGCATCAGTTCCAGTTATAGAACTGTTGAAAATTGCAGGAGAATTAAATTGTGAACTTCCGGATGGATTAATAGGATCACCAACAATCAAACTGTATTTACTTGCATTGTTCGAGACAGCTCTTAGAGCGTCTCCAAAATCCGACGTTACTTCAACTGAAGGATATAATGGAGCTGGATTTATACTTGTAAAGTAGCCGGCATTACCAGTACCTTCCATTACAGAATAAATTCCGTAGCCTGAATTAGTAGGACTATGGATATCTATCACTAATCCTGCCCAACTCACATCGCTATTTCCATCAATCCACTGAATAGGTGCAGTTTGCCCTGTAATATCCTGCATCAATGCTGATCCGTTTGATCTTAAAGCATAAACGTTGTCTGGTTCGGTAGTAGAAACATTTAAAGCTGCTGTACCACCATTTGTACCAGTATGTGCAATATCAACAGTTGTTGCATTATTAGCGAAAAATATTCCTTTGTTAGCAGATACCGTTCCACCAACATTAGCGTTATTTGCTACTGATATTCCATTACCTGTACCATTAAAAGTCTGGGCAGCCGTCCATGTATTTGAATTATTGAAATTAATTCCAAATAAGGTATTTGAAGTTAAGGTTAATTCTGGCTTTACAGCAAAAGTTGGAATATGTGAATCAACATAATCTTTTGTTGTTAGAGTAGTACCAGCATCCGCGTTTTGAGTAGATGCAGAAGTAGCTTTTCCACTTAGAGAAAGTGTATTACCATTTATATTACCATTTACTGTAAGATTTGTAGTAAAAGTACCATTCTGTGCTGATAAATTAGTGAAATTAATTTTACCAGCATAAATATCACCCTGAGCGTATAAATCACCCATCCAAGTAGATGAGCTAAATCCTAAAACAGGACCGTTAAATCTTGCTGCCGGCTGACCACCTGACGATGTGACGACTAAAGCAGCAGGATTCTGACCAATTCCAGTGATTGAAACATCTCCATTTAAAGATGACATTCCATTAACTTGTAGAGCATTTCCTGTCCCATTCTGCCCTTTGATAACCACACCATAACCTGGCTGTTGATAATCAAAAGTATGTTTACCCGTCCAACTAATGCTTGCAGCAGTATTAAGTGCAATCGGCGAAATAGTTGAGCCATTTCCCATAATTGGTGATATTGTTGTCACAGTTGAACTTGGTGCTGGTGTCCAGGTCATTTTATTTTGAGAATTATTCCATGTCAATCCATAACCATCAGTGGCAGCACCTACTGAATTGGTAGTATTTAAATTCTGTGGGTTTATTTTGGTTGGTCCCCAGATGCCTGAGAAAGAATTATAAAAGAGAACATCATTGTTATTCGGTGTAGCACCTGAATAGGTCATAACGTTTCTGCCATTTAACTTTAGAGCTCCTTGAAAATCACCTTGTCCGGTAACTAACAAGTTTCCATTTATACGTTCGTCTCCGGTTAATTCAAGTGCAAGACTTGAAAAATTATTTGAACCGTCAATTTGCAGTGCAGCTCCATCGGAACCTCCATTACCATTTATAATAGCGTCGCCACTGGCATTCAATGCAAGGCCATGCAAGCCTCCATCAAGAGATGCGGCAGGAGAGTTAAAATTTGTATAGGTAGTAGCCCTGAAAGCCGTTCCATTACCAGTATTGGTCACACTGAGACCTTCAGAGTTGGTGTTTGCTTTAATCTGAAGTGCACCTGTCATAACTGCAGGAGCATTAGCATTAACAGGAACCTTTAGAGTTACAGTGCTTGATGGTCCATCAAGGTAAAATCCGTCGGTTGCATGAAATCCACCACCCCAATAATCGGAGTTGATAATAATGTCTCCATAAGTTATAATTGCGACTTTACCAGGATGATGACTTTGATTGTTTACTATTAAAACAGCGTCTTTATCATAATTTCTGTTAGGATCTTTACCATCGGTATTATCAGTATTTCCTTGGATTAACATTGTTCTGCCCTGACTATTCCCTGTTCTGATAACTTCAGCAACATAATCACCGGCTAAAGGCTCTGATACCGCTTTGAGAGCCGTACCAGTTACAGATTTAGCAATTAATCCAGTACCATTACCATTAGATTCGGAATACAAACCTACATTATTAGGATCATTTCCTGCACCAATAGCGACTACACCGGCACTTTTAACATTATCAGCAAATAAGGAATTTGCAATTCTCTGGTTAGAATTTGAATTGTCCCCAACTATACCAGCTATTGCAACATTATTTTTTTGAACTGTTACTTCAATACCATTTCCAATATCAGTTTTGTTCAAACTCATTAATGCTTGATCTTTACTGGTGCCTGAATATATATAAGGGAAGCTAATCTCTTCGGTTCCCCAAACGGCACTACCATTGAGCCATTTCAAAACAAGATTATCGGAAGGATTATTGTTAGCGATCATATTACCGCTAATACGACCGATAGTCCAGTTGTTGCCATCATAAAGAAGAACATCATTGGATTTAGCTCCGTCAGTACTTAAGTGAATTTCATCACCAGCTGATCCGTTTCCTTGCAGAATTCCAGTAGTACGAACAGAATTGGTAGAAGCTGGTGCCCATACCATCTTTCCTACTCTTGAATCCCAAGTAAGAACATTTCCGTCTGTAGAATAATCAGCTTTGTTGTTTATATCAAGCTCATTAATACCAACAGCTCCAGGAGCAATTTTATCACGAGTAATTGAACTTTTAGCAAGTTTAATCCCTGTGACAGAAGCATCAGCTAATTTTTCCGATGTAACAGCATTAACAGCTATCACCGGTTTAGGGTATATACCGGATAAATCACCAGCTGCAGCGCCAATTGGGATTGCTTGAATACCATTGGCTAACATTTCCTGAGAAATATCACCTTTGTTTATTTTTTGCAATATAGCTTCTTTTTTGATTTCCGGATAAGGATATAATCCCATTAAATCGCCACCAGCCTTACCACTTGGAGATGTTGTCACATCAGGTGCTAATTTATTTTGAGTGATTGCCATGTCAGGAACAGTTGTTGCGATATCTGCTTTATCAGCACTCGCAGCACTCACTGCATACGGAGACACAGTCAGCTTTGTTCTTGGAAAAGGCATATTTGAAGCTAAAACAACCTCAAGCCAATATTGTTTGTTAAAAGGCAGATTCATAGGATTGATCGAACCAAGGTATGCATTAACATATCCTTTGCTGATATTTAAATCCTGAATTTCAGCCCATATCGGATCGCCTCCGAACTCGTTCTCATACAACTTAAAAGTAACTTGCATAGGTTGTTTAGAGTCCAATGGTTGGTCTTTCTGGTCAAGAAACAACCCCTGGTAACCCAGGACCCGCGGCACCTGCCCCTGTAGGTCTATTGATGCAATAAGCACCGTGAAAAACAATAACAAACTAAGAAGAGTAGACTTCTTCATTACGTTACTCCTGAACAATGTTATACAATTATATTTTATCATTATTAATTCCTAAATTATTTGATAACTACCATGACGTTTCTTAAACTGTACGGTTCCGCATTAGAAGAACTATTTGCCTGATTCGGTGCTACAAGCAGTTCATAAGCATACGATCCGGAGGGAACATTTTGACCGAATTCATCTTTTGCATCCCAGTCTATTTGATAATGACCGGATGCTTGATAATAATTCACCAAGGTTTTAATCAGCATTCCTGACACGTTGTAAACCTTTAGTGTCACCGCAGCTCCTGTTGAGAGGGTATATATTATTTTGGTAGTTATATTGAAAGGATTTGGGAAATTTGTAAGTTGATTAGACGATAAATCTCCTGATTGGCTGCCTATTCCACTTAAAATTCCTTGAGATGGGACCCAAAAACCCTGATACAGAGTCACTCTTCCGATATCAGTGTTTACACTGACTTCAGATGTTACTGCCTGACCCGTTGTTGAGGCAGATTTAATATTTTCTGAATTTTTTATAAAGTTCGCTCCGCCATTACCAAGTACTTCTTTATCTCGCTTTGTTTGAGACAGTACTTCTATTCTATTTATAGGTAAAATTATTGCAGTAGCTACTATCAAAAAAATAATTTTTTTCATTAACTTGCTCATAGGTTTTTATAATAAATAATTAAAAAACATGCGACAGGTGCGATGTTTACAAGTAAATTTTCATTTTTTAAATTCTTCAAAACCAACATTCAACTTTCAATTACATTCAAAAAATTAATAAAATTTGTAAATTTCTATTTAACAAACTTAATTAATAACTAAATTACGATATTTTAATCTTAGTATCAAATTATTTTTACAATTAAATATCTCCAAAATGATAGCTAAATTTTATCTAAAATTATAATTTAACAAAAAGCATTTAATAAATCTTCACTTATGAATTTTTTAACTATATTTGTTTTCAATAACTTATTACATCCTTTTTGTATCATTTATCTAACTCATTGGTACTTTATTTGATAATTTTTTCTTTATTACAATTCAATGACAATATTTTAACTTATATTTTTTTTTCAACATTTTTAAAAAGTGTGTAATTTTCTTGACACTTTTACACACTTTTTTCAAAATTCATTAAAATATTTAGAGAAACCATTCAATTCCAATAAATGTTTCACCCAATCCAAAGATTATACTTGGAGGTATCGGTTCACCTGGATTATAATGATTATTTTCATTCGATAGCTTTGAATCTATTACTTTGATATCCAATACTTTTAATCCACCATAAACTCCAACACTTGAATATGGGAACCACTCAGCACCACAGCCAAGAAATAAAGATGAATGAAGTATTAAATTTGATTTTAATTCCCCTGGAGGTATTACAAATTTTGATGTGAAAGATAGACCACCTATTCCATATGGACGAAGACTTCTTTTAGTGTCAAAGAAGTATTTTATATATGGTGAAATTCGTAAACTCATCGCAATTGATATATCTTTACCTCCCTGTGAGAGCGTTAGTCCAACATTAGCACCTGCATGCATATCTCTGTCAAGTACTTTAGCAACTGTTGCTCCGAAATTCAAAGGATCTCCCGCAGTTCCACCACCAGCAAATAATGAGAAACCAACTCCAATATTGTCAGCTGATGGAAATTTTTTGTCTTCTTCTGAAAAAACGTTTATTGGTTTTATTAAAATGAATACTATTAATACTGATAATGTAGCAATCTTTAACATTTTTTCCCCCTTTTTATAAATGTTTAACAATCTTATATTGCAAATTAACATAAATAAATCTTTTTTCAAAGATTGGTTCTAAATTTTTTATTAATTTTATTTTATTTTCTTAGGTTAGATGTATGGATATGAATTTTTATTCGGAATTAATAAGAAAATTTTATTTAATCTGTGATCCGATAAAAATGCGATTGAATGAATTTTCAAAAGTTTTACCTGAAAATTGGTTTTATGAGCTTGTTTATTGTTTATGTACACCTCAATCCAAAGCTGCGCATGCAATGATTGTTCAAAAAAAGTTTGAAGAGTCAGATTTTTTTAATTATCCTTACAATCCTGCTCCTATACTTCTTGATAAAACAAATTATATTAGATTTCACAATCAAAAGGCAATTAATATTTTATTAGCACATCAAAATTTTTATGATATAGATAAATGTCTTAAATCAAGTACTGACACCTATACTAAAAGAATTTGGCTATCTAAAAATGTCAGAGGATTAGGTTTAAAAGAAAGCTCGCATTTTTTAAGAAATATAGGCTTCAAAAATGTTGCAATACTTGATAGGCACATATTAAAACAACTCTATGGCTACGGAGTTATTGATGAGATAAAAAAAATTTCATCCACAAGTCAATATTTTGAGATAGAAAAGAAATTTTTAAATTTTTCAAATCAAATAGGAATAAGTATGGATGAGCTTGATTTACTTTTCTGGAGCAATGAAACAGGTGAAATCCTTAAATAAAATATTTATTTATTTTTCTTGTTTTTGATGAAGTATAAAGCAGTTCCAATGAGTTCATCACGTCCATCAATAATATCATTAACTTTTCTTTCAATAAAAATATCGGGTTCGATTCCGTTCATATTTATATTTGGAATTTTATCAAACTTCGCTGCAAATCCAGTCATTGAAAGATAAAAGTTGCATGGTAGCCGAACAATTATCTCGTTGCCATCGAAAGGAGCTGTCTTGGTACCAAATATTTTACCAATAGTATTTTCTCTTGCAATTCCTAATATATCGACCGAATTACCGATTGTACGCGAGTCAGTTAAAAAAGCCACTTGTCCTGAGAAAAATAATTTTGGAGCCGCATAACTTGTCTCAGTATAATTATAAGAAATGAGCCTTCTATCTGGTTTGGTAAATACAGGGATTTTCCAGTTTATTGATTTTAGTGGATTTTTAGTGAATAATCCTAACAGGTTTTCATTTGTTTCTGTATTACCTCTTAAATCAAAAACAAATCCTAAAGCATTCTGAAGATTTAGAAATGTTTTTCTGAATTCTAATTCACTTAATCTTGTTAAATCGAAATAATAAATATTACTATCAATTTCTGCAATCGGATCCAGTCTTTTCTCAATTATCGAGTTAACGGATACATTTTTTTTATAATTATCTTTTATGATAGATGAATCTTTCTTGCAAACTTTTAGATTAACTGTATCGTTCTCTTTTCCAATTCTTATATTTGCAAGCCCTCTTTTTATTTTATCTTTATTTGAAATTCCGATTTCGGTTGAAATAATTCTATTGATTAAATCTTGGGTTTTTTCTCCATTTATTTCGATAATTTCTGAGCCTGATTCAATCTTTGTAAAATTATTTTCTGTCTGGGTAACGATTAGCTTATCCATGACATATTCCCAAAGAAATGGAAGTGAAAAATCGTTTACTTGATCTGAGTTCCAAATTTTCAAAAAGCCATCTTTGTAAGAATATAATAATTCTTTTAATGTCTGTGAAAACGCTGTTAAACTTGTATCTAAAGAAGCCTTTTGAATAGCAGCCAGTGCAGTTTTATTAAATTCAGTTAGATTATAATCATTATATGAAAAATGTTTGATAATATTATAAAGTCTAATAACTGTATAAAGCCTTGAAAGTCTGTCTTGGTAATTAGGAATAAACGCATGGGATCTGCTTTTTGATAGATCACTTGAAACAGAAACTGGATGTGGTAAAGTACCTAATGAATCTATGTACAAATTCAAAGGCATTACCGCACTAACATTACTGAAAGTATCGAACCAGTATGGCTCGTTCGCCTGAGGCATTATTATTTGTGTTTTTTCATCCGATGAAATGCATAAAACATTGTTTTCTGGCTTCCTGTCATCCTTTTCAATATAAAAATAGTACCCTGCACTTGTTGATTGCATTGTCAAAATCCAAGATTTGGGAATTCCCCTATATTTATCATTTGAAAAATCTTTATTTTTTATCTCAATTTCTTTTTTCTTTGTTTTATTCATAAGTTTTATATTATCAACTTCGCATTTACCATCTCCAATTAGAACTATACCTATTCTTAACAGGTTTGTATTAGCAGGAACAATAAAATCAACATTATAATTATTCCAATTTGAACTTATTATCGGATTATCATTCATTGAAGCGACATCAATCAACTGATTATCCGCATTGAGAGCCTGAATGTACAATTGACAATTTGATCCTGGCCCGATAAGGTCTGCTTTAACATTAGCTGATAAAGTTAATTTAACGTCACTTGCAAATTCCGGATTAATATTCTGATAAACTATACCAGGACTGCTTCTGAATGAATTATAGATGTTGATAATTTTCGGAATCGTTAACGAATCACTTGTTTGTTTATCAGCAATAGTATAAACAGCTCCTAAAGCGATTTTATCAATAGCTGAATTAGGTTTTGATCTATCAAAAATAATTTTCTCTTTTTCTGATTGATGGAATATAAGTAGAGCAGGAGCTATTGGATTAAAGATTTTATTCAAATTTGAAATCAGCGATTTTTCATCCGTCGAGCGTTCGATCAAATTAAGATTACTTAAAACCAAATTCTCCCAGTTGATTTTTCTCGCTTCTGTTCCTTGATAATAATATTCAATGCAACCCAAAATATCAGCAAATGCAAGGATATTCGAAGCATTCTTCTCATTAATCAGCTTTGGAGGCTCATTCTCATTGCTATCACTTTGAATAATTTCAAAGCTGCAGTCATCAATCCATGCTTTACCTGATCCTTTTAAAATCAGTCCAAAATTTATAATATCTGCTTTAGAATCGATTTCTCCCAAAATTTCATAACTTTTCCACTCTCCAATCACAATAGGATTATCCTCCATCATTTCGTAAAAGCCTGATGTACGGTCTTTAAAACGCTCTCTGACAAAAAGATGTGCCGACCCTCTTGAAGATGAAATTTCAGCCCTTACTTGAGCTTTAAATCGTATTCTTTTACCTCTGTACTGATTGGCTTCAATACTTTGAAAAACCGAACCATAAATTGTATCGGAATTTTCTCCGTTATGTGAAAGTTCAAGGCAATATTTACCCTGTGCTGGCTTTTCTTCAGTTATTTTGAATTCATATTTTCTATTTACTGCATCTGGTGGAATTAGCCATCCCGGAGGTGCAAACCCTGATCTCAAGTCCTCGAAGCCTAAGTTAAGAGGATGAATCAGTGTTTGTGGAAAAAGTTTAATGAAAATAAATAGGAATAAAACAACGAAAAGAAATTTTTTCATAACTAATTTTAAAGGAAATTAAAAAAGATGGATAGTATTATTCACCCCAAAATAAAGCAGGAATAGTCTTAAAAATAATTTTCAAATCACTCCAAAAACCAATATTTTTAATATATTGATCATCATAAATCATCATGTCGAGTGTGGTCTGAAATCTTGCTCTGCTATTTACCTGATATAGGCCAGTAATCCCAGGTTTCACCGAATATCTTCTATATGAAATATTATCATAAGGGGTAGAGAAAAAATGCATTACAGGTCGTGGCCCAATCAAACTCATTGTACCATTTAAAATATTAATAAGTTGGGGAAGCTCATCAATACTTGCTTTTCTGAGATATTTACCTATCCAGGTTATTTTTTCTTCTGTTAATTGTTCAACTAATGAACCGTTCGGACTAACATAAACTTTATCTTCTTTAATATATTCATTTCGCTTAGAATGAGTCATGGTTCTGAATTTATACATTAAAAAATCTTTTTCGGCATATCCGATTCTAAGTTGTTTGAAAAATACAGGAGCCCCACTTGTAAAAAAAACAATTAAAAAAGTCACCATAAAAATTGGTAGAATAGCCGGGGACATGATTATTAATAAAAATATTTCAAATGAAGGTTTGTAATATTTAATATAATTCAACTGGTATTTTGACAATTCATAATAATTTGAATTTCTGTAATAACTCTTAGGAGTAGATCTAATCTTGGATTTTGTCGATATTAATTGTTCGATTGAACCGGTATTTTGTAGTAGTGCCATTATGATTTTTAATATTTAATATTTTACTTATATACAATGACACAAAAAGTGACATTTTGTCCCCAAAATATTTTGATTTTTTTTCATTTTTTCAGCTTTAAAGCTATTTATTAATATCTTTTAATGTTAAATTATTTTTCAGTTAATTCTATTTCAAACAAAGTATCCCAATTTTTACCTGTAATATAATATTTTTTATTAATTGGATTATATGCAATTCCATTGAGAACGTCCGATAGTAGCGAGCTTTTGAGATAGTATTTAATTCCGGAGCAGTCTATCCATGCTTTGACACGTCCGGTTTCAGGATCAATACGAGCTATTTTTTCAGTTTGATAAACATTTGCCCATATTTCACCATTAATATATTCAAGTTCATTTAAGAAGTACACAGGTTTGGAGCCGTCAAATACATAAATTGTATGATCAATTTTAAAATCATTGGGATTACGGTAAGATATAGAATTTGTCCCATCGCTCATTATCAATAATTTGGAATCATTTGTAAGACCCCATCCTTCTCCATCGTAATTAAATTGTTCAAGTTCGGCAAATGTTTCTGCATCGTAAACAATACATTTGCCAGAAATCCATGTCAATTGATAAATTTTTTTATTAAAAAGAGCTATACCCTCAGCAAAATAATCGGGATTAACATCAACTTTCTTTAATATCTTACCAGTCACAAGTTCAACTTTGCGAAGTGATGATTTGCCACGCAGGCCGGCAGATTCAAGAAAATATCCATCTTGGAAAATCAAGCCCTGTGTATAAGATTTTGAGTCATGTTTATATTTATTAATAATTTTATACGTATAATACTTTGCAGGAGCTTGCTCCAAATCACGCTTTTCGAGCGGAGAAGAAGTTGCAGGCTTATCTTGATTATTCGGAACATCAGGCTTATTCCCTTTTCCACAGGATGTACCTATACATAAAAGAATAATTAATGCAAGCGTACTAATAAAAGTTCCAAGTTGAATGTTCATAAAGTATATTAAGTTATTGGTAGATTATTATTGGACATTTTTTTTTCTCTATCAGTAAATAATTCTCTGATTGTAATCACTTATACAAATAATTAAATTAACAATATTTTGATTTATTATTCTCCTAAATCAATAGTATCTCTCATGTTTTCATCACCTCTTCTTTCACCGTTTTGCTTCTTGTAATCATTAAATTTATATGAGAAACCGAGGAATAGTACTTGTGATGAGCGTTTTCGCTCGGAATAATTAGCAAAATTATATCCAGCTGCTTCACTTTTATAAATCAGAGTATTAAATAGATCGCTACTACGCAGATTTATCGCGCCATTTCCATCAAATAAAGTTATTTTAAGAGCAGCATCAAATGAATAACTTTCATAGGATCTTCCCTGTGCAGTGGCTGATGGTGAGTTATAATAACCTGAAATCTGCAAATCTATTATACTTATAATATTGAAATACATATTAAATTTAGCAAACCAACTATATCTGTCAGAGCCAAGGTCAACCATTTTGATTGAATCCAAAGGATATGATCCTGATATTATAGTTCGATAATAACTTAGGCTTGCATCTAATTTCCACCATTTGTAAGGTTCATATTTAAATGAAATGTCAGAGCCGATACTGCTCCAGGAGGCAATATTCACAGGTTTTGAGATAGTTGTAATAGAATCTTTTAACATAAGGATTCTGTTAATAGATTTACCAGTGTTCTTATAATATAGTTCGGGAATTAGACTGAACTTGTCCCAATAAAGGCTGTAGGAGAGTTCTGCGGAATTAAAATATTCTGGATTCAGCAAGGGATTTCCAGAAGATAAATTTCTTGGATCCTCATAGTTAATAAATGGGTTCAAGGAGCGATAGTCCGGTCTGTTTACCCTTCGAGAATAATTCAACATAACATATTGATCAGAATTAAAATCATATTTAAGAAACCCACTTGGGAAAAAGCCCCAATAGCTGCTATCATGCTTTTCGTTGCTTGTTAATTGATTGGAAATAACATTTGTATATTCGGACCTAAATCCGAAATGATACTTTAAATCACCTAATGCATCGGAATAAGTAAGATAAGCTGCTTGTATTTTTTCATCATAAACAAAATCATTAGATCTACTGCTATCATTTACAAATATATCGGAGTAAATATTGAAAAAATTATAATCCATCTCTGCATGTCTTGCACTTGATTTGTACCCGAATTCTACTTTTGACAATTTATTCAAAGGCTGTTTGTAATCAACCTGACCTGACCAATTATAGTTAGTATTTTTAGAATGTGAATTCTGTGAAATAGTTGAATCACTCTTGGGTTTTAATAAATTATTTAAATTATATGAAAAGTAATCCTGAAGATAATCTGCATTCATATCGCGCACTGAAGGTGAATAGAACACATCAGCAGTCAACTCATGACCTTTTTTATCAAAAGTTAATTTATAACCTAAAGCTAAATCCAATGATTGATTTGGAAACTTCTCATCTGTACTTCTTGTATTATAAGATTTATTTGATTTAAAGCTAATAGTATTTGAATCAATGTATATATTTTTTGCTAAATCATAGCCCCCACGTGTACCAAAGCCATAATTAACAGATAGATTGATAAAGTTATGTGCATCGAATGAAATATCAGTACCGATTTTGATATTATGAAAAGCTCCATTGCGCCTCCAATCATCATTTTGAAACATTTTAAAAACGGAACTATCCCTATAATTATTTTGGTTTAAAATAGAGTAACCATTCATATTAAATATTCTCAGATTATAATTTCCATAAATATTAAAAATTCCTACTTTATAATTAAGATTCAGCGCACTGCTAAATTTTTTTCCTGTTCCTGCATTTAAATTTATCGATCCGTTTAAACCCTGCTGTGAATCTTTCTTTGTAACGATATTCAAAATCCCTGTCGAACCTTCTGCATCATATTTTGCAGATGGATTTGTTATTAATTCAATGTTTTGAATTGAAGATGCTGGCAACATGTCAAGAACCGTACTGTTAGCCATTCCCGACGGCTTTCCATCAATCAATATTCTTACATTTTGACTTCCACGCAGAGAAACATTGCCATCAATATCAACATTAACCGAAGGAATTGTTTTCATAAGATCAAGGGCACTACCACTGGTTGCATTTAAATTCTTATCAACATTTATTACCTTTTTTTCTGCATCATTTTGCATCAAATCCCTTTCTGCATTAACTTCAAGGGTATGACCGGTAATCGTTTGTGGCTGTAGTACTATATTACCAAGATTAAAAGTAGTCTTTTTTTCAGATACTATAATAGGTCGAACATCTTTATCCCTAAAACCTATATATGAAACCCGAAGAATATATCTACCTGGAGGAACATTTTTAATCTCAAATTTTCCTTCATTGTTAGTATAAGCTCCGTTCTCAACAGTTGAATCAGTTGTGCGAATTAATTTTAAAGTTGTGCTTGGAAGCGCTTTACCAGAATCAGCATCAATGATTACTCCTGAAATAATACCGGAAATTATAGTTTTAGAGCGGAATTGAGTCTTTTGAGCATATATATTTAAATTGAAGATAAAAAGACAAAAGATAAAAGTTATTAGTTTCATTATCATGAAAAAAATAAAACATAAACGAAATAAGAGCTGATCTATTGCTTCAATTACACGTATAGAGAATAATGTTTTGTATGTATCAGGATTTTAACTTTAGTATATTGATCCAATTCACTTTCAATTGACAATTTACCATCATGCAAATCAACTATACGTCTGCAAATAGCAAGTCCAAGTCCCATTCCTTGCTGTTCATGCTCTTTTCGACCGAATTGCATATATGCATCTATATTATTAATTTGTTCAGGAGCCATTCCACGCCCATGATCGGTAATTGATAGAATCAAATTGTCATCAGTTAAATACGAATCAATAACAATAGGTGTACCTTGTTGTGAGAATTTAATTGAATTATCGATTAATTCACTAATTAATTTTATCATTTCGGTCTCTGAGAATTGGACTTGTGTTTCTACCAAATTGAGATTCAAATCCTCTTCACGTCCGGCAGTTCTACATCTATCCCTTGCTATATCATCAACCAGACCATTATAATATTCGAAATTATTCTGCTGAACTGCATCCAGAGAAATTGGATCAATTGCAGTAAGTTCAAGATTTGCATAGTATAAATAATTTTCAAAAAGACGATTAATTCTAACAGTGGAGTCATAAATATCTTGAGACATCTCAGCAATATCCTCAGGATCAAGATCAGCACAATGTTTTATTAGCAGAGTCGAATTACCTTTCAACTGATTAATTGGTGTTCTTAGCTCGTGAGGTAGTGCCATAGTTAGATTTGCCTTCAATTCAGCAAATTTTTCATGTAAATCAACCTTACTTTTAAGTAATTCCATTGTCCTTTCAGCAATTTTTTGCTCTAACTCTCGTTCGTTTTGCTGCTGTGACTCAACCATTTGAATATTTTCGAGTTTATTTGCGAAATGGGCACTGAGTAGTGTTATAGCATAATAATAACTTTGATATTTTTCTTGTTCAATATGGCTAACCTGCATGATCAGTAGCCCGACGATATTACTAAAACTGATCAGCGGATTTACTAATAAAGCTTTACCATAAGGATTATCAAAATTAGAGTAAAGAGAACGGTTTGAAACCGCAGTACCCAAGGATCCGACGTCTGTCAGATATTCAAAAATTTCAGCACCCTGTGATTCCATTTCGCTCGGAAATGTCTGATAATATTCGAATTCATAAGTGCTTTGATTTAAAATATAAAATGAGGTTATTTCAAGGCCAGGGAATTCAAGAAATATTTTGAGAAAATAATTTATAATTGTATAAACCGCATTGGAACTTGGTGTATTAACAAAAGTAGATATAACTTGCTCAACCAGATCTTCCGGATCAGCATCAAAATTAAAGAGAGTATTCATATTAATTCAGTAAAAATAGTTTCAAAGATGATTTATATTCGTTAATTATTGCTGTGAGATTATTCACAAAAGTATCTTCAGGTAAATTTAATTTTTCAAGAACACCTTTACTTGGTTTATCGAGTACAGGATTGCCTCCATCGCCAAGGAGAAGAATTTTTGCAGCAATGTTAGATACATGAACAACTGCTGCTGTTTGCTCAAAAACTCCATTAATATATCCGGTATCGTGATATCCGATTGCATTTTGAATTTCAATAGGCATGTTCCACTTTTCAGCAATTAAACCACCTAATTCACAATGTGAAAACCCGAGAGTTTTCTTCTCTGCTTCATGTAAAGGCACTCTGAATGTTCTTGAATGCTGTAATGCCTTCCCGTAATCTGTTGAAAAGTGCAAGTATATGACTAATTTTCCAATATCATGTAATAGCCCGCCTAAAAAGAAATTCTCAGCACCAGAACTACCCATTGAAATTCCAAGTCGCCTTGCAACTATACCAACAGCAATTGAGTGCTTCCAAAAATCCACAGGATTAATAAATTGATTCAGTTTTGTATTTTTAAAAAGATTAATTAAAGTAAGTGAAAGAACAATATTCTTCATTTCATTATAACCGAGTAAAGTTATTGCATTTGTTATACTTGTAACTTTATTGGAAAATCCATAAAAAGATGAATTAGCAGTTTTCAAAACCTTCATTACAGTCGATTGATCTTTTGAAATTAAATTTGCAACGTCAGATACCTTAGTATTCATATCTGAAAGTAATTCCAAAAGGGACGAATAAACCGTAGGAAGGGTAGGAAATTCATCAATTGCGGCTGCTATTCTCTTTGGATCCATTATCTCCTTTTATGCATTTCATCAATAACTTTTCTTGCTTCGTGTACTACTCCCATTCTGAATAAATCAGCTTCTATTTCGCTTTCAGGTGTCCAAGGACATCTTTCGGAAAAAACCCGGTAAGCATAAGTTAAAACATCATCACTCAGCCATGAATCATAGTTCTCAACATCCATTACAACAGAAACAGACTTTATATTCCACATCTTCATCATTCTTATCTGTCGTTCGGTTATAGGTGTGCCTGCAGGCAATAGCAAAGCACCAAAAGAATTTATCAAAGGCTCTGCAAGCAAGTCACCATTTACAATTTCATCAAGATCTTTTACTTTTACCATTTGCTTTTAAAAAAAGAATAAAATTAAGTATTGTTTACGAACTTACAAAACAACTTTGAATTTGATTAATAAAAAATTATAAATTGTTTAGACTAAACTATTATAAATTGATTAAGCTAATATTCTGAAGAGAACTTGTTGATGGCGTGATAACTTGATTCAATATACCACCTTTACTTTTAATTTCATCCGTGGTGTCTGAATAAACTGAGAGCTGCTTCACGGTCAGTGCAAGATTTTTTGGTTTAGAATTTTGATCAATTCTTTGTTTATGTTCTTGGACTGGATTAGCTTGATAAGTAGCATCAGTAGCAGTTTTCACTTGAGTTCTATTTTCATTCCTTATTATTTTTAATTCTTCATTATTGGATTTTGCAAAAAATCCACTTTCATCTCTTTTACCGTCTATGGTAATTGGTAAGTTAGGTACAGGCTGATTGCTATGAGTTTGACCCGATATATAAACTTTTTGTTCGATAACAGGTTCATATTTTTGTTTTGGTTGAATAGCTTCAGATGCAGTAGAATCGTCTGAATTTTCAGATAATCCTTTAATATTTTCAGCCATTTTTTTATTTAATTCAGCACTTGCATTTACTTGTATCGTAGTAGCCAAGGCTGCAGTGGAACGATCCTGCGGTGAAGGATCCGGCGGGGCAAGAGCTGCTCTGATTACCTGTTGCATTTTTTGTATAGTCGCATTAGGATTACTCGAATCAACCGACATATCAATTTGAACTTCTCCTGAAACAGCATACTGATTTCCATCTGGCCCCTTAGTAAAAGTAAAAGTAGGCCCTCCGCGAATCAAATTACCACCAGCAGCCACATGAGCCATTTCATGAGAACGAACATTAAAATCGATCTTTTTTAATTGTTCAACAATTACATCATCTTTCTGTGCTAATGGTTTTGATTGAAACGGTGTAGAATTACTATCCGAATGTTCAGCTCTTGGAGTATAATCTTTTGATAATTTATTGTTCAAATTCTTTTGTTTGAAACTGTCAATCATTCCCTGATATGCATTCGCACCTGAAACTTCAATGTTTGTATTAACAGTTACCTTATCTAATGTATCTTCATTTGATTTATGATCCTTATCTGAATGGAATGAACTTGTGTTTTCAACAGGTTTACTATTTTTACTCAAAAAAATATCGTTTGATTCAGTAATGAAGGAATTGGTAATATTAATTGAATTAACAGACATTATCTAAAATAAATAAATTTTTCTAAATTATACCAATATCAGTATCGGCAATAAACATGTAAACTTAAGTTTTGAGTTTATTTTTATAATCCTCAAAATTATTTTTTGGATTTTGATAATATTCACCTTAGAAAAGAAATGTGAAGCATAATAGTAACCAATGTCTAAAAATAGCCATAAATTTAAGTTGTCTTTCTTTTGCCACTAAAAAATATTAATTAAAATAAAGATTTTAATATTTATGGTTATTCCTATGATTTTTCGATCGTTATAAGATTCATATTAGCTAATATTTTCATAAATAATTTCTAAAATATTGCATAAATAATTTATAGCGATTAATGGCATAATGCTTGTATTGGTTCCTCAGTTGGTAAAAATTTTATTCGAAAATATGAGTGGACAAGAAAAAAATAATTTAGCTTTAAAGTATCATACAAATGATGAATTTTTATTAAAAAAGCTAATTAAATCGAATGAAACGATCTTTGATTCAATTATTAAGCATTCTTTGTCAGGTGATTATCATATTTACAATGATGCCTCTGCTTTAAAGAACATCGCATCCCTTGAATCAAGTGAAGAGCTACCAGACGAAGTTTACGGATTAATTTCAAATGTTCTTAACTATATAGACAGAAGAGAAGCTTTATAATGAAAGATTGCATGGAGGCACATTAATGCTCAAAGAACTTTATACTGCAGCGCTTGGAATGCAAACTCAGCAAACCAGACTTGAAGTCATCTCCAACAATATGGCAAATGCTTCTTCATCGGGTTTTAAGCGCGCCTCGGTTTTCGAAAGAAATCTAATTGATGCAAGAGCAAATTTTTATAATGTGCCCGGTCAGGCAGAACAAAATGATCCACCAAGTGGCTCTTACTATGATTTTAGCAACGGCGCCTATGATGAAACCGGCAGCCAACTTGATGTTGCAATTGACGGTAAAGGATTTTTCGTACTTCAGGATGAAGCAGGCGCCAATTATCTTACTCGCTCAGGGCATTTCAAATTATCAACGGATGGTACTATTGAAGCCATGGATGGCAAAATGCTCATGGGTGAATCCGGTCCGATTCGTGTTGCAAAAGAAATTTTGGAATCAGATGGAACAAGTTCTCCAAGTTCATTAAATATGAAAATTGATGAACATGGCGACGTTGCAGTTAATGGTTCGCATGTCGGTACACTTAAAATAGCTTCTATAGCCAATCCAAATTCTCTCGAACAAATTTCCAATCAAAATTTTATTGCGACGGATCAGACTGAAATGAATTTTCTACCACAGGAACAAATTTCACTGAGGCAAGGGTGGATAGAAAATTCAAATGTTAATATTATCAACGAAATGGTTTCAATGATAGAACTACAGCGTATGTACGAAGCTGGAAGTAAAGTAATTCAAACTAATGATTCCACGCTTGATTATTCAATCAAGCTCGGAAAATATTATTAAAAAAGTAATTAAAGGAAAATAAATTGGATAAAACTTTATCAACAGCCGCAACAGGACTAACTGCTCAACAACGTTACGTAGAAATTATATCTAATAATATTGCTAATGTGAATACAAGTGGTTTTAAAAAGGTCAGACCGGAATTTCAGGATCTACTATATGAAACACTGCGACCAGCCGGAACATATAATAAAGTTAATGTTGAACCTATGAACGAAGTCCAAATTGGATCAGGTACTGAGTTAATAGGTACAACCAGAATATATAAACAAGGGGATGTCAATCAAACCGGAAATCCACTTGATTTAGCCGTAAATGGTGATGGATTCTTTATTGTTCGTAAGCCAGATAATTCATTTGCTTATACTCGTGACGGTTCATTTCAACTTGATAGAAACGGTCAGATAGTAACATCCCAAGGCTATCCACTGGAGCCCGGGTTTAATATTCCTACGGATTCGAAACAAGTAACCATCGGTCGTGATGGAACTATTTCTGTTTTATTAGACGGCAGTACTGATGAACAACAATTGGGGCAATTACAACTTGCAAGGTTTATCAATCCAGGCGGATTACATGCAGCAGGAGACAATCTTCTTGAAGAATCACCTGCATCCGGTAAGGCGATTTTTGAGACTCCCGGAATGAATAATACAGGAACAATTAACCAAGGGCAATTAGAAAATTCAAATGTCGATATTGTTTCAGAGATGGTCAATATGATAACTGCTCAGAGAGCTTATGAGCTTAATTCAAAGTCTGTCACTACGGCGGATAACATTCTCGGAGTGGCTGTCAATCTAAAGAGATAATGATAACTAATATAAATTATTTAAAAATATGAGAATTAGCATAAAATGGATAATGATAATCGCTGTCTTTCAATTCTATGTAATTAGAAGTCAGAGTGAGTCACGTTTTTCTGCTGCTAAACTTGAAAAAGCAATAAATCAGTACATTATGAAAAATGTAGCTCCTGACGCAGATATAATTGTAAATAAAAGATTAGTCGATCATGTTTTTGAAGAGGATGATGTTAAAGCCAGATGTGTTGCCAATCCTGAAACATTGAGGGGAATGTGCAATGTCAGAATAGAATTCTATAATACAGAAAAAATAATTAAAAAAATTGATATACCGGTACGAGTTAAAATTATTAAAGAAGTACCTGTATCACTTCGTTCACTGCAAGTTGGTTCTTTGATTTCACAACAAGATTTAACTCTGCAAAAGATGGACATAACGCAATACTCGAAGGAATCGCTACAAACAAAAGACGCTTTGATTGGGGCTACAGTCGGGAGAACCATTCCAAAAGGATGGATAGTTTCTTCAGATTATTTAAAAGCTCCTTCAATAATCAAACGCGGTGAAAAAGTTACTATTTCCGTGATACAAGGCGCTGTACGGATACGCGCTTCAGCAGTTGCGATGCAGGATGCATCGGTTGGAGGAACGCTGAAAGTCAAACGGGAAGGGAGCATTCTCCAAGGAACAGTTGCCACGGATGGCACTATTATTATCGGCACTAATTAGTGCCGCTGCGTTATCCATCTTTTGTAGAGTCTTTTTTTGAAGATTTATAAAAATTTGAAAATGAAAACATTAATGAAATATTTTAGCTTTATACTGATTTTTATCACTCAGTACTGTTGCTTATCAGCGCAGTTTTTGCAAAATTCAAATCGTTCTATTTTTTCAGATGTAAAAGCTGTAAGAAAAGGTGATGCAGTTACAATTTTAATAATTGAAGAAACAAGTGCAGATAACTCATCTCTTCAAAATGAATCAAAAGATTCTCAGTTAAGCGGCGGAATTGATTTATCAACAGGTACAGCAAGTACCAGTCCCAGTGCCGGTTTGAAAACCGGTAATTCTTATAAAGGTTCAGGTGCAACATCAAGAAAAGAAAATATAAAATCAAAAATCACTGCAAAAGTTGACTCAGTCGATGAGAATGGAAATTTGAGAATAACCGGAACCAGAATTACAACAATCAATGGAGAAAAACAGACAATTGTAATTCGCGGTTATGTCCGGCCAGCAGACATTATGAGCAGCAATATGGTTTACTCATACAATATTATAGGGATGGAACTATCAATTACCGGAGATGGCTCAGTTTCAAAAACTACAGAACCGGGATATATAACAAGATTTTTAAGAATATTATTCTAAAATGAAATATATAAAGAACATATTAAAAAAGTCATCAAAACTAATAACCATATCGTTGTTAGTATTACTTATTTGTGTAAATAATGTTTTCAGTTCACGAATAAAAGATATAGCAGTAGTACAAGGTGCTTCTGGTGTTCAAGTAATAGGTTATGGGCTTGTAACCGGTCTGAATCAAACCGGAGATAATCAGATGACGGGTATTGCCGTTCAATCGGTGGTCAATATGTTGAAAAGATTCGGGCTGACAGTACCTCAGACAAATCCGAGAGTTAGAAACGTTGCAGCCGTTATGGTGACAACTACAATACCATCATTTATGAAACGCGGCTCTAAGATTGATATTCAGGTCTCTTCAATTGGTGATGCAACATCTCTTCAGGGAGGTGTACTGCTTATGACTCCAATTTCAACTTCTGAAGGAATAATACTTGGAATGGCACAGGGAGCAGTTTCGGTAGGTGGTTATGATTTTCAGTCAATGGGTTCTCGACTTGGCAGAAACTTTGTTACAACAGGAAGAGTGCCATCAGGACTTATTTTAGAAAAAGATATCGAAGGAAAAATTATTGAGAATCAAATTGTAAAATTTGTACTTCGTGATCCTGATTTTACAAGTGCTAATCGCGTTGCTTTGGCTATAAACGCATCGGTTGGAATGGCAAATTCGGCAACTGTAATTGATGCCGGATCTATTGATGTAAAAATTCCCACTGCTTATTCTCAAACACAATTAATGCAAACCATTTCTAATATTGAATCTTTACTCGTTCAAACTGACCCTGTTGCAAGGGTTGTAATAAATGAAAGAACCGGAACTATTGTCATTGGTGGCAAAGTTCAGCTTCTTCCGGTAGTAATTTCTCATGGTGGACTTGAAATATCAATTCAAAAAAATGTAATTGTTCCACAACCTGCACCTTTTACGATCAGACCTCCCAGTCCGGTTGAAACTGCAAATATTCAGGCAAATGAAGAAACAAATCCGGCAATTGCGATAAAAGGTGTGATGGGAGCTCCTGCAAAAGCAGTAGAACCAACGGTTGATGATTTAGCCAGTGCTTTAAATTCACTTCAGGTTAAACCAAGAGATTTAATTGCAATTTTTCAAGCACTCAAAGAAGCCGGATCGCTTCAGGGTGAACTTATCATTCAATAATTTTTATTAAGCAATGGATTTTTTACCACTATCAGCACCAAATACAGATGAATCGGCAATATTGCTGAACAGGTTGGATAATATAAAAGGTGGATTAAATATTGGCAACAAGAAAAACATATCGGCCGAAGATAAAATAGGAATTGAAAAAGCTGCAAGAGGATTTGAAGCAATATTTGTGAATATGATGCTAAAAGAAATGAGAAATACCAAAATGGATAATAAAGAAGAATCCGACGGCTTTGGTATGGATACTTTGCAAGGATATACTGATTTGGCTTTATCTGATCAAATCTCGAAAACTGGCAAGGGCATGGGTATTGCTGAGGTTTTTTATACTCAATTAACAGGTGACAGACTCGGCACTATTACATCAGAGTTGCCACAGCAGACTCAATTGCAAAATATAGGAAAAATATCGGAAATAAAGTCTAAGGATTTTGGAAAAAATGTCGAAAATTTCTCTCAGGTAGTTCAAAAACGGATAAATAATTTTGATAATTTTATTACAAATGCAGCCCAAAAATTCGGGGTACCCGAATATATGATCAAAGCAGTGATCACTGCTGAATCTGCCGGAAGAGTTGATGCTAAATCAAGTGCCGGTGCAAAAGGATTAATGCAACTCATGGATGGGACTGCTCAGGATATGGGAATCAACGATCCATACAACCCGCAGCAGAATATTGAAGCCGGTACAAGATACCTGAAAGAAATGCTCAACTCCTTTGATGGGGACAATGATCTGGCTTTAGCAGCTTACAATGCAGGACCCGGCAATGTACAGAAATATGGCGGAGTTCCTCCTTTTAAGGAGACACAGTCTTATATTCAGCGAGTTAAAAAATATATGACAATGTACCAGCAGAATCAGAAATAATCAAGGAAAAATTTAGAATGCTTGAAACCTTTTATAAAATATTAAAACATGAATTGCAACTTTTGGATAAACTCATCAATCTTGCTGAGAATCAACAGGAGTCATTAGTTAAATATCAGCATTCAAGATTGTTTGAAATAGCTTCGGCACAAGAATTGTTGATGAAACAAATGAGATTGGCAGAGGAAAATCGGATAAGTTTTATGATTAAATGGCTCAATATACAACGAAAAGATGCCTCCGAAATTAAATTATCGAATTTAGAAAAAGCTATACCTGCTGCAGATTTAAATGTATTTCATCAATTGCAGGATGCCTTGAAGAAATCAATAGAAAAGTTGAATTTTTTAAACACTCTTAACAGAGTACTCGCTAATAGAGCCCGATACAGCGTTCAGCAAATTATTTCAATTTTCACTAACGGGAATAATCATGTATGCAATGTTAAGGTTTAAACTTGAATTATTTCAAAAAAATGGCTTTAGTATGTTATGGATTTAAGTTATTAAAAGAGCAATTGAATTATGAAATTTATAAGTAAACAATATCAGGAGGATAAAATGCAGGACGCAGGAAGTACATCTAATGCGCTTTTAGCACAAAAAACAGATAAATTAATGAGAGAAATTATCTCTCTTGCTCAAGTTTTACCAAAAGATTCATTCTTCCAATTTGATAGAAATCTTAGTTATTATGTAGAATCAATACCTGAGTATATTAATGTTCATGAGCACCTGTTGCGGAAAATTGATAAAGCAAGGAATATGATTCAACTAAATCTGGTTATGAAAGAATGTATTGAAAAATTAGTTTTAATTGGAATTCTTGGCATCGGCAACACAAGAGACATTGTCAAAGATGCGAATGAAGTTTATAATCTGATTGAAGAAGATTATCACATTTCCAAATATATATCAATGGCGAGCTAAGAAAGGCTAAAAAAATGTCCACATTTTCTGCACTCGAAATTGGTAAACGCTCTCTACTGGCTCAAAGATTTGGTATTGATGTCACAAGCAATAATATTTCGAATGTAAATACTCCCGGTTATTCTCGTCAAGCACCAGTTATTAGCGAGAGTGACCCTTATTTAACCAGTAATGGATTTATTGGAACCGGTTCATTTGTTGATAAATTACGGACTTTCAGGGAAGAATATTTTGACAAGGAAGTCCGAAAGTCCGTATCTCAACAATCCAGCTATGAAGCTGATCAAGCAACCCTACATCAGGTTGATGCTTACCTTACAGAGCCAAGTTCAAGTGGTTTGAATGAAACATTGACAAACTTTTTCAACTCATGGGAACAAGCATCAACTCAACCTGAAAATGAGGCAATACGTGCAACTTTAACATCTTCGGCAAAAGCTTTAGTTAGTCAGTTTCATTCTATCAGCGGAGATATTAGTGATGCAAGAGCAAGCCTGCTTACAAAAATGAATCAGTCCACTGATCAAATAAATTCCTTACTTTCTGATATTGGTAAATTGAATGGCTATATTGCTGCCGGTAAAGCTCAAACTCAGGGAACAGAAGCACAAACCCTTGTTGATAACCGTGAAGTTAAACTTGAAGAACTTTCCAAACTTGTAAATATCAACGTAACTCAAGGAGATTTTGGGCAGGTAAATGTTTTTGTAAACGGAATTAATTTAGTAACAGCCCAGAATGCTTCAAAACTTAAAATACTTCAATCAATAAATCAGAATACAGGTGAAATTACCGCTTCTATGGTTAACGTTGACAGTAATGAAAAACCTTTAAGTACAGTAGTACCTCAATCAGGCGAAATGGCAAGCAACATCAAACATTATAATACCACACTTGATGACAAAGAATCAGGGAGCGAATTTTCCATAGCAAAAAAAGTTGATGACTTAGCCGCTGCCTTAGCTCAAAAGGTTAATGCTTTTACCATGAATGGCTATGGATTGAACGATAAATCTGGCCCACCGCCGGGCAGACATTATTTTGATTCTTCTACCGGTCCAATTACTGCAAGCACAATTGAAATTTCTTCGGATATAATCAATGAACCGAGAAACATTCCGATGTCCGAGAAACCTAATGAACCGGGAAATGCCGGAATTGCCCTTAAAATTGGGAGATTAGCGACTGACACGAGTTTCCTTGATGGAAAGTCACCTTCACAGTTTTATTCAACTGTCATTACAAAATTAGGCAGTATGGAACATGATGCCAATAATGGGCAAACAGCTTCAAAACTTATTACAGACCAACTTCAGACTCAACGTGAATCCGTGATAGGAGTGAATCTTGATGAAGAGGCTACTAATGTAATCAAGTTCCAGAAAGCTTTCGAGGCTGCTTCAAGGATAATCAGTACTACCAATGACATGCTATCAACAATAATAAATTTAGGGAGGTAAATTATGAGAATTACAAACAGTTCTGTATTTATACCCTATTTAACCAATTTGCAGAATCTTGAGAATCAGAAATTCAAATCAGATCTTCAAATTTCAACCGGAACCCAGTTGATTAATATTGCCGATAATACTCAAATGCTCTATGATACAAAACAGATTCAAACTCTAATGACTAATAATAATCAGTACATTAATAATCTTGAAACCGCTTTGAGTGAGATCAGAATGGCAAGCGATCAATTTGATTCAATCTCACTAAAAATGCAGAATATTCAGCAATTAGCCATTGATTCAATGAATGTAGGAAATCATTCAAACTTAGCCACTCTGGGTATTAATTTAAAAGGGCTTCTAAACGACGTTATTCGTGATGCAAATTTGAATTACAATGGTAAATACCTTTTTTCCGGTACCAAGACTACCGCAGATTCGTTAAATAAAACTCCCGATGCTCAGGGCGAACAACCTTATGAACTCGTTCAAGGTACTGCTACTGCCGATAATCCTTCAGGACTAAAAATAATTTTCAAAGGTAATCAGGAATCTCGAACAATAAATAAAGATAAATATACATCAGAAGCATATAATACTAAATCCGAAGACATTTTTGGTGTTGGCGGAACAGAGGTTTTCGAGAATGTCTTAAAGTTATATAATTTATTAACATATAAAGAAGATGGGACAGTAAGAAAAGAAACTGATTTATTCTCAAAAGTTGATTTTGAAAAAGTAAATGTTTACCAAAGGACTATTGCAGTAATAAATGATAAAATTGCAAAAACCGGTGGAATAAATGGAGCTCTGATGAATCGTTTTGAGACATTACAATCTCAGTTAAAAGAAGAAAATACCAGAATGGGAGAGCTTCTTTCTATCAAAAGTGACACTGATGTTGCAAAAACAAGTATTGATCTTAAGAAACAAGAAAGTTCACTTCAATATTCATTACAAATAGGCGCACAGATGATGCAAAATTCTTTGTTTGATTTTTTAAAATAAAATACCTATTTTGCAACTATGAAGGGAAGTACATTTATAGGAATAATTATTGGCGCGGTCGCCATCTTTGGTGCATTTGTCTGGGAATCAGGCTCAATCACTTCTGTTAGTAATTTAATAATGCTGCCGGCAATGATAATTGTTTTTGGTGGTACCTTTGCTGCAGCTCTTGCCGGAAGTTCTTTTCAACAGATGCTGCGTATTCCGAATTTGATCAGACTTGCAATCTATCCCAAAAATTACGATATGGAAGAATTAATGGAACAGATCGTATTTCTTGCTTCCGTAGTTCGTTTGCATGGTATTTTAGCTCTTGATAAATATTTAGCGGAATTAAAACATCCGTTTCTAAGAAAATTATTTGAAGTTTGCATTGACGGTGCTGAACCTGAAATGCTCAACCATGTTTCCCAAACTGAAGTTTATCATATTTCAGAGCGACATAGTACAAATATCAGTATTTTTGTTAAAATGGGTGGTTTTTCTCCAACTATGGGAATAATCGGAACGGTTATGGGGCTGATCTCCACTTTAGCTGCGGCTGGAAGCGATCCTAATGTTCTCATTCATCACATTGCTTCTGCTTTTATTGCAACGATGTGGGGAATTTTTATGGCAAATGTTGTATGGTTGCCTATCGGAGATAAACTAAGAACACTACATAATTCCGAACTTCAAGTACTTCAATTCATTCATGATGGGGTTCATGCTGTCTTATTAGGAGAGAATCCTACAGTGATAAAAGCTCGGCTGGCATCTGCTTTCCCACTTTCTAAACAAGCTGCAATTATGGAAAAACCTATGCGAGTTGTTAAAAAAGAACCTGGATCACCTGATATTATTCATTGATACCTCATTCCAATTCATTTATTAGTTGATACTCACTGTGCAGTTTTTGCAATAAAAACCTGCAAATTTGCATATTTAATAATCTAAATTACATAGGTATGCTGATGTTATTAATTAGCTGCCAGAGCCTTATATTTGATTTTTTGCATAAAATGCACTGCATTTTATCATTTTTATTTTGATTATTATTTATTCATTATAATTTCATTTATTTCAAATATTTCATAAAGATTTAAGGTAATTGAAATATTATATGCTAATAAAGAGCTTTATTAAATCTCCCCTACCCATTTTTTGCAAAGAAGGGAATTTAGTTAAATCCCCCTTTGAAAAAGGGGGTAGGGGGATTTTCTATTGCCTAATGAAAATTTGGGTTTATTTCAAAGAACTGACACACAAAATTATAAGTTGAGAATTAAATATCAAGCAAATGGTTTGAAAACGACTCACAAAATATTTTGAAAAATGTGTGCTCATTCATTAAAAAAATATTTTATTAGATTTATACATTTATTTAAAATATTTTCAAAATTGTAAAATAATTCTTGATTTGTTCAAATATATTTAGTAAATTTGTCTTGTAATTTAATTAAATAATTGTTCTTTGTTATTTGGCAAACGAATTAGTAAGGATGGGTGCGACTTTCAGGAGAATATTTGTTTTTCCCAAATATCCAAATTTTAACTAATAAGTTTGAGATTATGTTGAAGGCATGAAAGTGTCGGGAAGGATGTAAGGGTGATTATGAAAGTTTAGCTGCGGGTTGAGGTTGTTTTTAAAGTTTAGTTCCTGTCATTAATGACAGTAGAGGAATACTCAAAAGTGCTACTGGAAGGGGATTCCTGCATGCGCAGGAATGACAAGAAATTGCAGTTTTCACACAAGCTCATGCGTGGGAATGACAAGAAGGAAAATATTTAACTTTTTAGACAGCCTTAAGGAAAGTTGATCATGGTTCTTTTGTTTTGATGCTTTATTTTAAAAATAAAATCCGAAACGAAAGGCTCGCTTCGG